>CAXTRT010000140.1:0-2044 GCA_964246835.1 uncultured Acidobacteriaceae bacterium | reverse complement strand
GGATAGTGGAGAGCGCGTCATCGTCGAGCTCGCGGGTGAGGCCGTCGGTGCAGAGGAGGTAGATGTCGCCGGGTTTGGTGCGGTAGCTGTCGGTGTCGGGTTGGATACGGGTGTGCGGGCCGACGGCGCGTGTGATGTAGTTGCGCATGGGCGAGATGGCGGCCTCCTGCTCGGTGATTTGGCCGGCCTTGAGCTGCTCTTCGACGAAGGAGTGGTCGTGCGAGAGCTGCTGGAGGGCGCCGGCGCGCAGGCGATAGCAGCGGCTGTCGCCGACGTTGGCGAGGAAGAGATCGGGCGGGGTGACGAAGCGGGGTTTGGGGGTGCGAGGCGCGGAGCGGCGGTCCCGGAGCGGCGGCGGAATGTAGAGGAGGGCGACGAGGGTGGTGCCCATGCCGGCCTGCTCGGGAGTGTCGACGGAGCGCTTGTGGACGACGGCGTTGGCGGCAAGGATGGCAGTCTGGAGGCGCGTCTGGGGCTTGGTGTTCGCTGCAGAGGGAGCGCCGAGATGGGTGAGAAAGGTGCTGGCTGCGAGGCGGCTGGCGACCTCGCCCGCGGCGGCTCCGCCCATGCCGTCGCAGACGACGAAGGCGCAGATCTCGGGCGAGATGGCGCAGGCGTCTTCGTTATGACTGCGGGAGCGACCGATATCGGTCAGCATGGCGTGGATGAGGTTGGGGGCAGGCACGGGCTGAGAAGATGAGTCTGGCAGAACTGTACACGGGCAGGCGAGTCTGGCCAAAGACACGATCGGGGGATGACGCATGAGGCAATGTATGACTGGATACGAGCGGCCATGAACCGGATTGTGTGGGGAGATAACCTGCCGGTGCTCCAGAGGATGGAGGCGGGCAGCGTTGCGCTGATCTATGTCGATCCGCCCTTCAATACGGGACGGCGGCAGACGCGAGCGCGTATGCGGACAGTGCGGGACGAGGCGGGCGACCGCATGGGCTTCGGCGGAAGGCGGTACCGGACGGAGCGGATCAGCGAAGGCGAGGCGGGTGCGGGCGGCAGTGGATACGTGGATGACTATGACGACTTCATCGGCTTTCTGCGGCCGCGGATGGTGGAGGCGCGGAGAGTGCTGGCGCAGACGGGAAGCCTGTTCCTGCATATCGACTACCGCGAGGTGCACTACGCGAAGGTGATGCTCGACGAGGTGTTCGGGCGAGAGTGCTTTCAGAACGAGATCATCTGGGCGTACGACTACGGCGCGCGGGCGCGGACGCGATGGCCGGCGAAGCACGACAACCTTCTCTGGTACACGCGGGATCCCGAGCGGTACACGTTCAATCTGGAGGCGTGCGACCGGATCGCGTACATGGCTCCCGAGCTGGTCGGACCGGAGAAGGCGGTGGCGGGCAAGACACCGACCGATGTGTGGTGGCACACGATCGTGAGCCCGACGGGAAGGGAGAAGACAGGGTATCCGACGCAGAAGCCTGTGGGCATACTGGAGCGGATCGTGAAGGTGCACTCGAATCCGGGGGAGGTTGTGCTGGATTTCTTTGCCGGGAGCGGGACGACGGGTGAGGCCGCGGCACGGCATGGGCGCGAGTTCGTGCTGGTGGATGCGAACGAAGAAGCTATTGCCGTGATGGAACGGCGGCTGAGAGTGGTGGTGGAGCGGGCTGGTGGTGCGGAATCGCAGGCTGGAGATGGTGCGTCTAACTAAGGGAAGGATGTGAGGGATGCGCATGCGAAGGTTTGAGACAGCAGTAGCGGCGGTGGTGGTGGTTCTGGCGAGTGCGGGGGCGATGGCCGGAGCGCAGGATGTGAAGGTGAACTGGCGGGAGAAGGCAGCGTTTGGGGACTTTCGCACGTTTCAGATCATGCCGGCGGGGCAGAACACGGATGATCCGCTGTGGACGCAGTTTGTGCCCAAGTACCTGACGAGCGCGCTCGTGGCAAAGGGGCTAAACCCGGTGCAGCCGGGGCAGGTGCCGGACGTGAAGGTGGCGTATCACTTTCGGGAGCGGGATTTGGTGGATCGGCAGACGACCTCAGACGGCTTTGGCTGGGGCGGTGGACCGTGGGGTGGGTG
>CAXTRT010000139.1:0-2127 GCA_964246835.1 uncultured Acidobacteriaceae bacterium | reverse complement strand
TCGTCCGAGGCTGTTCTCAAGGATACTTGATCCTTGCAGTTTGTCGACCGGCTCCAATTTCAGATCCGTTCCCAGCTGAGACAGACTCATCAGTCGAGAAGTGATAAGGATAGATCCTTGATCTGCTGTTGGAAAATACTCTTTCACGTCGGGGGATTCCGGATCTCTAGATGGAATTGAAAACTCTCGGTCCACGTTGTCAAAGATCAGTAACCACTGATCGTTTAATGGCTGTGATAACCATTTGAGCACATCTTCAACAACTTCATCAATGTTAGTGCTTCCCCTTTGTGAATAATTTCTGCTTCCTTCTGAAATCTGATGCTGTGGTAATCGGCCGGCGAGGTCAGCGATGCTTCGCTTCATTCTCTCGTTGGTCGAGCCGTCGACCCAGAAGACCGCGCTGTAGCTCCTTTGATGTTTTCGAGTGAATTCAACGGAGAGCTGAGTCTTCCCAATCCCACCAAGCCCATGAACGATGAATACTCTACGACGTATCTGATCCGTTGAGGTAGGAAGTAAAACTTGGGTTAATCGCGTCATCTCCATGTTCCGCGGTACGAAGATTTTCACCACAGGAATACCCTGAAGGCTAAAGTCTACGCAAAACGACTCTTTTCCGATACCTTTGGCGTGTGCTTATGAGAAGTTAGAGTAGCTTTGAAGAATACAAAGTCGAGTATAGAGAAGATGAACCGTACAATGATATCGTTCCTTAATCCTTTGGGGCGCCGCCTGAACCATTCTTTGAATCTCTGGCCGCACCAAGAGGAAATTTTCATCTTCGGGGCCACGAAATTTGTTCAGCCCCGAATGATCGGTAGTGAGGTAAATTGCTCTTTTCCCGTGCAAAGAGGCCGACTGGTGATCAACCAACTGTGTGTGTCGTAAGCTCTTATATTCCGTCAAGTGTACAAGTAGGAGTCAGCACACCTGAATCTGCCACGGTCCGTACGGTCCGTCTTCGTCTTCATAAAAGCAAACGATATCAGCAGTACTGTGGCTCGCATCGAAGTCCCGCGCAATTTCATCAAGAGCAGAGCTGTTTCTTTTCAGAGACTTGAGCAACGTCTTATCGTGTCCGACTACTTGAGCGAGCCACACACCATACACTGCAGCCTCGCAGCCTTGATGCGGTGTTCCGAGAAAGATAATCCCAGCCGTGGACAATCGGATATCTCTGAAATCATTACCATGGTCGGCCAACACTAGCGCCTATGAGAGATTAGTACATAAAGGAATAGCGCCGAAACCACACTGACCTGTTTGATGACCAACCCTCCAAGGCTATGTCCAATAAACACCAACGGTCGTCGACCCTCCTATGTTGATTCTTAGTAATGATAAATAAAGAATGCCCGGAACAATGCTACCGACTTTCTCGCTTGACCGATGCTGATGAAGAACGTTGAGCAACTGCATGCCACATTTGCGTAGAGTTGTTTTGACGTCCGGTCTGCGCCAGTCAGATTCGTAACTGTATGTCGCAATCCGAGCATTGGGAATTAGATCTGGCAAAGAATCTCGAAGCCACATAACTTCCGCAGTGTCGGATGCCGTTTGAGCGACATCGGGGAGTCCGTCAGCCTGGGTGTTCTTCTGGCGGCCTCGTAAAAAATCGAATGGGTGATGATGTATAGGCTTCGCCTCCTCGACAGAAATTTGTCTCCTTACCCATGTGTAGTATGGATGGGCACCGAGACCTTGGACTGCGATAATGCTTAAAGGCTTGTCAATGATGCTGTTTGGGCTTGATGAAGGACTGCTTGTCTTACTCTACCTCGGGTCCGTTATGACTGTGTTCACCACTGACCCAAATATTGAGACCTGTTGCCTTGACAGTGTCTTTGCTGCAAGTCCTCGTGACAGCTTGAGTTGCGTAGCTTTCCGACATCAAACGAGGAGCCAGAGATCCGCAGTGATGTCATGGAGAGGGTGGATTTTAATATGACTGAGAATGAGCTGCATGGGCTTTGCTGGGATTATGTAAGCCTATCGCTGAGGTGACGGGAGATATCTTAGCGGTTTCCGGTGCGCCAAGCGATATTGGTACGGCTGCGGCCCGTGTAACGCTTGCATTCGACCATCATTCTCTCCACACCAGCGTGTATCATGGCTGTAGGGCTC
>CAXTRT010000138.1:0-2287 GCA_964246835.1 uncultured Acidobacteriaceae bacterium | reverse complement strand
CGTTCCGGCTACAGTCTTCTTCTCTTTATTTTCCACTACTTACCTTTTGTGGGTAGGCCACCTTTGAGTGCATACGTTTATTGGATTTGCACGCCGGGTACGCTCAGAGACAGTAAGCGATGAAAGTCATGCCCTATATGCTTCCAGATAGATGCACGTAGGTGGATTGAAGAGGAGAGGGAGCTTTACATGAGTGCGATATCTGTTTGTCTTACCTTCGACATGGACGCGATGTCCGTCTGGATCAACACAATCAAAACCAAAAATCCCAGCGCTTTGGCACGAGGTGAGTTCACAGTGCTGGGCACACCTCGCGTTCTGGACTTCCTGAAGCGGAAAGATCTTCGTGCATCGTTTTACATACCCGGTCACACTGCTTACGCGTTCCCGGATCTCGTGAAGCGTATCCACGACGAAGGTCATGAGATAGGGCATCATGGCTGGGTTCACGAGAACCCAGCGGAGGCAAGTCCTGAGCGTGAACGCGAGATTTTGGAGAGGGGGCTTGAAGCTCTTCATCGAGTGGCTGGTGTGCGCCCAGTCGGGTACCGTTCTCCTGCTTGGGACTTCAGCGCTCAAAGTCTAAGCCTGCTGAAGGAGTATGGCTTCGAGTACGACTCAAGCCTGCTCGGAAGCGACTTCATACCCTATTACCCTCGGCAGGGTGATGTGGTCGGGCAGGATGAGCCCTACAAGTTTGGTTCATTGATTGACCTTGTAGAGTTACCCGGTCATTGGTCCCTTGATGATTTCGTAGCGTTCGAAACGATAGTGGGGCTCTTGGAGGGACATGTCCCACCCAGTCAGATCGAAGAAATGTGGCGGGATGATTTCGACTTTGCCGCCCAAGAATGCCCAGGTGGAGTTTTCATTGCAACTATGCATCCACAATGCATCGGACGCGGCAGCCGTCTTCGTATGGTGGAGCGGTTGGTAGATCATATGCGGGAAACTGCAGATGTTTCTTTTGTGACCATGAAGGAATACGCAAGCGCATGGCGTGAACAGAACCCGATTGAGGCATGGAAAGAGCTCAATCCGTTGCGCACAGGGGTCAACGCAATCCAAGAACTCCCGTAAACGTTCCATTTCGTAACGAGCGGATTGGCAATTCTTGCAGGTAACTTCTGTTAAGAAATGTCGATGGGGTGCGTTACCTATGGCTGATCGGCGTGCGATGTCGTCGAGGCTCGCAGCCGCTCCGTAGCGAGTGAGAAGTTCTTTGGCTACTTCAAAGATGCACGTCAGCGCGGAGCTTGCGGGCTGACGACGAGATCGGCTTTCTTTGTCGGCATGCAGACTTTGTGCAACCGGTGACCATCCCCTGTCGCCTGATCGATTTAGAGATTTACCCCCGTAAGGAACAGATCGGATGTCAACCTTGCCGCGGCCTCTGCAGGCCGCGCCATCAACAGTAGGAGGGACCATGCACATATTTGTAACCGGAGCAACGGGATTTACTGGAACGGATTTGGTGAACGAGCTGATTAAGGCAGGACATCGGGTGCGCGGACTCACGCGAAGCGACAATGGCGCGGAACAGTTGAAGGCTGTGGGCGCCGAGGTGCATCGTGGCGACCTGACCGATCTCGACAGCCTGCGCAGCGGCGCGAAGGGAATGGATGCTGTGGTCAACCTCGCGTTCAACCATGACTTTTCGACGTTTGCGCAGAATGCGGAGGATGAGATGAGAGCAATCGGAGCACTGGGTTCGGCGCTGGAGCCGGGCAAACTGCTGGTGGTCACGGCCGGGCTGCTGCGCGGCACGCCGGGCCATGCGCGGACGGAGAACGATCCTCCTGCGGAATCGGCTACAGTTCCACGCAGGCCAGAACAGGCGGCGCAGGCGGTGGCAGCCAAGGGGGTGCATGTAGCGATTGTGCGTCTGCCGCAGGTCCATGACACGCGCAAGCAGGGCCTGGTGACGATGTTGATGCAGACAGCGCGCAAGAAGGGTATTTCGGCGTATGTGGGTGACGGGACGAGCCGCTGGGCTGCCGCTCCGCTGATGGATGTGAAGCACCTGTATCGACTGTCGGTTGAGAAGACCGGCCCGGGCATGACGACATATCACGCGGTGCAGGAAGAAGGCGTGTCGCTGCGAGCTATCGCGGAGACGATCGGTGAAGAGCTGAAGGTACCGGTGGTTTCGATTGCGGCTGAAAACTCCATTGAGCACTTCGGGCAGTTTTTGGGACAAGTTGCGGCAATAGATTTGTCGGCTTCAAGCGAGTGGACGCGGAAGACGCTTGGTTGGGAGCCGACCGGGCCGGGGCTGATCGAGGAT
>CAXTRT010000137.1:0-2621 GCA_964246835.1 uncultured Acidobacteriaceae bacterium | reverse complement strand
GATCCGCTGGAGACGATGAGCATGCCGAGGTCGGCGGCGGCGAGGGTGGCGTTGACGAGGCAGTGCTGCGCGGCCTGGGTGGCGAGGGTGGCTATGGTCTCGTTGTCGGCGGCGTAGCGGCGTTCGTGGATGCCGGAGACGTCGACGATCCAGGCGGGATCGACGTTGCAGGCTGCCGCGAGCTCGTCGTTGGCGACGATGCGGGCGGGGAGGGAGTGGCCGAAGGTGTGGAGGAAGGGCATGGGTGTCCTGATTGTTCTGGTTGTCGTCAGAGGGGGTTTCCCTGCCCCTGTACTTTCCTTGCAAAGTATTCATCTAATTGCGCTTGCTTGTTTTTTCGTGCGGTTGAGGATCAGGTTACAGAAGGGCTAGAAAGGGCATGAGAGACGAGGTGTTGTCTGGGTAAAACAGGCAACGATAAAGGCAACATACGGGGGTCTCTCCACTTCGCTACGCTTCGGTCGAGATGACGGCACATAGGGATGGTGGCAGAAGTAGAGACGCTCTGCTTGTGTGTGCTTGCTTGTAGTTTAGAGAGTTGGAGTGACGATTACGCCACGTTGTGCTCCGCTATTTGCCCTTACCTTCGAGGTACGTTTCTACCTTTTCGATGGTGTCGAATTTGCGGGCGGAGAGGTCGGAGTCGGGGACGGTGACGGCGAACTCGGCTTCGAGGCCGCTGACGAAGTCGGGGAGGGCGAAGGAGTCGAGGAGGCCGGAGCCGAAGAGGCTCTCGTCGGGGCCGGGATTGACGTCAGTGCCGGCGACGGCTTGGAGGACTTTGAGGATTCCGGGGCGGGTGTCCATGGGGGGTGATCCTTTCGTGGGTTGACTGCGATGGGACTGTGGCGCGTCGAGCAAGGTGCGGGATTCTTCGCTGCGCTCAGAATGACAAGCAAAAAGGGGCTAACGTTGCTGGGCCGGAGTGGAGGAGAGGGTGGATGGGGTGGGGTTGGGCGTGTCGGCATCGGTGAGGCCGTGGGTCTTGCGAAAGCTATCGTAGCTTGAGAGGAGGTCGGCCATGAGGGCGTCGGCGAGGGCGCGGTAGCCTTCGCCGGTGAGGTGGGTGTGGTCGGGCTGGGCCCAGCCGGCGTAGACCCAGCGTTGCATGCTGCCGAAGCCGCCCATGCGCTGCTGCTGGTTCCAGAAGGCGCAGTCGTGGGTGCGGCAGACGGCGCGCTGGGCGGCGAGGATGGGCTCGGTGCCGGAGAAGGGGGCGTATCCGCGGCTGCGGTGGCTGCTACGACCGGAGACGGCGCGGGTGGCGAGAGCACGATCGGTGGGGCCGAGGACGAGGACGGAGGCGTTGGGCAACTGGGCGTGGATCTTGTCGACGATGCTGGCGAAGGTGGCGGAGTAGGTTTCCGGGTCGGAGCGGGCGGCGGCTTCGTTGGTGCCGTAGGCGAGCACGACGAGGGAGGCGGCGGTCTGGCGCAGATAGGTGGTGAAAAGGGCCTGGTTCCAGCGCAGGATGAGGGGGGCGACGGCGCCGTTGATGCCGATGGACTCCCAGGTGGCGCCGGGCTCGAGGGTGGTGAGGCCGAAGAGGCGGACGGGGGCGTCCGACTCGGTGGTGACGACGAAGTGGTGGTCGGGTTCGCCGGCGGTCTGGAGTTCACTCTCAGGGCAGGTGTACGTGAAGGTGCCGGGGGTGGGGCTGGCGGCGTCGGTGGGGAGGTCGGCGATGACGGTGCCGTTGTCGGTGATCTTGAGGCCGCCGCCGCCTGGCTGCTTGAGGAAGTCGAGCTGGAGCGAGGTGCAGGGGGCGTCGAGGGTGACGAACTCGCCGGGCCGGCTGGCAGTGATGGCGACGCCGTCCATGCCGAGGAGGGTGTCGCCGAGGTCGGAGAAGTGGGTGCCGAGGGTCTGCCAGCCACCGGACTGGGAGCGCTGGGAGCCGAGGATGCGGTAGCCGGCGAAGGGGTGGCCGGCATAGGTGAAGCCAACGGAGCCGTTGCCGAACTGGCGCTGGAGGACGCGGCGGGCCTCGCCGGTGAACATGTCGGCGGCGGTGTGGGAGTCGCCGAACTGGAGGACGCGGACGGTGGAGGTGGCGGGGTCCTGCTGGTGTTCGGCGAGGGTGGCGAAGAAGCGGGCTAGAGCAGAGGGGTACGAGATAGCAGACGAGCCGCGGGAGAGGGTGGTGGCGATGTTGCTGATGGTGTCGAGGCGGGAGACGGGATCGACGTGGACAAGGTGGCGGGTTTGGAAGCGGGATTTGGTGGTGCGGGCTACGACTGTCCTCGATCTGGTTGGGTGTGCTGCTTTCGCGGCGGCGTGGTGTGTGGGTTTGGCGATCGCTGCAGGGATCGCAGGCTTCTTGTGGGGTGGAGTGGTGGCGGTCGCGGTTGTGTTGACGGCTATCGAGAGCAGGAGTAGAAGCCAGGCGGGAGTCGGGGTGGCGGGGCGAAAAGCAGGTTCCTCCCCTTCGGCAAGCTCAGGGTCGGAATGGAAGAAAGAAAGGCGAGAGCGCGAGCGGATGAGGGTAGAGAGGCGTTGCAGGAGAAGGGAGAACGGCAGGGAGGATACGGCTAGGGCAGCGTGAAGGGGCCTGAGAGTCATCGTCCTCCGGGTTCAGATGAGTTTGACGGATCTGCGGAGGTTGGGGGAGGTGGGGGTGG
>CAXTRT010000136.1:0-2662 GCA_964246835.1 uncultured Acidobacteriaceae bacterium | reverse complement strand
GCCCCCGGCCTCGCCTTCGACCTCGCCGCCCTCTCCCACCTCGACTTCAGCCCGCCCGACCTCGACCGCTTTCCCTGCCTGCGCCTCGCCTATGAGGCCGCTTCCACCCCGTCACACTGCATCGCCCTCAATGCAGCCGATGAGATCGCCGTCGACGCCTTCCTCAAAGGTCGCATCCCGTTCCTCGGCATCCCTCGTACAATAGAGAAGGTTCTTGGCCTCACCCCGGCCGCCTCGCCCGCGTCTATCGCAGAGGTGCTCGCGGCCGATCGCGAGGCCCGCCGCGTCGCCGCCGAGCACATCGCTCGCGTCTGACGCGCGTCACCGTACCGCCGTTCACGCCGCACAAGAGGTCTAAACTCCCCGCCCCATGGCCACCATCCTCGAACTCCTCATCGTCCTCGGCATCATGGTCCTCGTCCACGAGACCGGCCACTTCATCACCGCCAAGCTCTGCGGCATCCGCGTCGAGGTCTTCTCGATCGGCTTCGGCAAGCGCCTCCTCGGCTTCAAGCGCGGCGACACCGACTACCGCATCTGCCTCCTGCCCCTCGGCGGCTACGTCAAGATGTCCGGCGACAACCCCGGCGAGCACGCCACCGACCCCGGCGACTTCAACGCCCACCCCCGCTGGCAGCGCGTCCTCATCGCTCTCTCCGGCCCCTTCGCCAACTTCCTCCTCGCCATCGCCCTCATGACCGTCGGCTACATGCTCCACAATGAAGTCCAGGAGTTCGTCACCGGCCCCGCCATTACGGACTACATCGCCGCCAACACCGCCGCCGTCCGCACCGGCATCCACCCCGGCGACACCATCGTCCACTACGCCACCATCGAAAACCCCACCTGGGAGCAGGTCGGCGTCCGATCCCTGCTCAACCTCAACCACACCGTCCCCTTCTCCTTCCTGCACGACGGCCGCCGCACCGACACCCAGATCTTCGTCGAGAACAAGGGCGACGCCGAAAGCTTCTCGCTCGATAAACTCGGCCTGGTTCCGCGCATGCAGACCGTCCCCATAACAGTCAAAGCGCTTGAGCCCAACATGCCCGCCGCCAGGGCCGGCCTCCAGCCCGGCGACAAGATCGCCACCATCGACGGCCTCCATCTCCGCTCCGTCGACTCCCTCCTCACCTACCTGCAGGATCAGGCCGGCAAACCCGCCGCCCTCCTCGTCGAGCGCGCCGGCGCCACCCTTCCCCTCACCGTCACCCCGCAGTTCGCCGACATCGGCAACGGCACCAAGGACTACCGCCTCGGCTTCCAGGCCGTCCCGCCGCCTGTAAAAGTCCAGCAGCTCCCCTTCGGCCAGGCCTTCGCCGAATCCCTCAAGTTCAACAAAAAGAACGCCTCACTCATCTTTGAGGTCCTGCACGGCATGTTCACCCGCCAGGTCTCCATGCGCTCCGTCTCCGGCCCCATCGGCATCGGCCAGCAGGTACATGAGGCCGTCGGCATGCCCGGCTGGATGCCCATCATCGGCATCATGGCCTACATCTCGCTCAACCTCGGCATCTTCAATCTCCTGCCGATCCCCATCCTCGACGGCGGCATGATCCTCTTCCTCATCATCGAGTCCGTCATCCGCCGCGACGTCGATCAGACCATTAAGGAGCGCGTCTACCAGGTCGCCTTCGTCTGCCTCATCGTCTTCGCCGCCTTCGTCATCTTCAACGACATCACTAAACTCGGCATCTTCACCAAACTCAAACCTTAGCGGCTACTCGCCGTTCGTCCTGAGTCCGTGCAGGTTCACGAGTATCGTCCTACGACTACCCCCAACCTGACCCTGCACCCATTGCCTTACCGGGGTTTCATTCTTTGGCCTCAATCTGATCACGCAACAGCAAAACGTGTTTGCGATGCTCGGCGCCGGCAAGATGGCTGATGGCCTTATCCATGGTGACCAGAACCAGGTCCTCTCGCAGGGCTAGGCCGAGGAGGTATGCATCGGTGACCTGCTTGGTCCCGTACAGCCGCGTGAAGAAGGGGCTGCATAGGGTCTGCCAGTCAGCGGCAATCGGCAGGTAGTGGTATCCCGGCTCCTGGGCCAGTCGTGCAAGAACCGCTGTGGCCTCGCTCATGGTGATCTGGCCTGCACGCGGCGCGGTTACGTTGCGGAGAAAGCCGGCCTCCGTAAACGGGCATATGGCCCACTGGAGGCCCGGAGTGTTGAACCACGCCGTCACAAGCTGATGGTGACTGTGATCCTCAGATACGAGCGCAAGGAATACATTCACATCGAGCAGGTAGCAAGCACCTTTAGACAAGCTCATCCTCTGAAGCTTCCCTGACCATCTCTGGAGTAAGTACATCGCCCGTTCCGGCGATCACAAGGTATCCATGCAAGCTTTTCTTCAGCCTGGGCGAATCGCTTCCCGCTTCGGGTGCCCGCTCCGCGCGGCGGATCAGCTCACCGAGCGCGGCCGAAAGCGTGATTCCCCTAGCACCAGCATAGGCAGATGTGAAGTTGTACACATCTGGATCAAGATTCACAGTCAATCGCATAATCACAGTATGCACCACATATCAATATGGTGCGCAAGCTTGGTTTGGTGACGTTCCTTGCCGACTGCTCGGACAGTGGCCTTCTAAGCAATCTGATTGAGGGTGCACATGGGTTTTACACCATGCACCAACATAGTCCGCTACCCACCCGCCT
>CAXTRT010000135.1:0-2979 GCA_964246835.1 uncultured Acidobacteriaceae bacterium | reverse complement strand
CGCCGCATCCACCGCCCCCGCATCCCTGTCGCCGACCCCTCCATCGCAAACGGCAGCAGCGCCGCCAGTACCACACTTCGCAGCGTCGACCACAGCGCACCCTGCAGGACCAGCAGCACATCCGCGCTCACCATCGCGCTCACCCGCGGCTGCAGTGACCACCACGCTGCCCGCGTCACATCCCGCATCTCCCCCACATCGAAGATCGTCGTTACAACCGTATAAAGCACGCCCAGCCCCGCCAGCAGCAGCGCCCCCCTCCACAGCGCAACCCGCTCGCCGCCGCGCCGCCGCACCAGTCGCAGCATGTAGCTCTGCGCCCACAGAAAGCCCAGCACCCCGCCGATCGCCACCGAGAACGACACCGTCGTCTCCGCCACCGTGCGGTCCGGAATCTCCAGCCACAGCGCCGTCACCGCCGCGCTCGCCGCCAGCAGCAGCGCCTCGAGCATCGCCCACGGCAGCCGCAATCCCCGCGCCGCCCGGCGCAGCCTCGCACCCACCGTCGCCTGCGCCGCCGTCATCTGCTTGATCGCCACACCCCGCGTCACCACACGCCTCCTCCCCTGATTCTGCATGCCGAAAGCCCGCACGGCCATGCCATCATAAGGTCATGAGTGAATCGACCGCAGCCGTCGCCGGCGCACCGCGCACCCACGTCACCCTCTCCGAGATCTACGAGCAGCCGCGCGCCATCGCCGACACCCTCGCCGCCTATGTCACAGGTGCCACTCTCAACACCGAAGCCTGGGCCGGCGTCAGCAGCGTCCTTCGCGGATCCGAACGCTTGATCGTCGCCGCCAGCGGCACCAGCCGCCACGCCGGCCTCGCCGGCGAGATCATGATCGAAGAAACCTCCGGCGTCGCCGTCGATGTCGAGTACGCCAGCGAGTACCCCTACCGCCGCTACGACACTCTCCAGGCCCCCTCCGTCCTCGTCCTCTCCCAATCCGGCGAGACCGCCGACACCCTCCTCGCTCTGCGCGAGGCCACCAGCCGCGGCGCCCGCACCATCTCCATCACCAACGTCGAAGGCTCCACCATGGCCCGCGAGGCCGATGCCACCCTGCTCACCCGCGCCGGCAAGGAAGTCGCCATCGCCGCCACCAAAAGCTTCACCACCCAGCTCGTCCTCCTTCATCTCCTCAGCATTCTGCTCGGCCGCGAGCGTGGCCGCCTCTCCGCCCCCGAGGTCGCCGAAGACCTGCGCCAGCTCTCCACCATCCCTTCCATCCTCGCCGACAGCCTCCCCGCCTGGGAGCAGCGCATGTCCGAGATTGTCCCCAGCTTCGCCACTGCGGAGGCCTTCCTCTTTCTCGGCCGCGCCCTGCACTACCCCATCGCCCGCGAAGGCGCCCTCAAGCTCAAGGAGGTCTCCTACATCCACGCCGAAGCCTACCCCACCGGCGAGCTCAAGCACGGCCCCAACGCCCTGCTCGGCGAAGGCGCCCCCATCGTCGTCCTCGCCACCCGCGACGACGCCGACCCCTCCTCCATGCTGCGCTACCGCAAGAGCCTCCAGCTCCTCGAAGACATCGCCCGGCAGCGCATCAACGCCCTCGTCATCGCCACCGAAGGCGACACCGAGATCGCCGCCGTCGCCGCCAACGTCGTCTTCACCCCACGCGTCCCCGAGGCCCTCCTCCCCCTACTCGAAGTCGTGCCCCTGCAGCTCTTCGCCTACTTCATGTCCCTCCAGCGAGGCCTCGACGTCGACCGCCCCCGCAACCTCGTAAAAGCCGTCACCACAGAGTAGAAAACCAGCCAACCGCCACCGCTTGGTGTGCCATGCCCCAAAGTTTTCTGTTGTCATTCTGGAGCGCAGCGAAGAATCCCCGCACTTGCTTTTGTCTCTTTTGTTGTCATCCTTCGCGCAGCGGAGGATCCGCTTTTCGCACTTGACCTTGCCTTTCTTTCTTCCATTCCGAGCGCAGTGAGGAACCTGCTTCTCGCCTTACAAAGGGAGCAACGCGACGGTCAAACCTCTCATTCCCCGCCCAACCGCACCTTCAACCCACCCCTCACCGTCAGCCGCAGCCCCGGATACCCCAGCGGCCCAATATGCTGGTTGTTCAGCAGATTCTCCGTCTGCGCGAACACCGTCACCCGCCCATTCAGCGCATACGTCAGCCCCAAATCCAGCTTCGTATAGCCAAAGTCTAGATTCCGGTTCGGCAGCAGCAGTGCGTTCCCGCCGTTCCTATCCTGAAACCCCAGAAACGTCGAGTCATCCGCCCGGCTCGCCACCGATCCCTTGATCGCCAGCCCAAATCGCTCGCCCGTGTACTGTGCCGCGAAGAACCCCGTCTGCGGCGGCCGCCGAAATACCCTCCCGCCCACCAGCGGCGACGTCGCCCCGATCGCAATCCCCGGCAGCTCCGGGTTCTCCGTCGGCGTCCCTGCCACAGCCGCCGCCGCATCGCTCGCAAAGCTCTGCTCCACCAGCGTCGCCAGATAGGTATACCCGCCGCGAATCGAGAGCCGCGCCCGCGGCTGGTAGTCGATCTCCGTCTCCAGCCCCTGCGCCCGGTACGCCAGGCTGTTCAGCTCCGCACCATCAATCCCTGCCGCCGTCGCATTCACCCCGAACACCGACTGCAGCGTCCCCGCATCCACAAAATCGAACTGGTGCGAAAACTGATTATGAAAGTACCCCGCCCGCAGCACCAGCCGCTCGCCGACCAGGCTCTGATCCACCCCAACATCGAGCGTCCGTGACCGCAACGCCCCCGCCGGTGTCACCCGGTACTGCGCAATCGCCGCCGTATTCCCTGCGGCCCGCAGCTGCCGGTACAGCGAAGAAAACTCCAGTGCGAGCGACGGCTCCTGCACCCCCGTCGCCGCGTTCGCCCGCAGCCGCGTCCCGTGCAAAAACCTCCGCCCCGGCCGCACCGCCTGGTACGCCAGCCCAAACCTCGGCGTCCCCGCCAACCCAAACAGATGGTTCTTCTCAATCGCCCCGCCGAACGAGTAAAACAC
>CAXTRT010000134.1:0-3026 GCA_964246835.1 uncultured Acidobacteriaceae bacterium | reverse complement strand
CCCGCTCTCCGAGGTCATCGATCCCACCGGTGCCGGAGACTCCTTCGCCGGTGGCTTCTACGGCTACCTCGCCTCCCAGCCCGCCCTCACGCCCGAGGTCTTCCGCCGCGCCATGTTCTACGGCGGCGTCATGGGCTCCTTCGCCGTCGAGAAGTTCGGCACCGCTCGTATCGAAACCTGCACCCGCGAAGAGATCGACCAGCGTTTCCGCCTCTTCGAGGAGATCTCCCACCTTGACATCGCGACGAAGTAGCCGCCGCTACACCCCGCCGTCGCCCCGTGGCGGCGGCGCCACGCGCGTGCCTGCATCCTCAGGCCGCGGCAACAAGCCCGTCTCCCTCACCGACAACGACATCATCCGCCCCGCCTCCCGCGAAGAGACCCTCCCCGTCGTCATGGCCGCCCTCGCGCTCTGCTGTCTCACCCTCATCCTCTGCCTGCAGAAGGGCTACCTCCTCCTCTACGGCGACGCCGTCGCCCACCTCGGCATCGCCCGCCGCATCCTCGACGCCCGCTACCCCGGCCTGGCCCAGCTCGGCGGCGTCTGGCTCCCCCTGCCGCACCTCCTCATGCTCCCCTTCATCTCCAACATGGAGTGGTGGCAAAACGGCATGGCCGGCGCCTGGCCCTCGCTCGCCGCCTTCCTTCTCGCCGTGGTCGGCTTCTATCGCCTCGCCCGCCGCCTCATGCCGCCGCTATGGGCTCTCGCCTCCACCGCCTTCTTCGCCCTCAACCCCAACCTCCTCTACATGGCCACTACGGCCCTCACCGAGCCCCTCTTCCTCGCCATCATCCTCTGGCTCGTCCTTCTCACCGTCGAGTGTCTCGACGCTCTCAACGCAGCCGCCCTCGCCCCGCCCACCGGCCGCACCGCCCACCTCGCGCGCGTCCGCTCCCGCCTCTTCTGGCTCGCCCCGCTCATCGTCGCCGCCGTCTACACCCGCTACGACGGCTGGATCCTCGCTGCCCTCATCTGGTGCGTTCTCGCCCTCTCCCTCCTCCGCCATCGCCAGTACGCGCGCGATCTCCGCGCCGCCTTCGCCCTCTTCACCGTTGTCACGGTCGCCGCGCCGCTCGGCTGGTTCGCCTACAACCAGCACTTCTACGGCGACTTCCTCGACTTCCTCCGCGGCCCCTACTCCGCCTCCGCCATCGAGCGCAAAACCTCGCCCCCTGGCGCCAAACACTACCGCGGCTGGCACAACCCCGCCTGGGCCCTCCTCTTCTACACCCGCACCGCCCAGGTCGACACCACCGCCTGGGAGATCGGCTTCCTCACCCTTCCCTTAGCCCTCATCGGCGCATGGCGCACCATGCAGAGCAAACTCTCCCCCGCCGCTCTCCTCCTCTGGTTCCCCCTCCCCTTCTACGTCTACTCCATCGCCTGGGGCTCGGTCCCCATTTTCATCCCGCAGCTCTACCCGCACTCCTTCTACAACGCCCGCTACGGCATGGAGCTGCTCCCCGCCATCGCTCTCTTCGCCTTCGTCGCCCTCGCCTGGACCGAGCAGCGCCTGCGCGTCGCCCACCCGCTTGCCGCCCGTCTTATGCCGCCCATCTGCTTCGCCCTTGCGGCTGTTAACGCGGTGGTGATGATGGCCATGACCCCGCTCGTGCTCAAAGAGGGCATCGTCAACTCCATCACCCGCGTTGCCTTTGAGCGCTCCGTCGCCCGCCAGCTCGAAAGCTTTCCCGCCGGCTCGCGCATCCTCATGTCCACGAATGACCACATCGGCGCCGTCCAGCAGGCCGGCATACCGCTCCACCTCATGCTGAGCGAGAACGACCGCGACAGCTTCCAGGCAGCTCTCGCCGCGCCCGGCAGCAAAGCCGACTACGTTATCGCCATCGCCAAAGACCCCGTTGACGCAGCCGTCAGATCCCACCCCGAAGACCTTACCGAGCTCTCCGTCCTTTGCACCACCGGCCAGTCCTGTGCCCGCATCTACAAATCCGCCCACGCGCCCGATCCCAAACCGATCCCGCTGCAGGAGGGCCTGCCGGCGCGGTAGGCTGGATCCAGCGAATGATTCCCTTCACCAAAGCTCACGCTAACGGCAACGACTTCCTCATCCTCGACGAGTCTCTTGCCAACCGCCGCCACGCCGCTCTCGCGCAACGCTTCTGCGCCCGCACTACGGGCATCGGCGCTGACGGCATCGAGTTCATCGACCGCCGCCATCGCTCGGGCGAGCTCTTCCTTCGCCTCTTCAACGCCGACGGCTCCGAGGCCGAGCTCTCCGGCAACGGCACCCGCTGCGTCGCTGCCTTCCTTGCCCACACCGAGCACCGCACAGAGGTCATCCTCGGCACCCACGGCGGCCCTCGCCACTGCCGCGTCCTCTCGAACTCCGGCAACACCTGGCAGATCGAAACCGGCATGGGCACACCGCGCGCAATGCAGCGTTCTTTGAGCTTCAACGATCTCCCCGACGGCGCGACCGAGATCGACGGTGCCATGGTCAACGTCGGCAACCCGCATTTTGTAATATTTACGGATACAGAAGACTTTTCGCACCACGGTCTGCCCTGGCAGCAGCTCGGTGCCCGCATCGCCACCGATCCCCGCTTCCCCCACGGCACCAACGTCGAGTTCGTCCAGATACTCGCTCCGGATCGCATCGCCTTCCGCATCTTCGAGCGCGGCTGCGGCCCTACCGCCTCCTCCGGCACCGGCACCTGCGCCTCCGCTGCCGCCGCCATCGCATTGCGCGACACCGCCCGCACCCTCACCGTCGTTGCTGAAGGTGGCCCCCAGCAGGTTGTCTGGCGCACACCCGGCAGTGAAATGCAGCTTACCGGCCCCGCCGAGCTCCTCTGCCAGGGCCACGCCTTCGACCCCGCGGTCCACCTCCGAGCCACCGAGGACATGGCCCTGTGACCCCGACGACAATGCCTCTCCACCACTGCCGTTGCTTGTTCTTTTGTTGTCATCCCGTAGGAATCTGCTTCTCTACCAAAACCTTCGTAAGCACCACAGCCGGGGCCCTCACCTCATGACCATCAAACCCCCCGCCCTCCAACCC
>CAXTRT010000133.1:0-3162 GCA_964246835.1 uncultured Acidobacteriaceae bacterium | reverse complement strand
GGAATGGGGCGGTGGTGGCGAGTACACCGGTGGCGGCGCAGGCGGGCGGCGGTGGGCAGGCGGCGGTGCCGCAGCAGACGATCGCACCGCTGAACCGGGCGCAGCTGGGGTTGAGCGACCGGATGATGGCGGTGCAGGCGTCGCGCTATGCGATTCAGGCACCTTCGAGCTGGAAGCGCGCGGATGATGCGGATGGAACAGTGACGGTGGCTCCGGTGAATGCGGCGGGGAGCTTTGGCGTGGCGTACGGGGCGGTGCTGGGGATTGCCAAGCAGGAGGGCAACGGGGCGGTGGACGCGGCAACGCTGGCGACGGCGAGTGCGGCGCTGGTGCAGGGGTTTGTGGGGCAGAGCTCGGGGCTAACGCAGGCAGGAGCGGCGACGACGATGCAGGTGGCGGGACGTCCAGCGCAGGCGGTGGTACTGCGAGGGAGCTCACCGGTGGCCGATGGCGGCGCGCAGCTGCCGGAGCGGGACTGGCTGGTGACGGTGGCGCGGCCGGATGGGGATGTAAGCTATATGGTGTTTGTCGCGCCGGAGCGGGAGTTTGGGGCGCTGAAGCCGGTGTTTGACGCGATGCTGGGGAGCTTTCGGCCGCAGTAAAGGATTGTTTGGTGACGGCTTTGTGGGAACAACTGCAAAGAAAACAGATCCCTGCGGGATCGTAAGCAAAGTACAAGGAGATCCCTGCGGGATCGTAAACAGGATGATGACGAAGAACCTGTTGTTTAGAAAGTCGTACCGCGGCATTCTTTATAAAGAAACAAGCAACGGCAAAGGCGGAATACGGGGATCTCTCCACTGCGTCGTGCGATAGAACGGCACGACTCCGGTCGAGATGACGGCATCCTTTGAGTCATGTAACAGGTTCTAAGACTGGCAAGAAGGCTTGATGGGCAGCGCCTTGCGAGGCGTCTTCTAGGGAGTTTGCGGCGCTTTACTTGGGGGCGGAGGGAAGCGGTCGGCCAGGGGATGCCGGAGCAGCACAATTGTGGCGGTGAAGAGGGCTGCGGCTTTGATGGGTCCGCTGAGCCGCAGGCCTAGCCAGTAGATGAAGTTTTCCGATGCGAAGAGAAGGGTGAAGCACCCGTAGAGGCGTACGAGGGGGAGTGCGGGTGCGGCGCCGCGGCGGTGGGCCTCGAGGGCAAGCAAGGTGAGGAGCGCGAAGGCTGGGTAGAGGTGCAGGAGTGTGTAGTCGTAGGAGACGGGCGGGAGGGAGACCATGGCGATCGAGAGCAGGATGAACTGATTGAGGCGGGGCAGATGGCGTGCACGGAGGAGATAGACCGCGATTGCGCCGGCTCCGAAGAGGATGAGGTAGACGTGGGTGAGCGGACTGACGTCGGGGTTGATGTGCAGGTGGCGGATGGCGAGGGGCGCCTTGAAGAAGGCGAGATAGGAGTGGTCGAAGCGGAGTTCGTCGCCGCGGGTCTGCATGGCGTAGCTGGTGACGAAGCCGCCGATGCCTTGAAGGGTGCCGTGAGCGGCCAGGCGAACTGTGGGGCCGATGAACCAGAAGCTGAGGAGGAGGGCGGACGAGAAGGTGGCAAGGCCGAGAAGAGCGGCGGGGCGGGTGGGGCGGCGCACCAGCAGTAGGAGAAGGATGAGGGGGTAGATCTTAAGGGAGGCGGCGAGCGCCCAGAGGACGGCGGCGGGGAGAGGCTTGCGCTGCCAGAAGGCGGCGGCTCCGAGGAAGGTGAACAGGACGACGACGCACTCGATGTTGCCGCGTTCGAGGAGAAAGAGAAGCGGCCAGGAGGTAAGGAGCAGCACGGTGAGGAAGAGGGCGGTTGAGGATCTCGCCAAGCCGCGAGCGAGGAGCGCACGGCCGAAGAGGAGGGCGGGAATGATGCCGAGCAGAAGAGTGAAGGCGAGAAAGGCGGCCAGGCGCAGGTGGCCGAGGTGAAGAAGAAGGTCGTAGATCAGCGCGGCGGGGGCCGGGTAGGCGAAGCGCTCGGCACCGGTGAAGAATCGGGCCTGATGGAGAGAGAGGAAGATGCGGTCGTAGTGGGAGAGATCGGCGAAGCGATCGTCATAGTGCGCCCACATGCCGCCTTGTTCCGTGTGCCCGGTTGCCCAGACGAGGATGGCGACGATCCAGGAGCAGATGGTCAGGATGGTGGTGCAAAGGCAAAAGTTTCGAAGCAGCGGCGGCAGGCGATCCTGCGGTGAGGGGCGGGGGACGAGGTTCGGTATTTGGGGGGCCAGGGAGTACTGCCTTTCTGCAAGCAGGGAGGGCTTAGAAAGAACAGGAAGATAGTAGCAGCGGTAAAGATTGGGCGTCAGTTGTGATTAGGGGGGATTGAGATGGACGCTGAAGGCTGCTGCAGGCTAAAGAAGCCTTTGGAGCAAAGCTATCGAATGTGGCTCGCTGGCGGCAATATGAACTTTCCACAGAATCCACAGCTCCAGGGTTGCGCCGAACCTGCTTCACTGCTACTCTCAGGAAGTCGCAGTGAAGCGCCGGACGGCAGCAGGGTTCGAGGCGTGGGTAACGGGCGGCGGAACGGTTTGGAGCTTGACTCCTGGAGTATCGAGGATGTCGAAGCGCAGTCCAAGTGTTTGACCGCGGCGTAGGCGTAGGCGAAGCCTGCCGTATCCAAGCCCAAGTTACTGCACTGCCAGGAGCTAAGTGCTCCGCACCGAGGAAGTTCGGTGTACCAGGTATTTGTATCTATCGCAGACAGTACGTATTTCGACGGTTTGTAGGTGAGTCCTTAGCCTCAAGCGTTTTGTGTTTCTGGTGAAACCCGGGAGTTTGTTTGAGGGGGAAGTTGACACAACTGTGACAAAGCGATATTCTAGGAAAGTTCGCGCAAGAGCTGGTGAGGCTGTATCAGGGCCTTGAATGAGTAAAAATTCTCCCAGACATAGAAGCGTACAAGTTCGAGGACACACATCTGAGCTTTGCTCGATGCAGTCCTTGATCCAAAGCTGACCGCTTAGGCGGACTCAGTTCGGATCTTTGACAACATAGTTGAACATGCCAGTCGTGAGACAAGACGAACTTCGGTTTAGTCATTCTCACTAGTTATAACCCGCAGCTCTTTCGAGCAGCTGCGGGCGCTCGGCCGGTCCGGGACCCCTGTCCTTGGACGCGAGCACACCAGATTAAACGAGAGTTTGATCCTGGCTCAGAATCAACGCTGGCGGCGTGCCTAAC
>CAXTRT010000132.1:0-3231 GCA_964246835.1 uncultured Acidobacteriaceae bacterium | reverse complement strand
GCACCAGCACCGGCATCGCCCGACCCTTATTTTCATGCACCGACTTCGTCCAGTCGTTCTCGGTCGTCATCGTCATCTGGTTCGCCTTGAGAACCACATCGCCCGCCCGCATCCCCGCCGCCGCCGCCGGCGAGTTCGCATCCACGCTCTTCACCAGCAGCCCCACCCCGCTCGGAACGCCAAAAAACTCCCCCAGCTGCGGCCCCACCGGCTCGACCACAGCCCCGATATACGGAACCCCCAGCATCGTTCCAAGAAAGCTGCGGCTCTTGCCCGCACCCGGCTCTACCGTCGACGAGCCGCCATGCAGAAATCCCAGCCCGCTCCGCACATGTCCGCCGGGCGCGGGAACAGGCGCAGGCGCCACCGCTGCTCCGTCCGGATCCACAACCGTGATGTGCTGGTCCCACGCCTGTCGCTCCACCTCTTCGCGGTTCGCCATCGTCGCCTTCAACGTCTGCTGCTGACCATCCCGCAGCACCACCAGCGCCACCACCCGGCCCGCCGGCGCGTCGTGCAGCATCCGCCGAAACTGCTCCTGCCCTTCCACCGCTCGCCCATCCATCTGCAGCACTACATCGTGCTCGCGCACGCCCGCCTTGCACGCCGGCCCGTCGTGGTCTAGCCGCGTAATCTCCGCGCCGCGAACGTCCTTGATCTTCAGCGTGTTCAGTTCGTCGTCCGTCAGATCCCGCACATCCACACCCAGATAGCCCTGGGCGCTTCTGCCGCCTCCCGTCTTCCCGGGCGAGGCCCACACCCGCGTCGCCGCGCCCGCCGCAACCGACACCACCAGTACCGCAACCAACACCTGACGTCTCATTGCCTCAACCTCTGCCGGCCTGATTCAAGTCCGGCCGGAACTCCTATTGAATATCGGCCGCGCCCTGTAGAGCCTGATAGCTCGCCGTGCGAATATACGGGTTCTCGTCCTGCGTCGACACCGTCCGCAGCACCTGCCGCACGCTGGAGTCCGTCTGCACCGGCACCAGCAGCGCAATCGCCTGCTTCCGCACCGACGCACTCGCGTCATGCATCAGCGACTCCAGCACCGCATCCCGCACCCGCTGGTCCTTGTCCACATAGCGCGACAGGCCCTCAAGCGCCTTCATCCGCACGCCCGCATCCTTGTCATAGCGCAGGCTCACCATCAGCGCGCTCCGTATTCCCTTGCCATCCTCGGTCCGGTCGCATGTATGACCCTGCCGGCACTCGCCCGCCAGCAGTGCCACTGAGTCCGTCCGCACGCCCTCATTCGTCCCCTCGCGCATGCCCATCATCAGCAGTTGGCGGATCTGCGGATCGTCCAGCGATCCTTGTACCATCTCCGGCACCACACGGTTGTACTTCACCTGCACCAGCTCGGAGTTCGGTGTCTGCACAATCCCGCTCACATTCGCGATCGCGCCCTCGGTCGGGCTAGCCACTGTCACCGCCGTCATCGGCCGTGGCTGGTGCGCGACCCGGTAGCGCAACGCAAAGTCCCCACTCAGAAATCCAACGCCTACCAGCAGCACTGCCAGTGCCGGCGCGCCCTGCACAAATCCCGTCCACCGGAAGACGTTCGCTCGCAGCCGCGTCAGAAATCCGTGCGGGCTCTCATGGTCGAGCGCCTCATCCAGTTGCATCCGGCTCTGCGCCACCAGGTTCGGCGAGGGCTCCACCACCGGCAGCAAACTCAGCCCATCCTCGAGCCCGCGCATCGCCAGCATCTCCTCCTGGCACGCCGCACACTCCGCCAGATGCCGCTCGAGGCCAATCGCCAGCTCATCGTCGAGCTCGCCATACGTCCACATCACGATCTGTTCCTGCGCCATCTCGCACTTCATCGCACTACCTCGACCAGCCTCAAAAAGTTCGCCTCGTCCCGCATGAGAGGGCAGATCGTCCGCCCACCTCTCCCATCTCCAAGTGCTTCTAAACCACTCTCCAGCAACTCTTGTACTCAATCTCCCGAAGCTGGCAACCATCAAAGAAGGCCGTCATCTCGACCGAAGCAACGCGAAGTGGAGAGATTCCCGAATTTCGCTTTGGATTGATCTAGTGCCATCAGAAAACCAAACTTGCCTCGCTCTTCTTTCTCCAGATTTCCAGACTCCGCACTCCTACGTCCGCATCCCCGCTAGATTCGCCCTCAGCTTACGCGTCGCCCGGAACAGCGTATTCTTCGCCGTCTCCTCGGTCGTGCTCAGCATCTCGCCGATCGTCCGCAGCTTCAATCCCTGATAGTGCTTCAGCTCAAACACCGTCCGCTCGCGTGGCGTCAGCGTCTCAAGCGCGGCCGCGATCCCCTGCGCCAGCACCTGCCGGTCCAGCTCCTTCGCCGGATCCGCCATCGACCGCTCGTCCCGCACATTCGCCATCAGGTCAATCTCGTCACCCGCCGCATCCATCGCCGTCGCCGGATCCTCGCGCCGGCTCTTGCGCCGCCGCATCTGATCCAGGCAAAGATTCGTCACAATCCTGTAGAGCCACGTGTAAAACGAGCACTCAAACCGAAAGTTCCCGAGGTGCCGATACGACTTCAGGAACGCCTCCTGATGCACGTCCTGCGCATCCTGCTCGTTGCCCAGCAGATGCAGCGCCAGCCGCAGCACACTCTGGTCATACCGCCGTACCAGCGTGTCGAAGGCAGACCTCTGGCCTCGCTGCGCCTCGCGGATCAGCTCATCGTCCTCGGTCCGCTGCTGCGCACGCGCCTCCATCTGCGCCGGTGTCAGCCGTCCCCGCGTCCCCGTCTGTGCCGCTGCCTTGGCCATCCCTGGCCTTGATTCTACTGCCGTGACCGCCGCGACCGCACCGCCGCGGGACAACCCCGCCTGCCGCCGCACCGGCGCTACCCCAAAACCCGTCGACAGCGTCCCGCCGACACTCATGCCCGAATCGAGCCCCATCGCCTCTGCCGCCATGCCCTACCTCACTCCGGAGTGAGAAAAACGTCTGCCTGATAGACCGGCACCGGAACGAAAGGTAAGCGCGTCCTGCAAGGCATCCGCTCTCTTGGCGTCATTCCGACCAAGCGGAGCGTAGTGGCGGAACCTGCTCTCTTTTTTGTAGTTGTCATTCCGACCGGAGCGAAGCGCAGTGAGGAACCCGCTTCTCTTTTTTGTAGTGTCATTCCGACCGAAGCGAAGCGCAGCGGAGGAACCTGCTTCTCTACCGGGAACGCCTGAACCTGCCATCGCCAATCGTTCGACCACCCGCCTTTCGTCTTGTCATTCTGAGCGCAGC
>CAXTRT010000131.1:0-3322 GCA_964246835.1 uncultured Acidobacteriaceae bacterium | reverse complement strand
GGTGAGTGGGGGGATGCGGGTGGCGGTGGCGGGGTAGTCGGGTTGTTCGTTGTACGTTGTACGTTCTCCGGTGTTCGTTGCTGGTTGATTGGCTTGGCGATGGCTGGGCATCGTTGGGGCGCGGGTGGCGCTCCTAGTGTGTATGTCAAATGCACTGCTGGCGGAGATGTCGGACCGGTTTGAGGGCGAGTTGGTGGCGGAGGCGGCGGAGCACTCGCCGAGCGCTGAAGCCGGGGAGCTGGTGGCGGGACGGTTGTGGCGGCCGCGGCGGGTGATGATCACGCCGGATGCGTTCGCGCTGCCGCATGGCCGGCGGATGCTAGAGCGGGCGGAGGCGTTTGGGGCGGCGGTGGTGAAGCTGACGGTGAACCGGCTGACGGGCTTCACCGCGGAGACGCCGGGCAAGAGCTATGCGCTGGCGAAGTCGACATTGGCGATCGTGGTGTCGCCGCCCGGGGCGCGCAGGCTGCAGCCGATTCCGCCCTCGGCAGACTGGCAGTTTCATGTGGCGCAGGGGTGCCCGGCGCACTGCCAGTACTGCTACCTGGCTGGGTCGCTGAGCGGGCCGCCGGTGACGCGAGCGTATGCGAATCTGCCGGAGATATTAGAGGGTCTGCGAAGCTATGCGGGATCGGGGCAGGTGACGTCGAAGTCACGAGCCCGGGCGAGCGAGGGGACGACGTTTGAGGCGTCGTGCTACACGGATCCGTTGGGGATCGAACACCTGACGGGGGCGCTCGATGAGGCGATCCGGTTCTTTGGCGAGTGGGAGGCGCCGGTGCAGCTGCGATGGACGACGAAGTTTGACGCCGTGGGAGGCCTCGCGAAGCTGCCGCACAATGGGCGGACGCGGGTGCGCTTCAGCGTGAATGCGGCGGCGGTCTCGCGCGACTTTGAGGGTGGCACGGCGAGTGTGGCGCAGCGTCTGCGAGCGATGGGAACGATGGCACGGGTGGGGTATCCGGTGGGGCTGACGGTGGCGCCGATCATGCCAGTGGAGGGATGGCGGGAGCAGTACCGGGCACTGTTTGAGAGTGTGCGTGAAGCGGTTACAGATGTCGCGGACCTTGATTTGACCGTAGAGCTGATCACGCACCGGTTCACGCCGGGCTCAAAGGAGGTGCTGCTGGGCTGGTATCCGAAGACGACGCTTGATCTGCGCGAGGAGGCGCGGACGGAGAAGCGGAACAAATTCGGCGGGTTCAAGTATGTGTACCCGAAGGAGTCGATGGGAGAGATGAAGGGTTGGTTTGAGCGGACGATTGCGGAGGTGCTGGTGGGAGCGAAGATTCTGTACTGGACGTGAGGGTTAGGCGCGGAGCTCGAGTGCAAAGGAGTACGTCGCTTCGCTCCGTCGGGAAAGACGAATGCGGGGATTCTTCGCTGCGCTCAGAATGACAACCAAAAGAAAACTGCGCTCAGAATGACAACCAAAGACTATGTCAGTTTGGAGTTGAGCTTACGTAGATCAGGCTTCGACGAGGCCGTAGCGGCGCTGCCACTGTTCGCGGAGGCGAGACCAGACGGCGTCGATTTCGGGGCGTGGGATGGTGGGGTCGGACGCGACGGCGAAGGCCTGGGATTCGGTGCGGGCGAGTTCGAGGAGAGGTCGGTCGCGGAGGAGATTGGCGACGCGAAACTCGGGGGCGCCTGCCTGGCGCGTGCCGAAGAACTCCCCGGGGCCGCGCTGCTGCAGGTCGAACTCGGCGAGAGCGAAGCCATCGGTGGTGGAGACGAGGGCGTTGAGGCGGGCCTCGGCAGACTCGGAGACGCGCTCGCCGGTGACGAGCAGGCAATAGCTCTGGTTGGCACCGCGGCCGACGCGGCCGCGGAGTTGATGGAGCTGCGAGAGGCCGAAGCGCTCGGCATGATCGATGACCATGAGGGTGGCGTTGGGGACGTCGACGCCGACCTCGATGACAGTGGTCGCGATGAGGACGTCAAGATCGCCGCGCGCGAACTGGCGCATGGTGATCTCTTTTTCTGAGGGAGAGAGGCGGCCGTGGAGCAGGCCGAGGCGCAGGCCGGCGAGAGCGCCATGGCGGAGCTCGTCGAACATATCGGCGGCGGCGCGAAGTTTCTGTTTGGGAAAGAGGGGGGCTGGTTTTGCGGTGGATTTCTTATTTGTAACTTGTTTTGTCTGCTTGCCTGAAGGTTTGCTGTTGCGGCCTTTAACTTCGGCGATGAGGCGCGTGGCTATGGGGTCGGGGGCGTGGCTGGCGGAAGAACTCACCCATGACGATGAAGCTGTCATGGATGGGGCACCCGCTTCGCGTGCGGCTCTGGAGGGTTTCATGGTGGATGTCTCGGGCTCGTCGTCGTGGGCGAAGTCGAGCTCGGCCTGATCTTCGTTGGCACCCTCGATGATGGGATAGACGATGTAGGCCTGGCGGCCGGCGGCGACCTGTTTGCGAAGGAAGGTCCAGACATCGTTCATGCGTTGGTGCGACGTGCGGCGGGTAGTGATGGGTGTGCGGCCGGGTGGGAGTTCGTCGATGACCGAGGCATCAAGATCGCCGTAGAGGGTAAGGGCAAGGGTGCGCGGGATGGGGGTTGCGGTCATAATGAGGGTGTCGGGCTCACCGGGGGCCGGGGTATTTTCACCGATCGCGGCGCTATCGGGTTTGCGCATAAGGCGGAAGCGCTGCTGGACGCCGAAGCGGTGCTGTTCGTCGATGATGACGAGGCCGAGGTTGTGGAAGTCCACTTTGTCTTCGATGAGGGCGTGGGTGCCGATGGCAAGTTGGGCTGTGCCGCGCGCGATGCGGCCGCGGGCCTCGCGCTTGGTGGCGGTGTCGAGCGAGCCGGTGAGGAGGGCGACGCGGTAGGGCTTTCCGGTGCGGGGGCTGATGGCTTCGGCGAGGAGCTTGCGAGCGGCGAGATAGTGCTGGGTGGCGAGGATCTCGGTGGGCGCCATGAGCGCGACCTGGAAGCCGTTTTCGATGGCGATGAGCGCGGACTGGATGGCTACGATGGTCTTGCCCGAGCCGACGTCGCCCTGGAGAAGGCGGCGCATGGGCTGCGGCTTGCGCATGTCGGCGGCGATCTCTCCGAGGACTCGCTTCTGCGCGGTGGTGGGGTGGAAGGGAAGGACTTGTTTGAGGGCGCGGCGGACGGAATCATTTGTAACAAAGGCAGTGCCTTGTCGATCGCGCAGGCGGCGGCGCTTGAGTTCTAGGCCGAGCTCGAGAAAGAAAAACTCTTCAAAGACGAGGCGGCGATGCGCGGGGGTGGTGGACGCGATGAGGTCGAGCATGGAGGTGCCGGGCTCGGGAAAGTGCACGTTGCGGAGGGCAGTCAGGCGTGGGGGGAGGTTGAGGCG
>CAXTRT010000130.1:0-3456 GCA_964246835.1 uncultured Acidobacteriaceae bacterium | reverse complement strand
GAGGGTGAGGGTTGACGGGGGTAGGGCGAGTTCTTCCGAGGGGCATACGTTTCCGGTAGAGAGGCAGATCCCTACGGGATGACAACAAAAGAACATGCAACGGCAAGAGCGTAATACGGGGGTCTCTTCGACAAGCTCAGGGCAGGCTTCTCCACTGCGCCGTGCGATGAAGCCGCGCGGCTTCGGTCGAGATGACGGCTTCTGTAACAGCTTGGGCTCGGGCGCGGTCGTGGCCGGGCTCATTGTGTGACCTTTTTGGTTGCTTTCTTTGCTGCGGCGTTCGGCATGGTTTTGGGAGAGTCGGATGCAGTTTTTGTAGCAGCTTTCTTTGGTTTGCGGGAGGTTTCGGCGGGTTTGACGGTGTTGGCTTTGGGGACGCCGGTCTTCTTCTCCGGCTTGACGAATCTGGCGCGGAGCTTGCGGTCGGCGTCGGCCGCGGCGGCGATGGAGGCGGGCTGGGGGCCGGCGTACGAGACACCAGGGGCGAGGGTCGAAGACGGTTGCGGGTGGGTGCGGTAGTACTCGCGGAGGAAGGTGGCGGTGTGCGATTCGGCGACGGTGGCGACCTGCTCGGGGGTGCCGTGAGCGACGATGCGGCCGCCGCCTTCGCCGCCTTCGGGGCCGATGTCGAGAAGGTAGTCGGCGTTGCGGATGATGTCCAGGTTGTGCTCGATGATGACGACGGAGTTGCCGAGGTCGGTGAGGCGATGGAGGACTTCGAGGAGCTTGCGGACGTCGTCGAAGTGGAGGCCGGTGGTGGGCTCGTCGAGCAGATATAGGGTCCGCCCCGTCTGTCTCTTCGACAGCTCACGGGCGAGCTTCATGCGCTGAGCCTCGCCGCCCGAGAGGGTGGTGGCGGATTGGCCGAGATGGATGTAGCCGAGGCCGACGTCGACGAGGGTTTGTAACCGGATGTGGACGTTGGGGATGTCTTTGAGGATGGGGACGGCGTCGGCGATGGGGAGATCGAGGAGGTCGGCGATGGAGAAGCCGTTGAACTTGACGGCGAGGGTTTCGGTATTGTAACGGCGGCCGTTACAGACTTCGCAGAGGACGTAGACGTCCGGGAGGAAGTTCATCTCGATGCGGCGCTGGCCTTCGCCCTGGCAGGCCTCGCAGCGGCCGCCGGCGACGTTGAAGGAGAAGCGGCCGGGCTTGTAGCCGCGTTCGCGGGAGTCGGGGAGCATGGCGAAGAGATCGCGGATGGCGGTGAAAACGCCGGTGTAGGTGGCGGGGTTCGACCGGGGGGTGCGGCCGATGGGCGATTGATCGATCTGGATGACCTTGTCGAGCTGATCGATGCCGACGACGCGGCCGTGCTGGCCAGGATCTTCGCGCGAGCCGTAGAGCTCTTTGGCGAGAGAGCGATAGAGGATGTCGTTGACGAGCGAGGATTTGCCGGAGCCGGAGACGCCGGTGACGACGGTCATGACGCCGAGCGGGAAGTGCGCGGTGACGCTCTGCAGGTTGTGCGAGCGGGCGTCTTCGATGGTGATCCACTGACCGGTGAGCGGGCGGGGGCCGATCTCACCAAGGGCGTTGGGCGGCCGATTGATGACGTCGATGGCGCCTGAGAGGTACTGGCCGGTGACGGAGGCGGGGTTCGCCATGACTTCAGCGGGAGTGCCTTCGGCGATGAGGAAGCCGCCGTTTTTGCCGGCGCCGGGGCCGAGATCGAGGAGGTAGTCGGCCTTGCGCATGGTGTCTTCGTCGTGCTCGACGACGAGGACCGTGTTGCCGAGGTCGCGGAGGCGCTCGAGGGCGGTGATGAGCCGCTGGTTATCGCGCTGATGGAGGCCGATGGAGGGCTCGTCGAGGACGTAGAGGACGCCGCGGAGGCGGGAGCCGATCTGGGTGGCGAGGCGGATGCGCTGGCCCTCTCCTCCTGATAACGTCGCTGCTGATCTGTCGAGGGCGAGGTAGGTGAGGCCGACGGCGTTGAGGAACTCGAGGCGCTCGATGATCTCGCGCTGGAGGCGATCGGCGATGAGGTGCTCGCGGCCGGTGAAGTGCATGGAGCGGGCGCCGAGGAGGGCGCGGTCGAGGGGGAGGGCGGTGAAGTCGGCGATGGACAGGTCGGTGCTGCCGTTGGGTTCGGTCGCCGCTCCATCCCACATCTCAGACGCGAGATGTGGGGCACCCGCTTTAGTGGCGGCGGCGATGGGGATGGTGACGGCGAGGGACTCCGGGCGGAGACGCTTGCCGTCGCACTTGGGGCATTTAGTCGCGGACATGTACTGCATCATGTACTCGCGGTAGCCCTCGGATTTTGTCTCTTCGAGGTTGGAGCGGAGATAGGCGAAGATGCCGTGGAAGCCGGTGCGGGCGGCCTCGGAGCGCGGGGGGCCGTAGAGGAAGAGCTCCTGCTGCTCGCGGGTGAGTTCGCCGAAGGGGCCCTTGATGTTGATCTTGTACTTGTCGGCGGCGAGCTTGATGAGGCGAAGGAGGTAGGAGGAGGCGGAGCCGGGGCCCATGGCTCCGTCGAGCAGGGGCTTGGACCAGTCGGCGATGGTCTTTGCGGGGTCGAAGTCGTAGATGGAGCCGAGGCCGTGGCACTCGGGGCAGGCGCCATAGGTGGAGTTGAAGGAGAAGGAGCGGGGCTCGAGCTTGGGGACGTTGATGCCGCAGTCGGGGCAGGCCATGGAGGAGGAGAAGAGGGTCTCGACCTGCTCACGGGTGCCGGGGTCCTGGATGCCGATGAGGACGAGGCCGTTGGCCATGGCGAGGGCGGCGTTGGCGTTTGGGGCTGGAACCCGGGTCTCAGAATCGAGACCCGGGGCACCCGGCTCGGAGGCGGCCAAGGGTTTGAGGATGATGCGATCGACGATGGCTTCGACGGTGTGGTTCTTACGCTTTTCGAGGCGCATGCCGTCTGAGATCTCGGTGATCTCGCCGTCGATGCGGACGCGGAAGCCCTGCTGATCGAGCGCTTCGAGCTCTTCGCGGAACTCGCCTTTGCGGCCGCGGACGATGGGGGCCATGACGGTGATGCGCTCGCCGGGATTTAGCGACGCGATGCGTTCGACGATCTGCTCGGCGGACTGGCGGGTGATGGGGCGGTGGCAGTTGGGACAGTGGGGCTGGCCGACGGAGGCCCAAAGCAGGCGGAGATAGTCGTAGATCTCGGTGATGGTGCCAACAGTGGAGCGGGGGGAGCGGGAGGTGGTCTTCTGCTCGATGGAGATGGCGGGGGAGAGGCCGTCGATGGCGTCGACGTCGGGGCGTTCCATCTGATCGAGGAACTGGCGGGCGTAGGCGGAGAGGGTCTCGACGTAGCGTCTTTGACCCTCAGCATAGATCGTGTCAAAGGCGAGCGAAGATTTGCCGGAGCCGGAGAGGCCAGTGACGACGGTGAGGGTGTTGCGGGGGATGGAGACGGAGATGTTCTTGAGGTTGTGCTCGCGCGCGCCGCGCAGGGTGATGTGCGTGATGGCGGCGCGGGGGGGAGCCTGGGAC
>CAXTRT010000129.1:0-3580 GCA_964246835.1 uncultured Acidobacteriaceae bacterium | reverse complement strand
CCCGCGCAATCCGAGCTGGACCGTGCCTGCGCCGCTCTCATCGAAGCTGCCAACCATCACGGCGGGAACGACAACATCACCGTCCTGCTCGTCGCTGTCATCTGAAGTGGAGGAGCAACGAGTAAAAAGAAGGAGCAACGAGCGAAGGCGGTACCCTCTCTTGGTTGTCATCCCGTAGGGATCTGCTTCTTGCGTTCGCGCCAAGGCAGCTTCTTTCCGGTAAGAGAGCAGAACCCTAATACACCCTGTACCCTGCCGCCAAACCGCGTATGACATACTCAAACCTCTCGTTAGAATCCCGGCCCATCCGCTGGGGCATCGTCGGCGCCGGAGCCATCGCCGGCCGCTTCGCCCGCGATCTCACGCACGTTCCCGATACCTCCGTCGCCGCCGTCTACGCCCGCCGTCCCGAAGCCGCGCAGGCGCTCGCCTCCGCTCACAGCGCCCAGGCCGTCTCCACCCCCGAAGCCCTCTTCTCGGCTGGCATCGATGCCGTTTACATCGCCACTCTCCCCGATACGCACCACGCCTTCGCCCGCGCCGCCCTCGCAGCCGGTCTGCCCGTCCTCTGCGAAAAACCCGTCACCCGCTCCCTTCCCGAGCTCGACGACCTCCTCACCCTCGCCATCGCGCGCAACCTCCTCTTCATGGAAGCCATGAAGACCCCCTTCCTGCCTGTTTATCAAGCCCTTAGACACGCACTGCGCGAGCACCCGATCAGTCCGAAAGGAAAGGGAAGCATAAGCCCCATCTCCTTCGTGCAGGCCGGCAACGCCAGCGCCCACACCCCGCCCGATCACCCCTCCTGGAGCGCCCCGCTCGCCGGCGGAGCCCTGATGGCGATCGGCGTCTACCAGGCCTTCCTCGCTGTCGACTGGCTAGGCCCAGCCACCGAAGTCCAGTCCCTCAGCTCCGCCTTCACGCCATCACACGCCCCAGAGCACACCCCAGAACAAGTCGACGCCTTCACCCTCGTCCAATCTCGCCACGAGCGCGGCTTCTCCCAGCTCTACGCCGGCCTAGCGCTCGCCTCGCCCGGCACCGCCGCCCTCTCCGGAGAGCGCGGCTTCGCCATCCTCCACAAGCCCTGGTGGAATCCCTCCCGCGCCACCATCACCCCGCTCTCCGGACCGCCGCTCGAACTCAATCACCCCGTCCTCGGCGACGGCCTCCACTACGAGACCGCCCACTTCTGCGACCTCCTTCGCAACGGCCTGCGCGAGAGCCCCATCGTCTCGCACGCCCACTCCCGCGCCGTCATGCATCTGCTCGACCGCGCCCGCGCCGCCATCCGCCTCCGTTTTCCCGGCGAGCCCTTTCCGCCAAGGTTACCCGACGGTCACTGACGCATTTCTCCTGAAGGTGTACCCCGGGCCGTATCAGCCCGTGCCATTTTCTCTCGAGGAAAATCGCCTCCCTGCAATCGAACAGCGGTACAGCATCAGGAGAAATGCTCTAGCCAACCGTCCCCACCCGGCGGTAGTCTCAAAGTTCATGACGGATTCAACCGATCGCCCCGCCACCACAGAGCTTTACTTTGAAGACTTTCACCCAGGCCGCAAATTCAACTCCATCGGCTCCTACAAGGTCACCGCGGATGAGATCAAGGACTTCGCCCAGCGCTACGATCCGCAGCCCTTTCATCTTGACGAGGCTGCCGGCGAGAGCTCGTTCTTCAAGGGCCTAGCCGCCTCCGGCTGGCTCACCGCCGCGATCGTCATGCGTCTGCGCGTCCAGTCCATCCAGGTCGCCGGCGGTATGATCGGCGCGGGCGTCGAGGAGATGCGCTGGAACGAAGCCGTTCGCCCCGGAGACTCTCTCCGCACCGAGGCCGAAATCCTTGAGACTCGCCTCTCGCGCAACCGGCCTACCTTCGGCATCGTTCGCTCCCGCACCACCACCTTCAACCAGCACGATCATGTCGTTATGGTCGCTACAGTCAACTTTCTCGCGCCGTTGCGCACCCTGGCGTAGAACAAATCTCGCGTCCATACGAGACTGTCATCTCAACCGCCGCGGATGGTCATATCGTCCCGCGAAGTGGAGAGACCATTGCAGGCTCTTCGAGCGGCAATTGAGCACCAGCACTACTTCGCGGCCACCGGTACCAGCCGGCACGCCGCATCCTCCAGCCGCTCACCCGCAATCGCCCCTTGCAGCGTCAGGTCCAGGTAGCCTTCGCGCTCCTGCGTAAACTGCGGCCACTTCACGCCCGGTGCCCCCTGCTCCGGCTTGTTCGGATCGCCCGTCTTCGCGAAGTTCGTCCAGTACATCTCCATCATGTCTGAAGCCTCCTCGTCCTCCGGCGTCCACTCACCCTGCTCGCCATGCTGCGCGTGAAAGTAACGGAAGAGAAAGAACAGCTCCGTCGAGTGCATCGCCGCCTCCTGCCACGGCAGCCCCGGCTCAAACTGGTACTCCCACGTCGGCGCATCGTGTCCGCTGTGCAGCCGCGCCACCGCCCGCGCCGGGCAGCGAAACATCTCGTCCGTCGCCCATCGCGCACTCGCATCGCCCAGCCTGTGCGAGACCCCGCCCGCCTGCGCCTCGCCTGCGCCCTGCTGTCCCAGCCCGTACACCGCTTCGAGAGCCTCCGCACCAGCCTTCGGCAGCGCCGTCTGAATCTTCTGCCGTACCTCGTCCGCCGAGTCCCCCGCCGGCACAATCTCCTGCACGTTATTCCCGATCACCAGCGGCACCTTCGCCTCCCGTCCCGCCGCAAACACCGCCGCCGGCGTCTCCTTCAGCACCCATCCATCCACACTTATGGCGCGGCCGCCGCGCGCGCTTACCGGCGTCTCGCGATCGGCCTCCAGAACCTCCTCCGTCGTGTGCTGCCGCATCGCCTTGAGCGAATCTCCCAGCTTCACGCGCACTCCCGACCATGCCGCGTCGCTTTCAGCCGCCGTGGCTGGCGAGCCCAGACCTAGCACCGTCCCACTCTCCTCAATCGCCCCTGCAAAAAGCCCCTTCGCCCGCTCCGACGCCATCAGCGCCCCTACATCGAGCGCCCCCGCCGACTGGCCCATCACCGTCACCCGCGCCGGATCGCCTCCAAACGCCCCGATCTCCTGTTGCACCCACGTCAGCGCCGCAATCTGGTCGCGCAGCCCATAGTTGCCGCTCGACCCCTCAGACCCCTTCTCGCTCCGCAGCTCCGGCGCGCTCAGAAATCCGAACACCCCTACCCGGTAGTTCATCGTCACCAGCAACACCCCGCGCGGCGCCAGCGAAAGCCCATTGCTCAGGTCCTCGGAGGCCGTTCCCGCCTGGTTGCCGCCGCCATGCACATACACCATCACCGGCAGCTTCTCCTGCTCGCCGCCGCGCTTCGATGCCACCGCAGTCGACCACACATTCAGGTACAGGCAGTCCTCACTCGACTCCGCCGCAAAGCGATCGTTCCATCCCTGCTGCTGCTGTGCGCACGCCGCGCCGAAGTGCGTCGCATCCCGCGTCGCCAGCCATCGCCCCATCTCCTCGGGCGGCGTCCATCGCCGCTTACCCGTCGGCGCCTTCGCATACGGGATGCCGCGAAACACTGCCACCTTTACCCCGCCCGCACCCCGCTCCAGCGTCC
>CAXTRT010000128.1:0-3639 GCA_964246835.1 uncultured Acidobacteriaceae bacterium | reverse complement strand
ATCTTGCCCTGCAACCCGCCCGTCGACGTGCCCGCCGCCACATTGCCATGCCGGTCCCGCACCACCACACCCGTCGTCCCATACTGGTGCCGCGGTGAGACCGCATCGGGGTCCACCACCGTCATCGCCTGCGTCACCCCCTCGGGCAGCGGCGGAGCCGGCCGCCCACTCTTCTCAAGCACCTCCAGCAGCTCCTTCCATCGCTGCGCCGTCCAGAAGTACGCCACCGGCTCCTGCTCGAGCCCCGCGCGCTTCGAGTACTCATCCGCCCCCGTGCCCACCATCATCACGTACGGCGTCTTCTCCATCACCGACCGCGCCAGCGAGATCGGGTTCTTCGTAAAGTGAACGCTCGCCACCGCACCCGCCTGCAGTGTCTTGCCGTCCATGATCGACGCATCCATCTCGTTCTCGCCGTGCTCGTTGAACACCGCGCCCCGCCCTGCATTGAACAGCGGATCGTCCTCGAGCACATGCAGTGCCGCCTCCACCGCATCCATCGGCGCGCCATCACGGTCGAGCACCGCCGCGCCCGCCTTCAGCGCCCGGTCCAGCGCCGCATGGTAGGCCGCCTCCTTCGCATCCGGCATGTGCTCCCACTCGCCAGACCCCGCTCCGCCATGCACCGCAATCGCCCACTTGCCCGCCGCCGCGGCCTTCGCATCCTGCGCCACGCCCGCCGCCCCACCCAGCAAAGGCCACACCGCCGCCACACCCACCACCCGCATCAAGAGAGTTCGCATGAACGCACTCTATCAAACCCACCTGCTTCTCTCGCTTGTCATTCTGAGCGAAGCGAAGAACCCGCTTCTCAACCGGGAACCTTCGTCATACCAAAGCACATCGAAGCGTCTGCCTAAAAGCTGCCCGCGAAGATTGCCTTCAGCTTCGCCCTGAGTCCCTGCTCCTCGCTTGCCCGTCGCACCTGCGTCCGATGCGTGTACAGCAGCATCCCGATCGCCGCCGAGAACTCCGGCCCCGCCAGCTCCGCCGGCATCCGGCTTAGCGGCACCGGGTGCCCTACCCGCGCCGGAACCCGCAGCAGGCTCTCCGCATTGTCGAGCAGCCCCGCCATCTTCGCGCCGCCGCCGGTCAGCACACAGCCAGCGCCCAAAGCCTCCAGAACCCCACCCTGCCGCAGGTTGTCGCGCATCATCGTAAACAGCTCGCGCGCCCGCGGCTCCAGAATCTCGGCCAGAAAGCGCTGTCGGATCACCCGCGCCTGGTTGCCCCCGCCCAGGTTCCCCACCGACAGATCCCCGCCAATCTCAATCTCACTCAACTGCGGAATCGCCGTCACCACGCAGTGCCCATACACCTTCTTTAGCTGCTCGGCCTCCTCCACCGTCACGTGCAGCCCCACCGCGAGATCATTGGTGAAGTGATCCCCGCCGATCGGCAGCACCGCCGTGTGCGCGACCGACCCCTCAAAGAAAACCGCCAGCTCCGTCGTGCTCGCGCCCACATCCGCGATGCACACGCCTAGCTCGCGCTCGTCCGCACTCAGCACCGCCTCCGCCGACGCAATCCCCTCATAGACCGTGTCCTGCACCTCAAGTCCCGCCCGGTTCGCGCATGTAATCACGCTCTGCGCCACACCGCCCGAGCACGTCGAAATATGCAGGTTCACCTCCAGCTTGTTCCCCACCATTCCAACTGGATCATGGATCCCCGCCTGGTCGTCCAGAATGAACTCCTGCGGCAGCAGGTGCAGCACCTCGCGGTCCGGCGGCAACGCGACCGAGCGCGCCCGGTCCACCGCCGCCTTCACCTCCTCCCGCGTAATCTCCCGCATGCGGCTGCCCATGCTGATGCCGCCGCGCGAGTTCACCCCGCGCACATGCGCCCCGCCAATCCCCACCACCGCCGTCTCGATCGTGGCACGAGCAACACGTTCGGCCGTCAGCGCCGCCCGGTTAATCGCCTCCGCCGCCGGCCCCAGCTCCGCAATCAATCCCTTCCGCATTCCGCGCGAGGGCTCAATCCCATGCCCGCGATACCGCAGCACCCCATCCACCAGCTCCGCCACCAGCACACAGCTCTTCTGGCTGCCCGCGTCGACCACCGTGATCAGGTTCTCCGGCTTCTGCGTCATCGGTGCACGACCTTGGCCGCCAGGTGCCTCACCGCCCCTCCAAACCGCGGTCCTCGTTCTTTCGACTGTGCTGTGTCCGCCTCAGCCGAGGACGGTACCGGATCAACACTCGCTGCCGCGTGCGCTGGCGAAAAGACCGGCTTCACTCCCTTCTTCACCCGCACGGCGGACGCCGCCTTGGCCACCTCTGCCGTCGGCTCGACGCTGTTCACCGGAACGACCGATCCCGGCTGCATCTCCAGCACCGCCTGCCGGTCGTACCGCATATCCACACTCGCCAGCTTCGGATACTGCCCACGCCACTCCGCCAGGTGCGCCTCATATTTCCGGTACCGCTCCAGGTAATCCGCGTCGCCGAAGTGCACCAGCACCTCCGCCCCGTTATCCGGAATCAACGCCTTCACATCCTCCGGATTCGAGAGATCCACCTCGCTCAGCTTCGCCGAGATGTGCTCGCCCGTCGCGTCCATCGCGGCCATGAAATCCTCAAAGATCTTCATCCGCGCCGCCCGCACGCTGACCGGGTCCGCCGCCAGAACGCCCGTCACCACAGGAAACGAGTAGTTGGCCTGCCCTCCACTCTGCCGCAGATCCAGCAGCACCCCGTGCGCATCCACCAGCCCAATCTGGCCCTTCTCGCGCACAAACGCGATCGGCGTCCGCTCCACCACGCTCGCCCGCAGATGATCCGGCAGCAACCGCATCACCGTCGCCCGCTCCACCCAAGGCATCGCTTCGAGCATCGCCCTCTGCTGGTCCAGAGAGAGCCGAAACACATTCTGCCCAACATCCCCGTGCAGCGCACCCAGTATCTCCGCCCGCGAGAGTCGCTCATTGCCCGCCGTCTCAATCGCCGACACTCCCGGAACCACAAACCGCTGATCCCGCTGCATCATCCGCCGTGTCGCCAGAGAACCTGCCGCGACCGCACCCAGAATGGACACGCTAACTACCGCCGCGATCACCTTGCCGGCCATCGTCTCCGGCAGCCCGCCGCGAAATGTCAGCCGAACCCCCGTCCGCGTGCGCCCCCGGTTATAGCCTCCGTCGCCTTCCGTAACCTCCTGCTCCGAAGCCGCGTCCCGGCGCGGACGACGGGGCGCAACCGGCTGCGGCCCCTTCCGCCGGCCTTGCGCAAACCTCTCCTGGGTCGACGTGATCAACGTGCCCCCCACCTTTTCCCTTCACATTGTGAGTCCCACCAGCCCAAGCCAGGCCGCCACGGAACCGCCATCCCGACTATAACCCGCCATCCGCCAACTCTTTACCTTCCAGCCCCCCAACGTATCTCCGGAGGAACATCCGCCCTGTAGCCTCCGCCGGCGGAGCAGCACCGTTCGCCCGCGGAGCAGCGTCCTTGGTCAGCGGAGCAGCGCCCGTCGCTAGCGGACCAGTGCCATTCTCCAGCGGAACAGCGCCCGTCGCTTTTTTGTTGTCATTCTGAGCGCAGCGAAGAACCTGCTTTTCTACCGGGAACGTTCCTACCGCCTCACTCAACCCGTTCCACCAGCGTCCCCTCACCCCGCCAGCGCCGCCAGCAATCC
>CAXTRT010000127.1:0-3693 GCA_964246835.1 uncultured Acidobacteriaceae bacterium | reverse complement strand
GCGGGCGCCCAAGCTGGGCCTGCTACGTGGCGGCCGCGTGCGCGGCGGGGGGGGGGGGGGCGCGCGCCGCCGGCGTCCCGGTGGTGGCGATCAAGACCGGCGCTTCCGCGGCGGGTGCCGCCCTCACGATCAGCCACACCGCCAGCATGACCGGCGCCGACGCGGTGGCCGACGCCTTCCTGGCCCGGGTCGGCGTCGCCCGCGTGCGCACCATCCCGGAGTTGCTGGAGACGCTGCAGCTCCTGCATGTCCACGGTCCCCTGCCCGGCCGCGGCGTGGTCTCGATGAGCTGCTCGGGCGGCGAGGCGGCGCTGATGGCCGATCTCGGCGCGGGCCCCCCGGGGACCGTCCCACCGGTGACCGCCGCGCCCCGCGCCCCCCGCCGCAGCAGCCCCCCCACAAAGGCGGTCATCTCGACCGGCGTCGGCGGCGCGAAGCGCCGCAGCGGAGAGACCCCCGCATTTCGCAGTTCCGGATGCCACCGACGCTCCCGAGAGTCCCACCGACTTCATCACCCCCGATGACCTCCCCGCCCTCGAGCCCAACCCCACCCACTCCGCGCCCGAGTACGACCGGTCCGAAGAGCTTCTCGGCCGTGCCCCCATCCAACGCACCGCCATCGCCGACATCGGCGAGCAGTTCTCCCCCGCCGGCTTCTTCTCCGCTCTGCTCAAGCAGCTTTACCTCGACCAGCCCTACGTCCCCCGCTCCATCTACGTCCCGGTCGACTTCCCCGACCGCGCCCTGCTCGCTGACCTGCTGAGCGAGAAGATGCATCACCGCATCGAGCTCGCCGCCCCGCAACGCGGCGACAAGCGCAGCCTCGTCGATCTCGTCTGTCAAAACGCCAAGCAGTCCTTCGACCAGCGCTTCCGCGTCCTCATCCCCACCCAGAACGCCATCGCCCGCGCCCTGCAGGACGCTCTCATGCTTCCCGAGCTTCCTACCCGCATCGAGTGCTTCGACATCTCACACATTCAGGGTGCCGAGACCGTCGCCTCCATGGTCGTCTGGGAGGACGGTGCCATGAAGAAGGCCGACTACCGCAAGTTCCAGGTCAAAACCGTCACCGGCGTCGACGACTTCGCCTCCATGCGCGAGATCGTCCAGCGCCGCTACAAACGCCTCCTCGACCAGAAGCTCGCCACCGGCGAAGACTGCTTTCCCTCCCTCATCCTGATCGACGGCGGCCTCGGCCAACTTCATGCCGCCGCCGACGCCCTAGCCGAAATCGGCATACACACCCAGCCCCTCGCCTCCATCGCCAAGAAGGAAGAGATCGTCTACGTTCACGGCCAGGAAGACGCCCCCGTCGTCCTCGAACGCCGCTCTCCCGTCCTCCATCTCATCCAGAAAATCCGCGACGAATCGCACCGCTTCGCCATCACCTACCACCGCAAGCGCCGCCAAATGCGCGACCGCGACTCCGAACTCGACAACATCCCCGGCGTAGGCCCCCGCACCCGCCAGCGCCTCCTCCAGCACTTCGGCTCGCTTCGCGGCATCCGGCAGGCCACCCCCGACGCCCTCACTGCCGTCGTTAACGCCACCACCGCCGAAAAGATCCGCGCCTTCTTCAGCGAAGCACCGGCTTTGCCAGAGCCCGCGCCCCCATTCCCTCTTTCTATCCTCCAGTAGCTAGCGAAACATTCTCGAGTCATAGTGCCAGGCCGTCTGCCTCACCATCTTGATCGCTCGGAACTGAGCATGCAGTGGATTGAGTAAGACGTTCCAGTCTCCCTCAACCACGACCGAGGGCACCTCAAGCGCAACCGATCGACCGGATCGTGCCCAATTCGATCCAATCTCCGCAGAGGCCGAGTCATGCGATCGCCAGTCTCGCGGCAGACTGTCTGCCGCAACGCGCTCCACCGTCAGCTCTGCAGGAAGCTCGAGCTGCACCATCACCAGATCGTCGGGCGCAACGCTAGGGTCCAGGTGGACAAAGAACTCCATCGCAGCAAGCGCCGGAGAGGTCGCGCAGTACACCATGGCCACGCTAGCCTCGTTCCACCGCCCGGAGTAGCGACGAGCTCCCTCGCCCGTAAGTGCGCTCGCACTGAAGCGCTCTTTACATAAGCGGAACAAGTTCCGCGCCCTTCTAATCTCTTCCTGAACCAAGTCCACGATCTACCCACCGCGCATCCGCGCTGGTCAGCTATACAGTCCGTAGGCAATCCGTCCCAGAATCGTCTCCACCGTCTGCGCCCCAGCATCCGTATCCAGCCGCTCAAAGGGAGTATCCCCATCCATCGCCCGGTTCGTAGTCATCATCCACCGTGCTGCCTTCTCTGACGTCTTGAACACCTCACGGGCCTGCGCAAGAATCCTCGCCATGCGGACCGCACGATCTGACTCCGCAGCAGTAAGGCGCGCCCGCGAGTGCGATCGCCGGGTCAGAGTCCGAGCCGAAATCCCCAAAGACCTCGCAATGACAGAGCGACTCAGACCCATCTGCGTGGAGAGAAGATCGAGCGTCTCCGCCGGCAATCCCTCACGAGTCAGCGCCACCAGCTCCTGACCCGTCATCACCCGGCGTCGTAGCACCTTCTGCCCGCCCAGGACTGCTGCAATGTTCGAGATTGTCATAACACGCCACCTGACTACCAACTATACGCCACATGGCGTAACGCCAGACTTCACCTGGAACTTCCTTCATCCGGCGAGCCAGAATCGCTCTGCGTCCATAAACGAGGAGGGAGGATCATGGCGCATCCCCGCCGCTCACTCCCATACACTGGAGACAGACCAGGAATTCTTCGCGTCCATTCCGCCTTGGCAAGTTTCTGCCTGTCTCAGAGAAGTCCAGACCTAAGTCTGCTCATTTGAAGATTTTGCGGGAAAGGTCCCAGGGGGAGGGTAACTTCGTCATCATTAGAACGCTCCCGCGGATCCACTCGCAAACGTATTGCAGGCCCCCGGATTTCCCGTACTCAGCCCCTTCTTGAACCACTCCTCCCGCGCCGCACTCGATCCATGCGTCCAGCTCTCCGGGCTCACCGCCCGCCCGCTCATCTTCTGAATGTGGTCATCTCCCACCGCCGCCGCTGCCTTCAGCGCCCCGGCTACATCCTCCTCATGCACAATCCCCCGCTGCTCGGTCGAGTGCCCCCACACCCCCGCGTAGCAGTCCGCCTGCAGCTCCAGATCAACCGACAGCTTCTTCGCCTGATCCGGACTCTGCTCCTGCAGCCGCCGCACCTTCGCCTCCGTTCCCACCAGATCCTGCACATGATGCCCCAACTCATGCGCAATCACATACGACTGCGCAAAGTCGCCCGTATCGCCGCCCAACTGCTTCAACTCATCCCAGAATCCCAGGTCGATATACACCTTGCCGTCCGCCGGACAATAAAACGGCCCCGTAGCCGCCTGCGCCGTTCCGCACCCCGAGTACGTCCGTCCGCGAAATAGCACCAGCTTCGCCCGCTGATACGTCTGTCCCCTGCCCGCGAAGATCCCCGCCCACGTCTTCTGCACATCATCAAGCGTGAACGACACCAGCTGCGCATCGCGATCGGCACCAGGGTTCGCCGCCGTTCCCGCCGCGCCGGTGCCCGGCCCATACTGCCCGCTCCGCTCACTCGACTGCCGTGACTGCGTCTGCCCGCCACCACCACCCCCGCCGCTCAGGTACGCGCCAATATAGTTCCGCCCCGTCAGCAGACTCACCACCACCAGCACCAGCACGCC
>CAXTRT010000126.1:0-3823 GCA_964246835.1 uncultured Acidobacteriaceae bacterium | reverse complement strand
GCCTGCGACAGCGGCATCCCCGCCACCGCATTCGTAGTAATCGCCGGGTTCACCATCCCCAGCCCAACCCCGAACAGCGCATACGCTGTCAGCAGCAGAGCCAGCGGCGTGCTCACACTCAACCGCGTCAGCAGCAGCGTGCTCAGCAAAAAGCCCACACCCGCAATCTCGAGCGACGGCCGCGTTCCAAAGCGCGCTACCATCCGCCCCGAAAGCGGCGCGCACACAATCATCGCCAGCGCCAGCGGCAGCGTGCAGAGGCCGGCATGAAAGGCCGAAAGATCGCGCGCCTGCTGCAAATAAAGCACATTCAAAAACAGAAATCCGGCGAATGCGGCAAACGCGCACACCGCCAGAACCGTCGCGCTCGTGAACGGCACACTGCGAAAGAAGCGCAGATCCACCAGCGGATCCGCCCGCCGCGGCTCATACAGCAGAAACATCGCCGCCGCCCCGCCCGCCGCCGCGAACAGCCCCAGAATCAGCCCCGACGTCCATCCCGCATGCGGCCCCTCGATCACCGCATACGTCAGCGTCGTCAGCCCCACAAACACCAATCCCTGTCCCACCGGATCGAACGCCCGCGCCCGCGCCGCCTTCGACTCCGGAACAAACCGCGCCGCCAACCCGATCGCCGCCAGACCGATCGGCAGGTTGATCCAGAAGATCGACCGCCACCCCACACTCTGTGTCAGCGCCCCGCCCAGCAGCGGCCCCAGCGCCAGCGAAATGCCCGCCACCGCGCCCCATATCCCTACCGCCCGCGCCCGATCCTTCGGCTGCGGAAACACCGTCGCAACAATCGAGAGCGCCACCGGGTTCAGCATCGAAGCGCCCAGCCCCTGCAGCGCGCGATCGAGCACCAGCTGCCCGATCGTATGCGCCACACTGCACAGCAGCGATCCCGCCGTGAACAGCGTCAGACCAATCTGAAACACTCGCCGCCGCCCGAACCGGTCCGACATCGACCCCGACAGCATCAGCAGGCTCGCCACCACCAGCGTGTACGCGTCCACTATCCACTGCAGCCCCGAAAGACTCGCGTGCAGATCATGCTGGATCGCCGGCAGCGCAACGTTCACGATCGTCACGTCCATCCCCACCAGCAGCAGACTCAGGCAGCAGATGCCCAGCACCAGGTTCTGCCGTACCGGCGTCGCACCACCTGCAAGCGGCGTCTCGCGGAGCGTGTTGCCGCGTGCAACCTCAGCCGAGTGCACTCACAATCTCCTCCGCACTCCTGACGCGCGCCATCATCGGAAAGATTCTTTCCATCGCAAACGCGTGTGCTGCTGCATCAAGCGACGAGCACGCGTCCGCGGCGATCACCACCTGAAATCCCAGCGCCACCGCCTGCCGCGCCGTCGACTCCACCCCAAAGTTGGTGGCGATGCCGCCCAGCACGATCGTCTCCACCCCGCGCTCCCGCAGCGTCGCCTCGAGCTCCGTCTGCCCGAATGCGCCCCAGTGCCGCTTCGTAATCAGCACATCGCCCTCCCTGAAGCCCGCCTCCGGCACCAGCTCGGAGGCCACCGGCGGCGGCGGCGCCGCGTTCGGGCCCGCGTACGAGACATCGACCAGCAGCGGCAGCATCCGCCCGAGATTCACCCGCACGTACACCACACAGGCGCTCTTCGCGCGAAATGCCTCCGCCATCTCCGCCGCTGTCTTTACCACCTCGCCGCCCGAGAGCGGCTGCACCGGCATCCCGACAATGCCATGCTCCAGATCGATAAGAACCAGCGCCGTCGTTCGTGCGTCCAGCTGTAAGCTCATTGCGTCCACTCCTGAAGTTGAGGCTACCCTCGACTTGTTTTTGATCCTAACATATGAGGGTGCCCTCAACTTTTACATCTCCCGCACGCCGCACCCCCCGCCAGACCCGCGCCACCCTCCGCCGGACGAAGTTCCTCGAAGTCGCCGCCGCCCTGCTCGTGGAGTCGGGCTACGACGCCGTCACCATGACCGCCATCGCCAATCGCGCCGGTGCCTCCATCGGCACCCTCTACGACTATTTTCCCGACAAGCAGACGCTCGCCCTCGCCCTCCTCGCCGACTACACCGAACAGGCCGACGCGCACTGGAACGCGCTTCTCACCAACCCCGCCGCCCGCACCAAAGCCGCTCTCGCCAATCTCTTCATCGAAGGCGCGCTCACCTTCGTCGAGCAGCGGCCCGCCTACCTCCCGCTCCTCAACGCCCCCATCCTCTACGCACGATCCCCCGCCGCCCGGCAGCCGCTGCGCCGAACCATCGCCGCCGCCCTCCAGAGACTCAAGCCCTCCCTGCCCGGCGCCCACGCCCTGCTCATCGCGCAGATCATCGTCGAGCTCATCAAGGCGCTCTTCGCCGTCTACAAACTGGCCCCACCCAAAGACCGCCCACTCATCGCCGACCACTTCAAAACCCTCATGCGGCTCTACCTCCTCCAGGCGCTCCGCTAAGAGCAAAGCCACAGAAAGGCTACAGACGTATTGTTTGTCATCCTGGAGCGGAGCGAAGGATCCCCGCATTTTGCTCATCCCTGGCAATCCAGCAAGCCCATCGCGCCACCTCCTTCCCCAAATGCGATACCCTCAATCCCACCAACAATCATCCGTAAGGTGAACCCTCGAACCCATGGCCCTCACGCCTCTCACGTCCCCCGCCACACGAGACCCGACACCCGCCAGCGCCAACGACGCCTACAAGCGCTTCCTCCTCCTCGTCGCCGGTCTCGGCGGTCTGCTCTACGGCGTTGACGTCGGCATCATCGGCGGCGCGCTTCCCTACCTCGAAGCCACCTCCGGCCTCTCCGCCGGCCAGCTCTCCGCCATCGTCGCCGCAGTCCTTCTCGGCAGCGTCTTCTCCACCCTCTTCGCCGGCATCCTCGCCGACTGGCTCGGCCGCAAGCCCCTCATGATCCTCTCGGGCGTCACCTTCGTCCTCTCCATCCCGCTCATCTCTCTCTCCCACGGCTACGGGCCCCTGCTCTTTGGCCGCCTCCTCCAGGGCGTCTCCGGAGGCCTCATCGGCGTCGTCGTCCCGCTTTACCTCGCCGAGTGCCTCTCCGCCTCCAACCGCGGCCGCGGCACCGGTATCTTCCAGTGGCTCCTTACCCTCGGCATCGTCGCCGCCGCCCTCATCGGCATCTTCTACTCCTACCGCGTCGTCGCCGTTGAGCACACCGGCACCGCCGCCCAGATCTTCGCCTTCAAGGACCAGGCCTGGCGCCGCATCTTCTGGGTCTCCCTCCCCCCCGGCATCCTCTTCGTCCTCGGCGGCTTCTTCGTCTCCGAAAGTCCCCGCTGGCTCTTTCGCCGCGGTCGCACCGACGCCGCCCGCGCCGCCCTCCTCCGCTCCCGCACCCCCGCCGAAGCCGACCGCGAGTTAGCCGAAATGCAGGCCATCGAAGACGAAAAACGCGTCGCTTCGAACGGCCGCACCGCCATCGCCGTCCCCCACGCCCTGCGCGACTCTCTCCTCCGCCGCAAGTACGTCATCCCCTTCCTGCTCGCCTGCGTCATCCTCGCCTGCAACACCGCCACCGGCGTCAACTCCATCATCGGCTACAACACCTCCATCCTCCTCCAGTCCGGCCTGTCGGACCTCCGCGCCCACTGGGGCTACGTCCTCTTCACCACCGTCAACTTCCTCTTCACCCTGCTCGGCCTCTCGCTCGTCGATCGCAAAGGCCGCCGCTTCCTCTTCATCCTCGGCACCTCCGGCATCCTCGCCTCCCTCCTCGTCGTCGGCTTCCTCTTCATACAGGCCGAGCGCGCCACCACCGACGCCCGCACGCCCATCCAGGCCTTCGTCGACACCGCCCTCAACCCCGCCGACC
>CAXTRT010000125.1:0-3825 GCA_964246835.1 uncultured Acidobacteriaceae bacterium | reverse complement strand
CCTCCTCCCCCTCCTCGAAACCATCCCCCTCCAACTCCTCGCCTACCACATCGCCGTCCGCCGTGGCTGCGACGTCGACCAACCCAGAAACCTCGCCAAAAGCGTCACCGTCGAATAACGTGAGCGGTGCTAAAACAGGAAAGGAGAACCATGGCTCAACCGTCAATAACCACGATCACAATCGATGACGCTAAGTTCAATGCGATGGCAACGCAATTTTCTATATCCACAACACACGATGATCGAGGCATGCCACAGATGGGCAGCCTGCGAACTGCTATAGAGATAGTTGTAGATATGCACGACAACGTGAATCTGCCCTATTCAGCTCTACAGAAGCTCTTTCAACTCGCTAACATTGTGACTCGAGACAAAATAAAATTGATAAAGATGGAGTTTTGGCAGGACGATGCTAAACAGGATGCTTTGTGCACGTTTAGCTTTCGAGGTTGGGTCAGCAACTTTAGCGTAAATAGTGGCGGTGAAGGAAATCATATTCTATCTGTAAGCCTTCAACCTGCGCTGGATACGAAGAATTTTGTAGATATCCAGATGGGCAATTAAACCCGATTTCAGGATAAGATATGGCCCCTTCCCGTCCGTCTTTTGCCGCAGCTTGGTCCAAATTCATGGAGATAGATGGTGATGGATCCCTCACCTTCGCTGGAAACAAGATTGGTGGCAAAGTAAAAGAAAACTTTGATTTGGGGGCAAACGGTGGTTTCACGAACGGTTGTGCTACTCGAATGAGTTATGTCTTTAACTACACCGGTTATCCCATTGGAGCTGGACCTTGGGCATCGGTCACTGGAGCCGATGGAAAGCGATACATCTTTCGTGTAGCTGAAATCCGCAAATTTATTCTTTATACTTTCGGATCACCCGATAAAGTCTTTCAACATCCCCAAGCCAAAGACCTTGCTGCAGAAAAAGGGTTAATTGTCTTTGAGGTACATATCTGGAGTGACGCGTCTGGGCACGTTACATTTTGGAACGGCAATGCATGTGCCGATCACTGTTATTTCCCGCAATCAACCGCGGCGTATCTCTGGAGGCTTAGATGAAGCACACCACTCGTCTCCTCACATTTGTACTTGCCCTCACAGCACCCCACAATGTGCAGGCGCAGCAGGAGAAAGCATCCGTCTACTCTCCTCGCGAGCAACTGCGGAACTATGCTTTCAGTACGTGCTTTTCCTACGCATTCCCTAACTCGGATCCTGGCAAAGATGCCGCATCAGCCGCGGCCGGATACTTGGAGCTCGGTTCCGGGCCACTCGAAGCCTATACCGAGGCAGCAAAGCTCTCGAAAGCATTTGTCCAGCGCACTTATATAGGCCAGGGAGCTTCTCACCTGCAAACGATGAAATGTATTGATCTTTATCACAGCCCAGCGCTTGACCGAATCGTTGGAAAATATTTCGCCCCAGCAATAAAACAAAAGAAATAATCCTGATGAGGCTGGTGGCCCACCCTTCACCAACCCCGAACCTCTCGGTACCCCATCCTTCGCAGCCTCACCGCGAAGGGTGGGACGTAAGAAGGCTGGTGGCCCACCCTTCACCAACTCCAAACCTTCCGGTGGTTGGTGGGCTGGTGGCCCACCCTTATGCGAAACCAAACCTCTGGTGCCCCATCCTTCGCAGTCTCACCGCGAAGGGTGGGACGTAAAAAGCCCGGACCACCCACCTTCGAGTCATCGAGAACCATTCGGGCATCCTCTAAACTCACCAAGTAATGCCCACAGGTCTCAAGCGCTACCACCACTCCGGTCAGTTCCACTTCCTAACCTTTAGCTGGCTGGTGGCCCACCCTTACCCAACCCCAAACCTCTCGGTGCCCATCCTTCACAAACCCCAAAGCGGGTAGCCCACATCTTGGTGGCGGATCGCCCAAATCTGGGCGCCCCATCTTCGCGACAGCTTCACCGTCGCTAAGGTGGGTCGGCGCTCCGGCGACGCACCGCTCTGCCGGTCTTCAGTAGTATTCCGACATGAGCCTGGCCGACGAGCTCGCAAAGCTACGCCGCTCCTTCCGGGTCGATCCAGTCCCTAAGGAGCCCAAGCTATATCCGCCCAGTAACTTCGTTCCAGCCACAACCATCCCCTTGGATCGGCCGCTCAGCCCAGAGGAGCGCGCCCTAGGTGAGTGGCTCCTCCGCAACGCCAGTCCACCAGCTCTCGACTTCCTTCCGCAACTCGAAGTCGCCCGTGTCGTTGGTCAGTGCGGGTGTGGCTGTCCAACCGTCGATCTCCGAATGCCTGAAGGCACACCGCCTGTGGAACTCCGCGAGGATCCCATCGGTGATGCGACCGGCTATGTCGGCGAGGACATGGTCGGCGTGATGTTCCTTCAACGTGGAGGGTACCTGAGGTGCTTGGAGATCTACGATCTCAGCGACATTCAGAGGCCATATGGTCTCCCTCGCTTTGAGTCCTTGGCGCCTATGGGCGGCGAAGTCGAAGGAACAAGGAACCTGAAGCCGTTAAAGTAGTGCACGCCAGGAACAAACCCATCCCCACCCCGTACTCTCCCTCAACACCCAGAGAGCCACACCCGATGCCCACTTCCTCCTCTCCGCCACCCTGTCCCTCCTCCTCTCCGCTATCCTCCTCCCCGGCTGGTGGCCCACCCTTATGCGAAACCAAACCTCTTGGTGCCCCATCCTTCGCAGCCTCACCGCGAAGGGTGGGACGTAAGAAGCCCGGACCACCACCTTCGAATCATCGAGAACCGATCGGGGATCCGCTAAACTCATCGAGCCATGCCCACCGGCCTCAAGCGCTACCACCACTCCGGGCTGGTGGCCCACCCTCAACCCCAGACTCGCCGTTGCCTCACCCTTGACAGGCTTAAAGCAACTACTCATCGCCTGTATCAGAGTCGGCATGGACCGCGACTAATTGCTCAGCCAGCATGGAGCGAAGTAACTGCTTCATCGCCGTTAAATCAATGATTCCGCCCTCCCAGGCGACATCTGCAGCCTCAAGAGCCTTGTAGTAGGGTGCCTTGTTCTCTGCAATCTGGTCAGGGATGGTTCTTCGGCCAGGTAAGAGATATCCCATCTTCAGACAGAGAATGAGGTACGAAGCCGCTCGCGACGTTCTTCCATTTCCGTCTGTAAAGGGATGTATCCAGTTAAGTCTCCACATAACGTACGAAGCAAGGTGAAGCGCCTTCTTCTTGTCCCAGTTCTCATTGACATAGTCACAGAGCTCTTCGATCCGCTCTGGAACCTCAAACGCGCCCGGCGGCTCGTGCTGACTGCCCCTGATCTCAATGCCAGAGGGACGCCAAAGTCCGGCATATCCAGATAAGCCAAGTAGGCCAACTCGATGAAGTTGTTGAAGGTGAGAAGGCCGAAAACGAAACGGACGCTCAGGATCCAAATAGCTCTCGATCATCTGAGTCACGAGGGCAAACTGCTTCAAGCCATTTTGGGCTTCTTGCTGCGCTCTGAGTTCGGGATCGGCGATGAGCTCAGCTTCTGAAGCGTGGCTGTGTCGATCTTCCGGCATCACCGTTCCTGCAGATCACGCTTAAGAAGCTCGTCTTGCTCGTCAACCATCTCGCGAGTGATGCGATCGTTTTCGATCTTGGTATTCCCGTACGCAAAACTTCGCCGTTGGGCTTCGCGCTCTTCAGGCGGAAAGGGGCGATTCTTGGCCTCGTCGATTAGCTTTTGAAGAACGTCGGGCATACTTTTTTCCTGCATACAAAAGTATCATCGAATTTGGCCTGCAAAACCACGATTCTCTAACAGAAACTGCCTATGGAATTCAGGTGGAAGGTGCCACATCTGGGTCCTTCGGCGCGGAAGCGACG
>CAXTRT010000124.1:0-3951 GCA_964246835.1 uncultured Acidobacteriaceae bacterium | reverse complement strand
CAGGTTGAGTGTAGAGGCGGCGGTGGCGGAGACCTGAAAGCGACCGGTTGCTGCCTGCGTGCGCTCAAGAAATCGCGGCAGGTGCCTATGCCTCTACTGAAATCGATGGCGAAGGCGGGGTTTGAGAGCGAACCGATGCGGAAAGAGGTGGAAGACCGCGGGGTTTGTGCGTAGTGTCTCGGGTATGCGGGAGAGTCACAGCAAGGCAACGATCCTCAGCATGGCGGTGATTGCCTCGGGTGTGGCCACCCTGCTGCATGAGGGGCTGGGCCATGGGGTTGTGGCGTGGCTGCGCGGCGATGTGCCGACGATGATCACGAGCAACCACCTGAGCGCAGTGCGGCCGGACCGGCTGGTAAGCGCCGGCGGCACGCTGGTGAACCTGCTGGCGGGCGCGCTGCTGCTGGGGCTTTCCTGGCGGGTGAAGCGAGCGAACACGCGGTACTGGCTGTGGCTGCTGGCGGCCTTCAACCTGCTGCCGAACGCGGCCTATCCTCTGTACTCCGGGATCTTCAACGTTGGGGACTGGGCGCAGGTGGTGAGGGGTTTGCCGCACGCCGGGCTGCTGCGGGTCGCGATGGTGCTGCTGGGGGCGGCGCTCTATGTGCTGTGCGTCCGGCTGCTGGCGGTCGGGGTTCGGCCGTTTGTGGGGGACGCGCGCATGTACAACACAGTGGCGCGGCTGCCGTACTTCGGGGCGTGCCTGTTTGGGTGCGTAGCAGGAGCGTTCGACCCGCTGGGGCTGACGCTGTTTTTCTCGTCTACGGTGGCGGCCGCGGTTGGGGGACCGTCGGGGCTGCTGTGGGGCGACAGCCTGATGCCGCGTGCGGCGCCGGCGGAGGTGCTGTGGGTGCGGCGGAGCAGGGGCTGGATGCTGGCGGGGGTTGTCTTTGGCTTGGTGTATGTTGTGGTGCTGGGCCGCGGGGTGCGGCTTGGGCTGTAAGGGAATGATCTGATCGAGTCAAGAATCTTTCTTCTTCAAAGCCGGTTTAATAACTCATACCACGGCGCTTCAGGAGAAAGGACATGCAACGACAACAGCGGATACGTGGATCTCTCCACGCCGTCGTGCGATAGCCGTTCCGAGCGAAAAGCAGGTTCCTCGCGGTGCTCGGAATGGAAGAAAGAAAAGCAAAGGACTTGATCAGAGTCTTCCGGGAAGTTTGGAGGGGCTCAGCGACCATGAGGCGTGGCGGTTCCTTATACTCAGGAACGACGATGATGACGATTAAGACGATGACGCACTTTGCTTCGGTGGACGAACAGTGGGACCTGATCTCGAAGGGTGTGGCGGAGATTCTGCCGGTGGAGGCGCTGTGGGAGCGGCTGGCCGAGAGTGTGCGGACAGGGGTGCCGCTGCGGGTGAAGGCGGGGTTCGATCCGACGGCGCCGGACCTGCACCTGGGACATACGGTGCTGATCCGCAAGCTGAAGCACTTTCAGGATCTGGGGCATACGGTGATCTTTCTGATCGGGGATGCGACGGCGCTGATCGGGGACCCGACGGGCAAGAGCGTGACGCGGCCGGCGATGACGCGCGAGCAGATTGAGGCGAACGCGGCGACGTATAAGGAGCAGGTGTTCAAGGTTCTCGATGCGGAGCGAACGGAGGTTCGGTATAACTCCGAGTGGCTGGATACGCTGGGCTTTGAAGGGATGATCAAGCTGGTGGCGACGTTTACGGTCTCGCAGATGCTGGAGCGGGAGTCGTTTCACAAGCGGTTCAAGGAGGAGCAGCCGATCAGCGTGCATGAACTGCTGTATCCGATGGTGCAGGGGTACGACTCGGTGATGCTCGCCTGCGATGTGGAGCTGGGTGGGACGGATCAGAAGTTCAACCTGATGCAAGGGCGCGTGCTGCAGCGAGAGAAGGGACAGCGGCCGCAGAGTGTGCTGATGGTGCCGATTCTGGAGGGGCTGGATGGCGTGCAGAAGATGTCGAAGTCGCTGGGCAACGCGATCGGCATTCAGGAGCCGCCGGCGGAGATGTATGGGAAGTTGATGTCGATTTCGGACGAGCTGATGTGGCGGTACTGGACGCTGCTGACGGATCTGCGGACGGCGGAGATCGATGGAATGTATGCGGCGGTAGCGGCGGGAACGCTGCACCCGATGCAGGTGAAGAAGGATTTGGCGCGGACGATTACGGCGGACTTCCACGGGGTGGAGGTGGCGGAGCACGCGGCGGAGGGGTGGGCGAGGCAGTTCCAGGAACGTGCGGTGAATGAGGATGTGGCGGTGGTCGAGGTAGCGCGAGGGGCCGACGGGCTTATCGCGCCGGCGACGGACGATATGAGTGAGCCGGTGCGGCTCGCGAAGCTGCTGGTGCTGGCCGGGCTGGCGACATCTGCCGGGGAGGCGACGCGCAAGCTGGGCGAGAACGCGGTGAGCGTTAACGGAGAGAGATTTTCGGGCAAGCTGCTGGGCCGCGAGGTGCTGGGTGCAAGCCCTGTGCTGCGGCTGGGCAAGCGGGCGGTTCGGGTGCAATGGCTGTAACGCGAAGCTACGATAGCCGGCTATCGCTCGGGCAGGGAGACGACTCACAAAGACGAAATACCGGGATCTCTCTACTTCGCCACGCGAAACAGCTGCGTGTCTTCGGTCGAGATGACGGCTTTCTCGGCACATCAGACAAATTAGCTTTCCTGGGTATCAGACAATTCCAAGGGCGAAGATCGCAGGTGCGGAGTGAGAGAGTCGATGTCCGGATTCGGAAAGTCTGCCTTGAACGTCAAAACGAGAGAGGCTTAAGGATGCGGCGGATCATAAGGCTGGTGATGGCGATGAGTTTGCTGGGGCCGTGTGTTGCCTTGGCGCAGGATGCGCGGGCGCTGATCCGGCAGGCGGTGCGGACGGAGCTGGCGGCGAACGACAACGATCGATCGCGCTGGCGGTATCGGGACGACGAGCAGGAGAAGGGCACGGTCTCGATCGTGGTGGAGACGGATGCGGGCTCGGTGAAGCGGCTGGTGGAGCGGAACGGGAGGCCGCTCTCGGCGGCGGACGAAGAGATGGAAGACCGGCGCATACAGGAGTTCATCCACGATCCGGCGAAGATTGCGAGGCAGCGCAAGGATGGGGCCTCGGACGGCGAGAGCGCGCGGCAGCTGCTGGAGATGCTGCCGGAGGCGTTTGCGTGGAAGGTAGTCAAGGTGACGGAGAATGAGGACACGCTGGCGTTTGCGCCGCTGCCGGAGTTTCGGCCGACGAATATACAGGCGCGGGTGCTGAGCACGATGGCGGGCGAGGTGGTGGTCGACCGGCGGCAGCACCGGATGAAGACGCTGAGCGGACGGCTGACGCAGGATGTGACGATCGGCTACGGGCTGCTGGGCCGGCTGAAGCAGGGCGGCACCTTCCGGGTGGAGCGGCGCGAGGTGAAGCCGGGGCTGTGGCAGATAGTGGAGACGCATGTGCACATCGACGGCAAGGCGCTGCTCTTCAAACAGATTGGGCAGCAGCAGGATGAGATCCAGAGCGACTTTACGCAGGTGTCGGGGAAGGCGACGCTGGAGCAGGCGGCGGTGAGCTCGAAGACGCTGCGGTGAGGGGGTTGGGCAGCACGGGCTACGGTTCAAGTCATGGCCCTTGATGCCTGAGCGGAATACGGGGATCTCTCCACTTCGCTACGCATCGGTCGAGATGACGGCTTCCTTAACTGGGTCGAGATGACGGCTTCTTTTATTGAGGGAGCTCGATCCTTAGAGGAAGCTGCTGCAGCATGGCGAAGGTTGTCGTGATCGAGTTGCGTGAAGCACTGAGGCAGGGGTGTGTGGCGCGTATTCTTGCGATATGGGTAAGACACCAACGCCGCGGTCGGATCGCGAGCTGATTAGTAGGGTGACGCGGTCGGCGGGGCAGAGGGCCGGGTACAAGCAGCTGGTGCGGGAGCTGGGGCTGGGCGGCGGGCGTGAGCGGCGGCTGCTGCGGGAGCAGCTGGAGCGGCTCACG
>CAXTRT010000123.1:0-4135 GCA_964246835.1 uncultured Acidobacteriaceae bacterium | reverse complement strand
GCGAGCAGATGCGCTCGCCGGGGACCCCGACTTTCACCCCAGCGAGCAGATACGCTCGCCGGGGACCCCGGGGCTTCGGTCGAGATGACATCGCTCCACCGAGCGAAACACTGCTCTAGGTGACGGGAGTCTTAAGGGCTTTGCGGCGGGCGGCGATCTCACGGCGTTGCTGCGTGGCCGGCAGGGCGAGGAGTTTGCGGGTCTTGGGGGCGAGCTTCTCGAGGGTGAGAGCGTGGGCGCGGCGAAGGTGGTCCTGCCACTCCGCGGTGGTGAAGACGGACCACTGCGTAGCGGCGATCCAGTGGACGCGGGCGAGGTAGGGAGCGGGGATGCAGCCCTCAATCTCGAGCAGGTCCGGGTAGCGCGCCGGACCGGCGGAAAAGGAGACGACGGGATGCCTGGAGCGGGCGGGGTCGAGGTCGGCTAACGCGAACATCTTGCCGCCGAGGACTTTGTCGCCGACCCAGAAGACGAGGTTATCGCCGAACTGCATGGTCTCGACGACGTGCGGGAGGGTGAGGAGGAAGGCGCGGGTGCTCTCGACGTTCATGGCGAGAGTGTAAGGCTGGTGGATGGTGGGTGCGGTGGAACCCTTGGCTGAGGGGAAACAATCCCTGCGGGATGAAGGCAGGGGGGGAAACAATCCTTTCGGGATGAAGATAAAGGGCAAGCATGCACTGCTTGCTCTGCGTTCCGGGTCGTCGCTGATCCCTCCAGAGGGTTGCAGACCGAGGCAAGGTGCGGGGATTCTTTCCCTTCGGCTTCGCTCAGGGTCAGAATGACGTACTTTAAAGTACGGATTTCCTGCAGGATCTCCTTCAAGGGAGGGACTTCCTGCATGACAAATTTTTGAAGAAGGGGCTCCCTGCTACTTTCGCTGGCCGCTGAGTTTGGAGGCTGCGGCGGCTTTCTGGTCGCCCTTCTTTTCTCCGGAGGTTTGGTTCTTCTTGGGCTTGCAGCTGCCTTTTTCACCCTGCATTTTGCCCGGGGTGGGCTCGAAGCCGGGCCAGCAGGCGTTGGCGCTCGAGTCCTTTTTGCCGCCCGCGGCTTTCTTCGCGCTCTTCTTGCCTGGGGTCTTCTTCGTGTCGGCGCCGGTGATGTGTTTGCGGGCGGCGGCGGTCTTGGTGCCGGCCGACTTCGTGGCGCCTTTGGCGGGTGTCTTCTTTGCCGGAGCTTTTTTCGCAGCCGATTTGGCGGTGGTCTTTTTTGCAGTGGACTTTTTCGCTGTGGTCTTTTTCGCTGTGGTCATAGGGGCTTGGAGGCGGGCAAGGGTTTGAGAGCCGCCTGAGAGCGAGCGGCTTTTTTGCGGGTTTAGCGAAGTCGTAAACGGATCGGACCTTTTGCAGTGGAGGGATCAACGATGCGGCCGCCCTGGGTGATGACGATACGGCCTGCGGCGACGAGGCGGCGGGCGGCGGCGCGGGCGGGCTCCATGAGGGGCTGCCAGGATTGCGGGTCGTCGGGGGCTTGCGGATGGCTTTGTGCGGCGACGGCGCGTGCGGCTTCAGAGGGGCAGATGGTTTTGTCGCGGCCGCGAGTGGCGAGGAGATCGAGGATGGTCTGTTCGAGGGCTTTTTCCTGCGCGGAGGGCTTGTGAGTGCGGCAGGCGTCGGAGCAAAACTTAATGTTGTCCCAGTCGCGCTCCCATTTTTTGCGCCATGTGATGGTGCGGCCGCAGGTGATGCAGGTTTTGTCCGGGTGTTCGGCGGAGGTGGGCTGCGGTTTGGGTTTGCGGTCTGGCATGGGGTGATGGCTGAAACAGAATAACTTCCGACAACCGCGTTTATGGGAGTGATTAGCGCGTGAACTTAGGTCGTAGTTCGCTTCTTCTTTGGAACCTTTCCGATCCGGGGGTCGTTCCTGACGACCAGTTCGCAGGCGTGGAGCGCACTCGCCTCGAAATCGTCAGCGTCGACTGCAAGCAGCCGCCAACCGCTGATGTCCTTGCCCATGATTCTGACCGTTCCGGTGTTCGGGAACTCAGCGTGGAGGCTCTCCTGAAACTCGGTGAGGGTCGCGAGCCACACGCCATTCGCCTGCGGATCGTCGGGCCGGTCCCTCAGTAAAAAGACGATCTTTTCTCCCACGTACACTGCGAACGCGCCGAACATGGCGCGTGTCGTCGGACGCACCTCCGCGATTGCATCCAGGACGAACTCATGAGGCACTCGTTTACGACGAATCACGGGCTCTATCCTGCGCATAGATTGCTGCATTGACGGCTTCTTCGGGATTCTCGACATGGTCGCGATTGGAGCGAATCGGTCAGCCTTGGATCAGTCACCGGAAACTACTTGTCCCGTAGCGAACGAACGAAGTTCGCCACGGCTTTGCCGATTTCAGGGCCACTCGACTCCTGCAAATAGTGAACACCCTTCACCTGCACTTCGGTTTGATTCTTTAGGCCCTCGAAGAACGTCGCGAGTCTGCCATTGGAGACAAAGCCTGGATCGCCTTTCACCCACAATTTTGGCACCGACGAATCCCTGAGCCACTCGGACATTTCAGACACAATCTTTGTGACATCCGCGGGCGACCCGTCAAGAGAGATCTGTCGGGCCCAAGAAAGCATCGCACGACGACCTTCGCCAGGATTAAGGAAAGGGCGGCGGTATTCCGCTTCGTCGGCAGGGGACAGGTTCCCTTTTTCGGCTGCGATAAGGAATCCCTCGATAAAATTGTTACCTCTGAGGACCATGTCTTCGCCGGCTGGTGTGCGGGAGGCTTTGAAACCTTCCTGAGCATATTCGGGAAAGTCAGACCACGTAAGTGGCAAGGGAGCCGCTTCCATATATGCAATACCCTGTACCCGATCAGGGTGCTGCGAGGCCCAATCGAAGCCAAGAGTCGAGCCCCAGTCGTGAATGACAAGCACCACGTCGCGCTTCAAGCCTAGCTCCTCCCAGAGCGCAAAAAGGTACTCCCGTTGCTCCGCATAGGTGTAGCGGTCTGGACCCGAGTTTGGCAGCTTGTCAGAGTCGCCCATGCCGATCAGGTCACAGGCAATCAGCCGGCCGAGCCCCAAGCATTCCGGCATCACCTTGCGCCATAGGTAGGAACTCGTTGGATTGCCATGCTGAAAAACAATGGGTGCGCCTTCACCCTCGTCGATGTAAGCCATTTTGCGGCCCTTGATCTCGACGAACTTCTTTTCCGCGAATGCACTGCCTTGCATGGTTTCTCCCTGACTCGGGCCGCAGCGTAGAAGCTTGCGACTTAGTGGATCAATCATTACACTATGAGCAGATCCGGTCAAGATTTATTTGAGCGGTCGCTCTAGAAAGTTGGCTCCTGGAATGGGACGAACTCGTACGTTCGATCTTGAGTCCGCGATCGGCACAGCCACTCTGTTGTTCTGGCGCGGCTACGACCAGACCTCACTCGCCGATCTCACGGATGGTTTAGGCATTGGGGCAGCAAGTTTCTACTTCGCTTTCGAAAGCAAAGAAAAGCTTTTTCGAGAAGTGGTGGGCCGTTACGTCGCCGCGCTGGAAGCGGCCTATGACGAGGCATTCCGAAATGCCTCGACTCGCACGGGTTTAGAAGTGCTTTTGCGTCACTACGCCGATGTGGTTACCGACCCGGCGCACACGCCAGGCTGTCTCGTGGTCAACAGTTCTCCGGCTGTGCAGGCTGAGGACGTGGTCAAGCAATGGCTTTCCGGACATCGGGAAGCGCTGCGGGTCAGGTTGGAGGAACGATTCTCCGCAGACCTCGCTCAAGGAGAATTACCACCCGACTCCGATCCCAAGACGTTGGCCCGGTTCACCATGACCCTTGCTGGCGGCATCGCCGTCGAAGCTCAAGCAGGTGCGAGCCGGAAGGATCTCTACGCCATGATCGACTTGGCTCTCCACGCACTTTGATCGCCGCCAACTCAGACCTGAAGCTTTGTGTCATGCGATGTCGCATTGTAGGAAGTCAGAATTTCTTCTACTGCTTGCAGCTCTTTCTCGTCTACCGGTGGATGGTTCAAGGCGACGAGCGCGCTGGGATGGCCGCTGCTTGGAGGTGTTCTTGTCAGGACTGGCCTCTTATGCGGGGATGGCGGGGTGACGGTCGAGGTGGATGGGTAGGCCGTGGCGGGGTCGGAGGCTGATGGCGGGGTTGATGTTGCGTTTGGCGGGGGCGTGCG
>CAXTRT010000122.1:0-4221 GCA_964246835.1 uncultured Acidobacteriaceae bacterium | reverse complement strand
GTCTACCATCTCCTTCGTCCTCAACAACACCCCCAACCGCTCCATCCCCGAAGTCACCCGCGAGCGCGTCCGCGCCGCCGCCCTCCAGTTCAACTACCGGCCCAGCCTCATCGCCCGTAAGCTCCAGGGCCAGCGCAGCCAGACCATCGGCATCCTCCTCCCCGTCCTCGGTGAGGCCTACCACTCCCAGGTCCTCTCCGGCGCCGGCGATCTCCTCCTGCGCGAGGGCTTCTTCTACTTCACCGTCCACCACAGCCACCGCCCCGACCTCGTCCGCGCCTACCCCGAGCTCCTCCACGCCCGCGGCGTCGAAGGCCTGCTCGCCATCGACACCCACCTCGAAGCCCCCACCGGTCTCCCCACCGTCCTCGTCGCCGGCCACACCCCTCTCCCCGACGTCGCCAACGTCATCCTCAACAGCGACCTCGGCGCCCGCCTCGCCCTCGGCCACCTCCACACCCTCGGCCACCGCGAGATCGTCTTCATGCGCGGCCAAACCATCAGCGCCGACACCGCCGACCGCTGGAACGCTACTCTCGCTGTCGCCCGCACCCTCAATCTGCCCGTCCGCGACTCCCTCATCCTCCGCCTCGATCAAGACACCCACTCGCCCGACGTCGCCCACGCCGGCATCCACCGCATCCTCGCCGCGCGCACGCCCTTCACCGCCGTCCTCTGCTTCAACGACGTCGCCGCCATCGGCGTCATCCGCGCCCTCCATGAGACCGGCCGCCGCGTCCCCCACGACGTCTCCGTCCTCGGCTACGACGACATCGACTCCGCCGCCTTCCACGTCCCCAGCCTCACCACCATCCACCAGCCCCTGCAGCACATGGGCGCCGCCGCCGCCACCCTCCTTCTGCAGAAACTCGCCGGTGAACCAACCGATCCCATCCTCCGCGTAGACCCCACCCTCATCCTCCGCGAATCCACCGGCCCCGCCCACCCACTCTCATAATCGTCATTCAACCGACCTAAGATTTAGTTGCCATTCCGACCGAAGCGGAGGAACCTGCATCTCTTTTTTGTTGTCATTCCGACCGAAGCGCAGCGAAGTGGAGGAACCTGCTTCTCTACCGGGAACGCTTCCACACCCCAAGACAATCGTCCAACCTCAGCATCTTCAAGCTTTCCCGTCGGACCCTGAGCGTAGCCGAACGGGGACGCGAAAGCTAACCCCACAACGCTAAGCCACAAGCGCCGTATGCCGCTGCCCGCTAAACCGATCCTTCAGCCGCAGCAAAGGCCGCTCAATCACCCTGTAGCTCACCGTCGCAATCACCAGCGTCGCTCCAAAAGCCACAACCATCGTCACAACGGTCGCACTCCCCGCGAAATACCGATGCGCGAAGTGCGAGTAAAAATCATGTAACAGATCGTGGTACACATAAAATCCATAGCTGATCGTCCCTAGCGCCCGCAGCGGCCGCCAGCCAAGACCTCGCCCCAGCAAGCTCCCCGGGTGAATGCACTCCAAAATAAGACCCGCCGCAAAGAGATCGATCAGCGTAAACCCGAACACCCCGATCCAGTTCGAAGCCGAACCTTCGAGCGGCAGCGAAAGCACCTTGACAGCGATGAGATACAGCCCCAGAAACAGCCCCGCCGACACCACCAGCAGCGGCCTTCGCACCCGCCGCACCATCACCTGCTCCGGCCCCCGCAGGCTCAGCGCAATCAGCCCGCCGATCAGCAGCGCATCAAGCCGCGTCGGCAGACTCCGATACAGCAGCTCCATGTGCAGCATCTCTCTGGACGCCGTTAGACTCAGCACGCCACGAAGCACAGGACTCAGAACAATCACGGCCGCGCAGATCCGCATCAGCGTCTCCCGCCGCCGCACCTGGTACACCACAAACGGCCACACCAGATAAAACTGCTCCTCCACGCACAGCGACCAGAAGTGCCCGATATACAAGCGCACCGGATACCCGAACCATCCACTCACCGCCGGTCCAAACGTGATCCGATCGAAGCGGTACGGATCACCCGGCACATGCAGAAAGAAGAACCGCACATAGTTGCCCAGATACACCGGCCATAGCCCCCATCGCCAGCTCCACTGCCACAGCGTCACCGGCGTCAGCACCACAATCACGCCCCACACGAAGGAATACAGCGGAAAGATCCGCAGCGTGCGCCGCACATAGAAGTCCCGGTAGCGATGCAGCATCTCCCGGCTGTCATACAGAATCCCGGTAATCAAAAAGCCCGACAGCACAAAGAAGATGTCGACGCCCGTCCATCCCCATCCAAACAACCACGCCCGCCCCGCCCCATAGTGCTGAAAGAACACCAGAATGACCGCGCAGGCCCGAAGTCCGTCAAGTGCCGGGTAGTACGCTGCTCTGGCTTGCGCGGCACCCCCGGCAGGCTGCATCCTCATGACCTCGACGGTACACCCGCTGCGAAGCAGCACGCCATGTACATCGCGTATAAGGGATACGCGCCCGCCCGCACCGGCCTCGGTTCTACCGAGACACCTGTAAGGAAGCCGTCATCTCGACCGAAGTCTTCGCACAGCGAAGCCCCGGCGGAGAGATCCCCGCATTTCGCCGTTGTCGTTGCTTGTTCTACCTTCAAGAGTCCCAAGAGTCTTAGGAGCCACACCTCATGGCCATCTCCCTGCAACCCAGCCCCGCCCTCGACACCAACCTCGAATCCACCAACGTCCGCGCGATGTCGATCGCCACCATGCTCTTCTTCATGTGGGGCTTTCTCACCTGCCTCAACGACATCCTCATTCCACATCTCAAATCCATCTTCGAGCTCGGCTTCGCCCAGGCCATGATGGTCCAGTTCGCCTTCTTCTCCTCCTACTTCGTCTTCGCCCAGCCTGCCGGCAAGGTCGTCGAGTGGATCGGCTACAAGCGGACGATGGTAGCGGGCCTCCTTGTGATGGCCGTGGGCGCCCTGCTCTTTGTGCCCGCCGCCTCCATCGCCAGCTTCCCGCTCTTCCTCGGCGCGCTCATCGTGCTCGCCGCCGGCATCACCGCCCTTCAGGTCGCCGCTAACCCTTACGTCGCCAATCTCGGCCCCGCCCGCACCGCCTCCTCCCGCCTCAATCTCTCGCAGGCCTTCAACTCCCTCGGCACCACCGTCGCCCCCTTCTTCGGCGCCGCCGTCATCCTCAGCACCTCCACCCTCGCGCCCGGCAAGCTTCACTCCCTCTCCGCCGCCGCTCTCCAGACCTACCGTATGGAGCAGGCCTCCACCGTCCGCATCCCCTACACCGGCATCGCCCTCGCCCTCATCCTGCTGGCGATTGCAATCGCGGTGGTCAAGCTCCCCAGCATGAGCTTCACCCAGGACATCCGCCCCGGCCAGTTCGACACCTCTGTCGCCATCCACGACAGCATCTGGCGTCACCCCCAGCTCCTCCTCGGCGCCCTCGCCATCTTCCTCTACGTCGGCGCCGAGGTCTCGATCGGCAGCTTCCTCGTCAACTATCTCTCGCTCCCCGACATCGGCAACCTCACCGAGCGCGCCGCCGCCCACCTCGTCAGCTACTACTGGCTCGGAGCCATGATCGGCCGCTTCGCCGGCTCCGCCATCCTTACCCGCGTCCGCGCTTCCCGCCTGCTCGGCCTCGTCGCCCTCATCGCCGCCGCCCTCGTCGTCACTACCGTGCTCACCTTCGGCAACATCGCCGTCTGGAGCATCATCCTCGTCGGCCTCTTCAACTCCGTCATGTTCCCCAGCATCTTCACCATCGGCCTTGAAGGCCTCGGCCCCCTCACCAGCAAAGGCTCGTCCCTCATGGTCATGGCTATCGTCGGCGGTGCCATCATCCCCGTCGCCCAGGGCTTCCTCGCAGACCGCCTCGGCGTCCACCACGCCTTCCTCCTCCCCGTCCTCTGCTACCTCTTCATCGCCGCCTTCGGCCTGACCCGCACCTCCAACCCCCTCACCACCCCCTAACACCGCACCATCTCTCATAACGTCACGTCTCGCCTTTGCTTTTCTTGCTTGTCATTCCGAGCGCAGCGAAGAACCCTGCGTATCTCCTTCTTTTGTTTGTTCCGACCGAAGCGAAGCGCAGCGAGGAACCTGCTTCTCCTTTTCTTGTTTGTCATTCCGACCGAAGCGAAGGAACCTGCTTCTCTACCGGGAACCCCGGCACCCCACCAGGAACATCATTTAACTACCATCTCTACTCGTCACTCCGACCCTGAGCGAAGCCTGAAGAGATCCCCGCATTCCGCCCGCCCCCATCCCACC
>CAXTRT010000121.1:0-4282 GCA_964246835.1 uncultured Acidobacteriaceae bacterium | reverse complement strand
CGGGTGGGGGTGCTGGAACGGGAGTCTGGGCGAGGGGCGTGAGGCAGGTGGTGGTAAGGGTGATGGCGGCGAGGAGACGCGGCAGGCGCGTGTGGACGGCGAGGGGCACAGGGACTTCTCCGGAAAGAGGGATGGCGCGGCGCTCCGGGCCCGTGGTCGCGGCGTGCTTTGGATGAGGGTACTTGGGATTTGATTTGGAGACTATCGAAAAGCGCGGTCGGGCTCCGCGCGTAACCCGCCGTAATGATGATGAGAGCTGTTGTGACGATGGGGCCTCAGGCGAGGGCGGCCTGGCGGCCGATGGCCCACGCATGACGATGATGCTGTCATGCATGGGGCACCTGCCCTTCGGGGTGGCGAGGTTGGGGTGCTTCGCCGCGACATAGACCCACATCTCAGAGGCGAGATGTGGGGCACCCGGCGCTTAAGTTGAGTAGCAGACCAGCCAGAGTTATCTAATGTCTTACGTCCCACCCTTCGCGATGAGGCTGCGAAGGATGGGGCACCGAGACGTTTGTGGTTGATGAAGGGTGGGCCACCAGCCGAAGATAGGGCACCCAGATGTGGGCCACCCGCCACGCTTAGTCATAACATGGAGAGGCGAGGTGAAGTGATGAACGTGGATTGGTGGAGAAGAACTGAGGTGATAGCTGGAGTGATTGTTACGATTATCGCCGTGGCTGGGTTTCTCGGTCTTAGAGCTCAGAAGAAGCTTGCAGAAACAACCTTCAATTATGTAGGCACGGTGGTAGACGCATCCACTAACAAGACGCTAAGTAATGTGACGGTAACCATATACGAAGACAACAAAGACCCTCAGTCAGACACAACCGGGTCTAAAGGTGTTTGGAGCGTCCACTTGGACAATAACGCTACAACGGTGAGTATCCGCGCAACCGCATCTGGCTACTTGGACTATACCGATAAGGTAAATCCTCATCGGATTGGGCCGGAGCTTATTCGCATGAAGCCCGAGTCGCACTCTGCCCATCGATCCGCAAAACCGAATACTTCAAGTCATCCCATCGAGGGGCGCAGCCCAGTGTTTAGCCAAACATGCTCCGGCCAGTCTAGCTGCTTCGGCCAGGTGTTCGGGAACGTGAATGTTACTCCAGGCATACCGAAAAGACAATTAGATCCCGATGCCGAACAAAAGGCTTACGACTACCTCAGAGGGAACTTCTCTCACGGCAGAATGAGAGTTGAGTTAGTCGGTACTACCCGGGAAACACAGCAGTTCGCTTCTCAGCTAGTTTATTTTTTCAGCTTTGCTGGCTGGACGACATTTTACGGAATTAACACTTTGAACTACTATGATTTTTTTAATCCTCTATCTCCGAGAGGGGAGGGTATCCATTGCAACGGCACTGGAGACCTTGCCGAAACAGCAAGACAAGCCCTGGCTCTTCTGGGTTTTCCCTGTAATGGCACTTTCGTTCCGACGCCCATAACTTCTGGAGAATCAGACTTCGCGATTATGGTTGGACCACCGCTCGAAGAGCAGTAATATAATCCGCTCTGTTCTAGGGTATCAGCCACTCTTCGCCTTCCCTTCGCGATGACCGAACGACACAATCACTGGCTTCCGCATCACCTGCATCGTCAATGTGCAGTTCTGGTACTTATTGGCAACTGTGGCGCTTAGCTTGTCGACCTCTTCGCGGTTGCCGATGAGCGTAGGGGAAGCTTGCTCAACTTATCGTTGTATTGCACCCGATTCATATGCAGCTTTACCAATTTTTTTCGTCAGGGCAGTACTCGTTTCCCACCAAAACCGAACGCTTCTAGCTTCACGACGCTTCTGTTGCATCACCTCGGTCGTTAGGGCGACTTGTTGAGTAAAAGCTTCATCATTCAAAGCTGAGCTCCTGTTTTAATCATGATGAACAAACAAACTCTACATGCTGCAGTTGATGGATTCGGCGCCGAGGAATTCGGCGGCTTGGCCTAGTTCTTCTTCGATGCGGAGGAGCTGGTTGTATTTGGCGATGCGGTCGGTTCGTGAGGCAGAGCCGGTTTTGATTTGTCCGGCTCCGGTGGCGACGGCGAGGTCGGCGATGAAGGTGTCTTCGGTTTCGCCGGAGCGGTGGGAGATGATGGAGGTGTAGCCGAAGCGGCGGGCGAGCTGGATGGCCTCGAGGGTTTCGGTGACGGTGCCGATCTGGTTGACCTTGATGAGGATGGAGTTGGCGACTTTTTCTTCGATTCCCTTCTGGAGGCGGGCTGTGTTGGTGACGAAGAGGTCGTCGCCGACGAGCTGGATCTTATCGCCGATCTTTTCGGTCAGGGTGCGCCAGCCCGCCCAGTCGTCTTCGGCGAGGCCGTCTTCGATGGAGACGATGGGATACTTCTGCGCCCAGTCGGCCCAGTAGGCGGCCATCTCGTCGGAGGTGAGCTCGCGCTTGTCGGACTTCCGGAAGGTGTAGCGGCCGGTTTCTTTCGAGTAGAACTCGGAGACGGCGGGGTCGAGGGCGAGGGCGATGTCTTCGAGGGGCTTGTAGCCGGCGAGTTCGATGGATTCGAGGATGAGGTCGACGGCTTCTTCGTTGGATTTGAGCGAGGGGGCGAAGCCGCCTTCGTCGCCGACGGAGGTGGAGTAGCCGCGTTTTTTGAGGACGGATTTGAGGGTGTGGAAGACCTCGGTGCCCATGCGGAGGGCGTCCGAGAAGGTTTCGGCGCCGACGGGCATGATCATGAACTCCTGGAAGTCGACGTTGTTGTCGGCGTGGGAGCCGCCGTTGAGGATGTTCATCATGGGGGTGGGGAGGATGCAGGCGTTGACGCCGCCGAGGTAGCGGTAAAGCGGGAGGCGGAGGGCGAGGGCGGAGGCGCGGGCGGCGGCCATGGAGACGGCGAGGATGGCGTTGGCGCCCAGGGAGGACTTGTTGTCGGTGTTGTCGAGGGCGAGCATGGTGGCGTCGAGAAGGCGCTGGTTGGAGGCGTCCATGCCGGTGAGCTCGGGGGCGATGATGCTCTCGATGTTGTCGACGGCTTTGAGGACGCCTTTGCCGATGTAGTGAGACTTGTCGTTGTCGCGGAGCTCGACGGCCTCGTGCTCGCCGGTCGAGGCTCCGGAGGGGACGGCGGCGCGGCCGCGGATGTTGTCTTCGAGGATGACGTCGGCTTCGACGGTGGGATTGCCACGGGAGTCGAGGATCTCGCGGGCGGAGATGGAGACGATGTCGGTGAGGTTGGCGGCGGGCATGGGGCTCCTTGAGGATGGGGGCGGCGAGGCGGCTGAGGACGAGGTGGTGGCGATGCGATGGGCGAGGCGGTCGTTGAGTTTGGGCCGGCGATCGACGGGGATGGGGTCACCCTGGAAGGCGGTGATGGTCTCGATGAAGGTGGTGCGGAAACGATCAGGCACGAGGGAGAGTTTAGCAGGGGGCGATTGCTGCGGGATGGATGCGTTGGTGGGGCCGGGATGTGGTGACTGGTTCGATTCCCTGCCGGCGATTGCGGCGGTGAAGCGGGGCGGGGGCTCTAGTGTGGAGGATGACGGCTCGCGCCGGCTGCGTGGTGTGCGAGCTGAAGACCTACGAGGAACAACTGCTATGAAGACGACGACGATCTCGGTACTGGCTCTGGCCGCTGTAACGGCATTTCCCGCACTGCACTCCGCGATAGCGCAGGAGGCGCGCATGGGGGTGTCGCATCCGGACGAGGCGGTGATCGCGGCGACGCCTGAGGCGGCGGCGGCGAGGCCGGTGAAGCCCTCGGCGGCGGTGGCGGCGAGTCCGCGGAGTGCGGCGGGGACGGAGACGTATGGGGCGTATGTGCCGTACACGGGGCCGAAGGTGGCGGGCGCGGCGGATACGGGGCGGGCGATGACGGAGGCGCAGGCGGACGCGACGGTGGTGACGACGGTGGTGGATCGGCCGGGCGAGCTGCGGGAGGGTACGCTGCTGCGGGCGCGGCTGACGCAGCAGCTCTCGACGATAGACACGGCGGCGGGGACGCGGTTTACGGCGCTGCTGACGGAGCCGGTGGAGAAGGATGGGCGGGTGGTGATGCCGGTGGGATCGAGGATTGAGGGCCGGGTGACGACGGTGCACAGTGGGCGGCGGATCTCGGGCGCGGCGATGATTCATCTGGAGGCGGAGACGATTGTGCTGCCGGATGGCGCGCGATACAACGCGCATCTGCAGCTGATCGATACGGACCAGACTCGGCATACGAAGGTGGACGGCGAGGGATCGCTGATCCGGCGGGATCATCCGAAGGAGACGCTGGCGGCGGTGGGGCTGGCGACGGGTGGCGGCGCGGCGGCAGGGGCGGTGCT
>CAXTRT010000120.1:0-4674 GCA_964246835.1 uncultured Acidobacteriaceae bacterium | reverse complement strand
CCCCGCAACTCCGCAAGTATTTCCCCCGCCGCCATCCGCGCCGCCTCTTCATCATCCGGCTTGAAGCTCACCGCCCCGACCCGCGCGTGCCCGCCGCCGCCATAGCGCTCGCAAATAGCCGCAATATTCGCCAGATCCCCCGCCGGAATCGGCGTCCACGGATTCGTTCCCACGCTGATCTTCACCCGATACTTCGACTTCGATAGCCCTACCGTATACGTCGCCTCCGAATGCAGGTAGTACGGGATGAACTTGTTGTACCCCTCCGTCGGCTGGTCCGTTATATCAAACGTCAGCACCCCGCGCTCCACCCGCGCCCGCTCCCGCAGCAGCTCAATCTGCGCCCGATGCCGATCCAGCAGCGGCCCTAGCTGCGCCTGCACAAACTCCTTCTGCACAATCTCGCCCAGCGGCATCTCCGTCAGCAGCGGAATCAGCTGGTGGATCAACGTCACATCCTCCGAGCTCTCGATCGCCAGCGTCAGCTGCATCGCCGGCTCACGCATCCCGACCGCCGCCGCCGCACTCTCGTACTTCGCCCCGTCCACAATGTTCGCCCAGTAAATCAGCTCTTCAAGCGGAGCCACATCCATCCCAAACCGCTCGCTCGCCACCTTCGCGATAAAGCCCGTGCACGAGATGAAGTTTGGATCGAAGAACTTCTGCTGCCGCTCCCCACTCAGCCGCATCTGCTCCTCGTACCGCTCGAACTCCGCCTCATCCGCCGGCGTCAGAAACGCACTCAGATGATGGTCGAACCACCACGTCACCTTCGCCGAGTCCGGGTACTTGAAGTCCACCACCGCATTCTCATCCCCCGTAAACTCGCTCGCGTCAAACTGCCCGCCGGCCTTGTGCATCAGCCCGCCATACGTAAAATCCGCGCCCGCATCCACGCACTCGCGATAGAACCGCGTAAACAGCGACGCCGAACACGCCCCATCGAAACACCGGTCATGATGCAGAACCTTGATCATCGCAGCCAGACTCCCTTACCGCTCACGCCCGTCACAGTGCGCAGCCCGAATCTTCAAGCATAGTGCCGGCTTCCCGACTGTCAAGTCATGCAGGCGCATTCGTTCGCCGCACATCGTCTACGCTGCATTTGTCGTACCCTGAGCCTGAAGCCGCCACCGAGGTCCACCTTGCCCGAGCAACCATCCGCCTCCTCCCTGGTAGCGGAAGACGTGACACCGAGAGACTCTCGTCCGCCTTCCCTTCTGCACCGTGTCTTCCTGGGAGCCGACGGCCTTCGCGCCGGTTGGAGCCTTTTCCTCTTCCTGCTTCTCCTCTCTCTCCTGCTTCTGGTCTTCGGCATTAACGTCCGTCATCTCTTCTCCTCCCATCCCGCACCCACACGTCCCATCACCGTCGCAGAAACCGAGATCTCTGATGGGTTACTATTTGCCGCCGTCAGTACCGCCACCTTCCTTATGTCCCGCGTGGAACGCCGTCCCATACGCGTCTACGGCCTCACTGCCACGCCCCGCGCCTTCTTCCTCTTTCTTACAGGCCTCGCATCGGGAGCGCTTCTCCTCTCCCTGCTCGTCGGCGCCCTCTCGCTCTCGCATCTGCTCATCTTCACCGGTCGCCAGCTCTCCGGATCCGCCGTGCTGGTCTTCGCCGCGGACTGGGCTGTAGCCTTTCTCCTCGTAGCCCTCTTTGAGGACTTCGCCCTCCGCGGCTATCTCCAGTTCACCCTGGCTCGCGGCCTCACCGGCGCGCTCCGCGCCCTTACCGGCAGCGCCCACGCAAAAGCGGCGGGCTTCTGGATCGCCGCCGCCATCCTCTCTTTTCTCTTCGGCTTCGGTCATACAGCCAACGCCGGTGAAAGCCCGATCGGCCTCGTCTCCGCCGGCCTCATCGGCCTCGTCTTCTGCCTCTCCCTCTGGCGTACCGGCTCGCTCTGGTGGGCCATCGGCTTCCACGCCGCCTGGGACTGGGCCCAGTCCTTCGTCTACGGCGTCGCCGACTCCGGCCACATGGTCGCCTTTCATCTCCTCGACTCGCACCCCCAGGGCAACCCCCTCCTCTCGGGCGGTCTCACCGGCCCAGAAGGCAGCATCGTCGTCCTCCCCACCATCCTCCTCATCGCCGCTGCCATCGTCTTCACCCTCCGCAACACCGGCTGGCCCATTCCCGCCTCCAACACGCCCAGCCTCGATCGCAGCTAGCACTACCCGAGCCGCCACAAACCCTTGTCAATCTGAGCGGAGCGCAGCGAAGCCGAAGAACCCCCGAATTTGCTCGGGGCGCCACCTACCTCCAGCTACACTCTCGGCATGCGACGCCTCCCCCTAGCCCTCGCTCTGCTCTCCCCGGCCGTTCTCGCCCAGGCACTCACCCAGTCCCCTGCCCCGCCGCAATCAGACACCCCCTTCAGCCTCTCCACCCAATCCAACCTCGTCTTCGTCCCCACCGAGGTTCGCACCAGGAAGGGCGAACTCATCTTCGGCCTCAAAGCCAGCCAATTCGTCGTCGAAGACGCCGGCTCGCCGCAGAGCCTCCACCTCGAAGAAGACCTCGGCAACGACGGCCTCTCCCTCGTCATCGTCGCCCAGTGCAGCGGCGCCGCCGCCGAGGAGCTCCAGAAGCTCCGCGGCCTTCCCACCATGCTCGACAACCTCACCGGCGGCGCCCCGCACGAGATCGCCGTCGTCACCTACGGCAACGACCCCACCCTCGTCGGCGACTTCACCGCGGACCCCAACACCCTCGCCACCGGCCTCGCCGAGATCCGCCCCTGCGACGAGACCAGCGTCCGCACCTTCGACGCCGTCGCCTACGCCAACAGCCTCCTCGACCGCCGCCCCGCCAACCTCCGTCACGCCATCCTCCTCCTCTCCGAGACCCGCGACCACGGCAGCCACACCGATCCCAAGCAGCTCATAGCCACCCTCGGCCGGTCCAATACCGTCGTCGATGCCGTCGCCTTCTCGCCCGGCCGCGACGAGGTCCTCGAAGAGCTCAAGCACGGCGGCGGGGGCGGCATCGTCGAGCTCTTCCTTCTCGCCATCAACTCCCTCAAGAAAAACGCCGCCCACGAGCTCGCCATCCTCTCCGGCGGCGAATACGCCAACTTCACCTCGCAGAAAGGCTTCGACCAGGCCCTCAACCGCCTCGCGAATCGCATCCACAACTTCTACAACCTCAGCTTCCAACCCTCCACCGCCGCCACCGAACCCGGCTTCCATCCGCTCCACGTCACCGTCCCCGACTACCCCGACGCCGTCATCCGCGCTCGCGGCAGCTACTGGTCCGGCCTACCGCCAACCTCCGGCGCCTCCGATCCCGCACCCTCTTCGCCAGCGCCCGCCCGCTAACCGTCCGCACTCTCGTGGCCAGCCGTGTTTCTCATTCCGACCCCGAGCGAAACCCGAAGGCGAGAAAACTGCTTCTATTTTCTTGATTGTCATTCCGAGCGAAGCCGAGGAATCTGCTTCTCCACCGGGAACGCTCCTCCTGCCGCAACGCGAGCTTTTCTTGGTTGTCATTCCGAGCCACAGCGAGGAACCTGCTTTTCTACCGGGACCTATGCACCCGCCGCACGCGAGCTTTCCTTGGTTGTCATTCCGAGCCACAGCGAGGAACCTGCTTCTCTACCAGGAACCTATGCACCCGCCGGGAACACTCGCTCAAATCACTGACCTGCTCCCACACCCCTCACCCTTCCGCCTTCTGCCGCGTCTCCGTCAGATCCAGCTCCTTCAACAGCCGATTCATTACCCCATCCCCAATCTTGCCCTCATCCCGCAGCCGCACCGCCGTCCGCCGCTCCACCTGCGCCGCCTCCCGCGAGAGCGCGCGCACCCGCCGATACGTCTCCGCTCTCATCTCGTCCACCTCCTCCGCCGCCAGCCCAAACTCCACCGCATCCAGCCGGTGCCGATACCGGTGCAGCAGGTCTCCAAACCCATGCGCCAGCTCGCCCGTATCCTCTGTCTGCTGCGCCTCGAGATATCCGATCGCCGTCTTGAGCACCGTCCGCCGCGCCTCCCTCTCCTCCGCCCGGCTCTCCGGCCGCCCCAGCCCCAGCCGCCTGATCAGCCAAGGCAGGCTTAGCCCCTGCACCACGAGCGTCACCAAAATCACCGCGAACGTCAGATACAGAATCAGGTTCCGCTGCGTAAACGGCCGTCCGCCTGAGAGCGTCTCCGGCAGGCTGAACGCCGCCGCCAGCGCAATAACCCCGCGCATTCCCGTCCATCCGATCACAAAGACGCTCTTCGCCGTCGGCATCGGCTCCGTCTTGACTCCAGGAATGACGCGCCGTAGAAGATTTGCCACCCGCGCCGCCGGAAACATCCACAGCAGCCGCAGCGCGATCAGCACCACGCTGAACACCGCGCCATACTCCATCAGCGTCCACTTGCCGTAACCCCGGATCCCGGCCAGCACATACGGCAGCTGCAGCCCGATCAGCAGAAACACCAGCCCGTTCAGCATAAAGTTCAGGCTCTCCCACCCATTCGTCACCTGGATCCGCACCTCCGGCGAGAACAGCGCGGCGCTCTTCCGCCCCAGGTAGAGCCCGCACGCCACCACCGCCAGCACGCCCGAAACATGCACCTCCTCCCCCGCCAGATACGCCGCATACGGCACGACCACGCTGATCACCATCTCGACCGGACCGTCATCGATCCACCGTTCAAACAGCGCCGCCACCCACCCCAC
>CAXTRT010000119.1:0-4702 GCA_964246835.1 uncultured Acidobacteriaceae bacterium | reverse complement strand
GCTTTGCGGCGGATGGGGGTGGGGGTCACTGGCCACCGCGGCGGGCGTCGAGCAGGCGGCGGACCTCCAGGATGCCGGGCAGGCCGCGCTCGAGCATGAAGGCGAGCGGGGCGGCTCCGCGGAAGAGGGCGTTGCGGTTGGGCAGGGTGGGCCAGGAGTCGGCGAGGGGCTCGGAGTAAAGGATGTTGAGGGCTTTGAAGATGCCGATGAGCAGCGAGATGCGGGTGAGGGCGTCCTGGGCGAGGACGCGCTGCGCGACCTGTTTTTTGAAGCCGTGATAGGAGCCGGTGGAGAGGCCGCCGAGGAGACGGCGGGCGTCGGCGTCGCGGAGTTGCCAGAGATCGACGATCTTGAGGAAGCCCTCGATGGCGGCCGGGCTGAGGCGGCGGCGGACTTCGAGCGAGGAGAGGTCGGAGGAGGTTTCGACGGCGTAGCCGGTAATTTCGGGGGCGAGATAGGGGACGGCGGTGGCCATGGTTTATTCAGAAGTGCATGGATAGTAAATCATTTTTGAAAGGGGAGTGCAAGAGAATAGAGCGGGGGGTACGTCGCTTCGCTTTGCTGCGAAGGGCAAATGCGGGGATTCGTTCGCTGCGCTCAGAATGACAAACAACGGTGAGGTGGTTGCGTGAGAGTGGCCCTTCAAGAAGGAAGGGCGTCACCCGGAGGTGCCGCCCTTCTATTTCACTGCGCTTGCTTTCTGTATGCCTTGCCTGTGTTGTCTTATGAGGTTCAGGCGGCGTTGGGGTGCAGGATGACTTTGGTCCAGCCCTTGTCGCGGTTGTTGAAGTGCTTGTAGGCGTTGGGCGCGTCTTCGAGTGGGAGCTCGTGCGAGATGATGAGGGAGGGGTTGGCCTTGCCGTGGTGGATGAGGTCGGCGAGGCGGCGGTTGTAGGCCTTGACGTTGCACTGGCCGGTACCCATTTTTTGTCCCTTGAACCAGAACTTGCCGAAGTCGAAGGCGATCTGGCCCTTCTTGGCGAGGTCGTCGGCTGCGCCGGGATCCTGCGGGACGAAGACGCCGATGACGCCGATCTTGCCGGTGGCTTTGACGACGTCGACGAGGGCGTTCATGACGAGGTTGGGGACTTCCTTGCCGGCGGCGTTGTGGCACTGGTAGCCGATGCACTCCGAGCCGCAGTCGGCGCCGAGGCCGTTGGTGAGCGCGCGGATCTCTTCAGAGACGTTGCCCATGGAGTCGATTGGGGTGGCGCCGATCTGCTGGGCGAGCGCTAGCCGGTCGGGTTTGTTATCAACGACGAAGATCTGGCTGGCGCCCTGGATGCGTGCCGAGAGCGCAGCCATGAGGCCGACGGGGCCGGCGCCGTAGATGACGATGGACTGGCCGGGTTCGAGACCAGCGAGGCGGGTGGAGTGCCAGCCGGTGGGAAAGATGTCGGACAGCATGACGTAGTCTTTCTCTTTTTCGGTGGCGTCTTCGGGAAGGATGAGCGCGTTGAAGTCGCCGTAGGGAACGCGCAGCAGCTGAGCCTGGCCGCCCTGGTAGGGGCCCATGCCGGCAAAGCCGTAGGCCGCGCCCGCCATGCCGGGCATGACGCTTTTGTCGGAGAGGGTGAGGCAGTAGCCGGTGAGGCCGCGCTCGCAGTTGGCGCAGAAGCCGCAGCCGATGTTGAAGGGCAGAACGACCTTGTCGCCGAGCTTGACGCGATCGACGGCTTTGCCGATCTCGATGACCACGCCCATATTTTCGTGGCCGAGGATCTTGCCCTTGGCAACGTCGGTGCGGCCCTCGTACATGTGCAGGTCCGAGCCGCAGATGTTGGTGGTGGTCAGCTTGATGAGGATGTCGGTGTGCTTCTCGATGCGTGCGTCGGGAACGGTGTCGACGGAGACCTTTTTAGGGCCGTGATAGACGAGTGCTTTCATGAGTGTGGCCTTTCTTGTAGCTGCGGTGCCGATATGCAGGCTGGAGGAGCACGCGGGTTGGAGGATACAGACCGGCCGCTTGTTCGGCGTGTGTGACGGCGAGGGGTGTGTGTGTCGAAAAGCGATGAGAGAGCGTGCTCCAGGCAGACTCGACACAGCCTTTTCGCTTCAGGCAGTGTGATGCGCGAGCGGGTGGATGCCGCGGGTAAGACTGGCGCAGGAGGGTGACGCGGTCAAAGAGGCGTGCGTGCGCTCGAAACGGGCCGAGATAGTGCGTTGCAAAGACCATGAGGGCGGCGATGGCGCGCACGCCGTCAAAGGCGGGGATGTAACGCTCCCGATAGTTGAGCCAATGGCGCGTTGTATCTCAGGTGCATCCATCGTCGGCGGTCGATGCGGTCACCAGGCGCTCCCATCTTGGCAGAGTCCGGGAGCGCCTGGCGAGGATGCATGAGTGCTGATGCCTATGGGCTGAGCACCAGGTCTGCTCGGCCGGAGGCAACGGGTCAGTAGAATTGGCCTGCGCGATGGGACTGACCTTTGAAGTTCGAGAGAGCGCCGCGGGCGGTGGCCGGCGTGGGCGGATGGTGCTGCCGCACGGTGTGGTGGAGACACCAGTGTTCATGCCGGTGGGAACGGCGGCTACCGTAAAGACCGTCGAGCAGGGCGTGCTCGAGACCATGGGGGCGAGCGGGCTGGGGGCGCAGATCATTCTGGCGAATACGTATCATCTCTATCTGCGGCCGGGGCATGCGCTGATCGCGCGGATGGGTGGCGTACACCGGTTTATGAACTGGACGCGGCCGATGCTGACGGACTCGGGCGGTTTTCAGGTGTTTTCGCTCAGTAAGCTGCGCAGGGTGATGCCGGATGGGGTGGAGTTCCGGTCGCATCTGGATGGGTCAAAGCACTTTTTCTCGCCGGAGCACTCGATGGCGGTACAGATTGCATTGGGCGCGGATGTGATGATGGTGTTCGACGAGTGCGTGGAGACGCCGGCGAGCTGGGAACGGACGCGCGAGAGCATGGGGCTGACGCATGCGTGGGCGGCGCGCTCGAAGGCGTACTTTGAGGCGCACAAGCAGGCGGTGCCGTGGGCGCGGGCGCTCGGGCAGCATGCGGCGCATGAGTATGAGGCGGCGCGGTTTGCGGGCCGGACGCAGACGCTGTTCGGCATCGTGCAGGGCGGAATGTACGCGGATCTGCGGCGGGAGAGCGCGGAGCGGCTGGTGGAGCTGGACCTGCCGGGGTATGCGATTGGCGGGCTGGCAGTGGGCGAGCCGCGGGAGGTGACGCGGGAGATGATTGCGCGGACGCTCGAGTACCTGCCGGCGGACCGGCCGCGGTATGTGATGGGGGTGGGCTATCCGGATGAGATCGAGGAGTATGCGCGAATGGGTGTGGACATGATGGACTGTGTGCTGCCGACGCGCGCCGGGCGGCATGGGCTGGTGTTTCGGCGGGCGGAGCCGGGGGAGGCTGCGGCGGGTGTTTCGGCGAATTATCCGGGGACGGTGCGGATGAACATCAAGCGGCTGGAGAACGCGGAGGACGCGAGGCCGATTGATGCGACGTGTGGGTGTTTGGTCTGCCGGCGCTACAGCAGGGCGTATCTGCGGCATCTGTATGTCAGCGGCGAGGCGCTGGGGGCGACGCTGAACTCGATTCACAATCTGCAGTTTTATCTGGATACGATGGAGCGGGTGCGGGGGGAGCTGATGGGCGACCCCAGTGGCGAAGATTAAGCGAATATGTGTATGATCGGGTTGAGAGAACATGGTGGAGATAACCGGGGCTGAAGATGGCTCTCGTGCTAAAAGGGATCGTGCACTCGGGCCCAAGTTGATGATCAGCAACCTAATCTGCTGCTTTGTTGCGATTCTGATTGATGTCGGAATCAGTAGAGAGGGCTATCTTGAACTCCTGCTGGCTTGTATTGGTGTACTCGTGACCTTAGTCGCTCTGATACTGGCTCTTGCGGGCGTCGTAGGATTTGCGAGTCTTCGACAAGCTTCGACAGAGGCGGCAGCGAAGGCCGCAAAGGATTCGGCAGAACAGTTCGCAAGCCAAGCATTAATGAGCGAACTTGATCTACGCATTGGTCCCGCCGTCGAGCAAGCAGTCGCGCAAGCTTTGAAGGATCGTCAAGGAGCCGAACTAAGCTCGCAGCAAGTGAACGAGAGTATGGCTAAGAAGGTGAAGAAACAGGCCGCTGATCCGGTGTCAAAGCCACCGAGGCGCGCTAGAAAAGATTCGGACTTACGGGATCGGGAGGTATGACGTGATTGGCGATATGACTTACGGAGAGGTAATTCGAGCCCGCCAAGGCGACGCGCCTATAGACATTACAGCACTGGCAAACGATCTCGGACTGGCCGTGATCGAAACGTATGACCTACCGGATGGAATTTCTGGAAAGATCGCACTTGATCCTGTTGAGGGCGGGCTTAGCGGCTACGCAATCTCTGTAAACGCTTTTGAAGGCTATAAACGGCAGAGATTCACGATTGCACATGAGTGCGCCCACTTCATCTTGCATCGCGACCGAATAGGCGACGAGCTCACGGATGATGCTATGTATCGAAGCGGCAAACTGAACGATCGGGCCGAATTTGAAGCGAATAATTTCGCTGCCGATCTACTCATGCCAAAGATTCTTATTCGTCGGAAGCAGCTTGAGGGCCACACAGGTATAGCGGAGCTAGCAAATCTTTTCGAAGTATCGGAGAAGGCCATGGAAGTTCGCCTGCAATACCTTTCTTGGTCCCGGTGAAATCCACAAAGCGGGCGGTGGTGGTGGGGGCGGGGCCGAATG
>CAXTRT010000118.1:0-4743 GCA_964246835.1 uncultured Acidobacteriaceae bacterium | reverse complement strand
CCCATCTGCTTCTGCGCGAGCGTCGGGTTGGCGGCGGCCGGGGCGAGCGTGATGTGGGGAACGATGTATGTGCCGTATCGGAAGGCGTATCTAAGCGGGATGAATCCGCTGTCGTTTGTGACGGCGTTTACGGTGGGCGAGTTAGTGACGATGCTGCTGCTGGTGTGGACGCTCGACGGCGGATCGCGGTCGGCGGCATTTCATTTTTCGGCGATCAAGCCGGTGCTATTCTGGCTGTTTCTGGGTGGGTTTGTGTGGGTGATCGGGGACATCTTTCAGCAGTTCGCGGCGAAGTATCTGGGGATCGGGCGAGGGATTCCGCTGTCGAATACGAACCAGCTGTGGGGCCTGGCGTGGGGAGCGCTGGTGTTTGGTGAGCTGGCCGGCGCGGCGCGGGAGCAGCGGCTGCTGGTGCTGGGCGGGTCGGCGCTGATGATTCTTGGCGCGCTGGCGATCTCGACAGCGCGGGCGGCGGGCGGCGAGCACGCGTCGAAGAACGAGGCGCTTGAGCGGGAGTGCATGCGGTACGACCTGGACTACTACAAGGTGCTCTCGGCACAGGGCGGGGACGAGGTCTCGGGCGAAGGGGAGCGGCGGCGGTGGTGGGACTACGCGATTGTGATTGCGGCGTGTGCGGTGTTTGTGTGGCTGGCGTGGAACGCGACTGTACCAGCGCTGGCGATGAATCTGAAGTGGGTGGCGGTGCTGGGAGTTTTGCTGCTGGTGAGTGTGGTGGCGTGCGGGCTGCGGTTGTGGCGGCAGACGCGGTTTTCCTGAGGTGGTGCTTGGAACTAACGGCGGGCAGGCAAGTGGATTACGTCCCACCCATAGCTTAAAACTGCCATGGATGGGGCACCCTAACGTCGGAGGTGAGCAGATTTCGTGAGGGATTCGGAGTTGCTAAGGATTTTTGCCGCGGCGTATAGTTTTGGTTCTGCCGCTAGAAGCTACTCTAGTGAGTTTCGAGGTGTCGCCGATGAGCACTGTATTGCCGATTGCAAAAGGGCCGTTGGGGGATCTGGATGAGTGGGATGAGTTTCTTGCCGGGCGGTATAAGGAAGGCAAGAGCGAGACGGAGTTCCGGCAGTATGACGCCGAGGCGAACCCGGGCGTGGCGGAGTTCTACCGGCTGAATCATGAGTTCCAGACCCATGACTACGTGCTCGGCAAGGAGAAGCAGTACTTCGGCCTGACGCGCGGCAAGAAGACGGTGTGGGAGGCGGCGGAGTACCTGAATACGCTGGTCGACGACAGCGATCCCGATACCGACCTGACGCAGATCGAGCATCTGCTACAGACCAGCGAGGCGATGCGGGCGAATAACGAGCCGCGATGGATGGTGCTGACCGGCTTTGTGCATGACCTGGGCAAGGTGCTGTGCCTGTATGGCGAGCCGCAGTGGGGCGTGGTGGGCGACACGTTTCCGGTGGGCTGCGCCTATTCGAAGGATGTGGTGTTTCCGGAGTACTTTGCGGCGAACCCGGACAGCAGGAATGCGCTGTACCAGTCGAAGTACGGGATCTATGAGCCGAACTGCGGTCTGGACAAGGTGCACATGAGCTTCGGGCATGACGGATACATCCATGAGGTGATGAAGAGGTATCTGCCGATGGAGGCGCTGTACATGCTGCGCTATCACTCGTTCTATGCGTGGCACCGGCATGGGGCGTACGGGCACCTGACGAATGAGCAGGACCAGGCGATGCTCGGGTGGGTGAACAAGTTCAACCCGTATGACCTGTACTCGAAGGCGAACACCAAACCGGATCTGGCGCAGTTGAAGCCGTACTATGACGATCTGTTCGCGGAGTTTTTACCGGCGACACTGGATTGGTAGAAAGCGAACGAAGGTCACGGTATTGAAGGTCCCCGGAGGTACTGTCTCCGGGGATTTTTGCGTATACGGAAGGCGGGCAGGCGCGGCTATGCTTGGCCCATGCGATTTACTGATATCAGGAGCGTCGGGCACCACGGGCTGGCTGTGATGCTGCTGGTGTGGGGGTCTGCACGCGGTGCGCCGGGGCAGATGGTCTCGGCGGCGCCGACGATTCTGCAATCGGTGGTGCTGCACCCTTGCGCGTCGGCGGCGATGTGCGGCGTGGATGGGGCGAGCGAGGAGAGCGTGATTCCGCCGGCGCGGTCCTCCGGCTCCATGAGCGGGCGGCTGACGCCGATGGCGCCGCCACACGCCGGGGGATCGACAGCCTACACTCTGAATCCGGCTGTTTCGGCGCAGGTGCGGACGGCGTTCGTGCGGGAGCTGGAGCGCAGGCTGAACGGCGCGCAGGCCGAGGCGATCGCGCGCAATCTGCGGGGCAACGACCCGGTCGCGCGATGGGCGGGCATGGTGAGCGGCGATGGCCTGCACACGGGCGACCTGGCCGACGCGCTGGCGAGCTACTGGGTGCTGAACTGGGCGATGGCCAATGGCGGCGAGAGCACGCCCGAGGCGGTGCAGGCGGTGCGCGACCAGGTGCGCTGGGCGGTGGCGAACCGGCCGGCGCTGGCTAAGCTGACCGACGCCGAAAAGCAGGCGATGGCGGAAGAGGCGATGCTCAACTTCATCTACGAGGTGACGGGCTACCTGCAGGCGCGGCAGGCGGGCAACGATGCGATGCTTGGCCGCTTTGCCGAAGGCGCGGAGATGCGGTTTCGGAGGGAGATGGCGGTAGATCTGAAGTCGCTGCTGCTGACGAGCAAGGGGCTGGAGGCGAAGCGGTAGGTTGGTTCAAGTGCTCTGCTGCTCAGCCGGCTTGATGGAAGCTGGCTGCCGCACGCTGGAGACATGACGCGCTGGTAAATACAAGGGCGTTTATGAGGATTTATGTATCAGCGCAACGGGCTTAGGAGCGCTTCGAGTTCATCACGGCATTTGGGGCGAACTGCTGACCCAAGAGTATGATGCGGAGCACGATTAGTCCTGCGATGTCGGCGAGGGTTGAGAATACGCCTGATGTGACAGATCGCAATAGAACGCATAGAAGACGTATCCTTAGATTTCGGAGGCGCCAAATGGACTGGAAGAATTGCCCGGAAGTGCAGGTAAGGGACGGATACGTGCATGGAGCGCCGACCGTGGGTGATTCGCGCGTGCCAGTGGAGACAATCGAGAACGGCTACGAACTGGGCCAGACGCCGGAAGAACTGGCAGACGACTACGATCTACCGGTTGAGCCGATCCGGGCTATCTTCGCCCATATCCGCAAACACGAACACGCGCCGTCACTTTGAAGCGCGTTCTGTTCGATCAATCGACGCCGCGCCCAATGCGGCGCTATCTGATAAAGCACATGGTCCAGACGGCCGCGGAACTCGGCTGGGAGCGGTTGAGCAACGGCGTGTTGCTCGCAGCGGCTGAGGAAGCCGGGTTCGATGTGTTCTTGTCGGGAGACCGGAATATACCTTCCCAGCAGACCATGAAAGGGCGCAAGCTGGCGGTGCTGTGCATGACGGCGAACAACTGGCCGATCGTGCAGCCCCACGTTCAGAATGTAGTGGGAGCGGTGGACAGCGCGGAGCCAGGGACGGCGAAGGCCGTGTGGTGTGGAGAGTTCAAGGCGAGAAGGAAGAACAACGCTATGCCTCAGCCTTGATAGGCTTCCGGCACTGGGGCCGGTCAGCGTGGGAACAGAGAAGACGCCTTTGTTTTAGTACAGGTAAGTCGCATTATCACCAGCTTGCATGAAATGTTTGGCCAAGCCGACTGTTGCATTGGAACGATTAGGCTGATTGGCGTCTTAGGATTTTCCGGAGGCCAGGATGAGAAAGCTCAAAATTATCGAACATATTTCGCTGGATGGTGTAATCCAGGCCCCGGGCGGCCCGGATGAAGACGGCGACTATCCCTACGGTGGATGGGCGGCGCCGTATGACGACGCGGACGGCGGAGAGGCGATCCTTAGAGCGCACGGCGACGGCTTCGACCTTCTGCTTGGCCGGCGAACCTACGATATTTGGGCAGGTTTCTGGCCGAAGATCAGGGACAATGCGATGGCGGACAGCCTGAACGCGGCGACGAAGTATGTTGCGACTCACAGGCCGGAGAGTCTGGGATGGGGGCCGTTTGAGGGCCTTGGGCCGGAGTTCGTCCAGGGCGTTCGCCGCATCAAGGCGACGGACGGGCCGGACCTGATCGTCTGGGGTAGTTCGACGCTGACACCGATGCTGCTCGAACACGGGCTTGCGGATGAGATTTTGCTGCTCGTCTATCCAGTCCTGCTGGGCAAAGGAAAGCGGTTCTTTGCGGACGGAACCCCGCCACGCGAACTTAAGCTTGCCAGCGCGAAAGCTGGATCCTGCGGCATCGTCGTCTGCACCTATACGCCTGCTGGACCTCTGCGGACCGGGTCCTTCGACGAAGCGGAGGGCCGCGTGATCCAACGCGGGAGTTCGGAGTCCTGATGGATGGTGCGGTTGCGACACAGCCTCGTTAACTCATGAGAAGTCGGCATCGCGGCAGTGGGCACGGCAACTTGAACGAATTGTTTAAAGAGGGCTATCGGCACGTCCGCGTTGGGGAGGGGTCGGGGGTGCTTGCTGCAGAGCCGCGATCAGCCACCTTGCCGAGCCGCATTCGGGACTAGACTCTTGCCATGCTGGGATTGAAGCGGTTTGTGGTTCTTGGATTTTTGGGATGTTTACTGGTGGTCGGTGGATGGGCGCGGCCGGGAGTGGCGGCGGCGGATGAGAATGACGGCCCGGTGGTAAAGACCTCGCGCGGCGGGGTTCGGGGGACGCTGGAGC
>CAXTRT010000117.1:0-4819 GCA_964246835.1 uncultured Acidobacteriaceae bacterium | reverse complement strand
GGGGTGAAGAGGGGGAGGGAAAGCGAACGCAGCGGGCGCGAAGAACGCCAAGAAGCGCAACGGGTTTTGTGGATGGGACGAGGGGGTACGGCTGACGCAAAGGCGGTCATAGCAGGCCCTCCGCTTGATGCCAGCCCAGCATGAGGTTCATGTTTTCGATGGCCTGGGAGGCCGCGCCTTTGAGCAGGTTGTCGAGGCAGGAGATGATGACCAGCCGCTTGCGGTCGGGGGAGAGCGCGAAGCCGAGATCGCAGAAGGGCGTGCGGACGACGTACTGGATCTGCGGCAGGGCGGGGGAGTGGTGGAGGCGCACCATGGGGCTCGCGGCGTAGAAATCGTCGAAGTGCTGTTGGATTTCGCCTGCATCTACCGATTCTGCCAAGCGCACATACACCGTGGATAGGATGCCGCGGGGGATGGGCAGGAGATGCGGGGTGAACTGGATTTGCGCGGTGTTGATGTGAAGTTGTTCAAGCAGCTCGCCGGTGTGGCGGTGGCCGAAGACGGCGTAGGCCGAGAGATTGTCCGCCGCGTACATGAAATGGGTGGTGGCGGAGGGATTTTTGCCCGCGCCGCTGACGCCGGATTTAGCGTCGCAGACGATCCCGCAGTCGAGGTCGGCGAGACCGGCGCGCAGGAGGGGGGCGAGGGCGAGAACGATCGAGGTGGCGTAACAGCCGGGGTTGGCGACGAGGCGGGCGTGGGCGATGGCGGGGCCATGCAGTTCCGGGGAGCCGTAGACGGCTTCGGCCTGGGTGGCTTCGGCGGTGGCTTGCGCGTCCGCGCCGGGGGGCGCTTCGAAGCGGTAGACGGCGCGGTTTTCGGCTTCGTGGAGACGCCAGGCACCGCTAAGGTCGATCACGCGCATCCCGCGGGCGAGAGCCTCGGGAACCCAGGCGCGGGACTGCTCGTGGGGGGTGGCGAGGAAGAGAAAGTCGATGCCGCTGCGTGTGAGGCTATCCCAGTTCCAGCCCCGCACGGCGAGCTCGTCGGCGTGGGGCAGGCCGGCGAGTTGGGGGTGGAGGGTGGTGAGGGGCTGCGGTTCGGTTGCGGTGCCGTCGTCCATCCGGCCGAGAAAGGTTGGTGGGGTGTCGCGGAGGCGCGAGTGGTGTAGAAGGATGCGGGCCAGTTCGGCACCGGCGTAGCCGCTGACGCCGACGACCGCGATGCGGGGGGGAGCATGAAAGATTCCTTGGGCCGGGGCGGGAGCGATCCCACCCTTCCGCGATAAGGCTGCGGAAGAATGGGGCACCCGGTGTGGGGCCGCAGCTGTTTCTTTCGCGGGCGTGGGCGGGTTAGCCAAGAAACACCTCCAGGCGGGCGCGGAGGATGTCGGCGGCGGGCTTGCCGGCGCAGATGATGAGGACGGTGTTGTCGCCGGCGATGGTGCCGAGGGCTTCGGGCCACTCCTCATCGTCGATGCCGGCGGCCACTGGCTGCGCGGCCCCTTTGGCGGTGAGCAGGATGAGGAGATTTTCCGTTTGGCGGATCTCCAGGCCGAAGCTCTCAAGCATCTCGGCGACGGCAGGCAGGGTGTCGTCGAAATCGGCGTCGCCGTTGTTGCGCTCCGCGTCAGGGAGTGCGTAGCCGGCGGGACCCTTCATGAGTTTCAGTTCGCGGATGTCGCGCGAGAGCGTGGCCTGGGTGACGTGAATGCCGCGTCCGGCAAGGCGGCGGCGCAGCTCATCCTGATTGGCCACGGCGGTGGTCACCAGAAGCTCACGGATGGCGCTGTGTCGCTGCGTTTTCATAGGATAGATCGGTCGCGAGAAGGAGTGGGGCGATTTGGTGGCGGTCCCGACGTTTTCTCCGTGGCTAAAGCTTGTGCTGATTTAAGAGAGAAGGTGTTCTGACCACACTGGCCTATACGCATAAAAATACATAATTAGTGTATAAATATGCATAAGCTTTTTGTCAAGGTGTGCGCCTGCCATGTCGTCGGCTCGAGCTCAAAAGCAGTTTAGGTACACCCCTTGCCAAAGCCTGCAGCCGACGTATATTTAGCCATGGGACACATTTCCTCCAATAACAAGAAGGGTCGCACGGGGGTACATGCCCCTGCGGTGCAAGGGTGTCCCCTGCCGGTACTGCGGTTGTGTCCTCCCCCTGCCTCCCCCGCGAATCTGCTGGACCCTCGTTTCGAGCACGATTCGTGCGGCGTCGGCTTTGTGGCGACCACCGGCGGCATCCCCGATCACCTGATTTTGCAGCATGCGCTGACGGCTTTGGCGCGGCTGGCACACCGCGGCGCGGTGGCCGCCGATGGGGCGTCGAGCGACGGCGTGGGTGTGATGACTGGGATGCCGCGTGAGTTTTTACTGGCGGCGACGGGTGCGCGGCTTGCAGCGGAGGCTCCGCTGGGCGTGGGGGTGCTGTTTGCCCCGGAGGGTAGCGAGGGGGCGGAGCCGGTGTTGGCGGCGTGCCTTGCAGCGCATGGGATTGCGATCCTGACGTGGCGCGATGTGCCGGTGTGTGCGGCAGTGCTGGGGCCCATAGCGCGGGGCACGATGCCGCGGATACGGCAGGTGCTGGTCACGGGCTCAGGGGAGGGTATGGAGCGGCGGCTCTACTTGGCGCGCAAGGCGTTTGAGCGGGCGGTGCTGGCGGGCGAGGCGGAGGGGTACATCTGTTCCCTTTCGACCGAGGTGCTGGTGTACAAGGCAATGTGCCTGGGGCGGCGGCTGCCGGAGGTTTACCCGGATCTGGCCTCACCGGACTACCGGACGCGGTTTGCGATCTTTCATCAGCGCTATGCGACGAACACGACCCCGGCGTGGCACCGTGCGCAGCCCGCGCGGACGCTGGCGCACAACGGCGAGATCAACACCGTGTGGGGCAATCGGGCGCGCATGGATGCGCGCGAGGCGACGCTGCCGACCGAGTGCAAGCCGATCATCACGGCCGATGGCACCGATTCGACGAGTCTGGACGAGGCAGTTGAGTTGTTGTCGCGCAACGGCCGCACCCTGGCCGAGGCGGTGCGAATGCTGCTGCCGCCGGCGGCGGTGAACCGCGTGTCGCCGTTTCTGCGCTACCACGCGGATTGCGTGGAGCCTTGGGATGGGCCGGCGGCGCTGGCGTTCTCCGATGGACGGATCGTAGGGGCGGCGCTGGACCGCAACGGGCTGCGGCCTTCGCGGTATGCCATCACGACCGATGGGCTGGTGGTGGCGGGCTCGGAGGCGGGGCTGGTGGATCTGGATCCGGAGATGCTGCTGGAGAGCGGCAGACTGGGGCCGGGGCAGATGCTGGTGGTGGACCTCGATGCGGGGGAGGTCTTGCACAATAACGAGCTGCTGGACCGGTTCGATGCGGAGGCGACCTACACGCCGCTGCTGGAAGATGAGCCGTTCTTGCCGTTGGAGATGGGTTACGGCCAGGAGCGAAATACAGGGGTCTCTCCACTGCGCGACGATAAAGCCGTCGCTCCGGTCGAGAGAACACGGTCTCTGAGCCATGACAAGATCACGCAACTACAGCGTGGATTTGGGTATACCAAAGAAGATTTAAAGCTGATCCTGCAGCCGATGGCGGTGAGCGGTAAGGATGCGGTGTGGTCGATGGGCGATGACACGCCGTTGGCTCCGCTGGCGCGCTCGCCGCGGCCGGTGTACCACTACTTCCGGCAGCGATTTGCGCAGGTGACGAACCCGGCGATCGATCCGCTGCGCGAGGCGGTGGTGGTGTCGCTGCACACGCGGCTGGGGCCGTGGCCGCACCTGCTGGCCAAGCACGCGCCGCTGCCGGGGATCTCGATGCCTTCGCCATTTCTGTCGCTGGGGCATGTCGCGGCGCTGCGGGCGGGGCAGTACCCCCATGCGGAGTCGCTGGCGCTTGCGGAGCTGCCATGTCTGCTGGCTCAGGGCGAGACGCTGGAGGAGGGCATCGCGGCGTTGCGGGCACGGGCGATCGCGCTGGTGGAGGGTGGGGCACAGCTGCTGCTGCTGACCGACCGTGGGGCGAGCCCGGAGGCGCTGCCGATTCCGATGGCGATGGCGGTGGGCGCGGTGAATGCGGCGTTGACGGTGGCGGGGCTGCGGACGCGCTGCGGGCTGGCGGCCGAGGCGGGAGACTGTCGTGACATCCACCATGCGGCGGTGCTGATCGGCTATGGCGCGGGCGCGGTGTGCCCGTGGCTGGCGCTGGAGACGGCGCGGACGCTGCAGCCGGAGGGTGGCAACGCGCTCGACGCCGAAGCGATGATGCTGAAGGCACTGGAGGCGGGGCTGGCCAAGGTGATGTCGAAGATGGGGATCTCGGTGGTGGACAGCTATCGGAGTGCACATCTGTTCGACATCCTGGGGCTGCACGCGACGGTGGTGGCGCGATGTTTCCCGGGGACGCCGGCGCCGCTTTCGGGCATTGGATTTGCGGAGCTGGACCGGCGGCTGCGGGCGAGCTGGGGGGCGGAGATGGCCGTCGAGACTGCGGTGGCAGACCTGCCGGATTTTGGGTGGATCCGGTTTCGCAAGGGTGAGGTGAACGAGCCGCACCAGTGGCAGCCGCCGACGGTGCGGGCTTTGCAGACGACGGTCGGAAGCGCGCGCAATGTAGCGGCGGTGGCCGATCCGGCGGCGCAGTTTGCGATCTTCTCGCGCAATGCCGATCAGCACGAGGCGGTACGGCTGCGGGATCTACTGGAGATCCGGCCGGCGGGCGCGGAGTTGCGGCCGGAGGACGTGGAAGCGCCGGGGGAGATGGTTCGCCGGTTTTGCGCGAGTGCGATGTCGCTAGGCTCGCTGAGCCCGGAGGCGCACGGGACGGTGACGGCGGCGATGAATCTACTGGGGGCGCGATCGAACACGGGGGAGGGTGGGGA
>CAXTRT010000116.1:0-4961 GCA_964246835.1 uncultured Acidobacteriaceae bacterium | reverse complement strand
CGGCGATGGCGGGGCAGGCTCAAAGGCTGGGGCCGCTCCTTCTAACGGCTGGGTGCGCGGGCGGCTGGGCGCGGCTTTCGTTGGACGGACGACTATACTTCTTAGTGTAGCTATAGCTTTGGGCAGGATTGCCGATACACCGTCTATGTCGATCAGTTCCCTTCCAGTTCATGAGGTTTCGGGCGGCTCCGGTGCGGATGCGGGTTTTGCCGCGGCGCTTGCGGGCGTGTGCGTGGTTCGGCTGGCTGAGACCGGATGGATACGGGTGACGGGCGAGGACCGGGTGCGGTGGCTGAACGGGATGGTGACGAACTCGATCCAGGCGCTGACATCGGGTGACGGGTGCTTCAACTTTCTGCTGAACGCGCAGGGGCGGATCCAGGGGACGGCGATGGCGTTTGCGGCGGACGACGCGATTTTGATGGAGACTGACCGGGCGCAGGTGGGACCGATGATGGCAATGCTCGATCGATTCATCATCATGGATGACGTGGAGCTGGCGGAGGTGTCGGACGAGGGGGTCGGGCTAGCGGTGGGGGGGCCAGCGGCGGAGGTGCTGCTGCGGGCGGAGGGATTACTGCCGGAGGGGCTGGCTGCGAGTTCGGACGCGGTGCGGTTCGAAGATGTGGGCTGGCGGGGGGAGCGGGTGCGGGTCCAGACGATGGCGGGCAAGGTGGTGCCGCGCTATGAGGTCTGGGCGGCTACCGAGGTCATGGAGCGGGTGAGGGGTGCGCTGGTGGCCGGCGGCGCGGTGGAGGGCGATGCCGCGGGTCTGGAGAGGCTGCGGCTGCTCGAAGGAACGCCACGGTTTGGTGGGGATATCCGCGAGAAGGAGCTGGCGCAGGAGACGGGGCAGACGGAGGCGCTGCACTTCAGCAAGGGGTGCTACCTGGGGCAGGAGATTGTGGAGCGGATCCGGTCGCGGGGGGCGGTGCACCGGAGGTTTGCGGGGTTTGTGCTGCGGGGCGAGATGTCGGCGGCGGGTACGGTGCTGAGCGCGGGCGGCAAGGCCGTGGGGGAGTTGACGAGTGTTGGGGTGGTCCCGGCGGTGCCGGGGGTTGTGGAAGGGATGACGGTAGGGCTGGGATATATCCGGCGCGAGGCGCTGGAGACGAAGCAGGAGATCGGTTATGAGGGCGGGGTAGCGGAGCCGCTTTCCCTGCCGGTTGTGATTGGGAAGCCAAGCTGAACGCATCCAAACGGGTGCGAGCAAAAGAAGAGTTGAGGAGAGAGTGATGCCCGAGGGAAATAAGCCGTTTGTGGTAACGGATCGCCGCAAGTTCACGATGGACGGCGAGGTGCGGCCGAATGCGGACCGACCGGAGGAGTCGAAGGAGCCGAAGGCGGCGCGGCCGGAGCAGAGTACACCGGCTCCGGTAGAGGCGGCAGCGCCCGGGCCGATGCCGGTTGCGGCGATGGAGACGCCAAAGCAGGATGTGCCGGCGGAGGAAGACGGCCGCGGCGAGCAGGAGCTGCCGGCGCCGACGGCGGAGCAGATGGAGCAGTCCAAGCGGGCGTATGACCAGACGGCGGAGCGGATTGAGACGGCGATCCGGGCGACGAACCCGGGGATGGAGCATCCGCCGGCGATGAACTTCGAGCAGCTGGTGCAGTCGATATACCTGACGGCGATTATGCAGCTGGGCGGAGCGACGCAGGAGGGCGAGCAGCCGCGGGTGGATCTACTGGGAGCGCGGTCGAGCATCGACATGATGGGCGTACTAGCGGAGAAGGTGGCGGGCAATCTTTCGCCGCGGGAGCAGGTGTTTCTGGACAGCGCGCTGTTTGAGCTGCGGATGGCTTTCCTGGAGATGACGCAGGCGCTAGCACGGTCGGCGCAGGCGCGGCAGGGCGGACCGGCGGGACCGGGTGGAAACGGGGGCTTTGGCGGCGGCACCGGCGGGTTTAGCGGGACGGGCGGCGCTGGCGGTGCCGGAGGCTTTGGCGGCGGAACACCGACTCTGGTGCGGTAGCGCGATGCTGGCGGAGCTTACGTTTCTGGGCAGTGGCACGTCGATGGGCGTGCCGACGCTGGGCTGCACATGCGCGGTGTGCACATCGGCTCTTTCGGCAACGGGGGACCCGCATAACCGGCGGACGCGGCCTTCGGTGCGACTGGAGTACGACGGACGCGTCGTGCTGATCGATACCGGGCCGGACTTCCACGCGCAGGCGCTGCGGGAGGGGATCCAGCATGTGGATGCGGTGTTGTACACGCATGGGCACGCGGACCATATTCTGGGCTTCGACGATCTGCGGCCTCTGAGTTTTCGGCATCCGGTGGCGATGCCGGTGTATGCGGATGAGGATACGGCACGAACGATCGAGCGGGTGTTCGAGTACACATTTCGGACGGAGAACCGATATCCGACGAGCGCGCGGGTGAAGATGCATCGGCTGAATACGGCGCCGGGTGCGGGTGTGGAGTTGTTTGGGGCGTGCTTTCGGCGGGTTCCGGTGACGCATGGGCGGCAGACGATTACCGGATACCGGTTTGGGGCCGCCGCCTATCTCACGGATATGAGCGATATTCCGGATGAGAGTGTGGCGCTGCTCCAGAACCTGGATGTGCTGATTCTGGATGCGCTGCGGCGCGAGCCGCATCCCAGCCACTCGCACCTGGAGCGATCGATCGGGTTTGTGGAGAGGCTAAGGCCGAAGCGGGCGTACTTCACGCATATCAGCCACGATCTGGACCATGCCGAGGTGAATGCGAGCTTGCCGGAGAGTATTCGGCTGGCGTACGACGGGCTAAAGCTCACGTTTGAGATCGCCGAATGACGGTCTATCGCCATCTGGATGAGGTGCCGGCCGGGGCGGGCGCGCTGGTTGCCACGATCGGGAACTTCGATGGGGTGCATCGCGGGCACCGGTGGGTGATTGGGCGGGTACGGGCGCGGGCGGCGGAGCTGGGGCTGCGCTCCGCGGTGGTGACGTTCGATCCGCATCCGGCGCGGGCGCTGCGGCCGACGGAGCAGCGGCCGATGATTACGCCGTTGCCGCGCAAGCTGGAGCTGCTGGCGGAGACGGGGGTGGAGGACGTGATTGTGCTGCCGTTCTCTGACGATCTGCGGCGGATGAGCGCGCGGGAGTTCGCGAAGGAGGTGTTGCGCGACCGGCTGCACATCGACGAGCTGCATGAGGGCGAGAACTTCCGGTTTGGCTATGGGGCGGAGGCGGATATGCAGACGCTCACGGTGCTGGGGGCGGAGCTGGGCTTTCGGGTGCGGGCGTATGCGCCGGAGCGGCTGATGGGCGGGATCGTGTCGTCGAGCCGGATACGGACGCTGGTGGCGGCGGGTGAGGTCTCGGCGGCGCGACGGCTGCTGGGGTGGACGTTTGGCGTGGACAGCAGGCCGGCACCGGGGCGCGGATATGGGACGCGGTACACGGTGCCGACGATCAACCTGGCGGCGTATGGGGAGCTGCTGCCGGCGCATGGGGTGTATGTGACGGGGCTGCGGGTGGGCGCGCGGTGGTTTGAGGGGGTAACGAATGTGGGGAACCGGCCTACGTTTGGGGCGGACTCGTTTGCGGTGGAGACGTATTTACCCGATTTTGAGGCAATGGAGCTGACGGAGGAGACGCCGCTGCGGCTGGAGTTTTTGAAGCGTTTGCGGGGTGAGCAGACGTGGGAGACGCCTGAGGCATTGAAGGCGCAGATCGGGCGGGATGTGGCGCGGGCGCAGCGGTTCTTTGGGTTGCGCCGGGGGTTGGGGCGCAGCTAGGGGTTCGCGGGTCTCGGTGGTAGGTTTCTCTGCATTTAATTCCCAAGCCGACTTGTGGTTACCAGACCGTGTGCCACCCGCAGAGTGGCACATCCCCTTCGTCGGCCGGTGAATGTTTGATCAGCTTCACTCGTACCGGGTCACTGCTTGGTTGCAGTTGTCATTGAGGTAAACGCTTTATCGCACCCGCCACCAACCACTAGCAGAGTGACGTTCGTCACGGTGGAGGCGGTTGTGTCGCTTTCCGCTCCATTCAGCAACACAGTCGAACCATCATCCATCAGGAACTCCATCTGCGCCTGATTACCGAAGAGGCTTGCTTCCGGAAAGCCATGAGTCGTCTTGATGGTGCCGCCCTGGAAGCAGGAGATGCCTTGCACCTGCAGTGTTCCGGTCAACACGCTTTGGTCGTTGAGGGCCGAGGTCAAGCTGTTAAGACTGGTTGGGCCGCCCTGCGTAACCGCGGCTGCGAACGAGACTGCTGCTGAGGTGTTGTTCAGCATGCCGCGCCCGGCAAAGGTCCCTTTCAGATCAGCGATTCTTTGCGCTGTGAATGTTCCTGCCTGTGAAGGCGGCTCCATGCCATTGCAACTGGCCTGGGGAGCTGCCACGGTGTAGGTTCCCGACCACGAACCACCAACCTTAGCGGGTACCGTCCCCTTAACGACAATCTGGTGCTGCGTGTTGTTGGCTATGAGCACATCGGTAAGCGTAAAGCTGCCGTCGGCTGCGATCGCGGCACTCGCGAGCCGGGTACTACCCCCAACCGCACCAAACAGCAGACCGTCATTGCTGCACGGGATCTGCAGCGATCCGTAGCCGGTCACTTGCTCGTTGATGATGTCCAGGTTGAGCGCTAGGCCAAACGGAAAGGTGCCACTGCCTAACGGAGTACCGTTCGGCATGGTTCCGGCGATCAACCACCCCCCGCGCAGGTCGGCACTTGTGCCCTTCGGAGTGGGCGGAATAGGATTGCCGACTGCGCTACTCTCCGAGCTTCCGCAACCAGTAAGTAGGGCGGTACCGACGGAGAAGAACACAGTCAACACGGCGCTTCGATAGATCGACATGGCTCAGACATCTTCCCGTCTCCAGGGCCCTTTGACAATGCAACTTTTGCCCACGCTGTTGCTGGCAGAAAATCCCGGCCGCTGGTTATTGGGGTGGATGGGAGACGCCGGTGGTGGGTTCTTCAGGCTGCGGGGCGGGAGGGCGCCGGACGATGGGTGCGGG
>CAXTRT010000115.1:3002-5064 GCA_964246835.1 uncultured Acidobacteriaceae bacterium | reverse complement strand
CGATGCCCGCCCACATCGAAGTACGCCTCCCGCTCCACCAGCAAAAACTGTCCATTTGCCGCCGCCAGCGGATTGCCGGGATCGTTCACCTTCGCCGGCGGATACACACTCGCCAGCTCGGAAAAAATCAGCGGCATCACCGTCCGTTGCAGCATCCCATCCATTACCTGCCGCGGCGAGTACGAGAGCATCGCTACCCCGTGCCGCTCCGCCTCCCGCAACGATCGCGACACCGATCCCGCCGCATGCACCGTATCCGCATCCGTAAACAGCAGCCAAGCCCCGCGCGCTACTTGCGCCCCCGCCCAGCACGCCGCACTCTTGCCCGTCATCCCGGAAGCCGATCCCGTCCCGGAACTTAATCCCGTCCCGCGCGCACCCGTCTCCCACGCCGGAGCCTCCATCACCACCAGCCCCGTCGCACTCTCCGGATCCCGCGCTGCCTGCGCGGCAAACACATCCTCCGCCAGCTTCCGCGTCCCGTCGGTTGATGCATCATCGACCACCACAATCTCCCATTGCCTACCCAGCGCAAAGCCCGGCTCCGTCTGCCGCAGCAGCGACTCCAGGCACGCGGGCAGGTTCCGCGCCTCATCCCGTGCCGGCACAAGTACCGTCACCTCAAACTCCGCCGCCGGTCCCTCCCCGCGCTTCGGAGCCATCGCCGCCAGCACACTCGGCCGCTCCCGCTCCTCCATCAGCCCCAACACCGGCTCGCCCCGTCGTACCATCGCCACCCCATCCTCTACGAGCATAGACGTGCCAGCCTGTAATCCCCCGCTGCGCTTTGATTGTCATTCTAAGTGCAGCATCTCATTTGGTTTATCGTTCTGAGCGCAGCGCCCCTTTTTTAGGGGTGTCATTCTGGAGCGCAGCGAAAAACCCGCTTCTGCTTTTGCCTTTGGTTTGCATTCTGAGCGCAGCGACCCCTCTGGGGTGTCATTCTGAGCGCAGCGAAGAACCCGCTTCTCGCTTTTGCTTTGTCATTCTGAGCGCAGCAAAGAATCCCCGTACTTCGCCCTTAAAACGAGCGCAGCGACGCACCTCTCAAACCGTGCCAGCAGCCTGCCTTCGTACAATGGAGCGCAAGGAACATCACCGTGACACCTCTCCGTCCTCTCACCCTCGCCATCGTCGCTCTCCTCTCCCTCATCACCGGCTGCGACCGCGGCAACCACCCGCAGTCCCTCGCCAAGCCCGCCCCCCAGTTCACCATCTCCGATGGTATCCAGAGCGTTGACCTCGCCAAACTCCACGGCCGCATCGTCGTCCTCAATCTCTGGGCGACCTGGTGCGCTCCCTGCGTCCAAGAGCTCCCCAGCCTCCTCGAACTCCACAAGCAGCTGCCCAACCTCGCCATCGTCGGCGTCGCCATGGACCAGTCCGACGACGTCTACCGCCGCTTCCTCACCGACCACCACGTCGAGATCACCACCGTCCGCGACGCCGACGGCCGCATCAACGAGCTCTACGGCACCGCCCAGATCCCCGAAACCTACATCATCGACAAAAACGGCCTCCTCCGCCGCAAGTTCGTCAACGCCCAAAACTGGACCAGCCCCGAGATCACCAGCTACCTCGCCCACCTGCAGTAGCCGGGCTACAGATGCTCGCCCATCTCTTATTAGTTTTAGTCGTGGTTAGTTTTGAATTGTTATTCTGAGCGTAGCGAAGAATATTCGCCAATAACTCCGCAGTCGCCTAAAACTCATACTCCAGCCCCCCCCTGCTAGACTCACCCCATGACCCAGCTCGACGTCCTCTACCGCTACGGCATCCCGCCCTCCGAGAGCTCCGTCCTCGCCATGGCCCGCGTCCGCGAGGTCTACGGCATCCGCCACCTCGAGCTCAACGAACGCCAGAAGACCGTCCGCGTCGAGTACGACGCCAGCCGCCTCACCGAGCCTGTTATCCACCAACTCCTCCGCCGCTCCGGCCTCGACATCGTAGAAAAGGTCGCCCTCACCACCACGCCGCCACCCGCCCCCCCCCCCCCCCCCCCCCCCACCCCCCCCGCCGCCCCCCCCCCGCCCCCGACGATCGGTCAAAGGCCGGTCCGGGC
>CAXTRT010000115.1:0-2992 GCA_964246835.1 uncultured Acidobacteriaceae bacterium | reverse complement strand
CCCCCCGCCGAGCCCAAACCCGCTGTCTAGGCTCCGTCTGGCTTCCAAGCAGGCTCTGAACAAGTCCTTTGCTTTTCTTGCTTCCATTCCGAGCAACGCGAGGAACCTGCTTCTCGTTCGAACAGCTGAATATTTCCCTAAAGGATAAGTATTCTTCTCCTTCACCAGGCATTCCTTGGCGCCTGGTCGTCTGTCGCTCTCTGTTTCGTCCCTCTGCTTGTCTTTGCCTCCGTTTTGCTTCTCTGATCTCCTCAATCCCGCACCCAACCCTTGACGATTCGCCTCCGGACATCACTGGGCACCCAGCCCTCTCCTGACGTACACTTCCTCAAGCACACGCGCCCGTAGCTCAGCTGGATAGAGCATTTGGCTTCGAACCAAAGGGTCGGAGGTTCGAATCCTTCCGGGCGCACCACACCTCGCTGCACGCGGTTGCCCTCGCACCGCATCTCCGGTATCCTGTCCTAGTTGCAACCCATGCAATGTGCGCCCGTAGCTCAGTTGGATAGAGCAACTGGCTACGAACCAGTAGGTCGGAGGTTCGACTCCTTCCGGGCGCACCAGACTCCCCCCTCACAATTCCAGCTAATCCCTTGAAGTGACGGCAAACGCTCGTGCTTTTCCCCTTTGCCTGCATTGACGACCACTTTGGTCCGGATTAGACTCAGGGCTGTAGACGAGCCCGTCCCGAACTTCCACAGCGTCTCGTGGACCTGGACGAAATCGCCGCTAAAGGCAGGGGAACACAGCATGTTTCAGGCACTGATCATCACCCTCCGCGAGGGCGTCGAAGCCTCCCTCATCGTCGGCATCATCTTTGCGTATCTCTCAAAGATCGGCCGCCATGAGCTGAAACGCACCGTCTTCTGGGGTCTCGGCTCCGCCCTCATCGCCTCGGTCGCCACCGCCGTCGTCGTCGCCCATCTCAACCTCAACTCCGACGTCATCGAAGGCTGGGTCATGCTCGCCGCCGCCGCCTTTGTCGTCAGCATGATCTGGTTCATGCATAAGACCGCCCGCTCCATGAAGGGCCAGATCGAAGCCAAAATCGCCCGCTACGCCAACTCTCCGTCGGCCAGGATCGGCCTCTTCTTCTTCGTCTTCACCCTGGTCCTCCGCGAAGGCGTCGAGACCGTCCTCCTCCTCTCCGCCGTCACCCTCAACTCCACCGAGATCCTCTCCTTCACCGGAACCCTCCTCGGCATCGCCCTCTCGGTCGTCTTCGGGGTCATGTTCATCCGCGGCAGCGTCCGCATCAACCTGCAGCGCTTCTTCCGCGTCACCACCGTCATCCTTTACTTCGTCACCTTCCAGCTCGTCATCTCCGGCCTGCACGAGCTCTCCGAGAACGGCGTCCTCCCCTCCTCGACCGCCGAGATGAAGCTCATCGGCCCCATCGTCCGCAACGATCTCTTCTTCTTCGTCACCATGCTCGCTCTCATCGGCCTCATGGTCCTGCTTGAAAGCCGCAGCCGCAAGCCGCCCGTCTTCGCCGAAACCACCACGCCCGCCGAACGTCGCAAGCTCGAGTGGGGCCATCGCCGCGAGCGCCTCTGGATGACCTCCGTCGTCGGCGTCAGCTTCCTCTTCATCTTTCTCTCCACCGCCGAGTTCATCTACGCCAAAAGCTCCACCGCCCTCTCTCCCACCACCGCCGTCACCCTCGTCGGCAACCAGGTTACGCTCGACGCCTCCACCATCAACGACGACCGGCTCCACCGCTTCGGCGTCTTCGTCAACGACGCAGCCGGCAAGCCCGCCCAGGTCCGCTTCCTGCTCTACAAAAAGCCCGACGGCGCCATCATCTCCGTCGCCGACGCCTGCCACATCTGCGGCCCGGTCGGCTTCTACATCGGCGCGCAGGGCATCACCTGCAAGATGTGCGCCTCACCCCTTGTCCCGCAGTCCATGGGCCAGGAGGGCGGCTGCAACCCCATCCCCCTCCACTCCTCCCGCTCCGGCGCCCAGATCACCATAGCCGCCGCCGACCTCCAGGCCCTAGCCCCCGTCTTCGAGCGCTAAGCTAATATGGCCCGCACGATCACTCCTCCAACTGTTACGGTCACTCGTCAAATTGCCACTCTGAGCGCAGCTTTCTTTTTGTCTGTCATTCTGAGCGCAGCGAAGAACCCGCTTCTCGCTTTTGCTTTTGTTGTCATTCTGAGCGCAGCGAAGAATCCCCGCATTTTGCTCATAGCCGCACGATCTCACCCGACAAACGCGCCACCGCCGCTCCTCCGCCAAGCCAAAGGCCGGGTGCCCCATGCATGACAATCCCTCCGTCATGCGTAGTTCCATCGCCCAAAGGTCGATTCCGCTCCGGAACGGAGCCCAACTCCCCTGCCCTCTTAAACTCTTGTTTTTGTTTGTCATTCTTGAGCGCAGCGAAGAATCCCCGTACCTTTTACGCAGCGGCACAAACTCTCACCAAGCCAAGCCGAAAGCCCTCCGCCTCCAACCCCCAGCGGAGTCTTTCCCCCGCCGGGTGCCCCAGATCTCGCCTCTGAGACCTGGGTTCCCAACCCGCCTCCAACCCCAAGCGGAGGCCGCCTAAATGTTCGTCCGCCTCCTCCTCGAGTCCTTCCGCCGCCAGCGCCGCCGCAAGCTCCTCGCCGGAGCCGCCATCCTCCTCGGCACCACCGCCGTCACCGCCATGCTCGCCCTCGCCACCACCATCGGCGACCGCATCCACCAGGAGCTCGCCGTCTACGGCGCCAACCTCATCGTCACCCCGCAGGCCGACGCCCTCGCCGTCACGATCGGCGGCGTCGACCTCAAACCCGCCACCGGCAACGCCTACCTCCACGAGTCCGACCTCGCCAAACTCCGCGGCATCTTCTGGGCCAACAACATTACCGCCATCAGCCCCGAGCTCCCCCTCACCCTCAGCATCACCCCAACCTCAGCCGCCAACCCCGCCACCCCGAAGGGGGGTGCCCCATCCATGTCCCATCGCCCCACGGGTGGGCCCTCGTTTGCAGTAGCAAACGAC
>CAXTRT010000114.1:0-5146 GCA_964246835.1 uncultured Acidobacteriaceae bacterium | reverse complement strand
CCCCCGCCGTCAGTCCGCACAGCACCCCCAGCACATGAAAGCTCCGGCCCTCACCCGCCCGCTCCGCATGCGGCCGTGCCACCACCTTCAGCACCGCCCGGCTCAATGCAGCACCACCAGCAGCACCACGCCACCCAGCAGCACCACCACCGGAATCCAGAAATGGCTATCCGTCAGCACCGCCTTCGCCGTCTCACTCGCCCGCATCGGCCCCCCCTCTCGACTGCAACGGCCTAAGCCGTAAGACTTCCAGCACTCGTCTACTCCGACTTGACCAGCCCAGACTGCCGTCATTCCGACCGAAGCGCAGCGCAGTGGAGACCCCCGTATTTCACTTCGACGGCCTGAGAACGTTTGATCAGGAGGCGAACCTACGTGCCCGTAGCGCAGCATGTCAAGCAGAGATACGTCACCCCCGTCCGCGAAACCGATTCAGCACCCGCCGGTCCCGCCCCATCGGCTTCGCCATCGGCAACACCTCAAACTGCATCGCCGCCTTGCGCTCCGCCGCCACCTTCAGCCGCATCTCCTTGCTCGCCTCGGTCTCGGCATAGAGCGCCTGCGCCTTTACCGCCGGTCCGCGCACATCGTCAAGCGCCAGCACTGCGACCACAAACTCGCCGCCATCATTCTTCACCCGCAGCGTGTCGCCAACCTTTACATCGCGCGCCGCCTTCGCCGTCATCCCGTTCGATTCAATCCGCCCCAGCTCGCACGCCTTTGCCGCCAGCGCCCGCGTCTTGAAGAACCGACCCGCCCACAGCCACTTATCCATCCGCACAGAGTCCATATCGTCCATTCTCCAGCATGCCGGAGAACGGAGCATGGAGACCCCGCACTTATCCCAACCCGAGCAGAAACACCATCGCGCAGTTCGCCAGCAAAGCGCTCGCTTGCAGCGCCAGGATCTCAAGCGTGAACTTCATCGCCGAACGCATCCACCTGAAGACAAAGAACACAATCAACGGCAGCTGCCCAGCCATCAGAATCTGCCATAGATGAGCGGTCGGTCCCTCATCGGCCGCATGCCCATCGCCAAATATCCGAGGTCCAACAAAGAGGATTGCCAGCGCAAGCACAGACATCGCGAGCGGCAGCAGCGCGCTCGGCTTCTTCGCCATCACCCCAAAAGATGAAGCAGCCTCAGTCATACATCCTCCTTGTGCTGGCACTTCCTCGTACGTTTCTACGCTCCTATCTCGCATCACGGCGGTTTTGCACTAAAAGAATTTTCGCGGACTCGCTCTTCAGCGAATCCTCTTCTGTCGACACCGGACAGAGAAACATGGCGCACACCTCAGCCCTCGCAGTTGTCCGCCGCACCCTCTCCGGCGTACCATTCCCGCACCAACTCCGACCCCACCCGCTCCAGGAGATCCGATGCTCTCTCGACGCACCTTCGTAGGCCAGGCCGCCGTCACCGCCGCCGGCCTCGCCATCGCCTCAACGGCCCCCATGACCGCCAAGTCCTACGCCCAGATCGTCGGCGCCAACGACCGCGTCCACTTCGCCGTCATCGGCCTCAACAGCCGCGCCTACGCCCATCTCTCCTCGCTTCAGGCCAATAAGAAAGACGCCCGCATCACCCACGTCTGCGACGTCGACGCCACTATCCTCGAGAAGTTCTCAGGTGCCGCCGCAAAGTCCATGGGCGACGCCCCCACGCCCGAAAAGGACTTCCGCAACGTCCTCGCCTCCAAAGACGTCGATGTGATCACCATCGCCACCCCCGACCACTGGCACGCGCCCATGGCCATCCTCGGCCTCGAGGCCGGCAAGCACGTCTACGTCGAGAAGCCCTGCTCCTACAACCCGCAGGAAGGCCTCTGGCTGGTCGAGGCCCAGAAGAAGACCGGCAAGCTCTGTCAGATGGGATCGCAGCAGCGCTCGTCGCCGCACACCATCGAGATCGTCAACAAGATCCACTCCGGCGCCATCGGCCGCGCCTACTGGGCCGAGACCTGGTACACCAACCGCCGCAAACCCATCGGCGTCGGCAAGGTCATCCCCGTCCCCGCCACCCTCGACTGGGATCTCTGGCAGGGTCCCGCCCCGCGCCAGGACTACAAGGACAACGTCCATCCCTACAACTGGCACTGGGAGAAGAGCTGGGGCACCGGAGAAGCCCTCAACAACGGCACCCATGAGGTCGACGTCGCCCGCTGGGCCCTCGACGTCGAAAACCCCACCCGCATCGTCGCCGCCGGCGGCCGCTACGCCGCGAGAGACGACTGGCAGTTCTACGACACCCTCGACGTCTCCTTCGAGTACCCCGGCAAACTCCTCACCTGGAAGGGCGACTGCATCACCGGCAAGAAGACCTACAACCGCGATCGCGGCACCGCCGTCCACGGCACCGAGGGCACAGTCATCATCGACCGCGACGGCTACGAGATCTACGACCTCAAAGATAAATTGACCTCTAACTACCGCGTCCCGTCCAAGCCCGCCACCTCCGCCACCGATCTCGTCGGCGCCGACTCCATGACCGACGCCCACTTCGCCAACCTCATCACCGCGGTCCGCGGCCAGGCCAAACTCAACCAGCCCGTCGCCCAGGGCAACGTCGCCGTCACCCAGCTCCAGCTCGCCAACATCGCCTACTTCACCCAGCGCTCCCTCACCCTCAACCCCGCCACCGCCGCCATCCTCAACGACAACGAGGCCGCCGCCATGACCAAACGCGCCAGCTACGCCAAAGGCTGGCAGCCCAAGGTCTAGGGCGACTCCGAACAAGTTCTTTGCTGTTCTCTGTCTTTGCTTTTCTTTCTTCCATTCCGAGCAACGCGAGGAACCTGCTTTTCGTTCGGACCAGCCCGGAAATTTGAGTTGACTCAAGTACTTCGCTAGCTTCTCCCGTCCAACCACCATCCCGGACTCAACCTCCGACCACGAGCCAGCCATGCCACTCATCCTTACCCGTCCGCTCTTGCTCCTCGCCGGTGCCCTTACCCTCCCCGCCACCCAGGTCTCGGCCGCCGCCTCGCAGATCCTGCTCCACTCCGATCCGCAGAGCGTCAACTGCCCCGTCACCCTCTACGCCCAGCCTCGTTTCACCGGCGGCGTCACCCTCCTCGTGCCCGGCCAGCCTTCAAAGCGCGACCGCGCCGGCGTCCACCTGCGCCTCGAAGATCCCGATGGCCGCCCCATCCGCGGCGCGGAGATCATCCTTCGCGGCCTCGCCGCCACGCACGGCGCACAGCCCGCCTCCCTCGGCAGCTCCACCCAGCCCACCCAATCCTTCCACGTCGTCGGCGGCGGAGACACTCCCGGCGTCCTTACCGCGGATCTCTGGCTTGCCCACGCCGTCACCATGAGAGCGTCTCCGTCACCGCGGTCGACTTCGCCTCGGCCCCAGCCTGGAAGGCATCGAAGGCAAGCTCCTGCATCATCGTTCCCAACGGCAGTCGACTTCTGGGCAGCCTGCGCTAACCCATTTCTCCTGAAGGTGTAAAGGAAGCAACTCCCAATTGTGCCATTTCTCTCAAAGAAAATGGCCTCCCTTGCACTTGAACAACGCCATAGCATCAGGAGAAATGCTTTAACTCGCCTGGCGCCCCCCCACCTGTGGCAAAGGTGCCGTCACCGGCCAGCGCTACCATCCCCCACCCCCATCCGCCAGTCCACAGACGTTGTAGCATCCAAACGCCTCCTTCTGCGTACGCGCCGCGCATAGACCCGTAGACTCAGGACATCCTCCCGGCAGAAGCTTGAGCTTCGTCAGGGTCGTTGCCTCTCGCTTCCGCAAACTCCTGTCTCCCTGTCGCCTGCCACACCTCTGCTCGAACGAAGCCTCCCGGTCTCGGTCCGTTCTCGCCTCCTCTTTCCCGGATTCCCAGATTCCCCGGATTTCCAAGGAGCAGGCGGCATCCGTTCACCCGGCGAGGCAAACTGTGTGCTGCCCGCCCGCACCCTTTTTGAAGCGGAGTGTCCCGATGAGCAGCCTCTCCCTTTGCCGTACCTTGCCGTATCTCTCTGCCGCCCTCCTTCTCGCCACCCTCACCCCCACCGTCCGCGCCCAGGGTTCTGGCTACTGGCATACCTCCGGCAACCATATCCTCGACGCCAACAACCAGGCCGTCCGCATCGCCGGCATCAACTGGTATGGCTTTGAGACCACCCGCGCCGTCCCCGGCGGCCTCACCTCCCAGGACTACCGATCCATCCTCCAGACCATTCAGGCCCAGAGCTACAACACCATCCGCATCCCGCTCTCAAACCAAATGGTCGAACAGCCCACCATCCCCTCCGCCATCAGCTTCGCGAACGGCATCAACGCCGACCTGCAGGGCCTCAACGGGCTGCAGATCCTCGACAAAATCGTCGCCATCGCCGGCACCCTCAACCTTCGCATCATCCTCGATAACCACCGCTCCGAGGCCGGCGACTCCGCCGAAGCGAACGGCCTCTGGTTTACCGGAGCCTATCCCGAGTCCGCCTGGCTCAACGACTGGACGACCCTCGCCACCCGCTACGCCGGCAACCCTACCGTCATCGGCGTGGATCTCCGCAATGAGCCCCATAACGCAACCCAGGGCGGCGCCTGCTGGGACTGCGGCGGCGCGAATGACTGGCACCTCGCCGCCGCCCGCGCCGGCAACGCCGTGCTCGCCGTCAACCCCAGCCTGCTCGTCTTCGTCGAGGGCACCGACGCCTACAACAACGACTGGACCTGGTGGGGCGGCAACCTCGAAGGCGTCCAGAGCTCGCCCGTCCAGCTCTCTCTGCCCAATCAGCTCGTCTACTCGCCCCATGAGTACGGCCCCCGCGAGTACCGGCAGTGGTGGTTCAACGGCAGCACCTCCTACGAAACCCTCTACTCCGTCTGGCTTAACCACTGGGGCTACATCAGCCAGAACGGCATCGCGCCCATTTGGCTCGGCGAGTTCGGCACCACCAACAGCGCCTCCGACCTCGAGAACAACTCTCCCGGCTCCCAGGGCCAGTACTTCCAGTCCCTCGTCCAGTTCCTCGGCTCCGACTCCTCGCTCAACTGGACCTACTGGGCCCTCAACGGCGAAGACGCCTACGGCCTGCTCGACAGCAGCTACGATCCCTCGCCGGTAAGCGGGCTCAAGCAGCAGACCCTCGCCGGCCTGCAGTTCGCCCTCGCCTCAGGCCCCGCAAATCCAACCCCCACCCCAAC
>CAXTRT010000113.1:0-5164 GCA_964246835.1 uncultured Acidobacteriaceae bacterium | reverse complement strand
AGGTCACGGACCAGACCGGAGCCATCCTTCCCCGCGCGACGGTTCGCATCAGCAACACCGTCAGCGGCTACACCCGCACCACCACCACCGACGACGCGGGCCAGTACCGCTTCTTCAACATCCCCTTCAACTCCTACCGGGTCACCGTCACCAGCAGCGGCTTCTCCGATCTGACGCAGACCGCCGACGTCAGCTCGGTCGTTCCCGTCGATCTTCCGATCAAACTGAACGTCGGCGACACCTCAACGGTCGTCAGTGTGGAGGGCGGATCGGATCTGCTTGAGACCGACCCGGCCGCTCATACCGATATCGACCGCTCGACCATCGACCGCCTGCCGCTTGAGAGCGCCTCCTCCGAACTCACCTCCATCGTGACCCTCGCCTCGCCCGGCATCGCGTCGGACTCAAACGGCCTGCTGCACGGCCTTGGCGACCACGCCGAAAGCTCCTTCTCGATCGACGGCCAGCCCATCACGGATCAGCAGAGTAAGGTCTTTTCCAATCAGTTTCCGGCCGACGCCATCCAGTCCTTCGAGATCATAGACGGCGCTCCACCGGCACAGTACGGCGATAAGACCAGTCTTGTCATCGTTGCCACCACCCGTTCCGGCCAGGGCTTCAAAGTACCGCATGGCATCCTCTACGGCAGCTACGGCGCCTTCGGAACCTCCGAGGTCGGCGGTAACGTGGCCTATGGCTCCGAGAAGTGGGGCAACTTCCTCTCCGCCAGCGGCCTGAACACCGGCCGCTTTCTCGATGGTCCCGAGTTCCAGGTCTTCCATAACAAAGGGAATGAGATGAACCTCTTCGATCGTGTGGACTATCAGCTCAGCCCGGCCGCGAACCTTCACACCAACCTGCAGTACACGCGTTCTTGGTTTCAGACGCCGAACACCTTCGATCAGAACAACATCCTCGATCAGAACGGCATCAACGTCGGCAACACCGACCAGCGGGCCAAGATCGAGACTTTCATCGTCGCGCCCACCTATCAGCGGATCCTCAACCCAAATACCGTCTTCACCTTTGGCCCTTATATCCGCAAGGACGGCTTCAACTACACTCCCAGCCGCAACCCGCTTGCGGACTTCGGTCCGCTGCAGCGCGAGACTCTCGGCCAGTACCGCTCCCTTACCAACGCCGGTGTCCACTCCGATATCTCCTTCGTCAAGGGCGTCAACAACCTGAAGCTGGGCGGCGTCTACCAGCAGACCTTCCTGCGGGAGAACCTGAGTGTCGGCCTGGTAGATCCCACCCTGAACGCGCCGTGCATCGATGCAAACGGGGCTCCCGTTGTCGGATACACCACTCCCGCGGCATGCGTCTCCTTCTTCGGCCACCAGGCCAACCCCAACTACCTTCCTGTCCTCGCTCCCTATGACCTCACCCGCGGCGGAACCAACTATGCCTACCACGGGCGGACCGATGTCAAACAGCTCGCCCTTTACCTCCAGGACCAGATCACCAAGGGGCCCTGGGTGTTCAACGTTGGCATCCGCGGTGACTTCTACAACGGTCTCACCACGCAGCGGCAGGCGGAGCCGCGTGTCGGCATCTCTTACAACGTCGCCAGGACCAACACCGTCCTTCGCGTGGCCTACGCTCGCACGCAAGAGACGCCGTTCAATGAAAACCTCGTCCTCTCAAGCAAGGGCTGCAACGATCCCGTGATCAACGGGATCTTCACCACGCTTGGCGCCTGCAACTCCGGCCCCTTCAATCCCGGCTTCCGCAATGAGTTCCACGCCGGTCTGCAGCAGGCGATTGGCAAGCACTTCGTGCTCAGCGGCGACTATATCTGGAAGTACACGCGGAACGCGTATGACTTCAGCATCTTTGGCAACACGCCCGTCTTCTTCCCGATCGAGTGGCACAACTCGAAGATTCCGGGCTTTATCGTTCGCGCCAATGTTCCGGAGACGCACGGCATCAGCGCATTTCTGGTGATGTCGTCGGTCGCAGCTCGCTTCTTCAATCCGCAGGTCGGCGGTGTCGGCACCACCGTCGGCACACCCGGCGCCAACTATCCCTTCCGCATCGACCACGATGAGAAGTTCAACCAGACAACCCATGTCCAGTACTCCATGCCCTTCCGCAAGAGCACCTGGGTCGGCCTCAACTGGCGCTACGACAGCGGCCTGACCGCGGCCTCTACCCCCTGCTATAACGTCAACGACCCGAACAGCCGGTGCTCTGCCTACTCCTTCGATTCCAATCGAAACCCGCTCGTTACCGCGAACGGTCAGCCGCTCATCAATCTCTCCAGCCTCACCCCCGATCAGCAGTTCGAAGCCGGGCTGGCCTGCGATGGCGTTCGAGCCACCATTACCCACGGCTTCTCCAGTTGCGACGCCGCCGGCCTCACCTCCAGCCTCGTCCACATCCCCGCGATCAACACGGGGAATGATGATCGCAACCCGGCGCGCATTCAGCAGCGCAACCTCTTCGACATCGCTTTGGGAGAAGACAACCTCTTCCACGGCGATAAGAACAAGGTCGGCCTGCGCGTGACCGCGATCAACGTCACCAACAAGTACGCGCTCTATAACTTCCTCTCCACCTTCTCGGGAACCCACTACGTCACGCCTCGCGCAGTCACCGGAGAGGTCAGCTTCAACTTCTAATCTGGTGCCGCAGCGCGATCTGCCGCCGGGAAAACTTCAGGGCCGGCCTCCTCATACGGGACTGGCCCTGACTTGTCTGAGCCCGCCAAAATTAGCAATCGGCCAACCGCCAGACCCGCTTGCACAACAACCCAGCACACCCCGGGAGCGCGCCTGCGCTACCATGGTGCTTGCAGACGGTCGGGCGATCGCTGCCGGAAGCCGGTGCAAGCCGGTCTTTCGGGGGAGGAAAGTCCGAACTCCAAAGGGCAGTGTGCCGGATAACGTCCGGGACGGCCGCTTCAAGGCGGCTGGACGGCCAGTGCAACAGAGAGCAAACCGCCCCAGAGCTGTTGCGGTGCCTGCGCAAGCAGACACTCGCATGCACGCGGCGCTGGGGTAAGGGTGAAAGGGTGCGGTAAGAGCGCACCGCGTCCCCAGTAATGGGGGCGGCATGGTAAACCCCACACGGAGCAAGACCAAATAGGCAGGGACATGGCCGCTCCCCTCACGCGGCCATGCGCGTACCGGCCCGGTGCGCCAAGGCGAGGGAGTCTCTCTGACGCAAGTCAGGCAGGCGAACGAAACCTGCGGGTAGGTTGCTGGAGCGAGCGCAGTAATGCCTCGCCTAGAGGAATGATCGCCTAAAACAAAATTCGGCTTACGGGCCGTCTGCACACATATATCCGGCGGTCTCGACCAAAACGAGCCGCCGGACGCTTTCTCCACTAGCGCATCTCCGGCTTCAAGCGTGTGCGCGCGCCCCTGCCTTCCTTTACACTCTTCAAGGCGCTCGATATGCTGAAAGCTTCGGGACGGAGAGCGCCTGTGCCTGCCACAGCCGCTCCTTCAAGCCACCTTTTTTGGCATCGTTCACCAGAGTTTTCAATCCAACGAGAGATATCCATCAGGAGAAACAGAAATGGCCGCAGTAGACGAGAAGGTAAAGCAGATCATCGTCGAGCAGCTTCAGGTCGATGAGGCCGAAGTCACCCCGGGCGCAAGCTTCCAGGAAGATCTTGGAGCAGACTCGCTCGACGTCGTCGAACTGGTCATGCAGTTTGAAGAAGCCTTCGACATCCAGATTCCGGACGAAGACGCAGAGAAGATCAAGACGGTCAAGGATGCGGTCGACTATATCGAGAAGAGCCAGAAGGCAGGAAAGTAAGGAATGGAGCAGCGACGCGTCGTTGTGACCGGCATCGGTCTGCTGTGCGGGGTTGGCAACACAACGCAGCAGGTATGGGATGGCCTGCTCGCCGGTAAGAGCGGCATGGCGGAGATCACGCACTTCGATCTGACCGGGCATCCGGTCCGCTTTGCGGCCGAGGTCAAGAACTTCGATCCACTCGACTTCGTGGAAAAGAAAGAGTCGCGCAAGATGGGGCGGTTCATCCACTTCGCGCTGGCCGCCTCGCATGAGGCCATGCAGCACTCCGGCCTGAAGCTCGAGGGCGAACTGGCGGAGCGAGTCGGCGTGCATATCGGCTCGGGCATCGGCGGCTTCGACGTGATCGAGCGCGAGCACTCCAACATGCTCGCGGGCGGCCCGCGAAAGATCTCGCCCTTCTTCATCCCCGGCTCGATCGTCAACCTTGCCGCCGGCCACGTCAGCATCCGGCACGGGGCCAAGGGCCCGAATGAGGCGACGGCCACGGCCTGCACCTCGTCCGCGCACTCCATCGGCGACGCCTTCCGCATCATCGAGCGTGGCGACGCCGACGCCATGATCGCCGGCGGCACCGAGGCCGCGATCACACCCATGGGCGTCGGTGGCTTCGCCGCGATGAAGGCGCTCTCCACCCGCAACGATGACCCCGCGCACGCCTGTCGGCCCTTCGATAAGGATCGCGACGGCTTCGTAGTCGGCGAGGGCGCCGGCATCCTGATCCTTGAAGAGCTCGAGTTCGCCAAGGCGCGCGGTGCCAGCATCCTGGCCGAGGTGCTGGGCTACGGCATGAGTGCGGACGCCTTCCACATGACCGGCATGGCGCCTGAGGGCGAAGGCTGCTTCCGCGCCATGAAGGCCGCGCTGAAGGTCGCGGGGCTAGCGCCGGACCAGATCGACTACGTGAACGCGCACGCCACCAGCACTCCGCTGGGCGATGCTCTGGAGTCCAGGGCGATCGAAAATGTCTTCGGCGAGCGCGCCCATAACCACACGCTGCTGGTCAGCTCCACCAAGTCCATGACGGGGCATCTGCTGGGCGGCGCGGGCGGCCTCGAGGCCGGCATCACCATCATGGCCATGCTGCACCAGATGGCGCCCCCAACCATGAACTTGGTGGAGGCCGATCCGGAGTGCCGCCTGAACTACGTACCCAACTCGCCGCAGTCGGCAAAGATCGACTACGCGCTCTCGAACTCGTTCGGCTTCGGTGGAACCAACGGATCGCTCGTCTTCAAGCGCTGGACCGAGTAGCGAGTTTTGATTGTCACTGAAGTTTGTCATTCTGAGCGCAGCGAAGAATCCCCGTACTCTTACTCGGTCTGCAAGACTCTCCAACGTCCAAACACCCCGTCCGACAGCAAAAAGCCCTCTCACACGAGAGGGCCTTCTC
>CAXTRT010000112.1:0-5217 GCA_964246835.1 uncultured Acidobacteriaceae bacterium | reverse complement strand
GAGAAGGCCCTCTCGTGTGAGAGGGCTTTTTGCTGTCGGACGGGGTGTTTGGACGGGGTGGCTGGTTAATGGAGAGTCTTGCAGACCGAGGCAGAATACGGGGATTCTTCCCCTTCGGCAAGCTCAGGGTCAGAATGACAAACAAAGAAGGGTGCGCTCAGAATGACAAACTTCAGTGACAATCGAAACTCGCTACTCGGTCCAGCGCTTGAAGACGAGCGATCCGTTGGTTCCACCGAAGCCGAACGAGTTCGAGAGCGCGTAGTCGATCTTTGCCGACTGCGGCGAGTTGGGTACGTAGTTCAGGCGGCACTCCGGATCGGCCTCCACCAAGTTCATGGTTGGGGGCGCCATCTGGTGCAGCATGGCCATGATGGTGATGCCGGCCTCGAGGCCGCCCGCGCCGCCCAGCAGATGCCCCGTCATGGACTTGGTGGAGCTGACCAGCAGCGTGTGGTTATGGGCGCGCTCGCCGAAGACATTTTCGATCGCCCTGGACTCCAGAGCATCGCCCAGCGGAGTGCTGGTGGCGTGCGCGTTCACGTAGTCGATCTGGTCCGGCGCTAGCCCCGCGACCTTCAGCGCGGCCTTCATGGCGCGGAAGCAGCCTTCGCCCTCAGGCGCCATGCCGGTCATGTGGAAGGCGTCCGCACTCATGCCGTAGCCCAGCACCTCGGCCAGGATGCTGGCACCGCGCGCCTTGGCGAACTCGAGCTCTTCAAGGATCAGGATGCCGGCGCCCTCGCCGACTACGAAGCCGTCGCGATCCTTATCGAAGGGCCGACAGGCGTGCGCGGGGTCATCGTTGCGGGTGGAGAGCGCCTTCATCGCGGCGAAGCCACCGACGCCCATGGGTGTGATCGCGGCCTCGGTGCCGCCGGCGATCATGGCGTCGGCGTCGCCACGCTCGATGATGCGGAAGGCGTCGCCGATGGAGTGCGCGGACGAGGTGCAGGCCGTGGCCGTCGCCTCATTCGGGCCCTTGGCCCCGTGCCGGATGCTGACGTGGCCGGCGGCAAGGTTGACGATCGAGCCGGGGATGAAGAAGGGCGAGATCTTTCGCGGGCCGCCCGCGAGCATGTTGGAGTGCTCGCGCTCGATCACGTCGAAGCCGCCGATGCCCGAGCCGATATGCACGCCGACTCGCTCCGCCAGTTCGCCCTCGAGCTTCAGGCCGGAGTGCTGCATGGCCTCATGCGAGGCGGCCAGCGCGAAGTGGATGAACCGCCCCATCTTGCGCGACTCTTTCTTTTCCACGAAGTCGAGTGGATCGAAGTTCTTGACCTCGGCCGCAAAGCGGACCGGATGCCCGGTCAGATCGAAGTGCGTGATCTCCGCCATGCCGCTCTTACCGGCGAGCAGGCCATCCCATACCTGCTGCGTTGTGTTGCCAACCCCGCACAGCAGACCGATGCCGGTCACAACGACGCGTCGCTGCTCCATTCCTTACTTTCCTGCCTTCTGGCTCTTCTCGATATAGTCGACCGCATCCTTGACCGTCTTGATCTTCTCTGCGTCTTCGTCCGGAATCTGGATGTCGAAGGCTTCTTCAAACTGCATGACCAGTTCGACGACGTCGAGCGAGTCTGCTCCAAGATCTTCCTGGAAGCTTGCGCCCGGGGTGACTTCGGCCTCATCGACCTGAAGCTGCTCGACGATGATCTGCTTTACCTTCTCGTCTACTGCGGCCATTTCTGTTTCTCCTGATGGATATCTCTCGTTGGATTGAAAACTCTGGTGAACGATGCCAAAAAAGGTGGCTTGAAGGAGCGGCTGTGGCAGGCACAGGCGCTCTCCGTCCCGAAGCTTTCAGCATATCGAGCGCCTTGAAGAGTGTAAAGGAAGGCAGGGGCGCGCGCACACGCTTGAAGCCGGAGATGCGCTAGTGGAGAAAGCGTCCGGCGGCTCGTTTTGGTCGAGACCGCCGGATATATGTGTGCAGACGGCCCGTAAGCCGAATTTTGTTTTAGGCGATCATTCCTCTAGGCGAGGCATTACTGCGCTCGCTCCAGCAACCTACCCGCAGGTTTCGTTCGCCTGCCTGACTTGCGTCAGAGAGACTCCCTCGCCTTGGCGCACCGGGCCGGTACGCGCATGGCCGCGTGAGGGGAGCGGCCATGTCCCTGCCTATTTGGTCTTGCTCCGTGTGGGGTTTACCATGCCGCCCCCATTACTGGGGACGCGGTGCGCTCTTACCGCACCCTTTCACCCTTACCCCAGCGCCGCGTGCATGCGAGTGTCTGCTTGCGCAGGCACCGCAACAGCTCTGGGGCGGTTTGCTCTCTGTTGCACTGGCCGTCCAGCCGCCTTGAAGCGGCCGTCCCGGACGTTATCCGGCACACTGCCCTTTGGAGTTCGGACTTTCCTCCCCCGAAAGACCGGCTTGCACCGGCTTCCGGCAGCGATCGCCCGACCGTCTGCAAGCACCATGGTAGCGCAGGCGCGCTCCCGGGGTGTGCTGGGTTGTTGTGCAAGCGGGTCTGGCGGTTGGCCGATTGCTAATTTTGGCGGGCTCAGACAAGTCAGGGCCAGTCCCGTATGAGGAGGCCGGCCCTGAAGTTTTCCCGGCGGCAGATCGCGCTGCGGCACCAGATTAGAAGTTGAAGCTGACCTCTCCGGTGACTGCGCGAGGCGTGACGTAGTGGGTTCCCGAGAAGGTGGAGAGGAAGTTATAGAGCGCGTACTTGTTGGTGACGTTGATGGCGGTCACGCGCAGGCCGACCTTGTTCTTATCGCCGTGGAAGAGGTTGTCCTCGCCCAAAGCGATGTCGAACAGGTTGCGCTGCTGAATGCGCGCCGGGTTGCGGTCATCGTCCCCTGTATTGATGGCGGGGATGTGGACGAGGCTGGAGGTGAGGCCGGCGGCATCGCAACTGGAGAAGCCGTGGGTGATGGTGGCTCGAACGCCATCGCAGGCCAGCCCGGCCTCGAACTGCTGATCGGGGGTGAGGCTGGAGAGATTGATGAGCGGCTGACCGTTCGCGGTAACGAGCGGGTTTCGATTGGAATCGAAGGAGTAGGCAGAGCACCGGCTGTTCGGGTCGTTGACGTTATAGCAGGGGGTAGAGGCCGCGGTCAGGCCGCTGTCGTAGCGCCAGTTGAGGCCGACCCAGGTGCTCTTGCGGAAGGGCATGGAGTACTGGACATGGGTTGTCTGGTTGAACTTCTCATCGTGGTCGATGCGGAAGGGATAGTTGGCGCCGGGTGTGCCGACGGTGGTGCCGACACCGCCGACCTGCGGATTGAAGAAGCGAGCTGCGACCGACGACATCACCAGAAATGCGCTGATGCCGTGCGTCTCCGGAACATTGGCGCGAACGATAAAGCCCGGAATCTTCGAGTTGTGCCACTCGATCGGGAAGAAGACGGGCGTGTTGCCAAAGATGCTGAAGTCATACGCGTTCCGCGTGTACTTCCAGATATAGTCGCCGCTGAGCACGAAGTGCTTGCCAATCGCCTGCTGCAGACCGGCGTGGAACTCATTGCGGAAGCCGGGATTGAAGGGGCCGGAGTTGCAGGCGCCAAGCGTGGTGAAGATCCCGTTGATCACGGGATCGTTGCAGCCCTTGCTTGAGAGGACGAGGTTTTCATTGAACGGCGTCTCTTGCGTGCGAGCGTAGGCCACGCGAAGGACGGTGTTGGTCCTGGCGACGTTGTAAGAGATGCCGACACGCGGCTCCGCCTGCCGCTGCGTGGTGAGACCGTTGTAGAAGTCACCGCGGATGCCAACGTTGAACACCCAGGGCCCCTTGGTGATCTGGTCCTGGAGGTAAAGGGCGAGCTGTTTGACATCGGTCCGCCCGTGGTAGGCATAGTTGGTTCCGCCGCGGGTGAGGTCATAGGGAGCGAGGACAGGAAGGTAGTTGGGGTTGGCCTGGTGGCCGAAGAAGGAGACGCATGCCGCGGGAGTGGTGTATCCGACAACGGGAGCCCCGTTTGCATCGATGCACGGCGCGTTCAGGGTGGGATCTACCAGGCCGACACTCAGGTTCTCCCGCAGGAAGGTCTGCTGGTAGACGCCGCCCAGCTTCAGGTTGTTGACGCCCTTGACGAAGGAGATATCGGAGTGGACACCGGCGTTGGTAAGGGAGCGGTACTGGCCGAGAGTCTCGCGCTGCAGCGGACCGAAGTCCGCAAGCGGGTTGCGGCTGGGAGTGTAGTTGAAGCCGTCCTTGCGGATATAAGGGCCAAAGGTGAAGACGGTATTTGGGTTGAGGATCCGCTGATAGGTGGGCGCGACGATGAAAGTCTCGATCTTGGCCCGCTGGTCGGTGTTGCCGACGTTGATGCCGTTCTGATCGAGGATGTTGTTCTGATCGAAGGTGTTCGGCGTCTGAAACCAAGAACGCGTGTACTGCAGGTTGGTGTGAAGGTTCGCGGCCGGGCTGAGCTGATAGTCCACACGATCGAAGAGGTTCATCTCATTCCCTTTGTTATGGAAGACCTGGAACTCGGGACCATCGAGAAAGCGGCCGGTGTTCAGGCCGCTGGCGGAGAGGAAGTTGCCCCACTTCTCGGAGCCATAGGCCACGTTACCGCCGACCTCGGAGGTTCCGAAGGCGCCGTAGCTGCCGTAGAGGATGCCATGCGGTACTTTGAAGCCCTGGCCGGAACGGGTGGTGGCAACGATGACAAGACTGGTCTTATCGCCGTACTGTGCCGGTGGAGCGCCGTCTATGATCTCGAAGGACTGGATGGCGTCGGCCGGAAACTGATTGGAAAAGACCTTACTCTGCTGATCCGTGATGGGCTGGCCGTCGATCGAGAAGGAGCTTTCGGCGTGGTCGCCAAGGCCGTGCAGCAGGCCGTTTGAGTCCGACGCGATGCCGGGCGAGGCGAGGGTCACGATGGAGGTGAGTTCGGAGGAGGCGCTCTCAAGCGGCAGGCGGTCGATGGTCGAGCGGTCGATATCGGTATGAGCGGCGGGGTCGGTCTCAAGCAGATCCGATCCGCCCTCCACGCTGACGACCGTTGAGGTGTCGCCGACGTTCAGTTTGACCGAAAGATCGAGAGGGACGACCGAGCTGACGTCGGCGGTCTGAACTGTCTCAGAGAAGCCTTTGCTGGTGACGGTGACCCGGTAGAAGTTGAAGGGGATGTTGAAGAAGCGGTACTGGCCCGCGTCGTCGGTCGTAGTGGTGCGGGTGTAGCCACTGACGGTATTGCTGATGCGAACCGTCGCGCGGGGAAGGATGGCTCCGGTCTGGTCCGTGACCT
>CAXTRT010000111.1:0-5499 GCA_964246835.1 uncultured Acidobacteriaceae bacterium | reverse complement strand
GGCCATGCTGGTCGAGAAACCCACCGCCCTCCCCGACCAGCCGCCCCCGCTCACCCGCCAGCAGATGATGGCCCAACAGCAACAGCAGCTGCTGCCCTGATCTACGCGATGCTGGCAGGAGGGTCCACTGCTCTACAGCGTAATGACAACCTTTCCCACCTGCTGGTTGCTCTCCAGGTACTTATAGGCCTCTACAGTCTCAGCAAACGGAAACACGCGATCGACCCTGGGCTTAAATCGCCCATCCACCAGCCGCTCGTAAATGTACTGCTTCATCGGCTCCAGTCGCTCCGGCGTCTTCATCTCGTTCAACGAATACGACGTTAGCGCAATGCCGCGGCCAAAGGTCTTCATCGGATACGGCGTCGGCTGTCCGGAGAGCATGCCATACAGAAGGATCGTTCCTTCTTGTGCCGTCGCCGCTCCCAATGTATTCACATAATCGCCGCCCACCGGATCAAAGACGATGCGCGCCATCTTGCCGTCGGTAATCTCCTTTACGCGCGCCGGAAGGTCCTCCTCCTCGGTCGCAATTACGTGGTCCGCCCCGAGCTCGAGCAACTGCTGCTTTTCGACGACGTCCGTGTGGTTGCGATGGATGTTCCACCCTGCGCCTTGACGATCTGAATCGCTGCCAGGCCCACCGACGAACTCGCCGCTGGAAGCACAACAAAGTCCCCCGCCGTGACCTTGCCAAAGTACACCAGCGCACCTTATGCCGTGGCGTACTGCATCCACACCGCCGCTGCCTCTACAGAGGACATGCCGGGCGGCACCGGCGCCAGCTCCTTTACTGCTACCACGGCCTGCTCAGCCAGCATCGGATACCGATTCATCGAGTAGCCCGGCACCGTGCCGAACCGTTGCCCCAGCAGCGTGCGGTCCACGCCCTCGCCAACCGCCAGCACCGTCCCCTCCGGCTCATAGCCCAGCCCCGACGGCAACTGCGGCGGCTCATAGCTGCCATGGAAGTACATGCTCTCCGCCCGGTTCAGCCCCAGCGCCTCCATCTTCAGTAAGACCTCATCCGGCCCCGGCTGACGATCCGGAATCTCCTCAATCTGCAAAACCTCTGGTCCACCCAGCTGATGAAAGCGAATTGCCTTTGGCATAATTCCTCCTATCCTCTGTATCGGATGAGAGTGGCCGATGATTTGCAGCAGTAAAAGTTCAAGAAGACCTCCGCGGGACGTCCACCCATGCTTCTCTCTTGGGTGTCATCCTTCGCCAAAGTCAGAGGATCCGCGCCTTTCTTCCACCGTCACGCCCTTACTTCTCCGGTTTGGCAACATCAAGCGCTACGTTGAAGTCGTAGACCGAGTCCGGCCACGCATTCGCATCCTTCGGCATGAAGACCACGCAGTACTCTCCGGGGGGTAGCGGCTCCTCCGGCGTCAGTGTCAGCCATACGTCCGGCTCGACATCTGCCTTCGTGACCGCGATATCGTCGTACTTCTTCGTCCGCTGCCCGCCAAACACATTCTGCGAGTAGTTCGAGACCACTCGCCTGTCCTTCGTCTGCTGCAGCCGGATCAGATGAACTCTGCTCCGCAACAGCTCCGGATCGTCGCCATTGATGCGGACCAGAATCTTCGGCTGCCGCTCGTCCGTTCCCGCCGCTGCATTCAGTCCCTTCAACTCGAGGCTGGCATGCGCCCCTGCGTACACCATGCTGCGTGCAAAGTTCCCCGCCGCATGCGAGTTCGAAACAATCTCGGCCGGATGCAGCTGCACCAGCGGCGACGGCACACCCGCCTTCGCGTTTACGAGGTACACCGTACCGCCTCGCGGAAGGCTCACGCCCGCCGGCAGCGAAGCCGTGCCTGCATCCGGCGAGCTTGACGAGGATGACGAAGACCAAGACGCATCGGCCGATGAGGAGATCGCCTGCGCGTCTCCCGTAGCCCATAGGATGGAACCGAAGGTAAATGCCGCAAGCACAGAGACAGATCGCATAGTTCCGCAAGCCTAGCCGCCTTGCACCAGGCCCCACTATCCCCCATTCGCGCCATGCACTCTCAACGTCACCCCTTACCCGCGCCATAAAGGCCCTCGCGGTTTGGGCACCAAAATCCTGCGCCGACCCGACCGAATATCGCACCTTTCTGAATCAGTCCTCATCTATTCGATGAGCGTCGAAGCGCGCTTCGGTCTCAGAAAGAGAGAAAGATATGGCTAAGCTAACGAACAAAGTTGCGGTAGTAACAGGAGCTTCCAAGGGCATCGGTGCCTCGATCGCGAAACACCTCGCCGCGGAAGGCGCCTCCGTCGTCGTCAACTATGCCTCAAGCAAAGAGGGTGCCGATAAAGTCGTCAACGAGATCGTCCAGGCCGGTGGCAAAGCCATCGCCGTCGGTGCCAGCGTCGCGAACGAGGCCGACATCACCCGTCTCTTCGACGAAACCAAGAAGGCCTATGGCAAGGTCGATATTCTCATCAATAACGCCGGCGTCTTCAACTTCGCTCCGCTTGAGGCCATTACCGTCGAAGACTACAACCGGCAGTTCAATACCAACGTCCTCGGGCTCATTCTCGCATCCAGAGCCGCCCTTCCTCTCTTCCCGGAGACAGGCGGAAGCATCATCAATATCAGCTCCGTCGTCAGCACCTTCGCTCCCCCCTTTGGCTCCGTCTACTCCGCCACCAAGGGTGCCGTCGATACCATCACCAAGTCTCTCGCCAAGGAGCTAGGCGCTCGCAAGATTCGGGTCAACGCTATCAATCCCGGTCTGGTCATGACCGAAGGTGTCCAGTCCGCCGGCATCGCTGGGGGCGACTTCGAGGCTGAACAGATTAGGGCTACCCCACTCGGTCGCGTCGGCCAGCCTGAGGATATTGCCCTTCCCGCCGTCTTCCTCGCATCTGACGACGCGCGATGGATCACCGGTGAAACCATCTTCGTCTCCGGTGGAGCAGCTATCTAACCCGCCACGCCCAACGCAGCAAAGGCCCGGAGAGCATCGCTCCGGGCCTTTCTCCCTTACCGACCACATTCAGTTACAAATTCAGCTTCTTGAAGATCCGCTCCGGGATGTGCCGGATCACAAACATGATCGGCGCCCACTGGAATGGCACATACAGCGTGTCCTGCTTCGCTTCGATCGCCTTGACGATCGTCGACGCCACCTCGCCCACATCCGCGAACTTGTGGCTGCCCGGCATGTTGATCGTCATCGCCGTCTTCACCGGTCCCGGCTTGATGTTCAGCACCGTCACGCCCTCGCGATCCACACGGTTCCGCAGGCCGCCTAAAAACGCGCTCAAGCCGGCCTTCGACGCGCCATACAGATAGTTCGACTTGCGCCCACGGTCGCCCGCCACCGAGCTGATTACCGCCAGCACGCCCGACCGCCGCTGCGCGCAGAAGTTCGCCAGCCACGTCAGCAGCGACACCGCAGAGATCAGGTTCGTATGCAGAATCTGCTCCGCCACCGCAAAGTCCTGTTCCGCCGCCGCCTGGTCGCCCAGAACCCCATGCGCCAGGTACGCCACATCAAGGCCGGTGAGCGTGTTGACCGCGTGCGCCAGCAGCTCCGGATGCCGCGCTGTATCGTCCAGGTCGACCACCGCCGTGTACACCTCAGCCGCGCCGCGCACCCGCAGGTCCGCCGCCACCACCTCCAGCCGCGCCGCATTCCGGCCTACCAAAAACAGGCTCGCACCCTGTCCCGCCCAAATCCGGCACGTCGCCTCCGCGATCCCCGACGTCGCCCCCAGCACCAGTATCTTCTTTGCCGCGCGCTGTCCGCGATGCGCCACCTGCATGCCCGCCCCACTCACGTCCCGCACTCCCGTTCCACCCGAGCCCATTACGCCGCCTCTCCCGAAACCCGCTCCCAGAAGCTCGACGTCAGCTTCGGGTCGCGGTACTGCGCAAACTGCCGCCACTGCGGGTAGAACGCCTGAAACTGCGCCGCCGTCATCGCCGCGTCCTTTGCCGGATAGAGCCGTCCGCCAAACTCCCGCGTCATATCCGCCAGCCGCTCAAACAGCGGAAAGCTGCGGTCCGCCTTGATCGGGAAATCGAGCGCCAGCGTAATGCCCGGCTTCGGAAAACTCATCAGCCCGGGGCTCGGCACATCGCCAAACGCCTTCAGGACCGCCAGAAAACTCGCGAGGCCACTCTTCGCCACCTCACCCAGAATCGCGATCGTCCCCTCCCGCGCGTAGTCCCACGGAATCACATATTGGAATTGCAGCAGCCCACTCTTGCCGTACAGCTTATTCCAGTCCAGCACCTTATCCAGCGGATAGAAGAACGGCTCATAGTCCTGCAGCGCAACCACGCGTTTATGAATCTGCTTATGGAAGAACGCCGTATTGAATAGACTCACCGAAAGTTTGTTTAGCGCAAACCCCGGCGCCTCGATCGGAAACACCAGCTTCGGCTCGCCTGAGGGCTTCAGCTCGCCCGGCACCTGCGAGTGATCGCCCTGCATAAACACTCCACGCGCGAAGTTCTTGCCCGTCGACGTGCAATCGATCCAGCTCACCGTGTACTCAATGTGCCCGCTCGCGTTTGTCAGAGCCAGAAACTCATCCACCCCGTGAAACTGGATCCCCTCATAGTCGATCTTGCGCGAGACGATCGGCCGCAGCTTCACCTGCGCCCACGTGATCACGCCAGTCAGCCCCATCCCGCCGATCGTTGCCGCGTACATCTCCGGATTGTCGCTCCGGCTGCAGAGTATCCGCGTTCCATCCGACCGCACCACCTCAAACGCCGGCACATGCGACCCAAACGTTCCCGCTACATGGTGGTTCTTGCCATGGATATCATTGGCAATTGCGCCGCCCAGCGTTACATATTTCGTCCCTGGCGTCACCGGCAGAAAGAACCCGCGCGGCACCGCGAAATCCAGAATCTGCGCCAGCGTAATTCCCGCCTCCGCCGTCAGCACGCCCGTCTCCGGATCAAACGCCAGCAGCCGGTTCATCCCCGTCGTCACCAGCAGATTGCCGCCGTTCAGCAGGCACACGTCGCCGTAGCTCCGGCCCATGCCCACGGCCAGGCTGGAATCATGCACGCCCTGCATCACGGCCGGATAATCGCCCTGCCATTGCAGCGGAATCAGGCGCGCATCGTACTTCGGATAGCGGCCCCAGGATTCAAACGCCTCAAAGGCCGACTCCGTCCCTCTACTCTTCTCTAGAACAGCGTTTGGCTCAGACATAGCACTTCTTACAATACCTGTTCCCGCCCCTAGCGCGCGTACGACTATCGCGCCGCGACCACCGGATACACAAGCCCTAGGTCCTCCGCGATCCGCATAAAACCCGCATCCTTGTGCAGCGGCAGAAACATCGGCTCCGTCATGATTCCCATGATCCGCTCATCCCGGCGCTTCGCCAGCTGGGCCAGCTCGCGCAGCGCCACCTGCTCATGCCCCAGAGCCGCGTCCGCCTGCGCCATCCGATACGTCGGCCCCTCCGGATGCGCCGCGCCCTCCTCCCGCAGCACAGCTTCCCACATCGCGGTCTCACCCCCCGCCCCAAACG
>CAXTRT010000110.1:0-5515 GCA_964246835.1 uncultured Acidobacteriaceae bacterium | reverse complement strand
CCGCCACACCAGCCGCCGCCAGCGGCAAGCGCACATACCCATACCCCGCCATCAGCACCAGCCCGCCCAGACTCGCTCCCATCGCGTTGCCCAGGTTGAACGCGCCCTGGTTCAGCGTCGACGCCAGATTCGGCGCGCCCTTCGCCTGGTCCACAATCCGCGCCTGCATCGGCGCCCCCGTCCCAAAGCTCACCATCCCCCACACAAACACCAGCGTGATCATCGCCCACGGCACCCGCATCACCAATGGCATCACCAGCAGCATCGCGATCACCAGCCCAAATCCACCCAGAATCACCGGCATCTGCCGCCAGTCGCTCAGCCGCCCGCCCGCCAGCGTGCCAATCGTAATCCCCACCCCAAACACCACCAGCACCCACGTCACCGCATGGTCCGAAAGCCGCGTCACCCCTTCCAGCATCGGTGCGATATACGTAAACACGCAGAACAGCGCCACCGAACTCAGCGTGCTCAGCGCCAGCACCAGCTGCACCCCCGGCCGCAGCACCGCCTTCATCTCATGCCGCAGCCGCACCACCTCCGGCTCCTGCCGCGGCACCATCGACCACACCGCCGCGCCGGCCAGCAAACCGATCGGCATGATCGCCATAAACGCCGCCCGCCATCCGAATGCCTGCCCCAGCGCCGTCCCCGCCGGCACGCCCAGCACATTTGCCAGCGTCAGCCCGCTGAACATAATCGTGATCGCCTGCGCCCGCCTCTCCCTCGGTACCACCGACGCCGCAACGATGCTCCCAATCCCAAAGAACGCCCCATGGCACAGCGCCGTCATCACCCGCGCCGCCATCAGCAGCCCAAACGTCGGCGCCACCGCACACAGCCCGTTGCCCAGCACAAACACGCCCATCAGCAGCAGCAGCGCCGTCTTCCTGTTCAGCCGCCCCACTGCCAGCGCCACCACCGGCGACCCCATCGTCACGCTCAGCGCATAGCCTGAGACCAGCAGCCCCGCCTTTGGAATACTCACCGTAAAGCTGCGCGCCAGATCCGGCAGCAGCCCCATAATGATGTACTCCGACGTACCAATCCCAAACGCCGCAACCGCAAGTGCCAGCAGAGGTCTTCGCATCTACCCCCATTCTCGCAAACCTGCACCAGCCCGCGGCTACTTCCTCCCGCCACTCCACTCCAGGTACGATCGCCAGTCGGCTTGCCCCGGCATATGCATCTGGAACTTGCCGCTCATCACCGAGTTCTTCAACTCATAGATCAGGCGAAACTGAGGACCCGGCTGCGACGCATCGGAGAGGAAAACTGCCGTCGCCGCATCCGGGGTCGAGACGGTGTAATGAATCACGTGGCCCTCATTATCGAAGTAAATCGCCTTGAGAGGCTGTCCCGGCCCCTCTGCGAAGACATACAGCAGGTCGCTGTGCTCGCAATCGAAGCTATCCGGTCCCTTGCATGCACTAAGGCTCGTGACGTGCCGGCCAAGAACATGGCCGCCGAGCTCCGTCTTGAACGTATACGTCCCCACGACATGCACACCCGCGGTATCCCGCGTGGTCGCCTCCCAGCTTCCTTTCAGAAAGTCGAGAGCCTTGAAGGGATCCGCGGCGGCGGACCCACTCTGCGCACGGAATGAGGAGGACAGCAGGAGCAAAACAGCAGCAAGCAGCTTCATCGCTTTCCTTTCCTCTGCATGGTGAAATCCTGGAGTCTGCGCTCAACCTCTTCAGGGCTCAGCACCTCCAAAACGGCCGACAGCGCCCACACGTGGCCAAACGGATCGCGAACCCAACCGTACCGATCGCCCCAGAACATATCCATCGGCGGCAGAGCCGGACTGGCGCCATGGTCGATTGCGCGCTTGTACGCCGCATCCACATCGGGCACACCGATCTGAAACACGCAGGTCGATCCAAGCAGCGTCTCCGGCGAAGCCAGCAGCGCGCCCTCCACCCGCTCCCCTCGCTGCGCCGGCTCCTCCGTAGAAAGCTGCACGAGAGAGTCCCACATCCTCACGTGGATATGCTCGCCCACTCCGCTCGGCGATGGCGACCGATACAGCACCGTCGCCGAGAAAGCTTGTTCGTAAAAACGCAGCGCCTCTGCGGCATTCCGAACGACAAGGTGGGGCACGATGACTCCCGGTACCGGAACTGAACCCTCAACCGCCATAGACCTACTCCTCTTCTAAGTTTTTTTCGCCGGCTTCATCGACCAGGCATGGCCGGAAGGATCAAAGAAGGTGCGGTACTGCGCAGTCCAGTCCAGCACCTGCTTCAAAGGTGCCGCCGTCAACCGGTATCGCTGCTCCAGACCCACACGATCCGCCGCTACTAGATGCGCGTTGCGAAGCTCCCTCAAATGCTGCGAGATCGCCGGTTGCGACATCTCGAACTCGGCCGTAAGCTCCTTGACCGAGCGTGATGAAATCGAGAGTAGCAAGAGAATCTCACGGCGAGCTGGATGAGAAATTGCCTTGAACACAACGTCGATAGACTTCATAAGACGAATCGTATGATCCATACTACATAAGAGAAACCTTATAGACAAGAGGCGTGCGGATCAATCGAAGCTTCTCCTTCGGCATACTGTCGATCCCGGGAAAGCTGACCAGCAGGGGAACTCCGTCGCCCTTCCGCGTTTGTCCGGCCCTAAGAACCACGTACCATCACTCCATGCCTTCCACTCTCTCGCCGGCCGATCGCCGCACCGCCGGCCAGCGCAGCCGCAAACAACTCCCTCGCTCGCAGCATCGCAACTGGGACCCAAAGCTCCGCCGCCACGATGCGCTGGATCTGCTCCGCCGAGCCATGCGCGGCCGTCTTCCGCGCCTGCTCGATCTCCGCTACCGGCTCATGACCGCCTCGCCCTTCGGCTTCTTTCGCGGAGCCGTGCCGGTCATGGCCTACGACCTCTCCCTCCAACCGAACACCGGCGTCATCACCCAGCTCTGCGGCGACGCCCACGTCCGCAACCTCGGCGCCTACGCCGGCATCGATGCCAAACTCGTCTTCGACATCAACGACTTCGACGAGACCATCCGCGGCCCCTTCGAGTGGGACCTCAAGCGGCTCACCACCAGCATCCTCCTCGCCGGCCAGGCCGCCAAAGCCAGCAACTCCGAAGCGCGCGAAGCCGCCTCCCACCTGCTCGAGCGCTATCGCAAGAGCATGCGCCTCTTTGCCGCCATGCCCATTCTTGAGCTGGCCCACTTCTCCGTTCGCCGCCTCGGCCGCATCCCGTCCATCTCCGGCATCCTCGAAAAAGCCGAACGCTCCACCCCCACTCACAACCTCGAAAGCCTCACCGAGCCCTCATCCCAACCCGCGAAACAGAAACGGAAAGCCGCACCGGATACCCCCTCCGGCAAGCCATCCAGAAGCACGCCCGAACGCCGGTTCCGCTCCGCTCCACCCCTGCTCGAACGCCTCACAGGCTCCTCCGCGGACGACGTCCTCGCCTCCCTCTCCGTCTATCGCAGAAGCCTCCAGCCCGAACGCCGTCACTTCCTCGACCAGTACACCCCTGTCGATGTCGCCTTCAAAGTCGTCGGCACCGGCTCCGTCGGCCTGCGCGACTTCTGCGTCTATCTCGAAGGCAACAGCCCCGACGACCCGCTCTTCCTGCAGATCAAGGAAGAGGCGCCCTCCGCCTACACCACCTACCTCGCCGATGCCCCGGCCACGCCCACCCATCAGGGCCGCCGCGTCGTCGAAGGCCAGCGCGCCATGCAGCTCCAGTCCGATCCCTTCCTCGGCTGGACCTCCATCCATCAGCGCGACTTCCTCGTTCGCCAGCTCAACGATCACAAAGGTTCGCTCGATCTCGAGTCCCTCACGCCCGACGCCCTGGTCGACTACGCCGATCTCTGCGGCGAGCTCCTCGCCCGCGGACACGCCCGCGCCGGCGATCCCGCCGCCCTCTCCGGCTACATCGGCAAGAGCGCCCGCTTCGACACCGCCATCCTCAAATTCTCACAGGCCTACGCCGAACAAACCGAGCAGGACTGGAAACAACTCGTCCACGCCAAACACTTCTAAAACCCTCTTCAGACAATCAAGAATGCCGTCATCTCGACCGAAGCGAGATAGCTCCACCGTCTCGCGCAGCGGAGAGATCCCCGCATTCGACAGCCGCCATGGCCTCCTTTGCACTCACGCCAAAGACCACCGAGCATGCCGCAGCGCTCGACAATGCACCCAACCAGCCCTTCACCCCTTCAGATACTCCCGCGAGTTCAACAGCGGCCGCTCCATGCTCCGCACCCAGTCCGTCAGCTCATCCGGCTTCTTGCCCGCGTTCGCTGCCGCCTCAAACTCCCGCCGCATCGCCTCGAACTTCGCCTCCAGATCATCGAGCGCGCTCAGCAGCATCGCCTCGGGCGTCATCGGCAGCTTCGGACTCCCGAACTCGTACCTGCCGTGATGACTCAAAATCATGTGCTCCACCAGCACCCGCAGCCGCTCCGGAAATCCGCCCAACCCGCGCACTGTCTCCTCCAGCATTCGCTGCGCAATCGAGATGTGCCCCACCAGCTGCCCTTCTATCGTGTAGCTGAAGCTGTTCGCCCAGCTCAGCTCCTTCACCTTGCCGATGTCATGCAGAATCGCCCCCGTCACCAGCAGGTCCGCATCCACCTCCGGATAGAACGGCGCCGTCACCCGGCAAACCCTCACTAGCGCCAGCACATGTTCCAGCAGCCCGCCCAGCCACGCATGGTGCAGCCGCTTGGCTGCCGGCGCGCTCTTGTACGCCGCCGCCAGCGCATCATCATCCAGAAACGCAAACACCAGCCGCCTCAGGTCGTCATTGGCAAACGCCGCAACGAAGCCCCGCAGCTCCGCCCACATCGTCTCAATATCGAAGCGCGTCGTCGGCAGAAAATCCGCAACCTCCACCTCCGTCGCCGCCGCCAGCCGCATCTTCTCAAGCGTGATCTGAAACTTGCCCGCATACTTCGAAATCTGGCCCTGCACCTTCACGTAAGACCCTTCGTTACAAACTCCGATCGCGTCCGCAAACTCCTCCCACATCCGCGCCTCCATCTGCCCGGTCTTGTCCCCCAGCACCAGCGCCAGGTACTGCCCGCCCCCGCCCTTCTTCTCCCGCACCGAAACCGTCACCAGCGCGAAGTACGACACCACCCGCGCATTCTCGAACTTCGCCGCATCCGCAATAAAAAAATCTTTCATCGTCACCCAGAATACCCGCCCATCCTTCACCGCCATCTCAAGCAGCGATCGCATTGGTATAGAGGTCTGTCATCTCGACCGAAGGCAGAGCCGCAGTATTTTAAGAAGCCGTCATCTCGACCGAAGGCGAAGCCGCAGCGGAGAGATCCCCGCATTCCCTCGCCGCTGCCGTAATCTTGTCTCCGGACGATACACGACTGTAGCTTCGGAACAAGGTCCATGCACTCTCACGCAACTCCCCGAGGCGCCACCATGTTGAAGATCGCCTTTCTCGCCGCTCTGCTCGCCACAACCTCCCTCCGCACCCTCGCGCAGGAGTACGCCTGGCCGCCTCCCCCCTCCCACGCCACCAT
>CAXTRT010000109.1:0-5653 GCA_964246835.1 uncultured Acidobacteriaceae bacterium | reverse complement strand
CCACCCGCCCATCCAGGCCGCCACCCCCACGCCGCCCATGACCAGGCAGCAGCGCAAAGAGCTGCTGGACTCCGTCGACAGCATGCTCCAGTTCGTCAGCGCCGACACCGCCCTCCCCATCCGCCACAAGGTCAAGCGCAAGCTCATCTCCCGTGACCAGGTCACCCGCTACCTCCAGAAGCGCATGCACGATGACGAATCCACCAAACGCCTCGAGCGCTCCGAGATCGTCCTCAAAAAGTTCGGCCTGCTCGACCGCTCCTTTGACCTCCAGCCCTTCCTCGTCAGCCTGCTCACCGAGCAGATCGCCGGCTTCTACGACAACAAAACCAAGACCGTAAACCTCCTCGACTGGGTCGACCCCAAAGAACAAAAACCCGTCCTCGCCCACGAGCTCACCCACGCCCTGCAAGATCAAACAGTGGACCTCGACAAGTGGGGCGACTCCGGCGTCCACGGCATCTCGAAAGACCTTGCCGATGACCGGCGTCATGTCGCCACCGACGAGCTCGAAACTGCCCGCGAGGCCGTCGCCGAAGGCCAGGCCATGGTTGTCTTCTACGACGACGCCCTCCGCGCCAGCGGCAAATCCCTCGCCGATCTCCCCGACGACGCCCCGCTCATCGACCCCGACGGCGACTCCGACACCAAGGGCTCGCCCGTCATGGCCCGCGCCCCCTACCTCCTCCAGCAGTCGCTCCTCTTCCCCTACAGCTACGGCCTCGGCTTTGAGAACGTCCTCCTCCACCGCCGCGGCAAACAGGGCGCCTTCGCCGACGTCCTCGCCCACCCGCCCTCCACCAGCTACGAGATCATGAACCCCCGCATCTGGCTCGAGCACGGCGACGTCCCCACCGTCGCCATGCCCGACCTCCATCCCCTCCTCGACCCCGACTACGCCCCGTACGACGTCGGCGTCATGGGCGAGCTCGACGTCCGCATCCTCGCCCACATCCTCGGTGGCGAAGCCGCCGCCAACAAGCTCGCCCCCAACTGGGCCGGTGGCGTCTACTTCGCCGCCCAGCGACGATCAGCCACACCCGCCGAACAAGCCGCGACCGCCTCCATCGCCCTCGTCTACGAATCCCACTGGCGCACCCGCGAGGCCGCCCGCTCCTTCGCCGCCCTCTACGCCCTCGGCCTCCATCACAAGTACGCCGTCATCAAGCGCCGCACCGCCGACGAGACCTCCTCGCCAGGCTCCGACGAGCAGGTCTACTCCACCAACGAGGGCGACGCCCTCATCCTCACCCGCGGCCACACCGTCTTCCTCGCCGAAGGCCTGCCCGTCGCCCTCGCCCGCCAGGTCGCCCAGCTGTTCACCGTCCCCGAAGGCTCCGGCCCCCAGATCCAGGCCAGGCTCAACCGTCTCCAGCCCGCCAGCCCTCCAGCCAGCCACGAGCCCACCCTCACCTTCTCGCACCTGCTCCTGCACACAGCCGCAACCCGGCCACCGCTCCTGAACCCGCCAGGCCGAAGGCGGGTGCCCCATTCATGACAGCTCTATCGTCATGAGTAGGCCAATCGCGCTCCGGCGCGATCCCCTTTGCTCGTCATCTCGTAGGGATCTGCTGTTCGTCGGCGCGCCACGTCACCTCGTGTCGCCACCCGGCCAGCAATCTATACTCACCTCTGACCCCACACCAGGAGCCCCAAACCCTTGCCTCAAGCCTCATCGCAAATCCCCCAGGCCGAGATCGGCATCATCGGCGGCAGCGGCCTCTACTCCATGCCCGGCCTCTCCGGCATCCACGAACAGAAGATTGAAACCCCCTTCGGCGACCCCTCCGACCCCCTCGTCTTTGGTACTCTCGAAGGCCGCCGCGTCGTCTTCCTCGCCCGCCACGGCAGGGGCCACCGCATCCTCCCCTCCGAGCTCAACTTCCGCGCCAACATCTACGCGCTCAAAGCCGCCGGCATCACCTCCATCCTCTCCATCTCTGCCGTTGGCAGCCTGAAGGAAGAGCACAAGCCCACCGACTTCGTCATCCCCGACCAGTTCATCGACCGCACCTTCGCCCGCAACGCGACCTTCTTCGGCGACGGCATCGTCGGCCACGTCGCGTTCGGTGATCCCGTCTGTCCCCTCGTCGTCGACACCTTCGCAAAGGCCTGCGCCGAGGTCGGCGTCACCGGCAAGCGCGGCGGCACCTACGTCTGCATGGAAGGCCCGCAGTTCTCCACCCGCGCGGAATCCAATCTCTATCGCAGCTGGGGCGCCGACGTCATCGGCATGACCAACCTCCAGGAAGCCAAGCTCGCCCGCGAGGCCGAGATCTCCTACGCCACCCTCGCCATGGTCACCGACTACGACTGCTGGCATGCTGACCACGAGGTCGTCACCGTCGATGCTGTCATCGCCGTCATGCACCAGAACTCCGGCAACGCCCAGAAGGTCGTAGCCGCCGCCGTCCGCCTCATGCCCACAGACCTAAGCAGCAGCCCCGCCCAAACCGCCGCCAAATTCGCCATCATGACCGACCGCGCCCTCATCCCCGCCGCCACCAAGGCCAAACTCCAGCTCCTCTTCGGCAAGTACCTCTAGGATCTCACTGACCCGATCCACCTTCCCGGCAGCCCGCTGCGTTGCCGGAAAGAGTGGTACACCTTCTGAGTGAGGTCGACCGGCCATGACGATCGAAAACTTTCGCCTCATCGTCTTCCGCGCCGTCGCCCATCACCTCAGCTTCAGCCGCGCTGCCGAACAGCTCCTCCTCACCCAGCCCGCCGTCACCCAGCAGATCAAAGCCCTCGAGCAAGAGTTCGGCGTCCCCCTCTTCCATCGCGCCAGCGGCCGCATCGCCCTAACCCCTGCCGGCGCCGCCCTCCTGCCCTTCGCCGAGCAGAGCAAGTCCCTCAGTGAGCAGGCCTTCGCCGCCGTCGCCGGCACCTGCGGCCAACAGGCCGGAGAGCTCAGCCTCGGTGCCTCGCAGACCATCGCCCAATACCTCCTGCCCACCTTCATCGCCGGCTTCCTGCAGCGCAACCCCAAGCTCCACGTCACCGCGCGCAGCGGCAACTCCGATCAGATGCTGGCCGCTCTCCTCGCCGGTGACATCCAGCTCGCGCTGGTCGAAGGCCCGGAGCACCGCACCGGCGTCCACATCGAGCCCTTCCTGGAAGATCACATGGTGCTCGTCGTTCCCGCCAGCCATGAGTGGGCCGGCCAGACCATCGCTCTCGATGACCTTCGTTCGCAGCCCCTGCTCACACGTGAGTTCGGCTCCGGCTCCCGACGCATCGTCGAGCAGGCCATCGCCCACGCCGGCCTCAAGACCAAAGACCTCTCCATAAGCATGCAGCTCGACTCCACCGAAGGCCTGCTCAACGCCGTTGAAGCTGGTCTCGGCATCACCTTCGTCTCCCGCTGGGCCGTCCGCAATCAGCTCGCGCTCGGCACCCTCAAGCTCGCCCACATCGACGGCCTCAAGCTCTCCCGCAGCTTCTCGCTCGCCTACCCGGCAGGTCCCGAACCCACCGGCAGCGTCGGTGCCTTCCGCACCTTTCTGCTCAGCCACGCTGCCGCCGTCGCGCCACGGCGTTCCTCTGCGCGCAGAGCAAATCCGCATCCTGAACGATCCGCCACGCCCGCGCGGCCTCGTAAGCAAACCAAATAGCCCATTAGAACTTCTGCTTGGACTCTTCGTTCGCGCCCTCCCATAGTCAAGTCAGAGGAACCGCACCATGCTCGTGACATTGACCCAGGAGCCTGCCGCCCAGGCCCCACGAACACCAAACCTCATCCCCGAAACCGCGGAAGAGATCCACCCCGCGTCCGCTTCGGCCTCGGCGCACCTCGGTCAGACACGCCCGGGAGCATCGCAAATATCCCCAAACAGAAGCTTTGACGCCCGCTCAATCTTCTTCCTGGGCCTGCTGCTCGCCGGCAGCGGTCTCGTCTCGCCGCCGGTCGCCCTAGTCGGCGGCATCGCCTTCGGCTTCACCGTCGTCCATCCCTTCCGCAAAGAGGCCAGCTCCCTCGCCAAACTGCTCCTGCAGATCTCCGTCATTCTGCTCGGCTTCGGCATGAATCTTCATCAGGTCCTCCACGCCGGCAGGTCCGGCTTTCTCTACACCGCCGTCAGCATCGCCTCCGCCGTGGTCCTCGGCCTTCTCCTGGGCAAGCTCTGCAAGGTAGGCAGCAAGGCCAGCTTCCTCATCACCCTCGGCACCGCCATCTGCGGCGGCTCCGCTATCGCGGCCCTCGCGCCCATCACCGACGCCAGCGAAGAAGAGATCTCCGTCTCCATGGGCACCGTCTTCCTTTTGAACTCCGTCGCCCTTCTGCTCTTTCCCGTGGTCGGCTGGGCGCTGCACCTCAGCCAGAACCAGTTCGGACTCTGGGCCGCCCTCGCCATCCACGACACCTCCTCGGTCGTCGGAGCCGCCGCCAAATATGGCCCGCAGGCACTCGCCATCGGCACCACCGTCAAACTCGCTCGCGCCCTTTGGATCGTTCCCGTCTCGCTCTTTACCGCAGCCTTCATGGGCCATGCCGCCCGCCGCGACGGCCGCCCCGGCCGCCAGGCCAAAACCAAAATCCCCTGGTTCATCGTCCTCTTCCTCGTCGCCTCCATCCTCAGCACCTATCTGCCGCATTTCACCGGCGCCTACCTCACTCTCAACCACCTCGGCAAAGCCGGTCTCACCGCCACCCTCTTCCTCATCGGAACCTCGCTCTCAAAAAAGACACTTCAGACCGTCGGCCTCAGGCCCTTTCTCCAGGGCGTCCTCCTCTGGATCCTTATCGGCACCGCCTCTCTCCTCGCCATCCATTCCGGCCTCATCTCCATCTGACCCGCCACCCAGGTGCATCCGCGCCCGGACCTCCCGCACCGCCCCTCAAACCCAAACTCGCGCAACCGGCATAATGGAAAGGAGCCGGGCACACGTTACAATCCGCCCGCAGATTCGAAACCAAAGCACGGAGTGAGCTCATCCTCCTCCGCCAGAAAGACCCACACACCCGCATGTCCATCCTCGTAGTCGGCTCCGTAGCCTTTGACACCCTCACCACCCCCACCGGCAAAGCCGAAAAAATCCTCGGCGGCGCAGCCACGTACTTCGCCCTCGCCGCCAGCTACTTCACCAGTGTCCGCGTCGTCGGCGTCGTCGGCACGGACTTCACCCCCGAGCACGAAGCCGTCCTTACCCGTCGCGGCATCGACACCACTGGCATCGAGCACGCTGACGGCCTCTCCTTCCATTGGACGGGCTCCTACACAGGCGCCATGAATGAGGCCACCACCCTCGGCACCGACCTCAACGTCTTTGCCGACTTCTCCCCCAAGATCCCCGAGAGCTACCAGGACACCGACTTCCTCTTCCTCGCCAACATCGATCCCGTCCTCCAGCTTCGCGTCCGCTTGGGCTTGCCCAACGTCAAGCTCGTCTGCGGCGACACCATGAACTACTGGATCGCCGACCACACCGCCAATCTCAAGCGAGTTCTCGCCGAGCTCGACGTCCTCCTCATTAACGACGGCGAAGCCCGCCTCCTCACCGGCGAGTCCAACCTGGTCAAAGCCGCCGAAGCTGTCATGGCCCTCGGCCCTAAATCGCTGGTCATCAAGCACGGCGAGTACGGCGCGACCGCCTTCTTCAGCACCCGCTCCTTCCCCCATCTCACTACCAAGCCGCACCCCTTCCGCGC
>CAXTRT010000108.1:0-5682 GCA_964246835.1 uncultured Acidobacteriaceae bacterium | reverse complement strand
GCCCGGCCCCGACGATGATGATGTTGCGTGTCTCAATGCCGTCGAGGTATCGCTTGTAGACGATTCGCCGCCACATCGCCCGGCGAACGCACAGGAAGATGGCGCTGAGGATCACAAGCATAAAAACAACCAGCCGTGAAACCGCCAGATTGCGCGTTACATACAGCGTTCCGCACAGCACCAGGCCCGCCGTCAGCGTGGACTGCACAACCATCCGCTGCTCATGCAGGCCGCTCCGATATTGCAGCGGCGTGTACAACCCGTAGGACCGCATAAAGAACACCACGCCCATGGCAAACCCGCCGATGTAAAGCGGCGCCACCGGCGGCGACAGCCGCAGAATGTACGGCAAGACGCCAAACAGGTGTACATCGGACGGAACCGTGGCGCGCAGCCGCAGCGCGAAGATCCATGCGAGAAAGATCGTCACAACATCCAGCGCGCTCCACACCAGGCTAGTCACCGACGGCCGCCACCGCGCGCTCGCCCGCCCGCCAAACGCCCGGCGGTCCCCTTCGGTGCGCCGTCGTCCGGAGACGATCACCTGCTGCAGATAGTCTGGTGTGGCCAATGCGTACGCCTTTTCGTCGTCTACGGCGAGATCTTGCCCTCGCCGGCTATGCGTCGTTGCCGCGCTGTTCTTGCGGCCCCAGCGACATTCCTAAGTCTTGACATACCTCACCTTGCAATCACGGTGGCAACCTGCACATACCTCTTTCAGGTGAGCCGGGCTGGTCTCCCCAGCATACGGTGAGAAACGTGCAGAGTATTGCAGGACTGCGAAAATCCTCCTTATGCCATTTCTGTGTGGGCCGCCGCCGGCGCGGAAACGACCGGAAGCACCAGCTGATCGAGCGAGAGAAACTCCTGCAGGATGGGATCCCCGCTGGCCTCCATCTCCTTCATCGTCCCAAAGAAGTGAGCGTTCCCCTCATGGAGAAACACCACGCGATCCGCTAATCTCTTGGCAAAACGCATGTCGTGTGTCACGACAATACTCGTCAGGTGAAGCTGCTGCTTCAGCCGGTCAATCAGATTGCCCAGCAGTTGGCCCATCAGCGGATCCACCATCGTCGTGGGCTCATCATAGAGCACCGCCTCCGGCTGGCTCGCAAGCGCCCGCGCAATCGCGACCGAGCGCTTCATGCCCGTAGAAAGATCGCTCGGCAGCAAGCTGTCCATTCCAGCTACGCCGACCATCTCAAGCAGCCCCTTCACCACTTGGAAGATCTGGTCCTCGCCCAGCTCTCCGCGCTCCCGCAGCGGAAACGCCACGTTCTCGCCCACGCTGATCGAATCAAACAGCGCCCCATTCTGAAACACCATGGTGACCTTCCGCCGGATCGCCTGAAGCTGTGCCTCACTAAAGCCGGTAATATCTTCTCCGGCGACATAGATCGTGCCGGAGTCCGGCTTCAGAAATCCCAGCAGCATCTGGAGAGAGACCGATTTCCCCACGCCGGATCGCCCCAGAATACACAGGGTCTCCCCCGCATTGACATAGAAACTCACACCCTTCAAAACGTCGAAGTCCCCAAACGACTTGGAGACGTTCTCGAACGATATATACGGCGTAACCCTGTCGGCCGTATCGCCCTCCGCAACCGCCTCAAACGCAGCCTCATTCTGCTGCGCCGCCTCTTCCAGAAACTCCTCGACCACCGGCGCCACATCCGCCGATATCCCCTCGGTAAGCGATCCTTCCATGCCAACCGCATGCTCACTGTAAGCAGCGGCCAGTTCGTGCCGCTCCGGCGTTTGCACCGTGATGCGGCTCGGACCCCGATCCGCCGAGACGGCACGCTCGGTCCCCTCGGGCGCCTCCGCCAGACTCTTCAACTCTGAACCGTCTTGCGGCCGCGACGGCTCGTTATGCATGCCCTGTTCCGAATCCATTGTCTTTGATGAGATGCTTTTCGGCCTGCGGAAGCTTTAAGAACCTGTTGAATAAACTGAGGAGCCGTCGTCTCGACCGCAGCGAGACAGCACTATCGTCTCGCGTAGTGGAGATCCCCGGACTTCGTCTTTGCGGGAAACAGCCAGGTGCCCCAAGCCTCGCTTCTGAGACCTGGGCGGTCGAAGCGGTACATATCAATCCAACGCCAAGAACCTTTCCCTAAAAACTGCCGAGAACCGCCTCAAGCTCCGCCGGCGTATTTAGGTTCGCAAACCAGCTCGATCGGCGCTCCCACTCCCTAGCGCTCGGCTGCCAGCGAAGCTCCACGCCGCCCTCTCCTGCAAGCACCCGGCCCTCCCCGAACCCGATCGGCGTCACCGCGAACACCGCCTCAAGCGACGCCTCCAGCTCCCGCGCCAGGCCCTCGGCCGCGGCCCGGAGCACCGGTTGCAATGTGTGATCGCCGCGTACCAGAGCCGCCCGCAGCGCCGGCAGCAGATCCACATGCATCGCGCTGATCAGCGGCTGCACCCGCCCGTCCGCCCGCGCAACTCCCAGCCGCATCGTCGGCGAGGCCGTCCAGAGCTCCACCAGCGACTGCAGCAACCCGCCCGGCAGAAGCGGTGTATCCACCGGAACAAAGACCGCGATCTCGCCGCCATGCCGCACGCAGTCCCGCAGCGCCGCTTCAATGCCGCCCATGGGACCGCATCCGGGAACCCCATCCGGAATACAGACCGACCCCACCGGAACGCGCTCCCTCTGCCCGACGACCACTACCTCCGCACGCACAGAGCGCATCGTCGCCACCGCATGGTCGAGCAGCGTCCGTCCGCCGAAGACGATCTCCGCCTTATCCGTTCCCATCCGCGAGCTCCGCCCGCCGGCCAGAACGTACCCGCGCACCCTTGTGCTACCGGCCATCCCCGCCCACGCTCCCCAGAGAGCCAACGCGCTCAAAGAATCCAAGAATCGACTGAATCCCGCGATGAAAGTTCCCCAGATGGAACTTCTCATTCGGCGCATGCAGATTGTCGTCCGGCAGGCCGAACCCCATCAGCACCGTAGGAGTTCCCAACTCTCTGACAAAATCCCCCACGATCGGAATCGATCCCCCGCCCCGCACGAACACCGTCTCCTTGCCCCACACCGCGCGCATCGCCTCCGTCGCGGCATGCACGTACACATTGTCCGTACTCACCACGATCGGGTCGCCCGAGTGAATCAGCCGCACCTCCACCTGTACCCCCTTCGGCGTGATCTCCCGCACATAGCGCTGCAGCTGGTCGAACGTCTCCGTAGGGGTCATATCCGGCACCAGCCGCAGGCTCACCTTCGCCATCGCGCGCGCCGGAATCACTGTCTTCGCCCCCGCGCCGGTAAATCCGCCCGGCATCCCATGCACATCGAGCGTCGGCCGCGCCCACGTGCGTTCCAGCACCGAGTAGCCAGCCTCCCCCACCAGTTCGGTCGACCCAACCTCCGCCTCGCGGTACTCCTCCTCGTCGAACGGCAGCGCTCGCCACGCCGCCAGCTCCGCCTCCGTCGGTGCCTGCACGGCGTTATAAATCCCCGGAATCAGAATGCGGCCTGTCTCATCCTTCAGCCGCGCGACGATCTGCGCCAGCGCCACAAACGGGTTCGGCGCCGCGCCGCCGTACATGCCCGAGTGCAGATCGGTCCGCGCCCCGCGCACCTCGATCTCCGTATAGATCATCCCGCGCAGCCCCACGCACAGCGTAGGCAGATCCGGCGCGAACATCTCCGTATCGCTCACCAGAGCCACGTCAGCCTTAAGTTCGTCGCCATGCGCCCGCACAAAGGCGGCAATCCCTTCGCCGCCAACCTCCTCCTCGCCTTCGATCACCACCCGAACATTGACCGGCAGCCGCCCGTTACCCACCGCAAACAAACTCTCCAGAGCCTTCACGTGCATCCACATCTGCCCCTTGTCGTCGACCGCCCCCCGCGCATGCAGATTGCCGTTCCGCTCCGTCGGCTCAAACGGCGGCGACAGCCACTCCTCCAGCGGCTCCGCCGGCTGCACATCGTAGTGCCCGTAGCACAGGACAGTGGGCGCCTGAGCACCCGCCTCCAGCCACTCCGCCAGCACCAGCGGGTGCCCGATCCGCGGTGGAACCACACGCGAGACACCATCCACGCCAGTCACAATCTCCTCCGCCGTCGAGGTCTCCACCAGCCGTGCCCGCCGCATCCCGATCCGTTCCAGCTCGCCGCGGCAGAACTCCGCCGCCCGGCGCACATCACGAATCCGCGCCGGGTCCGTCGAGATCGACGGGATCCGCAGCAGCGCCTTCAGCTCCTCGACAAAGCGATCGCCGTTCTCGCTCGCAAACGTCCCCGCCGAACTTTGAATCATCCCGTACTCCTTTATCGGTGCGGCCTGCCATCCTTCGTCCACGCCGGCTTGAAGTCACTCATCGCCAGCCAGCGCACCGGCTCCACCAGCGACTGAATCGCGGTTGTCATAAACGCCAGATCGAGATGCGCCAGATCGTCGTTCGGCTGATGATACGTCGCCGGAGTGCCATACCCCGCCGCCGTATGCGCCACCACCCCCTCGAGCGCCAGCTGGTAGTTGTCCGACCGCTCAAAGAAGTGCTGTTCCGGGTACGGGTCCGGCCCAAGTCTTGCCCCATGGGCCTTCAGCATGGGGCCAAGATCGGACCGCTCCCATCCCGTCAGCAGCAGCGTATCCTTCGGCATCTTCGGGTCTTGCGTTCCGATCATCTCGAACTCCAGATTCGCAATCAGCTCCTTCAGCGGAACCGGGCTGTGCCGCCCGAAGTACTCACTGCCCAGCTCGCCCGCCTCCTCACTCCCATAGCAGACAAACAGAACACTCCGCCGCGGTCTCTCACCCGCTGCCAGCGCATGCGCCAGTTCGAGCACAGCCGTCGTCCCGGCCGCGTCGTCATTGGCGCCGTTATAGATCGCGTCCCCATTTACCGGCTTGCCGATTCCAAGATGATCCAGGTGAGCCGTCAGCAGAATCGTCCCACTCGCAGGATCGTTCCCCGCCAGGTAGCCGACTGCGTTATACGTCTTCCTCGCTACGGAGGAGGGCGCCACGTGGACTGCGAGTGTGACCGTCTTCCCGGCTTGCTCGTGCAACCGCACCATCGCCGACTCAGTCACCGCCACCAGGTTTGTACCGGTACCGGTCGTGTGCTTCTCCGCCAGGCGCATCGGCACCCTCGTCACCCCGCCCCACTGTGCCATCAGCGCCGTCGCGCCGTCGCCGTCCGCCACCAGCATCGCCACGGCGCCCGCCTTTCGGCCCGCCTGCACAAACTGTCCCATCTGCGTTCGATCCATGTGCCCGGCACTCAGCAGGACCGCTCCCTTTTGAGTCTCAGCGGAAACCGGCTTTCCTTCCTCCACCACAACCAGCGGCCCGCTGACCGTATTTGCCGACGAGATCAACAGGCGCAGATCCCGCCCTTCCTCAAGCGTCACCGAACCCGCCGTCAACGTGGCATGGCCATCCAACTCAGGCGAAAACACCTCCGCCGCCTGCAGATAGCCGTTCATTCCCGGCGCCGGCTTCAGGCCATAGCCGATGAACTCACTCGCAACATACGTCGCGGCAATCTCCTCATCGCGCGTCGCGCTGCCGCGTCCGGCCATCACATCGCTCGCCAGAAACTCCTCGTGCGCCCGCACCCACTCCGGCCTCACCGTCCACGAAGCGCCCGTCTGCGCCTGCGCCACCAGCCCACCCAGCAACAGCCAACTCAGTAAGATCCACTGTCTCATTTGAC
>CAXTRT010000107.1:0-5902 GCA_964246835.1 uncultured Acidobacteriaceae bacterium | reverse complement strand
CCTGCGACCTCTACGCCGCCCGCCCTATCCTCTGCCGCACCTTCGGCCCACCCCTCCTCACGCCCGACGACGGCCTCGCCGTCTGCGAGCTCTGCTTCGACGGTGCTCCTCCCGAAGAAATAGCACGCTGCCAGCTCGACCCCGCCATCCTCGACCACGAACAGCAGGCCGAAGCTCTCTTCGCCGCACACTCCCCAACCCATGCCAGCGGCGACGAGCCCTTCCGCACCATCGTCACCTTCGCCCTCCTTCTAACACCCAGCTAGGCCCTCTCTATAGAACGCAGATCATCCAGAGCAACAAATCCTGACCATCTCCCCTTTGCGTGTCATCCCGTAGGGATCTGCTTGTTCTTTGTTTGTTCCCTTCCCAACCATCCTCAAGAAAGCCCTTCCCTCACGCCACTCACGCGATAATGAACGCAGCATGCCTCTCGCCTCCGTAACTCCGCCGCTCACTCTCACCCTCGCCATCACCGGCGCCAGCGGTTCCATCTACGCGGCCGAGATGCTCCGTGCTCTCCACGCCGACCAGCGCGTTACCAAGGTCAATCTCGTCGTCAGCACCAACTCTCTCCGCGTCCTCGCCGAAGAGTTACAGCTCAGCGGCCGCGTCAGTCTCGTCGAAAAACTTCTCGGCGCCCCCAGCGAAAAGGGTGCCGCCGGCCAGAAAATCGAGCAGCACAACGACACTGATATCGGCGCAAACATCGCGAGCGGCAGCTATCCCAGCTCCGCCACTATCGTCCTTCCCTGCTCCATGGGCACCCTCGCCGCCATCGCCAACGGCCTCGCCGCTACCCTCATCCAGCGCGCTGCCGACGTCACCCTCAAGGAGCGCCGCCCGCTCATCCTCTGCGTTCGCGAGACCCCCCTCAACCGCATCCACATCCGCAACATGCAGCTCGCCTCAGACGCCGGCGCCGTTATCTATCCCTGTATTCCCACCTTCTACGACATCCCACAGTCCACCGCGGACATGGCCCGCAACTTCATCCATCGCGTCCTCGCCCACATCGGCCTGCCCCAGGCCGATGCCTACACCTGGCAGCCGGATCAGCCATAGCCATCGTTCACGATGCGCGTCATCCCGTCGGGTGCGCTGTTATCGTCCCTCACGCAGAAAGGCCACCGTAGCCGGCAGCACCTGCGACACGCACTCCGCCGGCGCCAGATGCCCACATCCCTCAATCGGCACAAACGTCGCCCCCGCAATACCCTCCGCAATCTTTCGTCCCGCAAGCGGCGGAATCAACGTGTCCTGGTTGCCCCACATCACCGTCGTCGGCGACCGAATCTCGCCCAGCCGGAACTCCATCAGATCGCGCCCGCCCTCCATAGCCGCCACCGACCGCCGCAGCACCCACGCGTTCTTTGCCGACCGCCGCAGGAAGTCCCGCGCCACAAAACCCGGCAGCTTCACCGGCTTCGGCGTTAGCCGCGACATCAGTGTGTCCAGCCCCGCCACATCGGTCGGCGTAAACAGCGACGCGCCGTAGTCTCGCGGAAAGTACACCCCCGCGCTGTCGTAGAGCACCAGCCTGTCCACCCGCTCCGGGTGATCCGCCGTCAGACGCATCGCAATCCACCCGCCCATCGACCATCCCACCACGTCCGCATGCGCCAGGTGCATCGCCTGCATGTAGTCCCGCATCGCCGCCTCTTCATACGCGATCGTGTACGCGGCATCCGGCTGCTCCGACCGCCCATACCCCGGCAGATCCGGCGCATACACGTGAAATCCCGCCGCTGCCAGCCCCGGGATCAGCCGTCCCCAATCCTCCCCGCGTGCCCCCAGACCGTGAATCAGCAACACCGGCGTCCCTGCCTGCCCGCTCTTGGGCGCGACCTCAAAATAATGCAGCCGCAGCCCATTCACCACGACATACTTGCTTTCAACCCCGTCCCGCTTTAGCCCGAACCGAATCAGAGCATCCGCGTACGAGAGCGGCCGCAGCGCAAAGCTTGCAGCCCCGACCAGCAGCGCCCCCAACACCGCTGCCGCCGCCAGCAACCAGCGCCGCCCGCGCCTCATGCCCGCACTGCCGCACGCGCCAGGGCATCCATCACCACGCGCCGTGTCGCCTCGTCGATCTCCTCCATGCCTGTAATCTCCTCTGCCGTCATCCACGCCACATCGAGCGCGTCGCCGCCCGCGTGCGCCTCTGCCGGTTCCGCTCCGGCCACCGCCGCCACCTCGCACAGCCAGTCCATCAGGACATAGTGGAACTCCACCGCCCCACTCTCATCCCGTACGATCCTGTCCAGCAGAGCCAGCAGTTCAAGCGGCCGCACCCGCAGCCCCGTCTCTTCAAGCACCTCGCGCTCCACCCCTTCAAGCATCGTCTCGCCCGTCTCAAGCGCCCCGCCCGGCAGCGTCCACGCGCCCCGCATCGGCTCGCTCCCGCGCTGGATCAGCAGCACTCTTCCACCATTTACCACCGCGCCGGCGACACCCACCATCGGCCGCGCCGGATACCGCCGGGCGTCCGTTTCCACGGCAAAGACCGAAGCATCGCTCACTTTGGGAGCAGCGGCTTTCCAAACTCTTCGCCAAACACCGTATGATTCGCGTCGAACCGCCCGCCATCGAACTTATCCGCACCCTGAGCGTGGCCGATGCACAGCAAAGCCACGACCCAGTAGCTCAGCGGCAGCCGTAGCACCTCGCGCACCTTCTCCTGCTCAAACCCTTCCATCGGCGCTGTATCATACCCCAGCACCTCCGCCATCAGCATCATGTGCGTGAATCCGATCATCACCTGCTTGTTCAGCCACGCATGCATCTGGTCCGTGGTGAAGCCCGCCAGGTACTTCGGAACGCTGCTCCGCGCCTGCGCCGCATAGCTCTCGGGCATGCCCCCTGCAAGCCCCTTCTGCAGCATCAACTCCAGGTCCCGCCGCCACCCATCCGCATCCCCGCAGGCCACAATGACGGCCGAGGCCTCTTCCACCTTCGCCTGGTTGTAGCTGGCCGCGCGCAGCCGACGCTTCTGCTCCGGCGACTGCACTACCACAAACCGCCATGGCTGCAGGTTATACCCGCTCGGCGCCAGCAGGCCGGCCGTCACCATCTGCTGCAGCTGCCCGGCCGGAATCGGGGCCCCGTCAAAGCTCGGCGTGGACCGGCGATGCCGAATCGCCTCTTCTAAACTCTTCTCTTGCTGAACCATCGTGTCTCAAGGAGCCCTCATCCCACGCCGCAAACCGCTCCCAGAAGCAGAGCCTACATATGGATTTCGGTATTCGGCGCAGAATTCGCTACGGGAAAGAATAGCATCGGCCTTGCCAGACCAAGAGCTGTTTCTCTGCTCCATCAAACGGAGCGCCCGTCCCGCATAGCCCGGCAACATCCGCCGCGCAGCCATCGTCGACTCTCCGATCGAGGGCCACAGGCCGAGTCGGAACGATCTCCGCCCGTCGCTCTACTTCACCCCAGCCACCAAGTGCTCCGTGACCAGCGCCGGCCGGCCCGCTCCCTCAAGCGATACCAGAACCCCATCGAAGCTCGCCCGCAACTCCGGATACGCCGACAGTAGCGCCCGCGCCGCGCCATCCCCTCGCTCGCGCAGCTCCACCGGATCAATTGAGGCCTCCTCCAGATGCAGCACCACGTCCGCCTTGCTTCGTCCGCTCAGCGCCTCTACGCCCAGCCCCGTGATGCGGTACTCCTTAGCGTCCGGCCCCTTGATCACCAGCGGCGTCCCTGTGCTCACCCCGCTTGAGAGCGCAGGCGGCGCTGCCGCCTTCTGTTCATCCTGCAGCCGTTCCAGGTGCGTGGACTGCACAAACCCCGCCGGCCGCAGCAGCGTCTGTGCCTCCGTGTAGTAGAGCCAGGCCGTCCACGGCTGCTTCACCGCCGCGACGCGCCGCGCCTCGCGCCAGTACCACACGCCATCGTGACCCGCTGCCTGCGTCGGCCCGGGAAAGAAGCCAGCCAGCAGCCAGCGACCCGCCTCCCGCCGCAGCAGCAGAGAGATCCGCCAGGGCGACGCCCCCGTCCCATAAACCACCGCAAATCCATACGTTCCCGCCGTGAGCCCCGCGATCGAAAGATCCACCTCGGCCTGCGACTTGTTCAGCGTGCAGAAGAACTGCGCATCGCTCCCCGCCGCCAGCGTCGCCGCATCCAGCAGATAGACCTGGTTCACCGCCAGCGTGTCCCCCTTCAGGTGTGGCGCCAGATCGAGCGCCGCCGCCCGAATCCCGGCGAAGTCCTTCGTCAGCTCCGCTACAGTCTGTGCCTGCAGCGCAGAGACATCGCCCGCCTGCAGCTTGCCCGCCAGCTCACGCGACACCTGCGCCAGCGCATCCCGGTCCGCCGGCTGCATCGCTGACTGTGTCGTGCACGTCTCCGCTCCCGCCCGCATCGGCGTCAGCAGTCCAGCAACGGCAAGCACCGCCACGGCTAAACCCGGCCTCCCGGCGCTCCGCCCTCGCCCGCTCAAACCCGCTCTGCCGATCCCTGCTCTCCCAATCCCCAATTTCGCTGTCCAACCCATTCCGATTCAACTCCCTAAACCACATCTCCCAAGGCCCGACTCCCAGGTAAACTACTTGTAGCATCTCGGCACGAAGTGCAACCGGTTCGTGGCCTTGCGGCACCATCTGCTCCATCAGACGCGTCCAAGAGAGGGAAAGCATGCGGAGCCGCCTTCCATTTCGAGATCACCCCCAACAGTCCGGTAAAGACCTGTTACAGAAATCCGCTCGCAAGCATCGTTCTTTTTCCGCGGGCACCTGCCTTCTCGCCGCTGCCGCCCTGCTTCCGTCGCGTCTTCCCGCGCAACAGCTCCCAGGAGCCGCACCCACCACGTCGCCGCAACCTACCCAGCCTGAGCCGCAACGCCAGCAGCCGCACCGCTCTCAGGTCACCCTGGACAATGGCCTGCTCACCGTCACCGCTACAAACGCAAGCCTGAACGGCCTCATTCGCGAGATCGCCCGCAAGACCGGCATGAAGGTCTCCGGCTCCGTCTCCGAGGATCGCGTCTTCGGCACCTACGGCCCCGACGATCCGCAGAAGGTTCTGGCGACCCTGCTCGACGGCACCGGCTCCAACATCCTCATCCTCTCAAACGCCGCCGACACCCCGCGGCAGCTCATCCTCACTCCGCGTACCGGCGCGGCAACTCCGCCAAACCCCAACGCCGGCCTGAGCCAGAACAACGAGGATGACGACGGATCCCCGCCACCCGGTGCCCCAACCGTCATCTCCGCCCCGCGCGCCCGTTCCGCCGTTCTTCCCGGCAGCGTTCCCGCCCCACCGCCGGAAGCCGCCACCGATCGTAATGCCATCTCGCCTGCATCGGAGACGGTTGTCTTTCCGCCACCGGACGCCACCTCAACCCCATCGAGCGCCACCACGACGCCGCCGGACACAACCAACCCGGCCGCATCCTCGCCCGATACTGTTAAAACCCCGCAGCAGATCTTCGAACAGCTCCAGCGGCTCCGGCAGCAAAACACCCCCGCCGGCCAAACTCCACAGTAAGCAGTGCAATCGAATCACAGCACTGCCGGCACCCTTACCCCCGAACTACCTGCACCGCTCCCCCAACCTCTCGGCGAGCCTGCACCTGCTTGGCATGTATGCGGAACACCTGAAACATCCCCAGGCACACCCCATATGCCAACAGAACCCCCACCGCCAGAGACATCAGCACCGCACACACCAGCATGATCGACGTCGTCACCACATCCTCTTTTCTCATCCAGCCGGCGCCCTCAGCCCGCACACCCACACGAAGCCATCGCAACGCCGTCTTTGACTCTGGCAGACCCTCCTTGAGAGGTAAACGCAATTCAGTCCCGCAGTGTTGACTGCAAGGATACCAAGCCCGCGTATACCGTATCCTAGACTCTTGGCTACCTCGCCCCAAACCCCGACGCAGACCCCGTCC
>CAXTRT010000106.1:0-5911 GCA_964246835.1 uncultured Acidobacteriaceae bacterium | reverse complement strand
CAAGGAAAATGGCCTCCCTTGCACTTGAACAACGCCATAGCATCAGGAGAAATGCCATAGACCCTATTCTACCCAGCCCCCGTCCTCCTATCTCTCCATAACCACGCCGCCCCGACGTCGCCCTCACAGCCCTGCATAAACCACGAGCAGGAGTGCCTCGCCTGCAAGCAACAAGCCCCAACCCAACGCTCTACCCAGCCCGCCTAAAGCCTCCGCATCAACCCGAAACCCCTCTCGCCGCTGAGGATCGTCCGGCGTTTAACCCTGCGCCGCTACCTGAACTCCTTCTATGTAGTAATGGTACCGCCCATTTACCTCGCACTTTTATGACGATTAAGGAACCATGAATTTGCTACGATAAGCAAAACTACAGGGGGTTCTTCATGTCTTCCATGTCTGCCATGGGCTTACTGGCAACCACTCACAGCCACACCTCGATCTCAGCCCAAACACCTCCTCCCGCCTTTAAGTCCTCCAGGCTGAAGCGAAACTGCCTCCTCGCCGCCTCCTTCTTCGGTCTCGCCGCCATCCCCTCCTTCGCAGATCCTATCTCCGTCAGCTTCACCGCCAGCCAGGTTGCAGGTTCGGAGTGGCACTACAGCTATAGCCTCGCCGGAAGCTTCATCGCAGGTGACGATCTCGCGATCTACTTCCCTCAAGCCACCAGTTCTTCCCTTACGGCCGGCAACACCGCCGATCCTGACTTCACCAGCTTCGTCCTTCAACCGGATCCCCTCCTTCCAGCCGATGGCGAGCTCGACCTCGTCGCCGGCGTCTCCAATCCCTCCCTCACGGGGCCGTTTTCTGCCAACTTCCTCTACTCCGGCGCCGGCTCGCCTGGAGCCCAATCCTTCGCCGTCTTCGACTCCTCGTTCAACCAGATCGCCTCCGGCACCTCGACCCTGGCCACAACCTCAACTCCTGTCATGACCGGAGCCCCGGTTCCTGAACCCGGATCCTTCGCGCTCCTCGGCTCCGGTGCCCTCACGCTCTGGCATATCCGCCGTCGTCGCCTGTAAGTCTTGGTCGTAGCACTCCCATTCCCTCTCCGCTTCGGGATCCCGCCTCCCCTGCTCGTACGGGTATGCCGCACGAATACCCACCTTGTGCTTTGCCGACCCTTAAAACCTGATTCATCTTCCGGAGACCTCACATGATGCAACGCTTCTCTCGTCCTCTGGCGCTGCTAAGGCTTGCCAGCCTCGTCAGCCTGGCCGCCCTTACCCTGCACGCCAACGCCCAGCAGCTCACCATAGGCGCCTATCACCTCCAAACCTCCACCCGCGTCTCCGCCTACCAGTTCGACTACACCTACACCGCGGACATCGATAACCCAGGCCCACCCCGCCAGAACGTCGTCGGCACCGTCACCAGCTCCAGCCCCTCTACCCTGGTCATCGACGCCACCGCCACCTTCGGCTCTGTCCCAACCACCTCCGCCTTTACCAGCACAGGCACCTTCACCCTCCGCCAGGATCGCCGCGTCGCCTTCAACCCCGCCAGCCTCTCCTGGACCTTCACTGGCAGCTTCGCCCTCCCTGCCGGCACCGTCACCACCACCAATAACCCGCAGGTCGCCCTCTACACCGTCAACCTGCCCGCGCCCGGGTCCGTCACCATCGACTTCGGCCCCACCACTGCCTATGGCCGCCAGACCTCGTCCCAGTCCACCGCCACCGCCGGTCCGGTCTCCATCCTCGTCGCCGGCATGCTTGCCAACACTCCCTACCACCTACAAGCAGTCGCCAGCTTTACGGACGGCTCAACCGCCGCTGACGTCGACCACACCTTCACCCCCGGCGCGCCATCCGCCGTTCCCGTCCTCTCCGCAACCACCACCGCCGGCATGACCCCGCAACCCGGCATCGAGCAGCTCACCATCATCAACGGCAAACTCCGCGGCCTGGTCGCCACCGATCTGCAGGCCAACGTCCTCTGGACCTACCTCCTCCCGTTCAACGGCGGAACCTCCATCGAGGGCGCCAAGCTTCTGCCCAACGGCCACTTCATCCTCTCCATCGGCCAGGGCAACGCCTTTCCCCTTACAAATCCCACACCCACCCCCAACGTCCCCATCGTCATCCGCGAGATCGACCTCGCCGGCAACACCATCCGCCAGATCACCACCACCGATCTCAGCAGCCGCCTCCAGGCAAACGGCTATAACCTCAACCTGCTTGAGTTCCACCACGAGGTCACACCGCTGCCCAACGGTCACACCCTCGTCCTCGCCAATATCTTCCGCCCCTTCACCAACCTCCCCGGCTACCCCGGCACCACCAACGTCCTCGCCGACGTCGTCATCGACCTCGATCAGAACTTCCAGCCAGTCTGGGTCTGGAACGAGTTCGACCACCTCGACGTCAACCGTCATCCCATGGGCTTTCCCGACCTCACCCACACCAACGCTATCGTCTACTCCCCCACCGACCACAACATCCTCGTCTCGATACGCAGTCAAAACTGGGTCGTCAAAGTTGACTACCGCGACGGCGTCGGCTCCGGCGGCATCCTCTGGCGTCTCGGCTACCAGGGTGACTTCACCCTCGGAAACGGTGTCGACCCCACCGACTGGCAGTACGCCCAGCACTTCCCCTCCCTCTTCACCCCGCAGAGCGCCGGCGTCTTCTCCCTCGGCCTCATGGATAACGGCAACGACCGCGTCTTCCCCACCGGCGTCAACTGCAACACCGCCGGCCAGCCGCCCTGCCAATACACCACCATCCCCGTCTTCCAAATCGACGAGAACGCCAAAACCGCCACGCTCACCTTCCACCAGATCCTGCCCGCCAACCTCTACAGCTTCTTCGGCGGCAACACCAATCTGCTCAAAAACGGCAATATCGAATATGACCTGGCCGGCACCTCCACCACCGACTCCGACATCTTCGAAGTCACCCGCACCGCCAACCCGCAAACCATCTGGCACCTCCACGCTACCGGCAACCAGGCCTACCGCGGCTATCGCCTCCCCAGCCTCTACCCCGGCGTCCAGTGGCAATAACCCTCCTCCAGCAGCCGGCCCCTCCGTACAGGCATGGGCCGGCCGCTGCCGCGGTTTGCTCGATAACCCGAGGCTGAGCTCTAGTCGCCTCTTAGAACACCTCTCCTGAAGGTGTAAAGCGGGATACCTGAGCGCATGCCATCTTCTTCCAAGGAAAATGGCCTCCACAGCACGTGGGGAGCGCCACAGCATCAGAAGGAATGCCCCAGAACGCGCTATCCTCAACCCGATGTCTCTTTCCGTTGCCGACTTCGTCCAGCGCTGGAAACGCAATGCGCTCTCTGAAAGCAGCGCCGCACAATCGCACTTCAACGATCTTTGCGATACGCTCGGCGAACCCCACCCCACCGACATCGATCCTACCGGCGACCGCTACACCTTCGAGCGCCCGGTCTCCAAAACCTACGGCGGCAAAGGCTACGCCGACGTCTGGCTCCGCGACCACTTCGCCTGGGAGTACAAAGCCAACGGCAAGCACCAGCACAAGGATCTCAAAGCCGCCTACCGCCAGATCAACGACTACCGCGAAGACCTTCTCAACCCACCCCTTCTCGTCGTCTGCGATCTCATCCAGTTTCAGATCCATACCAACTTCACCTCCACCAGCAAGCGCGTCTACGCCTTCGATCTCGACGATCTTCTCCGCAATAAGCCCACCGCCACCTGCCCCCTTCCTCCCTTCGAGGTCCTCCGCGCCCTCTTCGGCGACACCAGCGCCCTCCGTCCCAACCGCACCGACGCCTTCGTCACCCAGGAGGCCGCCAAGGTCTTCTCTCGCCTCGCCGAGCGCCTCGAAATCGAAAAGCGCGCCCTAACTGACGCCCCCATCTACACCCGCGAAGAGATCGCCCACTTCCTCATGCGGCTTCTCTTCTGCCTCTTCGCCGACTCCATCGGTCTCCTCCCCGACCATCTCTTCCGCCGCCTCATCCAAAGCAACGACCGCTTCCTGCCCAAAAAGTTCCTTCGCAAGCTCAAGCTCCTCTTCGCCGCCATGAGCGAGCCCGACAGTATCTTCGGCGAGCACTCCATCAAGTACTTCAACGGCGGCCTCTTCGACTCCGACGCCGTCATCGAGCTCGACACCGCCGACCTCGGCATCCTCCACGAGGTCTCCCAAAACTACGACTGGTCCCACGTCGCCCCCGAAATCTTCGGCACCCTCTTCGAGCGCTCCCTCAATAAGGAACGCCGCTCCCTCATCGGCGCCCACTACACCTCCGCCGAAGACATCCTCCTCCTCATCGAGCCCGTCCTTATGCGCCCGCTCGAGCGCCGCTGGGCCGAAGTCCGCGACGCCGTTCGCGTTGACCTCGCCGCCGAGCAGGGAGCAACCACCGCACCGGCAACCCGCCAGCGCATCCTCCGGTCCACCCGCCGCCCCGCGGAAGACCGCATCGCCGCCTTCATCGACGAGCTCGCCGCCGTCCGCGTCCTCGATCCCGCCTGCGGCTCCGGAAACTTCCTCTACCTCGCCCTTCGCCGCCTGCTCGATCTCTGGAACGAGGTGCAAGCCTTCGCAACGGCCAACGCCCTCCCCCTCGCCGCCAACTACGCCCGCGACCACATGGTCTCGCCCTCCCAGCTCTTCGGCATCGAGATCGAGTTCTACGCCCACGAGCTCGCCTCCATCGTCGTCTGGATCGGCTTCCTCCAGTGGAAGCACGAACACGGCATCCCCCAGGACCGCGAACCCATCCTCGAAAAACTCCCCAACATCGAACACGCCGACGCCATCCTCCGCTACGACGCTGAAGGCAAACCCTACGAACCCACCTGGCCCACAGCCGACTTCATCATCGGCAACCCACCATTTTTGGGTGGGAACAGAGTTAGAAATGAGCTCGGGAACATTTATATCGACGATCTTTTTGGGTTGTATGAGCAGCGTGTGGAACCCACGGCTGACTTTGTTTGCTACTGGTTTGAAAAGTCCAGGGCGCAATTATCGAGAGTAAACACAGCAAGGGTAGGCTTACTTGCGACCCAAGGCATTCGTGGTGGTGCAAACAGGAAAACCCTAGCAAGAGTTAAGGAAAGTGCAAATATCTTCTGGGCACTTTCGGACCGCGTGTGGCTCAATGCTGGAGCAATCGTCCACATCTCGATGGTCGCCTTCGATAGGGGTCAGGAAACTGAAAAGTACTTGAATGGCATCGCTGTCAGCCAAATCCACACAAATCTAAGCACGGGATTGGACATCACGAACGCTGCTCCCTTAGCAGAGAACAAGCATTTGTGCTTTATGGGTCCTTCGCCCAAAGCACCTTTTGACATTGATGATGACTTGGCACAACGATTCCTTAGAGCGCCGATGAATGTGAACGGAAGAACAAACAAGGACGTCGTTAAGCGAGTTTTAAGTGGAGTTGACCTTACCGGTCGATCTCGCAAGCTCTGGACTATTGACTTTGGTGTAAATATGCCGGAAGGCATGGCATCTCTGTACGAGCTGCCATTCGACTATTTGAAGGCAAACGTTTTCCCTATAAGGCAGGCGAATAACCGCGAGTCTTATCGTAAGAATTGGTGGATCTATGCGGAGCCGCGGCCAAGGATGAGATCTGCCATCGGGAATAAGCACCGGTACATCGCGAGTCCAGCGACATCAAAACACCGCGTTTTCGTCTGGGTTACATCGGACACGATTTCAAATCAAGGTACGTTCGTCTTTGCACGAGACGATGACTACTTCTTCGGCATTCTTCATTCATCTGCACACGAATCGTGGGCAAGATCACAAGGCACCCAGCTTCGCGAAGTAGAAAGCGGCTTCCGCTACACCCCAGATTCCACCTTCGACACCTTCCCCTTCCCCTACCCACCCGGCACCGAGCCCACCGAAGCCGACTCCCCCATCGTTCGCGCCATAGCCGCCGCCGCCCGCGCACTCGTCCGTCTTCGTGA
>CAXTRT010000105.1:0-6142 GCA_964246835.1 uncultured Acidobacteriaceae bacterium | reverse complement strand
CGCCGATCGTCTCCGCCGCCTCCAACACCTCCACCCGCAGCCCCGCCCGCACCGTCAGCTCTTCAACCCGCTGCGCGCCGCCAGATCCGCCGCCATCGGCTCCGCCTTCGCAGTTACAGTCCCGCCGCTCCCGGCAGATCCACTCGTCCGCCCCAACACCCGCCGCAGCACCTGCTCGAGCGCCAGCTTATGCTCCGCATACTCCGCCTCGCTGATCTTGCCCTGCAGCCGCTCCGTCTCAAGCGTAAACATCTCTTCCTTCAGCACCATTAAGGTAGAGTTCCCAGCACCAGCGCCATGCCCCGGTCCAAACCCCCCGGCATCCCCGCTGCCGCCTGGAACCGGCCGCTTCAGCATCACACCCGCGCCCGCCGCCAGTACCAGACCCAGCCCGCCGATGATCCACCACCGATACTTCGCCCACGGATCATTCGTCGCTCCCGGATCAACCGGATTCCCCAGCCCGCCGCCAGGCCGTGTATCGCTCGCAGCCGTCCCGCCACCTCCCGCGGCATCCTGTCCGCCGGCCGCTGGTCCTCCGCCCGCCGCGTCCGACGTCGGAGCCGGCGTATCCCGCGGCATCTGCCCTGTCCCACTCACCGTGAAGCCCAGCGGCTGCGAGGGCGACACGTTCCGCGCCACATACGTCTGCGCCGTCGTCTCCTCCGTCACCGGGTTGTAGCTCGTCGAGGCCCCGCCCTTGAACGTCATGCTCTTCGGCATCATCACCGCGATCGTGTCCGTCACCATCACCGGCTTCGGCGTTAGCAGCAGGCTGCCCGCGTAGGGAAGCGTGTACGTCACCTGGAACCGCGTCTCGCCCGGCCGGATCGGAAAGATGAATGCATAGTGGTTCGCATCGCCCAGCGGCACCGGAGCCGCCTGCACCGGCATCCCACCCGGGCTCAGCGCCGCCGAGCCCAGCACCACCGCGCCTGCCGGCAGATAAAACTCAAACGGCTTGTCCGAGAACTGTGTCATCGGCGGCGTCGAGTCATTCTTCACAAAGAAGTTTTCAACGATCTTCAGCGTCTTTCCGCTCTCATCGGTCTGCAGCCGGATCACGTCCGCCTCGGCCGCCACGCCGTTCACCTTCGCCGCCGCCGTAAACACGTCCACGTCGACCGCGCCCTGCGCCCCCGGCTGCACCGGCTTGAAGTAGTTCGCCTTATCGTGCGTCACCCGAACCAGGTGCAGTCCTTGCTCCGGCACCTCGATCGTGTAGCGCCCGCGCGCGTCCGTCTTGGTCCGTGCACTCTCCTGCATGCCCTGCGCCAGCCGCAGCAGCACCACATCGTCGTTGCCCGCCGGCTTGCCCGTCGTCTTGTTCGTCACCACACCGCTGATCGACTCAGCCCGTGCGACAGCCATCGAACTCGCCAGAACCGCACCCACAGCTAGAATCTTCAGCTTGAAAGAGAAAGACATCACACCTTCCAGTCTACCGTCCACGCTGCCTCTACCCCGCGCGTCCTTCAAGCACATCCATCTCGTGCAAAATCCCGGCCGCCTCATCCTCAAGGCCCGCCCGCTGCGTCTGATAGTCCTCCTCCGGATACTTGCCCGCCTGGTACTCAAAGTTCAGATCCCGCAGATTGTCGTACACCGTCGTCTTGCGCTCTTCCAGGTAGTCCAGCCGCGTTTTTGCCCGCTGCTGAAACAGCCGGCCTTGCGGCCAGAACACATACCCGAACAACACCAGCGTCAGCACCAGGGCCGCAATCGTTCCCATCATGGCATCTCTCCTGAAAGAGTATCTTGGGCCGTATTCGCCCGTGCCATTTCCTATCAAGGAAAATGGCCTCAACTACAGCAAAACAGAGGCTCAGCATCAGGAGAAATGCTTAGGACTCCGTCTCCCGCCGAATCCGATCCCGCACCGAGCTGTGCTCGAGCGTCCCCGGCGCGTAAGGCCCCAGCGCGGCCATCTGCGGCTCGCGCCGCCGCGTCCACAGCCGCACCAGCACGCCTGTTCCCAGCGTCGCCATCAGTGTGACCGCAAACGGCATGATCCAAGCCACCCGGTCGAACCCGCCCCGGCTCGGCGCCGCCAGCACCACCGCGCCATACTTCGCCACAAACCAGTTGAAGACACCCTCCTGCGGCAGCCCAGACCCCACCTGCGTCTGCAGCTCTTCAATCATCTTCGGCGAAACCGGACATCCCACATGGTTGCACTCGAGCAGAATCTGCCCGCAGCTGCACATGCAGATCATGTTGTGCCCGATGCGGTTGAACCGTCCCTCAGGACTGTCCGCGCCCAGCATCACCACCGCCATCACGCAAGCCGCTAGCGCCTGCAGCCAGCGGCCTCGCGTCAGCAGGAAAGTCTTACGCATGATGCACCTCCGCCTCGGCTAGCACCTCAACCCGCGCCGTCACCCGCTGCGCCGACCGCAGCAGGTTCGGCGCCAGACCAACCAGCGTACCGCACGCCACAATCCCCACCCCAATCCAGATCCAGTTGATCAGCGGGTTTAAAAACACCTTGATGATCGGCCGGTCCGTATCCGGGTTCTTACCCTCGTAGATCACATACAGATCGCTCGCCAGCGTCGAGTGGTTCGCCACCACAGTCGAGTTCGTCTGGCTCGCCTGGTAGAACCGCTTCTCAGGCGCCATCTGCGTAATCTTCTTGCCGCCTTTATAGACATCGAGCAGCGCATACTCCGTGTCAAAGTTCGCGTTCGAGTCCTGCGTAAAGCTCTGGCATACCAGCCGGTACGGCCCCAGCGTCATCTGGTCGCCGAAGCCCATCTCCTGCTCGTGCTGCTGGTTGAATGCGCCGCCCGCAATCCCGATAAACATCACCACGATCCCGAAGTGCACCAGGTATCCGCCATACCGTCGGGTGTTCCGCCGGACGAGCAATATGCCCGAACTGAACAGATTGCGCCCGGTCTGCGTCCGCACCACACCCGCACCGCGCAGAAACTCCGCCGAGATCGCCGTAATTACGCCCGCGCCCAGCGTAAACGCCATCAGGCTGAAGAGCGTCGTCTGCCAGTCGTCGCCGTCCTTCCACGGCCGCACGCCCGCGCTTATCAGCCCCGCGCACGCCACTACCATCGCAATCCCCGGCAGCACAAAGTTCCGCCGGATCGTCTTCAGCGACGTCGACCGCCACGCCAGCAGCGGCCCCACGCCCGTCAGCAGCAGCAGCGCCAGGCCGATCGGCAGATTCACCCGGTTATAAAACGGCGCACCGACAGTAGCTTTAGACCCCTGCACATACTCACTCAAAACCGGGAACAGCGTGCCCCACAGCACCGTAAAGCACGCCGCCAAAAGCACCAGGTTGTTGAACAGAAAACTCGTCTCCCGGCTTACCAGCGACTCCAGATGGTTCTCGCTTTTTAGGTGGTCGCGCTGCCGGAAGAACGTAAACAGGCACACCGCAAACGTAATCAGCAGGAACCCATAAAACCAGTTGCCGATCGACGACTGCGCAAACGCGTGCACGGACTGCACCAGCCCCGACCGCGTCAGCAGCGTCCCCAGAATCGTCAGCATGAAGGTCGAGAAGATCAGCCACACGTTCCAGCTCTTCATCATCCCGCGCTTCTCCTGCATCATCACCGAGTGCAGAAACGCCGTCCCCGTCAGCCACGGCATTAGCGACGCGTTCTCAACCGGATCCCATCCCCAGTATCCGCCCCAGCCCAGCACCGCATACGCCCAGTGCATCCCCAGCACGATCCCGCAGGTCAGAAACAACCACGTCACCATCGTCCATCGCCGCGTAATGTGGATCCACTTCTCGCCCGGGTACCGCATCATGAGCGCGCCCAGCGCAAACGCAAACGGCACCGCGAATCCCACATACCCCAGGTACAGCATCGGCGGATGAATCACCATCTCCGGATACTGCAAGAGCGGGTTCAATCCAAACCCGTCCTGCGCCATCGGCCCCGGCTCGATCGCAAACGGCGGCGCCGCAAAGTTCAGCAGCAGCAGAAAAAACACCTGCACCCCCGCCAGAATCGTCGACGCATACGCGCTCAGCCGCACATCCACCCGGTGCTTCAGCCGCAGCACAAAGCCATACGTCGCCAGCAGCCACGCCCACAGCAGCAGCGACCCCTCCTGCCCTGACCACAGCGCCGAAAACTTGTAAGCCGGATGCAGCGCCCGATTGGTATGGTGCAGGATGTACTGGACGGAAAAGTCGTTCGTATAGGAAGCCCACACCAGCGCGAACGCCGCGCCGCTCACCGCGACAAAGCTCGCCAGCCCCGCCCGCCGGGCCGTCTCGCCCAGACGGTCCGCCGCCGGATCCCCAGCCTCGCCGGCTACTCTCTGCCGCCACAACGCGACCCCGCCGAACACCAGCGTATATGCACTCAGAACAAGCGACAGCAGCAGCGCAAAGCTGCCGAACTCCGGCATGGGATGGATTGGCATAAGCCTCCAGGCTCTATTCTCTCAGCCGGGCACCCCCTCCGCAACGTCCGGCGGATGGACCTTTCAGTGCATCATCAGGAGGGCACTAAACCGTCGGTAGCAGCGTATCCACATTCGCCAGCAGCATATCCGGCATCAACGGCTTCATCCGGAACGTCACCTGCAGCCCTTCGTACTCGTCCTCGGCCTCTTCAAGCCCGCTGATCACCATCACCGGCATCGCCGGTGCCAGCGCGCGCAGCTCCCGCGTAAACGCCGCCCCATTCATCTCCGGCATCAGGTGATCCGTAATCACCAGCCCGATTCGCTCCGGAAAGCTGTTCTGGCGAAACTGCTCGAGCGCCCGCAGCGGGCTCAGCGCCGCAATCACGTGGTATCCGGCACGCCGCAGAATCGTCTGCCGTATCGCGGCCTGAACCGCGTTATCGTCAATCAACAAAATAGCGGGACGATCCATACAGCTGGCTGCTCCAATGGGCTCTTCATGCATACAGTCGTGAGCGTTAGCGCATTCTCGACGCACTCTCAGCGCGCGCTCTCGCTGCTCTTGTGAGCTTTGGATGCGCAAACGAGCCGCTGCGTGCTTCGCGTACCATAAGCGATACAAATTCTCACACCGTCTTCGCGCTACTCTTTTGGAACCGTTACGTCGCCGGAGATGTCTCCCGCAGCCGGAAACACACTTCGATTCGAGGATCTCCCGTGTCGCTCTCTCCTATCGACTGGCTCATCATGCTGGTCTACTTCGGTTTTGTGCTCGGCATCGGCTTCGCCCTCAAGCGCTACATGCGCACCTCGAACGACTTCTTCCTCGCCGGCCGCTCCATCCCCGCCTGGGTCTGCGGCCTCGCCTTCCTCTCCGCCAACCTCGGCGCGCAGGAGGTCATCGGCATGGCCGCCTCCGGGGCCAAGTACGGCATCATGACCAGCCAGTTCTACTGGATCGGCGCCGTCCCCGCCATGGTCTTCGTCGGCATCTTCATGATGCCCTTCTACTACGGGTCCAAAGCCCGCTCCGTCCCCGAGTACCTCCGCATGCGCTTCGACGAGAAGACCCGCGCCCTCAACGCCGTCTCCTTCGCCGTCATGACCGTCTTCTCGTCCGGCATCTCCATGTACGCCATGGCCCTGCTTATCCAGACCCTCGGCCTCTTTCACGGCCTCATGCCCGACCGCTACATCTTCCACGTCTCCATCATCCTCTCCGCGCTGATCGTCCTCGGTTACATATTCCTGGGCGGCCTCACCAGCGCCATCTATAACGAGGTCCTGCAGTTCTTCCTTATCGTCGCCGGCTTCCTTCCGCTCGTTTGGATCGGCCTCCGCAGCGTCAGCGCGCAGCACGGCAACATCGGCGGCTGGGCCGCCATCAAGCAGTCTCTTCCCATCTCCATGGTTCACTCCTGGCGAGGCCTCGGCCACGCTAACACCAACCCCCTCGGCGTCGAGTGGTTCGGCCTCGTCATGGGCCTCGGCTTCGTTCTCTCCTTCGGCTACTGGTGTACGGACTTCCTCGTCATCCAGCGCGCCATGGCCGCCGACTCCGAGGTCTCCGCCCGCCGCGTCCCACTCATCGCCGCCATCCCCAAGATGTTCTTCCCCTTCCTCGTCATCCTGCCCGGCCTTATCGCCGTCAGCGTCTCCTCCCACGCCTTCAACCCCGTGCACGATCCCGCTACCCGCCGCGGAGCCCTCAGCCTCGCCGCCCGCCCCGCACTCCAGCCCGACACCACTGACA
>CAXTRT010000104.1:0-6146 GCA_964246835.1 uncultured Acidobacteriaceae bacterium | reverse complement strand
TGGTGAGCAGGGTGAGGAGGGCAGGGACGGTGGCCTCAGCGGTGAGGGCGGAGGGATTGAGGGCCTGGAGCATGCAGCGGTCGAAGAGGGTGGGGAAGGGAGCGTCGAGGAAGATGGCGACGGTGCCGGGGGTCTGCTCGATGAGGAGGCGGTTGCCCAGGGTTTCAGGGGCTCCGCCGCCGAGGGCGATGACGGTGTGGGGACGGGCGAGGGCGCGGGCGAGGGCGCGAGACTCGAAGCGGCGGAGGGCAGGTTCGCCCAGGGTGGTGAAGATCTTAGGGATGGAGAGGCCGGCGAGCTCTTCCACGGCGTCGTCGAGATCGAGGAAGCTCCAGCCGAGCCGGGCCGCGAGCTGACGGCCGACGGTGGATTTTCCGGCACCCATAAACCCGGTGAGAACGATGCGGGTGAGGGTGGGCGGAAGGGCTGGAAGAGCGGCTTCGGTGGCTTCGATCGACAGGGTCTGCATGACGGGCTCCGGTGAGAGTGAGGGACAAAACAAAACCGCGACCCTGGCGGGTCGCGGCTGTGGAGGAGAGAGTCTCTTGTTAGAAGGTCTAGCTAGAGAGACACGAACCTGCCGCAGCCGCTGGATACCACCAGTAGCAGTAGGTAAATCGGCCGGTCATGCGGTTCGTGTTCATTGCTGTGAGTACGGTAGACCGTTTTTTGTTGTGATGCAAGGGAAATGGTGTTGTGGGAGCTTTTGTACGTCGCTTCGCTCCGGGGTTAAAGGCGAAATGCGGGGATTCTTCGCTGCGCTCAGAATGACAAACAAAAACAAGAGCGAGAAGCGGGTTCTTCGCTGTGCTCAGAATGACAAACCAATAAAACTTCAGAGTGACAAACAGAAACAAGAGCAAGAAGCGGGTTCTTCGCTGCGCTCAGAACGACAAACGGAAAAGAGCCTAGATCAAGCTGGTTCTTCGCCGACGGCGGCGATCTTCAGTTTGCTCTGGATACTGTCCCAGACGGCGTCGCTGGGTTCTTCAACGACCGGATCGAGGAGCTGGCGGGCGGCGTCGGCGATGTACTCGAGATCGCGAACGAGGGCCTCGCAGGTGGGGTTCTCATGAAAAAATTTTGTGAAGCGAGGGTCCTCACTGATGCGGCCGCTGCCGGCGGCGAAGAGTTCAGGCAGACGAGCCTGAAAGTCGTCCGGAGTCATGGAGTCCAGATTGAGGGATGTGCCGGGGTCGTTCATTGGAGCACCTCGGAGAGCGCGGTAAGAGGAAGGACTTCAGACTGGCGCAGGAGTTCACGCAGTTTGAGACGGGCCTTGTGCAGCTGTGACTTGCTGTTGCCGGTGGAGCACTCGAGCATGGTGGCGATCTCGTTGTGCTCGAAGCCTTCGACATCGTGAAGGACGAAGACCATGCGATAGCCGGGAGGCAGGGAGCCGACGGCGCGCTCGAGAGCAACGCGGTCCACCGAGCCGGAGAGCTGTGGATCGCGTGCGCCGAAGTCGCGTTTTGGGGCATCTTCTTCAGAGGGGTTGATGGTCTCTTCGAGCGAGACCAGCTGTAGGCCTTTTTTGCGCAGGTGCATGAGCACGAGATTGACGGTGAGGCGATGGAGCCAGGTGGAAAAGGCCGACTCCCCGCGGAAGGAGCCGATCTTGCGGAAGAGATGCAGGAAGGCTTCCTGCGTCATGTCCTCGGCTTCAGAGACGTTGCCGAGCATGCGGAGACAGAGGGTGTAGACGCGCCGTTTATGCAGGGCGTAGAGCTTGGAGAAGGCTTCGGCGTCGCCGTTCTTTGCCGCTTCGATTGCTTCGGCTTCTCCCGCGATGGGGGGATTTCGTTTGAACGAGCCAGGCACAGGCTTTGCTTGATTCATGAGTTGACCTTCTAGGTGCATTTGCCTGACTCCGTCTGGGAGAAGTGGTGCGAGGTGGTGTCAGGCTGTCTCCAAGCCTATCGCAACCCGGTTGGGCCTGCTGCTGTGATAGAGGATGGGGCTGGGGGAAAGGTTGCGTGTGGGTGAAGGGCCGCAGGGTACGAGCGGGATCGGAACTCAGGCGCCGATGAAGCGGGCGTAGAGGGTGCGAGCGAGGGTGATGTCGGTGGTGCCGTGAATGAGGGCGCGGCCATCGGCAAAGACGGTGAGGGTATGGGCGCCGCGGCGGAAGCGGAGTAGGAGAGAGTTCGAGCGGACGTCGGTGATCTCCGGATGCGTGGCGAGGCTGGTCTGCATGGCGGCGAGATCGATGGGGCGATGGTGCTCGTGGATCTGGACGGAGTCGCGGCCGCACAGGGTGATGTGGGGACGGAGGGTGCCGGAGAGATGGGTGAAGCGGCGGAGATCGCAGACCTCGCAGCCGGGGCGTGGGGTGGCGGCGGAGATCTCGGCATGGTCGAGGCGGCTGGCGACTGCTGGCTGCCAGAGTTCGAAGGAGACGAGGGTGCGGCGGAGGAGATGGAGCTGGCCGGTGAGGATCTTCAGGGCTTCGGTGACCTGGAGAGAGGCGGCGAGGTTGACGGCGGTGGAGAGGATGCCGGCGGTGTCGCAGGTCTCGACGGGGCCGGTGGGCGGCTTGGGGAAGATGCAGGCGAGGCAGGCGGTGGGGGTGTATTGCTCTTTGCCAGTGGGTGAAATACAGGGGTCTCTCCACTCGCGATGCTCGGTCGAGATGACGGCTTCTGGGAGAGGTGGGACTGGGGTTAAGGATGCATCGCTTCGCTCCGTGATTAAAGACGAAATACGGGGATTCTTCGCTGCGCTCAGAATGACAACTTCTGGGGGGTCTGGCGCCGGCCGGGGAAGGATGGTCATGGTGGCGGCGTAGGCGCCGACGGCGGCGGCGTAAATCCACGGGATGCCTTGCTGGACGGCAAAGTCATTGAGGAGGTAGCGGGTTTCAAAGTTGTCAGTGGCGTCGAGGATGAGATGGGCGGGGCCAAGGAGGTCATGGATGTTGGCGGGGATGAGGTCGGCGATGTGGGCGGTGACGCGGATGGAGGAGTTGGCGGCGAGGAGCTTGCGGCGGGCGGCCTCGGCTTTGGGAAGGGAGTCGGCGGCGTCCTGCTCGTCGAAGAGGATCTGGCGCTGGAGGTTGGAGGGCTCGACGAAGTCGCGATCGATGAGGATCAGGCGGCCGACGCCGGCGCGGGCAAGGAGCGAGGCGGAGGCGGCTCCCGTGGCGCCGACACCGACGATGGCGACACAGGCGCGGCCGAGGGCGTGCTGACCGGCGTCTCCGATGCCCGGGAAGAGGATTTGGCGGGAGTAGCGGTCTGGAATTAGCGCTGAGGTCGGCGGTATGGAGGAGGGGTACTTTGGGAAGCTCATGGTGCAACGGGCTGCATGTTGAGAGGCTGAAGTGGCGTAAAAGTCTTCTAGTAGCCGCGCTGATTCCGACGAAGACGGAAAGCCCCGCTCTCGATAGTATAGAGGGGCTGTGCGCGCGACGCCGCGGTGTAGCCCGACCAGCAGCCGGCGCCAAGTTCGCATGGGAAAGAGAGCACGCCGGAGTGCATCGCAGAGTTCGCTCCGTATCTAGCAAGAGCAGCAGGTACGCACGTCTGCCGGTGGAGATGGCACGTAGATCAAGAAATGGGTGAATCGTTCGCCTTGATTCAAGGAGAGAGAGTGGGTTTGTTGGGCCGGGTCGATGCAGCAGTGGCGACGAGGGTGAGTGACGGGTCAGGATACCGGCTGCCGAGCCGAGGGTCCGGGACGGCGTGCGCTCTGCTGTGGCTGGTGCTGATGGGTGGAGGCTATGTTTGCGCACAGACTCCTGGAGGCACGCCGGCCAGCACACCGGCTCCGTCTGAGAGTGGAACGCCCGCGACCAGCCCGATACCCGCGGCGCAGGGGCAGACCTCCACGCCTGCAAGCGAACCGACGAACTCCGCGACGCCGGCGGAGACGACGCCGGACCAGGTGATTAAAGGCAAAGCGATCCGTGAGTTGACGGTTGGAGAAAAGGGATCGCTGTGGGCTTATAAGGGCCGGATGGTAACGAAGATTGTGTTCTCGGGCGTTGTCTTCAGCAGTACGGAGACGCTGCCGGAGGAGCTGTCGCAGAAGCCGGGGCAGCCGCTTGAGCCGGACCTGGTGCGCGAGAGCACGCGGAGGCTGTTTGCGAGCGGGCTGTATCGGGACATCGCGGTGCGGGCGACGGCGAATGGCGATGGTGTGACCCTGACGTTCGCCGGGGTGCCGCGCTTTTTTGTGGGCCGGGTAACGGTGAAGAACGTCAAGAGCGATCGGCTGACGTCGCTGCTGGAGTTTGCGTCGAAGCTGGATCCGGGGACTCCGTTTTCACCGAGCCAGGTGCCGGCGGGGGCGGACGGGATACGGCAGACGCTCGAGCAGAACGGGTACTACGAGTCCAAGGTTACGTCCGAGACGGTGCGGGACCGCGATACCAAGCAGGTCAATGTGGTGTACACGGTCACGCTGGGGCCGCAGGCGCGCGTGGGCGATGTGGTTGTAGCGGGGCAGGATCCGGGGCTGACCGAGAAGGAGTTTCGCAAAAAGGGCAAGCTGAAGCTCAAGAGCAAGGTGACGCGGGATACGACGTCGAACGCGCTGAGCAATCTGCGGGACGTGTATCAGAAGAAGGACCGGCTGGAGGGGACGATTACGTTGACGAAGTCAACGTATGACGCGGCAAGCGATCGGCTGAACTACACCTTTACGGCGAATCAGGGGCCGGAGGTTAAGGTTCTGATCGAAGGCGTGAAGGTTTCAAAGCCGCGTCTGAAGCTGCTGATTCCGATCTTTGAAGAGGGAACGATCGACAACGATCTGTTGAACGAAGGATCGCATAACATTCGCGAGTTTCTGCAGCAGCAGGGGTACTTCGACGCGAAGGTCGAGTACAAGGTGCTGGGCGAGGGGACGAACGCTGAACGCGTGATCTACACGGCGGACAAGGGCGTGAAGCACAAGGTGCTGGACGTGACGTTCGCGGGCAACAAGTACTTCAGCGACGACCTGCTGCGGGAGCGGCTGCGGGTGCAGAAGGCGGACGCGTATCTGCGCAGCGGACGCTATAGCCAGGCGCTGGTGCAGAACGATATCGCCTCAATCGAAGGCATCTACCGGGCGAATGGATTCAACCAGACGAAGGTGACGCCGACGATCGGCGATGTGGACATCAAGGACGGCAAGCCGCTGAAGATAGCGGACGTGAGTGTGAAGTACACGGTGGTGGAAGGGCCACAGCAGACGTTTGGGACGATTGCGCTCGATGGCGTGGACCCGATGCGGGAGGACGCGGTGCGGGGCATGCTGAACACGCAGAGCGGCCAGCCATTCTCGCTGCTTACGCTTTCGGGCGACCGGGATGTGGTGCAGAGTTACTTCCTGAGCCAGGGGTTTGAGCAGTCGAAGGTGACGGTGCAGCAGGCGGTCGACAAGGCGGACCCGACGAAGACGGATGTGACGCTGACGGTGGCGGAAGGCCCGCATGTGCTGATCGATACGGTGCTGAAGTCCGGTGAGAACCATGTGCGGACGGACGTGGTCAACCCGAAGATCCTGGTGCATGCGAAGGATCCGCTGGACCAGACAGCGCTGCTTGATACGCAGAGAAACCTCTACAACCTGGCGCTCTTTAATCAGGTAACGGCGGTGACGCAGAACCCGAACGGGCAGCTGCCGGAGAAGAACGTGCTGCTGCAGCTGACAGAGGCGAAGCGGTGGGATGTGACGTACGGCTTCGGCTTTGAGGCACAGACGGGCACGCCGAGCCGGGGGATGATCTCGCCGGCCTCGGCAATCCTGCTGGGGATCACACCGGGCTCGGTGACCGCGCAGAATGGACGCGCGGGAGTCAGCCCGCGGGTGTCGCTCGATGTAGGGCGGATCAATCTGCGGGGGACGCAGGAGTCGCTGACGCTGCACACGACCTACGGCCTGCTGGAGCGGATCGCGCAGCTGACGTTCAGCAATCCGGACCTGTTCGGCAACCCGAACCTTACGGCGTCGGCGACGGGCGGCTACTCGAACGTGCAGAACATCACGACGTTCGCGGCGTCGACGCTGCAGGGCGACGTGCGGCTGACGCAGCGGATCCCAAAGACGGACACGCTGATCTACGACTTCCAGTACCGGCGCGTGTCGGTTGATCCGAACAGTCTGCAGGTCTCGGCGAACCTGATTCCACTGCTGAGCCAGCCGGTGCGGGTGGGCGG
>CAXTRT010000103.1:0-6166 GCA_964246835.1 uncultured Acidobacteriaceae bacterium | reverse complement strand
GGACAGCCGGCTGCAGCAAGTTCTGAAGCAGGAGTGCAGGCGTTTTTGGAGGACAAGTACGACGGGATGCGGGCGCAGGTGCACTGCGGGGATGGGCAGCAGGCGGGGCGGGTGGCGATCTACTCGCGCAACCGGGAGGAGATTACGGAGAGCTTTCCGGAGCTGGAAGAGGCGTTCGCGCGGGTGGGTGAGACGACGGTGGGCGGGATGATTCTGGATGGGGAGATTCTGGGCTGGGACTATGAGCAGGCGCGCGCTCTGCCGTTCGCGGTGCTGGGGCAGCGGATCGGGCGCAAGCGGGTCTCGAACGAGATGCGGCGGCAGGTGCCGGTGGTGTTTATGGCGTTCGACCTGATGTTTGCCGAGGGTGTGCTGCAGCTGGATCAGTCGCTGCGAGATCGACGGAACAAGCTGGAGTCGCTGGTGGAAGAGCTGCAGGCGGTGGTGTGTTCGCCGATCGAAGGTGTGGAGCGGCACCATGTGAAGGCGCAGAAGCTGCCCGCCTTCCAGACCGGGCAGGGGGCGCTATTTCTGACTGGGGAGGATACGCCGGAGGCGCTGGCGGGCGGGCAGCCGGGCGGCTCGGCGGGTGTGGACCGGTTGATGCTGTCGCCGTCGCGGCTGGTGGAGAGCGCGGAGGATATCGACCGCGCCTATGCCGACGCGCGGGCGCGGGCGAATGAGGGCGTGATGCTGAAGGCGGCGGCGTCGGTGTACCAGCCGGGCCGTCGGGGGCTGGCGTGGGTGAAGCTAAAGCGTGAGCTGGCGACGCTCGACGTGGTCATTACGGGGGCGGAGTTCGGCAGCGGGCGGCGGTCGCAGTTGCTGAGCGACTACACGTTTGCGGTGCGCGGGGCGGAGGGCGAGCTGTTGAACGTGGGTAAAGCGTATTCGGGTGTGACGGATGCGGAGATCGTGGAGCTGACGGAGTGGCTGCAGGCGCACACGCTTGAGGATAACGGGCACTTTCGCACGGTGGAGCCGCAGATTGTGCTGGAGGTGGCGTTCAATAACGTGATGCGGTCGGACCGGCATGCGAGCGGCTTTGCACTGCGATTTCCGCGGATTTTGCGGATCCGGACGGACAAGCCGGTGGCGGAGATCGATACGGTGGAGGGGGTGGAGGCGGTGTATCAGAGCCAGGTGGATAAGCCGGCGTGAGGGGGTGCCGGTGCGAGCAGACTGCGGGTGGACACTCTTTTAAGGTGGAGCTTTCTTGAGCTGGGTTGCAGCCCGAAGCGAGGTGCGGGGATCCTTCGCTGCGCTCAGGATGACAACTCTAGCGATGACGCTGAACTAGCTGCGGGTGAGCCGGACCAGGACGGCGCTGCCGGCGGATAGGTCGATGCGGAAGCTGTTGTTCTCTGCGGGGATTGGCTTCCACTGGGGGGCGTGCCAGGTTCCGCTCATGGAGACGGGGACTCCGCCGAGGGCGACGCCTTTGGTGGCGGAGAGTGCGGGGGCTTCGAGGCGGAGAGTGCTGGCTTTGGTTCCGGGGCGCTGCGGGAGGTGGAGGGAGGCTGGGGTGAGGGTTTCGCGATTAATGGCGATCAGGACGGTGTCGTTGCCAGAGCGATCGCCGACGGAGCGCTCGACGGCGTAGGCGGTGAGGTTGAGGGCGGTGGGGCCGAGGGTGACGGGAAGGAGGCGGCCGGCGCCGATTTGGGCGAAGGCGAGCATGCCGTAGAAGCCGGGCGCGGCGGTGTAGCGGTCGTGCTCGTCGTCGGCGATGGGTGAGTAGGAGCTGATGAAGCCGAGCTGGTTGACGCCGGTCTCGATGTTGACGCCGGCGGCCCCGCCCTGGGCGATGCGGAGCATATAGTCGAGGACCCAGAGCGCCTGGGTGAAGGTGTCGCTGACGCCGGGCTTGCCGCCGCCGGAGAAGCTGTTGACCTCGCACAGGCGGAAGGGCAGGCCGGAGGCGGTGGAGGCAGCGCTCATCGCGGCGAGCATGGGGGCGAGTTTGGGGTCGGTGGCGAGCAGGCTGGCGGAGGTGCTGGTGGGGGAGCTTTGTCCGCCGCGGTAGTAGTGATGGGTGAGCAGGCGGAGGTTGGGCTTCTCGTCGGCCGCGAACTTTGCGACCCAGTCGGTGGCGCCGGCGACGTCGGGGCCGGCGAGCGGGACGTTGGGCAGGCGCGTGAGCAGGGCGTCGCGGACGGGCTCGAAGTCGCGGCGGAAGAGGTCGTAGGTGTAGGGTTTGGGGCGGTGCTCGATCGCGAAGAGATCGGGCTCGTTGCCGATCTCGAGGGCGAGCAGGCGCGGGCCGGCGATGCGGACGACGGCTTCAGCCTGCTCGAGGGCGTTGGCGAGGGTTTCGGGGGTGCGCTCGCTGCCAAGGTTGAGGCCCCAGATGAGCTGCCAGTTGGTGGCCTCAAGGAAGCCGCCGAGATCGTGGAGGTTGGCGGCGGAGACGGCGGTGGCTTTGGGCGAGGAGACGGCGGGGCCGGCGGGGGCGTATTGGGAGAAGTCCGAGGTGTTGCCGCCGATGCGGATGACGCCGCTTTTGCCGAGGGCGCGGACCATCTCGACGTAGACGCTGTTGTGCGGGTCGAGCAGACCTTTGCGGGCGACGGAGGAGATCTCGTAGCCGAGGCCGGTGAAGTTGGCGGGGAGGGTGTTGCCAGGGCGGTCGTAGGCGATGTTGATGGCGAGCGGGGCGGGATCGGTGAGACCTGTCGCCATCAGCTTCAAGGGGGAACAGGCTTCGAGCAGGCCAGCTCCTGCGATCGCTGCTGATCCTCGAAGGAGGTCTCTTCGCTTCATGAGCACCCTTATGCAGACGCGCGAGGAGGGGAAAGGTAGCGAATGTCGGTTGTGTGCGGACGGCAAGGGCGAAATACGGGGATCTCTCCGCTCGCGATCCACCCCACCGAGCAAAGACGCTCGTTGGGGACCCCGCTTGCTCGGTCGAGATGACGGCCTTTTTGGGAGGTTGGTGGCGTGTAAGGAATGAGGTCGTTAGAATTTTTGGGCAGGATGTGGGATTGCGGGTTGTCGTTGATTGGCGGGGGGTCGATGGGGCTGCCCCATTCGAGGCTCAGGTCTTTCCAGGTGGGATTTGTGGCTACGACCAGGCGGATTTTCTTGGTGCGTGACCAGCGTTTGAGCTGCTTTTCCCGAGCGATGGCGGCAAGGAGGAGCGGATGGCGCTCGATGTAGACGAGATGGTCGATGGCGTATCGGGCGGTGAAGCTGTTCGGGCGACGGTGATTCTTGTGGTCGGCGATACGTTGCTCCAGGCTGGAGGTGACACCTATGTAGAGGTGTTTAAAGCTGGATGCGAGGATGTACACGTAGCCGCGGTCGGGCATGGGAGGAGTTTGCCCGCGGGGTGTGACTGGGAACAATACGACGTTTGCGGCAGGGCGCTCCATGTAGCTTTGTGCAGCGACTGGCGGAATGCGGGGATCTCTCCGCTCGCGATCCACCCCACCGAGCAAAGACGCTCGTTGGGGACCCCGGATGCTCGGTCGAGATGACGGCTTCTAGTAAGTAGCTGGGTTTGAGATGCGAAATGCGGGGATCTCTCCGCCACGCCGTGCGATAAAGCTGCACGGCTTCGGTCGAGAGGACGGCCTCCTTTGGAGGTTCTGTCGAGATGACAGCTCTTTACCTGGAGGGCGGATGCATCGGCGAAGGGTCTCTGCATCATCTCAGCGGCTATGGACTACAGACAGCTTGGCCGGTCGGGGTTGAAGGTGCCGGAGCTTTGCTTCGGTGTGGGGACGTTTGGCGCGGGGGATGCGTTCTTTAAGGCGTGGGGCGAGACGACGGATGAGGAGGCGCGTGCGCTGATCGATATCTGCATGGAGGCGAGGTGCAACTTCTTCGATACGGCCGATGTGTACTCGGGCGGAAGGAGCGAGAAGATGCTGGGGCGGGCGGTGGCGCACCTGAAGCGCGAGGATATTCTGCTGTCGACGAAGGCGACGTTCCGGCTGGGCGCGGGGCCGAATGATGTGGGGTCGAGCCGCTACCACCTGATGCAGTCGCTCGAGCGCAGTTTGAAGCGGCTGGGGACGGACTATGTGGATGTATACCATCTGCATGCCTTCGACGCGACGACACCGGTTGAGGAGACGCTGAATACGCTGGACACGATGGTGCGCGAGGGCAAGGTGCGGTACATCGCGGCATCGAACTTCTCCGGCTGGCAGCTAATGAAGTCGCTGAGCGTGAGTGAGCGGTATGGGTGGTCGCGGTATGCGGGGCACCAGGTGTACTACTCGCTGATCGGGCGGGACTACGAGTGGGAGCTGATGCCGCTGGCGGCGGACCAGGGCGTGGGGGCGCTGGTGTGGTCGCCGCTGGGATGGGGGCGGTTGACGGGCAAGATCCGGCGGGGGCAGCCGCTGCCGGAGGGAAGCCGGCTGCAGAACCAGTCGGTGGTCGATGCGGGGCCGCGGCCAGATGACGAGTATTTGTACCGGGTGGTGGACGCGCTCGACGCGGTTGCGGAGGAGACGGGCAAGACGGTGCCGCAGATCGCGCTGAACTGGCTGCTGCGGCGGCCGACGATTTCGACGCTGATCATCGGCGCGCGAAATGAGAGCCAGTTGCGGGCGAACCTGGCGTCTACGGGGTGGACGCTGACCGAGGGGCAGGTAGCGGCGCTCGACGCAGCAAGCCAGGTGGATCTGGCGTACCCGTACTGGCACCAGGTGCAGTTTCGGGAGCGGAATCCATTTCCGGTGCCGCAGGGGTAAGGGTTTTGTGCTTCGTTGGCCGTGCTTCGTTGGGTATACGGAACAGGCGGTTTTTGTGGTGAATCTTCTTTGAAGAAGGGGAGTTCCGCGAGTGTGGCTTTTTCTTGCGGGTGAGGTGAGAGGTGGAGTGAATACGGGATCTCTCCACTTCGCTACGCTCCGGTCGAGAGGACGGCTTCTGGTTAGGCGTTCAGTCGAGAGGCGGGCTTGCTTATGGTGAGACTTTTGCCGGTCCGGACGAAAAGTAGATTCCTCGTGGTGCTCGGAATGGAAGAAAGAAAGGCAAGGGAAGAAAGGCGAAGAGGCAAGGGCTGGATCTACAACGAGGCGAGCAGGCCCTGGTAGAGGCTGAGTATGGGCGTGAAGATGAGGTAGATGAGGCGGAAGCCGAGGAAGAGGAAGCCGATGGTGATGTAGAAGCTGTACTGGTCGTAGAGGCGGGCGGCGTTGTAGGGGAGGTAGTAGCGGAGGATCTTGCCGCCGTCGAGGGTGGGGAGCGGCATGAGGTTGAAGGCGAAGAGAAGGATGTTGACCAGGATGCCGAGGTAGAGCAGAAGGATGATGGGAAAGAGCGGCGGCAGGGTGCTGGGCGGGATGACGGGGGCGCGGAGAGCGTAGAGCGGAACGATGGTGAGCGAGCCGGCGGCGGCGGGGCTGAGGTGCTTGAGGACGACGAGGACGATGAGGCAGAGGGTAGCGGTGAGCATCTGCGCGGCGGGGCCGGAAAGATGGATAAGGTTGACCTGATCGGGGCGGCGCAGGTTGCGGTCGGTGACGGGGACGTCCTTGCCCCAGCCGATGACGAGCGGGCTGCGGAAGAGGAAGAGCAGGGGCCAGAGGACGGTTCCCCAGAGATCGTAGTGGCGCAGGGGGTTGAGGGTGATGCGGCCGAGCATGCGGGCGGTGGGATCGCCGAGGCGGGAGGCGGTCCAGGCCTCGGCGGCGTCATGGATGGAGATCGAGAGGACCATGACGAGGTACTCGAAGAGGGCTAGGACGATCTCCAGGGACATGGGTTTAGCTTACTGGATGGGTGCGGTGAGGAAAGTGTGGTTGGGCGATTGTTCCCGGTAGGTGTTGGAGGTTTTGGGTAGAGAAGCGGGTTCTTCGCTGCGCTCAGAATGACAACAAGAAGGGCGGGTTTTTCGCTGCGCTCAGAATGACAAACCGAAGGAGTGTTGTTGGACGATTGTTCTTGGCGGGTGTTGGGGTTCCCGGTAGAGAAGCAGGTTCTTCGCTGCGCTCAGAATGACAACAAAAGAAGCGGGTTCTTCGCTTCGCTCAGAATGACAAACCGAAGGAGTGTTGTTGGACGATTGTTCTTGGCGGGTGTTGGGGTTCCCGGTAGAGAAGCAGGTTCTTCGCTGCGCTCAGAATGACAACAAAAGAAGCGGGTTCTTCGCTTCGCTCAGAATGACAAACCGAAGGAGTGTTGTTGGACGATTGTTCTTGGCGGGTGT
>CAXTRT010000102.1:0-6562 GCA_964246835.1 uncultured Acidobacteriaceae bacterium | reverse complement strand
GCCCTGGCGCTTGAGTCCACGCAAGCGGAATCTCGACGGATACGTTTCCAGCCTCAGCACTCCTCCTTCGCCGTCGCTTGAACTTGGGATCGCCCATGTCCAACAGTTACTATGGACCTTGCCGAACCTCCGCGCCTCGATCGCAATTCCGCGCTCGTCGCCCGGGTTCCTGCATCTTTTGCCTATGCCTGTCATTGAAACACCAGGAATTGAAGAGATTCACCCCGACGTTGCCCTGGTCGAGCGATCCCGCGCCGGAGACGCCGCCGCCTTCGCCCAGCTCGTCCGCCAGTACGAGCGGCAGATCTTCCGTGTCGCTCAGCACATCACCCAGAACCGCGAGGACGCCGAAGACATCACCCAGGACGCCTTCCTCAAGGCCTATGAGAAGCTCAACCAGTTCCAGGGCAACTCCAAATTCTCCACCTGGCTCACCCGCATCGCCGTTAACGAGAGCCTCATGCGCCTCCGCAAGCGCAAGACCTCGAAGACCGTCTCCATGGACCAGGACGTCCAGACCGAAGACGGCAGCATCCCCCGTGACTTCGCCGAGTGGCGCCCCAATCCCGAGCAGATCTTCGACCAGGGCGAGCTCTCAGACATCCTCCGTCGCGCCATTCAGGGTCTACCCCCAGGTTTTCGCACCGTCTTCACCCTCCGCGACATCGAACATCTGTCGACCGAAGAAACCGCGGAGGCGCTCAACCTAAGTGTCCCTGCGGTAAAATCACGACTGCTGCGCGCTCGCCTGCAACTTCGCGAGCGTCTCAGCCGTTACTTCAAGAAGCGCAAAGAAGAGGGCCTCCCGGCATGACCTGCACAGACTTCCTCAGCAAGCTGACCGACTACTTCGACGGACACATCAGTCCGGATCTTCTCGAGGAAGTTCGCGAGCACTCTGCGGCCTGTCATCACTGCGAGGTCGTGCTCGACACCACGCGGAAGACGATTGAGGTCTACCGCGATAATGAGATCTATACCCTCTCGGTCGAGTTTCAGCAGCGCCTCCATACTGCCATCCTCAAGCGCTGTGAGGCCGGCGCCCCCGGACAGGACCCAGCCGAGGTCCGCACTGCCTCCGTCACAAAGATCTCCCAGGCCCGCTAACACCCGTCTGTTCGTCTCTGCTTTACTGCCGTCCTGTCCGCTCTCGTCCCGTGCGGACCTGCTTTCGTTCTCGTTCCCCAGGAAATTAGTTCACCAGCCGTAGCTCTCAGCATCACGCACATCTCTCGTTTGATCGTGCAGGCCGGCCAAAACGGGTCGTTCCGAACGGCCGGGCGGGACAGACTTTCCGCGCTCATCGTTCGTCCTTAAATCTAGCCCGTTACAGATCTAGCCCCACGAAAGCACAGTGACCCAATATGTGGATCGTCAAGCTCGCTCTCCGCCGTCCATATACCTTCGTCGTTCTGTCGCTCTTGATCTTTCTGCTCGGCCTCGGTTCCGCCATTGAAGCCCCGAAAGACATCTTTCCCTACATCAACATTCCAGTTGTCACCATCGTCTGGACCTACTCCGGCCTCACCCCCAATGAGATGGAAGGCCGCATCGTTACTGTCTGCGAACGCGCCCTCACCACAACGGTCAACGATATCGAGCACTCCGAGTCCGAGTCCTACCAGGGCGTCTCCGTCATCAAGGTCTACTTCCAGCCCAGCGTCAAGGTCGAGCTCGCCTTCGCCCAGGTCACCTCCGTCGTCCAGACCATCCTGCGCATCCTGCCCCCCGGCAGCTTTCCCCCACTGATCATCAAGTACGATGCCTCCAGCGTTCCCATCGTCCAGCTTTCCCTCAGCGGCGAAGGCCTCAGTGAACAGGAGCTTTACGACCTCGGCACCAACTTCATCCGGCCTCGCCTGGCCAACGTGCAGGGTGCCTCTGTTCCTCTGCCCTACGGCGGTAAGGTCCGTCAGATCCAGGTCGATACAGATCCCAATCTGCTCTCCGCCCAGCACCTCTCTGCCACCGATGTCTCGCTCGCCATTAACCAGCAGAACCTGATCCTTCCCGCCGGCACCGCCCGCTTCGGCGATCGCGAGTGGGTCGTCAAGCTCAACTCCTCCCCCAATGAGGTCTCCGCCCTCAACGATCTGCCCATCCGCGCCGCCAACGGCTCCGTCGTCTACATCAAGGATGTCGCCCAGGTTCGCGAAGGCTACGCCGTGCAGACCAACGTCGTGCGGCAGGACGGAAAGCGCTCCGCCCTCCTCACCGTGCTCAAAAACGGCAATACCTCCACCCTCAATATCGTCTCCGGCGTAAAGTCCGCGATACCGCGCATCCGCGCAGGTCTCCCCGACGCCCTCACCATCACTCCCATCTTCGATCAGTCCATCTTCGTCCGCGACTCCATCTCCGAGGTTGCCCGCGAAGCCACCATCGCCGCTCTCCTCACCGGTCTCATGATCCTGCTCTTTCTGGGGTCCTGGCGCTCCACCCTCATCGTCTGCACCTCCATCCCGCTCTCCATCGCCACCTCGCTCATCATCCTCACCGCCCTCGGCGAGACCATCAACGTCATGACCCTCGGCGGCCTGGCTCTCGCCGTCGGCATTCTGGTCGACGACGCCACCGTCGAAATCGAAAACACCCACCGCAACATGGCCGAGAAAAAGCCGCTCGTCCGCGCCATCCTGGACTCCGCTCAGCAGGTCGCCGCACCCGCCTTCGTCTCCACCCTCTCCATCTGCATCGTCTTTATCCCGGTCGTCCTGCTCACCGGTGCCGCCAAATACCTCTTCACCCCGCTCGCCATGGCCGTCGCCTTCGCCATGCTGGCCTCCTATTTCCTCTCCCGAACCCTCGTCCCCACCATGATGCACTTCCTCCTCCCGGCTGAGATCAAGCTCTACCAGGACGAGTCCGCCTCCCGCGCGGAAGAGAAGACCAACTGGATCTGGCGCTGGCACCAGCGCTTCGACCATCAGTTCGAGCGTCTGCGCCACGGCTATAAAGGCATCCTCGAATGGTGCCTCCTCAACCCCGCCGCCATGCTGACCGCCTGCGGCGTCTTTGTCCTTCTCTCCCTTCCCCTTCTCTTCTTCATCGGCCGCGACTTCTTCCCCTATGTCGACTCCGGCCAGATGCGTCTACACGTAAACCCGCCCACCGGCATGCGTATCGAGGACGCCGAACAGTACTTCGCCGCCATCGAGCATGAGATCCGAGCCGTCATCCCGCCCACCGAGGTTGAGCTCATCCTCGACAACATCGGCCTCCCGAACAGTGGCATCAACCTGGCCTTCGGCACCTCCGCCACCATCTCCAACAGCGATGGCGAGATCCAGATCGCGCTCAAACCCGGTATCCACAAGACCGAGGCCTACCAGCGGCTCATCCGCACCGATCTGCAGAAGAAGTTCCCCGACGGCACCTTCTTCTTCACCCCCGCCAACATCACCAACCAGATCCTCGACTTCGGCCTGCCCGCGCCCATCGACCTTCAGATCGTCGGCCGCGGCAAGGGCAACTATGAGCTCGCTACTAAACTCATGAAGCAGATCGCCGCTATCCCCGGGGCCGTCGACGTCCACATCCATCAGCAGGTCACCTATCCGACCATGCAGATCAACGTCGATCGCTCCCGAGCCCGCCAGCTCGGCCTCACCCAGCAAGATGTCGCCCAGAGCACCCTCATCTCGCTCACCGGCACCGGCCAGACAGCCCCCAACGAGTGGCTCAATCCGCTCAACGGCGTCAACTACCAGGTCGTCGTGCAGACTCCCATCTATCGCAACACCACCCTGCAGGATCTCGCCCGCACCCCCGTCACCTCCGCCTCCGGCAACACCAGCCAGATGCTCGGCAATCTCTCCGACTTCCGCCGCGACGCCTCGCCCATCATCATCGATCACTACAACATCCAGCCCATCTTCGATATCTACGCCGACGTCGATCAGCGCGATCTCGGCGGAGTCGCCACCGCCATCAACAAAATCATGGACAGCGCCACCCAGACCCTGCCCGTCGGCACCACCCTCGTCCTTCGCGGCGAGGTCAAGACCATGCAGGACTCCTTCACCCGCCTCGGCATCGGCATCATCTTCGCCCTGGGCCTGGTCTACCTGCTCATGGCCGTCAACTTCCAGAGCTGGCTCGATCCCCTCATTATCCTCATGGCGATCCCCTTCGGCTTCTCCGGCATCCTCTGGATGCTCTTCCTCACCCAGACCACCTTCAACGTCCCCTCGCTCATGGGCGCCATCATGACCATCGGCGTCGCCACCGCCAACTCCATCCTGATGGTCGTCTTTGCCAACGACGAGCGCGCGCTCGGCAGGAACCGCTTCGACGCCGCCCTCAACGCCGGCTTCACCCGTCTCCGCCCCGTCTGCATGACCGCCCTCGCCATGATCATCGGCATGCTTCCCATGGCGCTCGCCCTCGGCGAAGGCGGCGAGCAGAACGCCCCGCTCGGCCGCGCCGTCATCGGCGGCCTCCTTCTCGCCACCGTCGGCACCCTCTTAGTCGTCCCAGTCATCTACTCTCTGCTCAAGAAAAACGCCCCCATCGACTACGACCGCGAGATCGACATCGAATACGACGGAGGCAAACCCCTCACCGAGGAGCAAACCGCATGAACTCCTCCTCCCTCATACTTGCTTGTCATTCGGAGCGCAGCCCCTTTTAGTTTGTCATTCTGAGCGCAGCGAAGAATCCCCGCACCTTGCTCGCCGCGCCCCAACCCTGAACGGAAGAGAAAACCCGCGAATGCCCGATACACCCGACGATCACAAGCTAGGCCCCGGTCCCGACCAGAAGCTTCTTCCCGATGACCGCGGACCTCTCGGTGAGTCCTTCAAACACCAGCCAAATCGCAGTCTCGAGCAGGACTTCATCGATCACAATCGCGGGAACGTCGAGACAGTTGGCGACCAGTTCGCCGATCCCTCCCTCGCCGATCGTCACCGCCTCGGGGAAAGCTTCGCCGATCCCAACTCCCTCGACGACACCAAGGTCGGCGAAAGCTTCGTCAACGCCAACTCCACCCCGAAGCACGTCAAAGAGCGCCGCCGCGAAGCCGAAGGCCGCGCCAAACGTCCAGTCAACTATCGCATCTTCTTTCTCGTCTGCCTCATCGTCCTCGTCATCTTCCTGATCGTCTTCTTCGCCGGCTTCCTGCCTCGTCATGAGCGCAATAAGCACACCGCCGAGCAGGCCCGGGACCAGCAGCAGGCAATCCCCGTCATCGAGGCTGTCCGAGTCGACCGCGCCCCGGCCGGCGCCCCTATCGTCATCCCGGGAACCACAACACCGCTGACCGAAGCCTTCATCTACGCCCGCTCCAATGGCTATCTCAAGCGCCGCCTCGTCGACATCGGCGATCGCGTCCACCGCGGCCAGCTCCTCGCCATCATCGACTCCCCCGACCTCGATCAGCAGGTCGATCAGGCCCGCGAGCAACTCCGCCAAGCCGAGTCCCAGAAGACCCAGCAGGACGCCCAGCTCGCCCTCGCCCGTGTCACCGTAGAGCGCTACCGCGTCCTCGTCGCCAAAGGCGTCTTCTCCCGCCAGGATGGCGACCAGCAGGAGACCAACTACAACGCCCAGATCGCCAACGTCGCCGCCGCCCAGCGCAACATAGAAGCCTTCCGCGCCAACCTCGGCCGCGTCATCTCCCTCCAGTCCTACGAGCGCGTCACCTCGCCCTTCGAAGGCGTCATCACCCAGCGCAACGTCGATCTCGGCTCGCTGATCTCCGCCCAGGGCACCGGCTCGAGCGGCAGCGCGCCCGCCGGTCAGTCCACCCCCGGGCCCACCTCGGGCGGAGCCGCCAACACCGCCGGCACCAGCGGCAGTGCTCCCACCGCCTCCACCCCCTCGACCGGCGGCGGCCAGGGCGGTCCGCTCTTCGCCGTCGCCCAGGTCGATCGCCTCCGCATCCTTGTCTCCGTTCCCGAGGGCTACGCCAGCTCCATTCATCGCGGCCAGGCCGCCACTCTCCGCTTTCAGGAGTTCCCCTCCGCCCAGTTCAGCGGCCTCGTCACCCGCACCGCCTCCTCCATCGACCAGAACACCCGCACCCTCCTCACCGAGGTCCAGGTCGACAATCGCAAGGGCCAGCTCCTCAATGGCATGTACACCGTCGTCACCTTCGGACCAATTACTGCCGGCCAGGGTCCATTGACCATCACAGGAGACGCCGTCGCCGTCCGCAACGGCCAGAACGTCGTCGCCGTCCTCAAGAACGACACCATCCACATGCAGCCGATTGACGTCGGCCGCGACTTCGGACCCGTCCTCGAGGTTCTCGACGGCCTCAAGCCCGGCGACATCATCGCCTCGAGCGTCACCGACGACGTGCAGGAAGGTGCCAAGATCAAGACCCACCTCTCTCAGCAGAAGAGCCAGGCCGCCCCCGCCGCACCGCAATCCCAAAGCCAGCCCGTCGGTGGCTCCTCCCAGTACGGCGATCAGTCCATCACCGACAGCAACATGCAGGGACTCAATGGGGGCGGAGGCAAAAAGGCCAGCAAGCCCGGCAGTCAGCCATCCAAGCCCGCCAAGGGAGAGAGCAATCCATGATCTCCCACCCCACCCCAAGCTGTTCCCTCCCCAC
>CAXTRT010000101.1:0-6746 GCA_964246835.1 uncultured Acidobacteriaceae bacterium | reverse complement strand
GGTGATGCTGGATGGGCTCGAGATTACGCAATTTACGTACTTTCAGCAGTGCGGCGGGATGGATCTCGATCCGATCTCGGGCGAGATTACGTACGGGCTGGAGCGGATCGCGGGGTTTCTGCAGGATGTGGATTCGATCTACGACATTGTGTGGGCGGTGGAGCCGGATACGGGCAAAGAGACCACGTATGGGGAGATGCGGCTGGCGGAGGAGGAGCAGTTCTCGGCGTACAGCTTTGATTATGCGGATGTGGAGAAGCTATGGGAGCATCTGCGGCTGTATGAGGCGGAGTGTCTGGGGCTGCTAGAGCGCGGGAAGGGCGTGCTAGCTCCTCCTGCGACGGAGGGAGTTGGTGCGGACGCGCTGACGACGAAGCGGTTTCCGGTGCTGGGAGCGTATGAGTTGGCGCTGAAGTGCTCGCATTTGTTCAATCTGCTGGATGCGCGGGGGGCGATCAGCGTGACGGAGCGGGTGGGGGTGATGGCGCGGATACGGACGCTGGTGGTGGGAGTAGCGAGGATGTATGCGGGACTCGCCGTCCGAGCGGAGGCGCTCCGCGCGTAAAGGATTCGTGGCGGGGGAAGCGGGTCCTTCGCTTCGCTCAGGATGACAACGGTTTGTGGATGGAAGTGGGAAGACGGATGGCTGAGTTTTTGTTTGAGATCGGGTTGGAGGAGGTGCCGGCGCGGATGCTTGCGGGGGCGGAGGCGGAGCTGCGGCGGCGGGTGGTGGCGATGCTTGAGCGGGAGCGGCTGGTGTTCGATGGGCCCGGGCCGGAGGCGGCTGCGCGCAGCTTTGCAACGCCGCGGCGGCTGGCGGTGCTGGTGCGCGGGGTTCGGGAGCGGCAGGAGGATGCGGCCGAGGAGATGCTGGGGCCGAGCGCGAAGATTGCGTATAAGGATGGCGTAGCGGGACCGGCAGCGGTGGCGTTCGCAAAGAAGGCCGACGTGGCGGTCGAGGCGCTCACCGTCGTGACGACGGCGAAGGGTGAGTATTTGCAGGCGAAGGTGGTGCGGGCGGGGAAGACGGCGGCGGAGGTGATTGCGGCGGAGCTGCCGAAGGAGTTGGCGGGCATTTACTGGGCGAAGACGATGACCTGGCGCGCGGGGAAGCCCTTGCCCAACGAGCTTCGCTCGCCGGGAGCTCCGGAGCGGTTTGTGCGGCCGGTGCGATGGCTGCTGGCGCTGCTGGGCGAGGCGGTGGTGCCGGTGAGCTTTGCGGGGAAGGCTTCGGGAAATATCACGTACGGGCATCGGGTGCTCCATGGGGATCGGCCGGTGGTGGTGGAGCGGGCGTCGGAGACGGAGTACGAGAGCGCGTTAGAGCGCGCGTCTGTGGCGGCGGATGTGGAGGCGCGGCGGCAGCGGATTCGGAAGGCGCTGGACCGGGTGTGCCGCGGCGTTGAAGGTGCGCGGTGGCGGGAGAATGCTGGGCTGGTCGAGACAGTCACACAGCTGACGGAGTGGCCGACGGTGCTGCTGGGCGGGTTTGAACCGGAGTATCTTACGCTGCCGGAAGAGGTGCTGGTGACGGTGATGCGGGATCATCAGAAGTACTTTGCGGTAGAGGACGAGGCGGGGAAGCTGGCCCCATATTTTCTGACGGTGCTGAATACGGAGGTGGATGCGGGGGGCGAGGCCGTGATCCGGCATGGCAATGAGCGGGTGCTGCGGGCGCGGTTCAACGATGCGCGATTCTTCTGGGAGTTCGATCAGCGGGTGCCGCTTGCGGAGCGTGTGGCGCTGCTCGATACGGTGACGTTCCAGAAGGACCTGGGAAGTTATGCGGCGAAGACGGAGCGGGTGCGGGTGGTGGCGGCGGCGCTGGCGCGGGTTGCGATGAAGGCTGGAGCGGTGATGGACGCAGGCGCGCTCGATGAGGCGGCGCGGCTGGCGAAGACGGATCTGACGACGGAGCTGGTGAAGGAGTTTACGGAGCTGCAGGGCGTGGTGGGCGGGCTGTATGCGCGGGCGCAGGGGGTGAGCGAGACAGCGGCGGCGGCCATCTACGACCAGTATCGGCCGGTGGGGGCGGAGGACGCGGTGCCGCGGACGTTGGAGGGCTCGCTGCTGGCGATGGCGGACAAGGCGGACACGATTGCGGGGATGTTCGGGCTGGGGATGGAGCCGACTGGGTCGAAGGACCCGTTTGCGCTGCGGCGGGCGGCGAACGGGATTGTGCGGATGCTGGCGGAGATGGCGCTGCCGCTGACGCTGCGGGATGTGGCGGAGGCTGCGGCTGAGGGCAAGCTGGAGTTGATCGGGCGGATGCTGGAGTTCTTCCGGGAGCGGATGGAGTTCTACCTGCGCGAGGCGAAGGGGCAGGCGTATGACGTGGTGGCGGCGGTGCTGGCGACGGGGTTCGAGGATGTGCGGGACGCGGTAGCGCGGGCGGAGGCGGTGACGCGCGTTCGCGGGGCGGAGGATGCGGGGGAGTTTGCGGCGGTGAGTGCGGCGTTCAAGCGGATGGGGAACATTCTGGCGCAGGCGCGGGAGAAGGGGTTCGAGGTGCCGGCGACGGTAGACGAGGCGCTGCTGTTGGAGCCGGAGGAGACGGCGCTGGCGGAGCGGTCGGGCGATCTGGCGCGGCAGGTGGATGCGCTGCGGGTGGCGGGCGAGTATGAGGAAGCGCTGCGGGCGATCGCGGGGCTGCGGCCGCAGGTGGATGCATTCTTTGACGCGGTGATGGTGATGGCGCCGGAGGCGCAGCTGCGGGGGAACCGGCTGGCGCTGCTGGCGCGGGTGGTGGGGGATTTTTCGCGGATTGCGGATTTTTCGGAGATTGTGGTGGCGGGGTAGCGTTGCCAAGTTCCTCGCGTTGCACGGAATGGAAGAAGGAAAAGCAGAGGATTTGATCAGAGTGTCCTAAGAGGTTTTCGCGCCGCGAAAGTGGTATGGGCCGGGAGGGGTGAGCGTGGTTTTCTTGAGGCTTGAGGTGAGCCATGGGATGCTCGCGATGTATGGAGGAGTCGCGGCGGAGTGAGCTGCGGATGTTCTGGCGGCAGGTTCCAGCGGAGGATAAACGGTGGTTTCTTATGGTCGTCAGCGCACTTATGGGAGCGGGGCTGGGATGGTTTGCGGCTGGCGGTCTGGGTGTGTTGACCGGAGGGTTTATGGCTGGGTGTGTGGGAGAGATTGGCGGGTTGGCACGATGGGGGATGCAGCTCGTTCGACGGTGGATAAGGATGGCGGCCAGGCGTAGTTCGGGAGCGGCGAGGGTACCGGGAAGAGTGATACGGGCTTCCTGTCAGGGATCGCTTTCTGACGATGGTGGTCCCGTGCTGTGCCCGCACCGTCAGGCACTGAGGCATCCTTAGGACAGTCTGATTTGGTCCTGAGAGTATGACCAGACTGACCTCAGCGGCTAAAGACGCAGCGCATGCAAAGCAAGTAGGGCATGGGTGAAGCCATGCTCTTAAACCAGAGTGCTCTTGAGGTTGTGCGATTGCAGCGGTTCTCGTTGATGTTTGTGCAGCCCGAAGCAGGATGCGGGGATTCTTCGCTGCGCTCAGAATGACAAGCTCTTCTAGTGCTGCGCTCAGTGCTGCGCTCAGAAGACAAACTAGAGTGCGCGCTCAGCGGCTAGTTGAGGCGTTGCAGGCGGGCTATTAGTTTTTCGGCGAGGGGTTCGCCGGATTCGGTCCAGAGGAGGCGGCTGGAGATGCCGCAGTGTTTTTCGACCGAGAGGGTGAAGGCGAGGAGCATTTCGACGTTGCGCTGGATGTACTGGGCGGCTTCGGAGAGTGAACCTGCTGTGTCGCCTGTGGATTGCGCGTTGCGGCGCGAGGCGGAGTCGAAGGCGATGAGGTTGGAGCCGGGGTGTTGGGCACCCTCGTCGTCATCGATTTCATTCTCGTCTTGCTCGAGTGCGCTACTTTTGCGGCTGCGTGGGCGTTCGTTCTGTTCTGTCTCAGCAGTCTCGTCTTCGTCGTCGAGGACCCAGGGGTAGTCGAGGCCGAAGTCGATGCGGATGTGGCCGTTCTGCTCGAAGCTGGCGTCGTCGAAGTGGGGGGCGAAGCCGAGGAATTTGACGGTGGTGGGATGGGGCCGCCAGAGAGTGTCGAGACGGCCGGCGGGGTCGAGGGTGAGACTGGCGTCGGCGCTGTAGTTGGGACTGCCGGGGCCGGAGTCGGGGGTCCAGAGACGCCACTTCATCTCGAACTCGTAGGCCATGTCGTCGTGGAGGATCTCGGTGGCTTCCTGGACGGCTGTCTCGATGATGGAGGCGGAGGTGTCCTGGTTATCTTCGGCACGCTCGTCGGTGACGTAGAGGCGCTGGTAGGCGGGGGCTTCGGAAAAGCTGATGGGGTAGGCGGCGGCGGCCTGGACGCGCTTGGTTTGAGGATCGTTGAGCGGGCCGCTGATGAGCGCGAACTGGCGCATGACGCTGATGAGCGCGGCGGGCAGGGTTTCGAGGCGGAAGTTCGGAAACCAGAGGCTGAGATAGAGCTGATCGGCCATGTGTTGAGTGTAGCTGGTGAAGAGGGGATGTCAGGCCGGACTTGGGGATGGTACGTCGCTTCGCTCCGTCCGTGAAGAACGAATGCGGGGATTCTTCGCTCCGCTCAGAATGACAAACAAGAAAGCAGAGTTGCGGAGAAGGCGCGGAACGGGGAGCGGCTACTGCGGAAGCACTGCGATGGTTGTGAGCCAGGTCTCGACCAGCTGCGGCCATGCGGTGGCGGGGAGCTTTGTGCGGCGCAGGCCGAAGGCGTGGCCTCCGTGTGCGTAGAGGTGCATCTCGACGGGAACGCCGGTCTTTTTGAGTGCGGCGTAGTAGCTGAGGGAGTCCTCGACACGGTCGACGTGGTCGTCTTCGTTTTGCAGCAGGAAGGTGGGCGGGGTCTGGCGGGTGATGTGGTGGAGGATGTCGGGGTTGAGGACGAAGCTGTTGTCGGCACGCGAGAGATGGCCGGGGTAGAGGGCCACGGCGAAGTCTGGGCGGCAGCTTTGCCGATCGGCGGAGTCGATAGGCGGATAGAGACGATGGTCGAAGTGCACGCTCATCGCGGCGACCAGATGGCCGCCTGCCGAGAAGCCGAGAACGCCGATTCTGTGCGGATCGATGTGCCACTCGGCGGCATGGAGGCGCACCAGGCCGAGCGTTCTCTGGGCGTCTTCGAGGGCTTCCGGGGATTTGGGATAGGAGCCGGATGTCGGCAGCTTGCCCTCGCCGGGAACACGGTACTTGAGCAGAACGCAGGTGATGCCCTTGGCGGTAAGCCAGTCGCAGACCTCCGTGCCTTCGAGGTCGATGGCCAGGATCTGGTAGCCGCCGCCGGGAAAGACGACGATGGCGGCGCCGGTGTTTTTTGCCGTCGGCGAGTAAACGGTGAGGGTTGGGATGGAGACGGTGTTGATGTAGGCCCAGGGCTTGCCTGCGACCAGACCTTTTGTGTCTGTTTTGAGGGTTTCCGGACCGGTGATGAGCCGTGCGTCGGGAATTTTTCCGTGCCAGATCGGGATTTGGGTGTGGCCGTGGGATGGCTGCCAGACGGGAGTTTGCGCGCGCAGGGTGACGGATGCGAGGACGATCGAGAGAGCGAGGAGGAGGGGCTTGATCACGGTTTGCACAGCGTATGCGGAGATGGGTGCCGGCGGGAGTTCCTGCGAAGGTTCTGCTGCGCAACGCCGGTGACAGAAGATTGCGGGTCTCTCCACTGCGCGACGAGAAACTGTCGCTTCGGCCGAGATGACAGCTGCTGGGAGGGCAGTTGATCGCGGGTAGCGATCGCTGTGTGCTTCGTGTCAGGCGGAGCGGGAACAGCAGATCCCTACGGGATGACAACAAATTAGGGGTGCGCACAGGATTGATAGCAGTTCGTGAGGAGGGCAGGAGGTCCAGAGCTGAGAACTCCGGGTGAGAAGATGTGGGGGACGGCCAAATGCGAACGACGATCGAGAAGGTGCGGGCGGCGGTGGTGGTGGGGGCGGCCCTGGTTGCGGCGATCGTTGCCGGATTTTTGGGGTTGGCGCACTATCGGGTGCATCGTCTGCTTGGGGATCTGCCGGCGCGGCTGGACGCGGATATTCAGAAGGAGACGAACGGGTATACGTACTCGCAGTCGGTGAAGGGCCGAACGGTGTTTACGCTGCATGCGGCGAAGGCGACGCAGCATAAGGACGGGCGGACGGGGCTGGAGGATGTGGGGATCGTGCTGTACGGGCAGAAGGATGGGCGGGCGGACCGCATCTACGGCAAGCAGTTTGAGTACGACCAGAAAAACGGCGTGGTGCGGGCGATGGGCGAGGTGCAGCTCGATCTGCAGGCGCCCGCGCCGGGGAGCGCGACGGAACGGGCGGAGGCTGCGCGCGGCGGTGGGATGGGGCGCAGTGCCAGGGTGAAGAACGCCGATGCGCAGCCGATCCATGTGGTGACGAGTGGGCTGGTGTATGTGCAGAGGCTGGGGGTGGCGTCGACCGATCAACCGATCCGGTTTGAGTATCGGGGCATGACGGGCCAGGCGCGGGGTGCGGCGTACAACTCGGACACGGGCGTGACGACGCTGGAGAGCGAGGTGAAGCTGTCGACATTACGGGAGGGGCGGCCGACGGTGCTGACGGCGACGCATGCGGAGCTGGATCGTGTGAACCACAGGGTGACGCTCGCGACGGCGCACTATGTCGCTCTGGCGGATGGCGAGAGCGATCGGGATTCGGGCGAGAGCTTGACGGCTGGGAGATTGGTGGTGCATCTGGGCGAGGGAGGCGGGATTGAGGGCGCGGAGGGGTCGGATGGGGTGGAG
>CAXTRT010000100.1:0-6842 GCA_964246835.1 uncultured Acidobacteriaceae bacterium | reverse complement strand
CAGCACCCCCGGATGCGCCCAAAACGCCCACACCCCCAGGCACAGCAGCAGCCCCATCCCCACCAGCTTCGAGACCGTAAACACGTTCGTAATCAGCTTGCCCCAGTTCACCCCGTAGCTGTTTACCAGCGCCGCCAGCACCAGAATCCCCAGCGCCAGCGCCTGCGCCGTCGAAAGCGACACCGCATACCCCGGCAGCACATGCACCGGCGCGATCAGGTAGTGCGCCTCGCTCACAGCAGGGAACAGCACTCCGGAAAACCGCGCGAACGCAATCGCCACCGCCGCGATCGTTCCCGTCTGGATCACCGTCAGCATCGTCCACCCATACAGAAACCCCAGCATCGGGCTGAACGCCTCGCGCAGGTAGACATACATTCCGCCCGCCTCCGGCATCATCGCCGCCAGCTCCCCGTAGCTCAGCGCGCCCGTCACCGTCAGCACGCCCGTAATCCCCCAAGCCACCAGCAGCCACCCGGCAGACCCCACCTGCCGCGAGATCTCCGCAGACACAATGAAGATCCCCGACCCGATCATCACCCCCGCCACAATCATGATTGAATCAAACAGCCCCAGCGCCTTCCTGAACTCCGTCGGCGCCCTCAACTCATCCACCATCACCCGTCCACCACCCACCATCTCCTCAGCCATACACGCAGTCTATCCATAACCATCGTCATTCCGACCGGAGTGAAGCCAGCGGCTCCTCACCTCCTATTTTGGTTGTCATTCTGACCCTGAGCTTGCCGAACGGGGAAGAACCCCCGCATCTCGCCTTTAATCACGGAGCGAAGCGACGCGAAGTACATCCCGGCCGAGTGAACGTAACCCTCAATCTACCCAACGTTCATGTCAGATAGCATGGACTCCAGCCCCGACAGCGAATCACCCTCTCCGCCTCACAATCCTCACCCCTCAAACGTCCAGCCACCCTCTCCAAAGCGTCTTACCAGTAGCGCCGCCCAAAAAGCGAGCAAACCAAGGGAGCTTCATGCACGCTGGGCCACACACTACGGATGCCGCCACCTCCGGCGCGCCAACCGCCTACATCAACCGCATCGGCACCGCCGTCCCCGCCCATGACGTCCACGAGCCCTTCGTCGAGTTCGGCGCCCACCTCCTCGACGATGAGCGCACCTCGCTCCTCTTCCGCCGCGTCGCCGCCCGCTCCGGCATAGAGCATCGCTTCTCCGTGCTCTCGCTTGACTCCTCGCACCCCGACTTCACGCCCACCCTCGACGGCCGCGCCCTCTACCAGCGCGGCAGCTTTCCCGCCACCGCCCATCGCATGCGCCTCTACGAGCAGACCGCCCCGGCCCTCGCCCGCGCCGCCCTCGATCGCCTCCACCTGAGCCGTCCGGAACGCGACTCCATCACCCACCTCATCGTCACCTCCTGCACCGGCCTCTACGCCCCGGGGCTCGACTTCGAGATCATCGACCACCTCGGCCTGCGCACCTCCGTCGAGCGCACCATGATCGGCTTCATGGGCTGCTACGCCGCCATGAACGCCCTCAAGCTCGCCCGCCACATCGTCCGCTCCGAGCACCGCGCCGGCGTCCTCATTCTCAACCTCGAGCTCTGCACCCTTCACTTCCAGGAGACCCAGCGCCTCGAAGAGGTCCTCTCCTTCCTCGTCTTCTCGGACGGCTGCGCCGCCTCCCTCATCTCTGCCGCGCCCACCGGCCTCGCCATCGACAGCTTCGCCGCCGTCGTCATCCCCGACACCCGCGACCTCATCACCTGGTCCATCCGCGACCTCGGCTTCGACATGCTCCTCTCCGGCCGCGTCCCCACCGAGATCGCCCGTACCCTCCGCTCCTCCATCACCGAGATCGCCGGTCCGGAAGGAACGGCTTCTATCGACCACTGGGCCATCCATCCCGGCGGCCGCTCCGTCCTCGACGCCGTAGAAGACGGCCTCGCCCTCACCTCCGGCCGCCTCAAAGAGTCCCGCCACGTCCTCCAATGCTTCGGCAACATGAGCTCCGCCACCGTCATGTTCGTCCTCAACGAAGTCCTCCGCCAGGCCCACCCCCACGAACGCGGCTGCGCCATGTCCTTCGGCCCCGGCCTCACCGCCGAAACCATGCGCTTCCACATCGCCTGAGACCCCATCGTCCGACCGCACCCACTCTTCAACCGCAACGCTCTTCGTTATTGTTGTTTTCTTATTGTCATTCCGAGCGAATCGGGGTCCCCGGCGAGCGCACCTGCTCGCTGGGGTGAGCAGTCGAGGAACCTGCTTCTCTACCGGGAACACTCACATCCCCCGGAACAATCGCCCTACTTGGAACAATCATCCATCTCCGCAATGCTTTCTTGTTGTCATTCCGAGCGAAGTCGAGGAACCTGCTTCTCTACCGGGAACACTCACATCCCCGGGAACAATCGTCCAACCACATCTCTTCCTTGTCATTCGCTATACCGGCGCATCTTCGGAGGGTCTAAAAATGAAAAGAACTGCTTAGTAACAGCAGCACTGCTTCTGCTTCTCTGCACCATTGCTTCACCTCTCACATATGCAGGGCCCATGCTGCCCTGCCTCACCGCAACCCTTTCCGCGAATGGCAACATCCTGGTCGTGAATGATCGCACTTACGACGACCCAGATGAGACGCACGGACGTCGAGCGAAAGCGTCGACATACCAAATCCTTCAAAGGTACGTCGACCTTAACTTCGGACTGCGACTAAATGGGCCAGATTCATACTGGGCCGACCCTTTGTGGAAAGTGGTTCTCACAAACAACGGCAAACCACCATTCCTTGACTGCGGATACACCCTGGTCACCAACGATGGTGAATATCTGGTCCTAGTTCATGACTCATGGGTAGGACCAGGTCTCTCGATCTATCGCCGCCGCGATCATCCTGGGCAACCGTTTGGTGGCTCAGGTCCCGATCACGGAGTGCTCATCCGAGAGATCCCGCTGCCGGAATTCCTGCCCCGGAGTAAAGACAATCCTTCGATGATCATGATGACGGACCACACACCGCAATGGTATGCCGGCGGACATTTCACCTTCTCACCCGATAATCAAACACTCACCTACACCGAACACAGTGGCGCAGTCGTGCAGATCACGTTATCAACCGGAAGCCTCCAGCGCCGTTGACAACGACGCTGCCTGCGCCATGTCCTTCCGTCCCGGTCTCATCGCCGAAACCAACGCTTCGAGCACCGGCCAGAGAGTAAATAAGCGACGCGTCCCTCCGCTTCGTCGCATATACCGCACCAAAATCCCGCCGCCCCTTCACGCAACACACATCACCCCGCAGAAATACTTAGCGCAGCCTAACAACACTCCTGTACTATCCCCCCAATCCGGTACCCAGTACGCCAAGCCACACCTGAGGTGAATCATGCGTCTTCCATGGCGCGCAGCCCTGTTCGCTGCGTCTTGCACTCTCCCTGTGTTGTCCACCCTCCCCTCGTTCGGCCAAATGGCGGCAGCCACCGCTACCGGTCAGGATGTCGCCATCGGCAGCCCCATCGCCCTCACCTTCTACATCGCTCCCGCGCACCTCGCGGAAGCGGAAGCAAAAGCCAGGTCTATCCAGACCCCAGGCTCCCAGGACTACCACCACTTCCTCACCACCAAGCAGTTCGTCGCGGACTACGCCGTCAGCAATGCCGAGCTCAAGAGCATCGAGGGTAGCCTCGAAAACCTCGGCTTCACCATCGCCTACGTCTTCCCCAACCACCTCGCCATTCAGGTCACCGGCACCGTCAGCACCGCGCAGGCGGCTCTCGGCACCACCCTCAAGCAGTTCGTCAAGGATGGCAAGACCGGCTTCGCGCCCTCTAAACCCATCACCCTTCCGAAAGAGCTCCAGGGCAAAGTAAGCGGCGTTGGCGGCCTCAACACCCTGCATCATGCCCGGCCCATGCTCAAGCAGTCGGCCTTTGCGGAGCGCTCCGCCCGCCGTGCCGCCCCGCAGGCTCTCGTCGGCGGCGAACCCGGAAACTATCTCCCTGCGGACTTCGCCAAGTTCTACAACGTAGATCCGCTCTATAACCGGGGCTTCAGCGGCCGCGGCACTACCATTGGCATCGTCACCCTGGCAAACTTCAACCCCGCCGACGCCTACGCCTTCTGGAAAGGTATCGGCCTCTCCGTCTCGCAGACACGCATCACTACAGTTGACGTAGACGGTGGGACCCTCGGCCCCCTCGACCCGAATGGAGAAGGCGAAACCGACCTCGACACCGAATACTCCGGCGCCCTGGCCCCCAAGGCGAAGCTCCGTGTCTACGTCTCCCCCAACAACACGACCTCGAACTTCATCGACGGCTTTGAAGCCGCCGCCTCCGAAAACATCGCCGACACGGTCTCGACCAGCTGGGGCCAGCCGGAGCTGGACTACTTCCCCGATCTCGCCCCCGTATACCCGTCTGAGACCTATCTCCTCGACGACTTCCACGCCGTCTTCCTCGAAATGGCTCTTCAGGGTCAAACCCTCTATGCCGCGGCCGGCGACTCCGGCTCCTTTGACACCGTGCGCGGCTGCTCGCCCTTCGGTACACCCAGTGCTAAGAACGCGGTCTGCAACGCACCCTACTCGGTCGACTCTCCCTCCAACGATCCGCTCATCACCGCCGCCGGCGGCACCACCCGGCCCTTCGCCTTCACTCTTAAAGATGGATTTAAGATATCTGTGGCCAAGGAGCGCGCCTGGGGCTGGGACTACATCGTCACCGAGGCCGCCGAACAGGGCTTCGGCAGCGTCTTCACCCTTCCGATATTCTTCTCGGTCGGCGGCGGAGGTGGGGTCAGCTCGTACTTCAAGCTGCCCTGGTACCAGACCGCAACCCCCGGCATCACCAAGACCATCGCCGGGCAGTACCTCACCGTGGACACCGGTGCTGGGCCGGTCGTCGATGTCATCCTGCCGGAGGCCTTCGCCGGCCGCAACTCGCCTGATCTCTCCGCCAACGCTGACCCAGAAAGCGGCTACCAGTACATTCAGGGCGGTATGGTCATCAACGGCTATGGCGGCACCAGCTTCGTTGCCCCCCAACTCAACGGAGTCACCGCCCTCTTCGTCGAGGCCACAGGCGAACGCGTCGGCCAGATCAACCCCGCACTCTACCGTCTCGGCTACACCGCCACAACAGACACTAAGCTAGGCGATAACTGGGGCTACGCCGCTCTCCCCGGCTTCGACAACGCCGCCGGCCTCGGTACGCTTGATGCCGAGCGTCTACTCAAGGGACTCGAAACCCTGAAGCAGGTGAAGTAAACACAAGCCTCGAAAACTAACCCAGAGGCAGCCGGTGCTCCATCAATCCGGCTGCCTTTTTGTTCTTCAATACTTATAAGAAGCCGTCCATCTCGACCGGAGCCCCGAGGTCCCCGGCGAGTGTTCTTGCTCGCTGGGGTGGGGAGTCGTGCAGCTCTATCGCAGGACGGAGTGGAGAGATCCCCGTATTTCGTCGTTGTCGTTGCTTGTTCTTTATAGATGCCGCGGCACAAGTTTCTATACAGGTACTCGCAGACGACAAACACCGTCCAACCACACAGAAACCATGTCCCAGCCCGACTTCAGTCACCGTGCCGCCCCCCACACCCTCCCCGAACTCATGGATAGTCCCGCCTCCCTCGACACTCTGCGCGGCTGTCTCCACTCCCTCCGCCAGATCAATACCCTCACTGGCTCCTACACCCCCACCCTCGCCTTCCTCAGCCGCGCCCTCCGATACTCGCGCGCACGCGGCATTCCGTTTACACCACAAAAGCCCCTCCGCATTCTCGACATCGGCTCCGGCGGCGGCGACACCCTCGTCCGCATCGCGCGCTGGGCCGCTATCCGCCGCCTTCCCGTCGCGCTCACCGGTGTCGACCTCAACCCGCAGTCCGCCCTCCTCGCTCGCGAAACGGAGGCCCGCCTCACCTCGAAGATCCCCCGCCTCCGCGGCGCGCCCATCACCTGGCTCACCGCCGACGCTCTCACCCTCGCTCTGCCCGACCCACCCGACCTCATCCTCTCCAGCCTCTTCATGCACCACCTCGAAGACGAGCAGATCGTCCGCGTCCTTAGCTGGCAGCACGCCACCGCCACCCTCGGCTGGTTCGTCAACGACCTCGCCCGCTCGCCCCGCGCCGCCCGCGCCTTCACCCTGCTCGGTACCCTCCTTCGCTGGGATCCCGTCTGCATGCACGATGGCCCGGTCTCCTTCCGCCGTGCCTTCCGCCCAGCCGACTGGCGAGCCCTCCTCGCCGAGGCCGGCATCGCAACCGCTACACTGATCCCGGCGTTCCCCGCCCGCCTCTGCCTCGAACACCTCCAATGACGAATCCCACCTCCAGTCGCTCTCTCGATTCGACAACCGGCAATGAGGTGCCCCATCCATCACAGCCTCATCGCGATGGGTGGGACGTAAGCCGCCAGGACAAGCCGCAAACCTTCCTACATCCCGCGAAGTTTTCCGCCGCACGCGAAGTGGTCGTGCTCGGCGGCGGCCTCGCCGGCTCCGCCCTCGCCATCCTCCTCGCCCGCAGCGGTCGCCCCGTCACCCTCGTCGAGCAGCACAGCGCCCCGCGCCACAAGGTCTGCGGCGACTTCCTCTCCGCCGAGGCCATCATCTACCTCCGCGCCCTCGGCCTCGACCCCCGCGACCTCGGCGCCGTTCCCATAACCACCCTCCGCCTCGCCACCGGCTCCCGCCTCACCGAGACCGCCCTCCCGTTCCCCGCCGCGTCGCTCACCCGCTTCACCCTCGATGAAGCCCTGCTCGACCTCGCCGCCACCTTCGGCGCCACCCTCCTGCGCGGCAGCCGCGCCGAGTCCCTCACCCACCCCGAAGACCTCGCCACCGGCAAGCACGACCTCCGCGGC
>CAXTRT010000099.1:0-7231 GCA_964246835.1 uncultured Acidobacteriaceae bacterium | reverse complement strand
GAGTGCGCCACGCCGGGGCGGAATGTTTCAGGGGGATGCAGCGATTGCAGATCGGGGGAAGTTCAGTCTCCGATGAGGTGCAGGACGATCTCGCGGCGATGCGGGCGTACCCGGTGTTCGAAGAGGTAGATGCCCTGCCAGGTTCCCAGGGCAAGTTCGCTTTGCACAAGCGGGATCGATAGCTGCACCTGGGTTAGGGCGGTCTTCAGATGGGCCGGCATGTCGTCCGGACCTTCCGAGTTATGCCGGTAGGGGCCGGACTGGGGCTCGGCTTGGGGCGCGAGGCGATTGAAGTAGGCTTCGAGGTCGGTGCGTACGGTGGGATCGGCGTTTTCCTGGATGAGAAGCGACGCGGAGGTGTGCCGGCAGAAGACGGTGAGAAGACCGGTGTGCATGCCCTGTTGCTGAACCCACTGGTTGATGGCCGACGTGCATTCGTAGAGCCTCTGGCCCCGGGTTGCGATTTCTAAGGTATGCGCTGACTGCTTCACAGTTTCTCCTCGCTCCTCGAATGCTACCGGACGGAGCGATATCGGCTGTTGTCCAAAGCGACGGAGCCTACATACTTAGAATGGTTTGAGAACCCTATGCACGTTTCCCGGTACTATTCCGCCCGCTCCACTTGAGCCAGTGCTCAATGAGTGCATTGGCCTGTTGGTAACAGTCCAGAACTTCTAGGCCATCAAGGCAGTTACTGACAATAGCGACGCTGATCTCACAGGCAAGTTCGACCGGGACAAGACGGTGAGCTTTACCCATTGTTCAGGCCTCTAGCAACGAATCAATTGCCTTGCCCTGCTTGCCTTTGTAGGTTCCAATACTCCATACATGCCGCTCAGGATCAAGGCAGCTGTACTCTCGGCCCCCATAGGGGGTGTCGTGGGGCATCGTGATGACTACCGCTCCCACGCTCTGGGCTCGCAAGCAATGATCATCTATGTCCTCTTCGGTTGCGATATAGACACATTGATTTGTGCCGTTGAGTGACAAGGGACTATGGATGCCATATTTGTCGTCGTCGTGGTCCGGTCCTAGGAAGAGTAAAGCCTCGCCGAGGCTCAGCTGCGCATGAACGAGAGCACCAGACTCCTCCGCAAGGAAGTGTTTCTTGAAGGCAAACGCCTCGCACAGCCACACGACTGCTGCGGCCGGATCACGGTAACGAAGAATTGGTATCAGAGTTGCCATTAGAGAGCCTCAGGGGTAAAACGGCACTCAATCCTGAAAATCAGAGTCTAGGGCAAGGTTTTATACCCTAATCTCAGAGTGGAGGCTTCTTCTCCGAGTCACGGCTCTGAATGAATGCTATGCAATGGACGTGATCGCGATCTTGAGCTACCCCGCTGGTTCGCGTGCCACGAGTCTACGCACGCCTAGGAATTCCGATTTGCAATCCTGCCGCCGAATTAGGGCCGAGTTCCGGATATTAGGATGAGATAGAGTGGGCGTCTGGCACACGAACACATTTTCTGGGCGTTCAGTCAAGAGATGGACACGGAACAGTGGCAGCAGGTGTGTAGATAGGGACTGAGCATGTCGCTTAATTTTCGAGAAGTTACGAAAGACTCGTGGGACGATTTCGCAAGACTCTTTGAACAGCGCGGTAGTCCGAAAAGTTGTTGGTGCATGGTGTGGAGAGCCTCTACGGCTGAGTCAAAACATCGAGATGGCGTAAGTCGCAGGGCTCAGGTCAAAGCAAGGGTCGATGCCGGAACGCCCATCGGATTACTTGGCTATCTCGGAGGCGAGCCTGTCGCGTGGTGCTCCATTGCACCTCGTGAAACGTATCGAAGTCTTGGCGGTGCGCATTTGAACGAGACGGAGCGCGTTTGGTCACTGGCCTGCCTCTTTATCCAGCGTTCTCACCGCGGGAAGGGATATATGCCACAAATCATCAAGGCGGCAGCGGCCCACGCGAAGGCAAATGACGCGACCAGCCTTGAAGCCTATCCGGTTGACCGCGACTCGCCCAGTTACCGCTTTATGGGCTTTGTCGATACATTTGCTTCCGGTGGCTTTTTGGAAGTCGGAAGGGCCGGCGAACGCCGACATGTGATGCGATTGCAGCTTTAGTCGGCTTGCTTAAGATGCGCTCTCATCAGCAATCTGCATGGGTGTCAATAAGTGCCACATCGCCGAGGAACTCGTTGAAGTTATTCGTCGTTGTCGGCTGCGCGAACTGTACGGGCTGTGCAACGCCATTCACAAACACAATGCCGTTGCGTAGATGAATATGATCGCCGGGCACGCCAATTAATCTCTTCACCAGGGTAGTGTATTGTGGTGTTCCGTTGGCGTCAGTGGCATCAATACCAGGCTGATACACGGGCTTGATAAAAACCACGATATCGCCGGGCCTCGGCTCGCGATACCTTATGAGCGGCATCCACGAAGCAGGCGGCATCAGCGTTATCCGGTCGACGACCAGGTGATCGCCTATTAGCAGAGTGTTCTTCATCGAGCCTGACGGAATGACGTAGTTCTGAGCTACGAAGGTCATGATGAACAGGCCCACCACCAGAACTGAGCAGATGCTGGCCAGCGACTCGAAAGGAGTTTCTTCCCGGTTGATGGCGGCAGAAGCCGCAGACTTCCTTGGAACCTGAGAAATCTTCGTCGCTAGATTCATCCAAAGATTCCTCAGTTGGGCTGGCGAGCCCCCAAGGCGTTCGCAGCGACCGTTTCAAAGAGAATGATTTCATATACGTTCGACTGTCGTCGAGTTTGCGTCTTGGCCAGAGTCCGTCAAATCTCTGTGCAACGTAGAAGTCTCCGGATGGTTCGCCGTGCGGCGGTTAGCGGCCATCCGAAAGCTACTGCCTAGTAAAGAGGAACCGTCAACGAGTGATCTTTCGCCGATGACTCATCGAGGCCGAATTGGTACTGTGAGGTCCGATTCTCGCCAGCACGTTCTGCGATGCCGGCCTTCTCGCTCCGATAGGCTGGACGGGATCTCATACGCTCAGGTTGGTTGGTGACCATAACGGCGTTGCACAGAACTTACCGAATGCCGGTTTCATCGCCCTTGCTGGTGTTCACCAACGTTCAGAATCGTTTTTAGGGACGTTTCCAACGAGTTTGCTGGCTACACCGTTCACTGTGGTTCCGGCATGTGCGAAGTTCGGAGACAGATTCGCGTTGAAGTCGGCCGGGAAATTGAGCGTCGGCTTCGAGGCGGCATTCAGTCTTCCGACCTGCCCGGGGCTCAGCCGCAGATCAAGCGCCTTTAGGTTGGCATCCAGATGCTCTACCGTGCGCGCTCCCAACACTGTAGACGCCACCCCCGGTCGGTTTTGTACCCACGCCAACGCTACGGTAGGAACATCGCTTTCAATCTCTGCCGCGATCTCCTGAGCGACATCGATGATGTCCAGCTGCTTCTGGCTGAGATCCCCGACAAACGTCCCGCGGTACCCTTGCATCTTTTGCCCGTTCGCCCGTGTGTACTTGCCTGAAAGGGCGCCCATCTTCAAAGGACTCCAGGGTAAAACACCAAGGCCCAGCTCTTCCGCCATCGGAATCAGCTCGCCTTCTACGGTGCGCTCCATGAGTGAGTACTCCACCTGAAGCGCGATCAGTGGAGCCCACCCGCGAAAGTGCGCCAGCATTTGAGCCTGCGCAACCTTCCATGCAGGGGCGTCTGAAAACCCGATGTACCGGACCTTGCCTGCTCGCACCAGATCGTCTAATGCACGCATGGTCTCATCGACTGGGGTGAACCTGTCCCAGTTGTGAAGGTAATAGAGATCGATGTAATCGGTTTGGAGGCGCCTCAGCGATTCTTCGCATTGTGCAACGATGCCTTTGCGTCCAGCGCCTCCGCCATTCGGATCACCGGCAAACAGATTGAAGAAAAACTTGGTCGCCAGCACAATGCGATCCCGCTTGCCCTTTCGCTGCGCGAAGTAATCCCCAATGATTTTTTCGGAGTGACCCCGCGTGTAGCTGTTGGCGGTGTCGATGAAATTGCCTCCTGCCTCGATATAGCGAGACAGAACGGATTCCGCCTCGGGGACTTCCGAGCCCCAGCCTAGATCGTTGCCGAAGGTCATACCGCCAAGGCAGAATGGGCTGATACGCAGGCCCGATCGGCCGAGAGTGACATAGTCATTAAGAGCCATCACACTTCCTTTCCATAGCAATAGATGAGGGTCAGCAGCCACAAATACCATGCATTGTTAGAATGCTTGCTATGAATACGGCGCATCTACGCGGCGTTGATATGAACCTGCTGCTGCCACTGCAGGCGTTGCTTGAAGAGCGAAATGTGACACGCGCGGCAAAACGCATCCACCTGACGCAATCCGCTGCAAGCCGAGCTTTGGAGCGACTGCGCGAGGCGCTGCATGACGATCTTTTGGTGCGGTCGGGAGCCCAGTATGAACTTACACCTCGAGCAAGCGATCTTCTGCAGGAGCTACATCTCCTGTTGCCAAGGCTGGAGCAGTTCTGGACAGGACAGGCCTTCTCACCTGCTTCGGTGAAAGGCCGTGTCCGTATCGCGATGACGGATTATGCGGCGACTCTCATTCTGCCTCCTTTGATTGCCGCATGTGCAGAACAAGCGCCGGGCGTATCCGTCGAGGTCTCGACCTGGTGGGAGCACGCCCATGAGGATCTGAGCGCAGCCAAGGTCGACCTTGTGTTCAGTCCTTTGTCTGTCCCGCCGACCTTCCGCGTCGAGCCGCTCTTTCAGGAACGTTTCGTGTGCCTCTCCCGCAAGCGTTTCGCGTCAGGCAAGCGAGCCATCGCGATGGCGCACTACCTGAAATGCCGACACATCTCTGTGGAAACAGAACCGAATCAACAGAACCTCGTCGATCGTGCGCTTAGCGAGCTGGGGATACGGCGAAATATTACCCTTCGCGTGCCCTTCCTATTGCCTGCGCTTCAGGTGCTTCTACACTCTGATCTTCTGCTGACGACTCCCTTTCGGCTTGCACGCCTGGCGCAGGAAAGCACCGCACTGTCCACGGCACGGGCACCGGCTGAGCTGCCGACCTTTCAGTACACGAGCGTTTGGCATCCACGGCTGGAGCGCGAGCCACTCCAGGCCTGGTTTCGAACGCTAGTCAGCCAAACCTGTTTCCGGCATCTTGCGTGAGGATTAGTCTCGACAATGTATGGTCCGCCGCGCGACTGCGTTTGAGACGGGTGCGCTGCTTTTCTTCTGACGGGCTTGTGGACCGACTTCCCGCAACCGTATAGAGGAGGACTTATCTGCCGGCTGGTGTGCCGGGAGGAAACAGGAAGCGCACAGCCGGTCCGAAACGCTCGCTCCAATACCGATCCTGATGCTGGCCACCCTGCTGGACAGTCAACTTCACCTCTGGATGGTTCATCAGACTTTTTTTCATGTTGTCAGCAAGCGTTTGATTCATCGCGACAGCGGCCTCATCGAAGTAAGGAAACCCATGGGCCGCAGCCTCCGCCGGCGGCACCTCCGTCGTGCCCACGCCGATCGAAAGACGCGACGGTCCTTGCACGATGTGCGAGGTCTCCTGGAGCACCCTGCCGTTTCCATTCTGCAACGAGGTGCTTTCAAGCAGACCCAGGCCGAATGTATCCGGCTGGTCCAGTAACAGCGTCAGCGCCGCGAGTGAGCCTAAGGATGCCCCACCCACTCCGCGGTGCGTTCTGTCACTGATTGATCGAAAGCGTTGATCGATGAGTGAAACAACTTCGGAGTTCATGAAAGCGGAGAGCTTTTGCGGAGCGTCCGCCATGGCGCTATACCGGGAGTACTCCTCCTCACGATGACCGGGACCAGAGTTATCGATTCCAACCACAATCAACGGCTGCACGGCTTGCCTGGCGATCAAGTCGGTCATGATCTCATCGACGTGCCACTCATCCTGGCCTAGGCGCGTCGTGCAGCGATCAAACAGGTCTTGTCCATCGAAGAGATACAGTACGGGGTACCGCATCCTGGAGGCCTCACTCCTGGAGTAGCCCGGAGGCAGCCAGACGCGAAGAAGGCGCGTATCGCCATAGACCCGACTCGCGAGCGAGATTAGCTGAAGTGTTCCGGTGACCGCACTCTTGCATGCCGCGGTTGCAGCTTCGGCAGTCCGACCCAGTGTAATCAGGGATCCGAGTCCGAGCAGGCAGTGAGAAAGTCTCGTGAGCATGCGCATGGTGGGACCATCGTAGCCCCGTGCAGGTCCGGAAGGCGATGCGAACAGTGATCGACAGGCGCCAGAAAGGACTGAGCGAAGAGTTGCGGGCCTTTCTGTAGAGTTCTTGTGTGCTCTGGAGGTAGATGGCGTGCGTCGTGTGAGATGTGTGTGGATTCCGTTTCTGCTTTTTTGCGGTCTGGGTGCGCTCGGCCAGACGGCTGGGTTGAAGGATTTCGGGACGGTGCCGGCGTTTGGGATGGAGGGGAATCCGCTGGTGATCACGCGGGCGGCTCGGGCGAAGGAGCCTTTTTCGGTGACGGGAGAAAAGGCGGCGGTGCTGGGGCAGCAGGATGGGGTGTTTGAGCTGTGGCTGCTGCCGGTGAAGGTGATGCATGATGTGCGGCTGTCGGCGCGGCTGGAGGGGTATGACGCGGTGATCGATTTGAATGCGCAGGCCGCCGACATCGACGTTCGGCCGGACCAGACGACCATTACGTATGCGCATGCGGCGATCACGGTGAAGCAGCACATGTTTGTGCCGCGGGTGAGCGAGGATGGGGTGGCGAACGCGGTGGTGCTGTTTGAGGTGCATGCGACGCGCAAGGCGGAGCTGACGCTGAGCTTTGCGCCGGCGATGGAGCGGATGTGGCCGGCGCCGAACTTTGGGCGGCCGAGCGGCGGGTGGACGGCGGTGGGGACGGGCGGGGCGTACACGCTTGAGACGGATAACCCGGGCTTCTTTGGGGTGGTGGCGATGCCGAACGCGCGGCCGGGGGCGCTGCGGCCCTACCAGGAGCGGGCGGCAACGCAGCCGATGACGATCGAGTTCTCGTATGACCCGGCGAAGGATGATGGGAGTTTTTATCCGCTGCTGTGTGGTGTTTCGGATGGGAAGGGCGCGGGTGAGGCGGCGCGGCGGGCGCTGCTGGACAAGGTGGTGGCGCAGGGGGCGCGGGTGGCGGAGGCGTATCGCGGGAGCGCGGAGTACTTTGCGCATTTCTTCGACACGCGGCTGACGGTGACGACGCCGGACAGGCGGTTTGATGAGGCGATGCGGTGGGCTGAGCTGGCGATCGAGTCGGCGAAGGTGGCATCGCCGCAGGGGGCGGGGC
>CAXTRT010000098.1:0-7290 GCA_964246835.1 uncultured Acidobacteriaceae bacterium | reverse complement strand
CCCGCAGACCCCGCAGGCTCCCAGCCCGGCGCAGCCGCACCGCAAGCAGGCACAGCCGCTCCGCAATCCGGCTCCACCACCTCCGCCCCGCCCGATGCTCCTTCAGCCCAGCCGCCGAGCGCGAATCCAAAATAGCTCCAAACCATCTCACACCTACGTGCTCACTCGCCTCAAACCGCTCGCGCCCTACCTCAAGCGATACTGGCCCAGCTTCGCCTGGGGCGGGCTCGCGACGCTTCTCTACAACTGCTCGAAGGTCCTCATTCCGCTCATCATCATCCACGCCATCGATGACATGCGGCACGGCCTCGATCCAGTCCACATCCGCCATCAGGCCGAGCTTCTCCTGGCGGTCGCCGCTTCAAGCGCCCTCTTCCTCTACATCAATCGCCAGGTCGTCATCGGCGCCTCGCGCGAAATCGAGTTCGACCTCCGCAACGACCTCTTCGCCAACCTCGAACGCCAGTCCGCCAGCTTCTACCACACCCACCGTACCGGCGACATCATGGCCCGCACCACCAACGACCTCGCCGCCGTCCGCCAGCTGCTCGGCCCGGCCATCATGTACTCCGCCAACACCCTCGTCTTCACCGCCGCGGCCCTTCCCTTCATGCTCCGCATCTCGCCGCGGCTCACCCTCTTCGCCTTCGTCCCCCTGCCCATCGCCAGCATCCTTGTGCAGTACTTCGGCAACCGCATCCACACCCGCTTTGAGCGCATCCAGGCCATGTTCTCGGAGATCTCCGCCAAGGCCCAGGAGAACTTCTCCGGCGCCCGGCTCATCCGCGCCTTCGCCCAGGAAGAGGCCGAGATCGCCAGCTTCGAGCAGGCCAACCTCGAGTACATCGGCCGCTCGCTCCATCTCGTCCGCCTCATGGCCATGCTCTGGCCCACCCTCGAGTTCATCCTCGGCCTCTCGCTCATGATCACCCTCTTCGTCGGCGGTCACGAGGTCCTGCGCCGCCACATTTCGGTCGGCCAGTTCACCGGCTTCATGATCTACATGGTCCAGCTCACCTGGCCCATGATCGCCATCGGCTGGGTCGTCAACCTCTTCCAGCGCGGCACCGCCTCCGTCATCCGCATTGACGAGCTCCTCAAGCAGCAGCCCTCCATCGCCAATGACCCGTCGCTCCTCGCCCCCAGCACCTCCACACACACCGGCAGCAACGCCCCTTCGTCGTCCTCCTCCCCTTCGTTATCCTCCCAGGAAGTGTCATCCTTCGCCGCAGGCGGAGGATCTGCTTCTCCGCCGCAAACCTCCCACCCAGACCAGCAAAAGCCCTCCATCCAGGGCGCCATCGCCTTCCGCGATCTCAGCTTCTCTTACCTGCCCGACACCCCCGTCCTGCGCCACGTCTCCCTGTCCATCCCCGCCGGCAGCTCGCTTGCCATCCTCGGCCCCACCGGCTCCGGCAAGAGCACCCTCGTCGGCCTCATCGCCCGCCTCTTTGACGCCCCCGACGGCGCGCTCCTGCTCGATGGCCGCCCGATCCGCTCGATCCCCCTCGACGAGCTCCGCCAGGCCATCGGCTTCGTCCCCCAGGAGACCTTTCTCTTCTCCTCCACCATCGCCGACAACATCGCCCTCGGCCTCCCCCACGCCACTGAAGCCCAGATCGAAGCGGCCGCGCATACCGCCTTCATCGCAGCCGAAATCAAGGAGTTCCCCGCCGGCTTCGCCACCATCGTCGGAGAGCGCGGCGTCACCCTCTCCGGCGGCCAGAAACAACGCTCCGCCATCGCCCGCGCCATCCTCCGCGATCCTAAAATCCTCATCCTCGACGACGCCCTCGCCTCCGTCGACACCTACACCGAAGAGCGCATCCTCTCCGCCCTGCGCGCGGTCATGGCCGGCCGAACTACCATCCTCATCTCCCACCGCGTCTCCACCGCCCGTAACGCCGACCGCATCGCCGTCCTCGTCGACGGCAGCATCGTCGAGACCGGCACCCACGACGACCTCCTCGCTCACGGCGGCTACTACCGCGCCCTCGCCGAAAAACAGCAGCTCGAAGAAGAGATCTCCGTCACCGCCTAGAGCATGCCTCTTTGAGAAGCCTTAGTTGTGTTGATTGCGCCACACCTTCAGAATCTCTTCTTGCCTTGCAGCAGGTAGGGTGTCATGAAATATGTAGTCGTTCAAATTAGCAAAATATTCCAAACAGTCGAATGCCGTGTCGCGGAGAGGTCTGGTCTCCCAGCCCAAGTCAAATGCTTTCTGGCTATTGATCTGGCCCTTGATTTCACCGTCCAAGATTCCCGAGTCAGTTCTGCAATATGGAAAGTTTAGAAGCCAGTTCGACACGTTTTGGGGAAAAACTCCTTGCTCCCTGAGAAACTTCTCTGGAATCCAAACCAACTCAGCATCGGAGTGCGCGGCACTCATACAGCCTTCGAGAAAAGTACGGAATGGCATTGAACGGCCGCCTAGATTGAACGTTCCATAAAGCGAGCGATCGATAGCTGTAATTAGAAAATCTGCAACGTCCTTGACATCTACGATCGCGACAGGGAACGTACCGCTTCCGGGAGCAATAACACTGTGTTGCTTCTGGAAACGCCGAAGCCAGATAAGCATGTCAGGGGTATCGTCACGCACCCCCTTAATTCCTCCCGGACGGACTATCGTCAGCTTATCGCCGACAATCGCGTGAAGCCGTCGCTCGCTTTCAGCCTTGCCCCGACTGTAAAAACCAGCTGATCCATCCCAAACCGCAAGTGGGCTGTCCTCAGACACTGTCTTTTGCTCAAAGACTTTTCGGTCATATGCGCTAATCGAAGATACGTAAAGGTAGTGCTTTGTTCGGTCCTTCAGTAACCGGGCAGCGGACTCAGCGAGAGCAGGGTCATTCGGCCATACATCGATCACCGCATCCCAGTGACGCTGGCCGAGAGCAGAGAAATTCTGATCTTCCGCGCTAGAGCTTCGAAATCCCCTGAGCTTCTCCACATGCGGGAACAACTCGGGATTGGTGACGCCCCGGTTGAAAATTGTCACCGTGTGTCCATCAGCAGTCGCTGCTTCGACCAATGCCGGACCTAGAAAGTAGCTGCCACCCAGCAAGAGGATCCGCTTTGACTGAGTTTCTGCAAACAACGGTAGCTTGCCTGCTCCCATCATGGTTGATGCGCAAAGTGAATACTTGAGAAAGCGCCTACGTAGCATGACGACCTCCCGACTGAAGTGACAGCGGCTGGGACGATCTTAGACTAGAAGCAGAGTGGTAATCGGGATTGATTGATGACTCTTACAAGGCTCTCGCGTGAGCAATGTTCGCCACCTCTCCACCCCCAGCACCTTCACAATCACCCGCTTAGGCCGCTGCCCATTAAACTCCGCATACAAGATCCGCTGCCATCGCCCCAGATCGAGCCGCCCCTTCGTCACCGACAGCGTCGTCTCATGGTCAGCAGCAGCGCCTTCAGAAGAGCGTCGGCATTGCCCTCGCCCGTCCTGTGCTTGTACTCTGGCCGTCGCGGAGCCAGCCTCTCCAGCCCCATCCCGATATCCTCAATCAGCCCGTCTTCGTTGCTGTTCACAGAATCGCCGCCGTACTATGCATCAGCGAACAAAGCACAGCCCATCGTCGATCCCGCTCTGCCGAACAATCTCGTCCACCTTCGGCATCACATGCACCATTTGGTCCCGCTCGCGCGTCTTCATCTCTAGGTATGCGGTAGGTGCTTTCATGCTGCCCATGCGAGTTTCATCTCCGGTTCAACTTCACCGAATCCATTGCAGCCTGGATGCATCGCAAGAAACAGCAGCACAATAGCCGTACACTGAAACAGAGAAAATGAAGCGCACCCTCCATCTCGGCCTGACGCTGCTGTGCCTCCTGGCGCTCATCGTCACACCCGTGCTGTGCGGACACGTCTTCCAGACAGCGCGCACCGGCTGCCAAGCAGGCATGGCCGGATCCATGCCCATGCCGCAGCAGCACACCGTGCCGCCCTGCTGCGCGACGCACTCCACGCATCATCCGGCGCAGGTCGCGGCCGATCATACCGTTCTCGCGTCTGACCCTGTCTCATCGGCCCTGCCGGTCTTCCTGGCGCGAGAGATCTCCGTCAGCCGTGCGCCCCTCCGCCCCACATCTCCACCCATCGCCTTCCGCCCTCCGCTCCGAATCTGAACTCTCTCTCCGTATAAATCTCCGTTCTGGCAGCCCACGCTGTCAGCAATTCGGCACGCCTGCAAACCCTCTGGAGAGAGAGCTTATGAATCCCCGCCTTCTCACGGCCGCCCTTGTGCTGCCGTGCCTCGTATCGTCCGCCCAGCCCCAGCAGCCCTCCCCCATGCCGAATATGCCGGGCATGGACATGTCCACACCACCGGCTAAGAGCCAGCCCGTCTCCCCACCCCAACAGACCATGCCGGACATGCAGATGCCAGGCATGCAGATGCCGGGAGACAGCATGCAGACGATGCACGGAATGCCCGGCATGATGGCGCCCGCCCACGACCTGCGCAGCTCCATCCTCAACCACAACGCCTCCGGCACTACCGTCGAGCCGCCCTCAACCCCCATGCCCATGCTCATGACCAGCCGTGGACCCTGGATGCTCATGCTGCACGCCAACGCCTTTCTCGCCGACATGCAGCAGCACGCTGCCCAGCCTGACCCGCCCACTGCTCACCGCGGTGCCGACAAGCTCTTCTCCACCAACTGGATCATGCCCATGGCCATGCGCAATTTCGGCCCCGGCCAACTCACGCTGCGCGCCATGTTCTCCTTCGAGCCCGCAACCATCACGCACCGCTTCTACCCCGAGCTCTTCCAGCAGGGCGAGACCGCCTTCGGCACACCCATCGTCGATGGCCAGCACCCGCACGACTTCGTCATGGAGCTCGCCGCCCTCTACGACTGGCGCGCCAGCGAGCGAACCCTGGTCAGCTTCTACGCCGCACCCGTCGGCGATCCGGCGATCGGCCCCACCGCCTATCCGCATCGCATGTCCGCCTCTGAAGACCCCATCGCCGCCCTCGGCCACCACCAGCAGGACTCCACCCATATCGCCTTCAACGTCCTTACCGCCGGCGTCACCTGGCGCTGGCTGCGCTTCGAGGAATCCGGCTTCCACGGCGCCGAACCTGACGAGGCGCGCTGGCACTTTCAGCCCTCACCGAACGGCCACGGCCTCGACAGCTACAGCTCGCGCATAACCTTTGTGCCCTCCGCCAACTGGTCCGCCCAGTACTCCTGGGCCCACATCACGAGCCCTGAATCGCTTTACCCCGGTGACGACCAGGCCCGCCAGACCGCCAGCCTGATGTACAACCGCCCGCTCGGCCGCGACATCGGCAGCGGCCTGCGCTCCGCCAATCTCTCCACCACGCTGCTCTGGGGGCGAACCCGCTCCCTGCACGACCAAAGTAAGGAGAACAGCTACCTCGCCGAGGCTCTCCTCCAGTTCGCCTCCACCAACTACGTCTGGACCCGCATCGAGAACGCCGCCCGCTCGAACGAGCTGCTCCTCACCCCAGGCTCGCCCCTCCCGTCCGGCTACACCGAGTCCCCCATCGGCCACGTCGCCGCCTATACCGCCGGCTACGATCATGATCTCCGCGTCGCGCCGCGTCTTCTGGCCGCCCCCGGAGCGCAGTTCACCAGCTACACCACACCCGCGCCGCTCACCGGCATCTACGGGTCGCACCCCTTCGGCGTCGTTGCCTTCGTCCGCTTCCGCATCAACTCCAGATAACCGCGCGCCCAGCAAGACCGCGCAAAGGAACCCGTATGCACGCACTTGTCTCCGCGCTTCTCAACGCACTTCGCATGTCCGGCATCATGGCCTGGGAGCTCCTCTGGGCCCTCTGCCTCGGCTTCCTCCTCTCCGCCATCGTCGAATCCTGCGTCAGTAAAGAACAGCTCGGCAAGCTCCTGCCCAACTCCTCTGCGAAGACCATCGTCCTCGCCTCCGCCCTTGGCGCTGCCAGCTCCTCCTGCTCCTACGCCGCCACCGCCCTCGCCCGCTCGCTCTTTCGCAAGGGCGCGGACTTTATCGCCGCCATCGCCTTCCAGTTCGCGTCGACCAATCTCGTCGTCGAACTCAGCGTTCTCCTCGCCGTCCTGCTCGGCTGGCAGTTCACCCTGGCCGAGTTCACCGGCGGCCCCATCATGATCGCGCTCATCGTCCTCATGCTCCGCGCTACCCTCACGCCAAAGCTCATCGAAGCCGCGCGCCGCCAGGCCGAACAGGGCCTCATCGGCCGCATGGAAGGCCACGCCGCCATGGACATGAGCCTCCACCAGGGCAGCCTCTGGCAGAAGCTCACCTCGGCCAAAGGCTTCACCGCCACCAGTCACTACTTCTGGATGGACTGGGTCTCGCTCTGGCCCGATATCGCCGGCGGCCTGCTCATCTCCGGCGCGCTCGCCGCCTGGGTCCCGCAGCACCTCTGGCAGGGCTTCTTCCTCACCGGCCATCCCGTCCTTGCAAAGCTCTGGGGACCGCTCATCGGGCCGCTCGTCGCCGTGCTCTCCTTCGTCTGCTCCGTCGGCAACGTTCCCCTCGCCGCCGTGCTCTGGAACGGCGGCATCAGCTTCGGCGGTGTCCTCGCCTTCCTCTTCGCCGACCTCATCATCCTCCCCATCCTCAACATCTACCGCAAGTACTACGGCCTCAAGATCGCCGCCCTCCTCTTCGTTACCTTCTACGCCGCCATGGCGTTCGCCGCCCTCGCCGTCGAAGGCCTCTTCACCGCGCTCCACCTCATCCCGCACCAGCGCTCCGCCCAGATCATGACCGAGTCCATCCGCTGGAACTACACCTCCGTTCTCAACCTCCTCTTCCTCGCCATCACCGCCGTCCTGCTCTGGCGCTTCCTCCGCACCGGCGGCCCCGCCATGCTCCGCATGATGGACGACGCCCCACCCGAGGGCGACCACCACCACCAGCACTGCCACCACTAACCTCCACCGCCCTTCGGCAAGATCTTGTCATCCTGAGCGCAGCGAAGGACCCGCTTCTCCAACTACCAGCCTCCAACCTTGTCATCCTGAGCGTCGCGAAGGACCTGCTTCTCGGCTTCGGACGCAAACTAAAATCACCCCCGCCGCCCGCCCGCCACGCCAAAGGCTGGGTGCCCCATTCACGACAGCACCATCGTCGCGAGTGGGCCATCGGCCGACAGGCCGACCCAGCCCCGAACCCACATAGTCCATCATGGACACATGCTCCTCTACGCCGCCACTTCCAACCCCGGCAAGCTCCGCGACTTCGCCGCTTACGCAAACATCCAGCCGCTCCCCAATCTCGCCACCATCCCTCCACCCCCCGAAG
>CAXTRT010000097.1:0-7310 GCA_964246835.1 uncultured Acidobacteriaceae bacterium | reverse complement strand
ATAGGTGAGGTGGTGGCCATGGGTGGGCTAGAAGTTGCCGTAGACGAAGGGGGCGGAGCCTTTGCCGGCGACGGTTTGAATGAGGAGGACGAGGGCGGCGAGTTTTTCGGAGCGGGTGAAGGTGAGGGGCGGGAGGCAGTGGATGGCGACGGCGACGGCGAGGACGCCGAGGACGGGCAGGGAGAGGTTCTCGGTGCCGAGGGTGAGGGAGCGGATCTGGCTGAGGACGGCGAGGGCGTCGGGGACGGTGGCGGCGCGGAAGAAGATCCAGGTGAAGCAGACGAAGTTGAAGGTGAGGACGGTGCCGAGGATTTTGCCGGGGAGAGAGATGATTTTGCGGCCACGATACCGCTGCCAGAGGAAGACGGTGGAGAGGCCGAGGCCGTGGAGGGCTCCCCAGATGAGGAAGGTCCAGGCGATGCCGTGCCAGAGGCCGCCGAGCAGGAAGGTGATCGAGAAGGCGGTGCAGTAGCTGAGGCGGAGCCACTGGCGGCTCTTGGGGATGGGGTCGAAGACGTAGTCGGTGAGCCAGGAGGAGAAGGTGATGTGCCAGCGTTTCCAGAAGTCCTGCAGGTTGATGGCGAGGTAGGGGCGGCGGAAGTTTTCGGGGAGATCGATGCCGAGGAGAAGGGCGGCGCCGAGGGCCAGGTCGGTGTAGCCGGAGAAGTCGAAGAAGAGCTGGAGGGCGTAGCCGTAGACGCCGATGAGGTTCTCGAGGCCGCTGTAGAGGGTGGGGGTGTCGAAGATGCGGTTGACGAGGTTGTCGGCGAGGAAGTCGGCGATGAGGAGCTTCTTGATCAGGCCGGTGGCGATGAGGAGGAGGGCGCGGGCGGCGAGGGCGTTGTCGAGGCGGAAGGGAGCGGCGATCTGGCGGAGGAGTTTTGCCTGGCGGGGGATGGGGCCGGCGAGGATGGAGGGGAAGAAGAGGGCGGAGGCGAGATAGGTGAGGAGGTCGGTGGTCGGCTGGGCGTCGCCGCGAAAGACGTCGATGGTGTAGCTGAGTGACTGGAAGCAGTAGAAGGAGAGCGAGAGGGGGAAGAGCCAGGCGAGGCGGTCTCCGGCGGTCAGCGGAAGGGCTTTCAGATTGACGAGGGCGCCGAGGTTGAGCAGGAGGGAGAGGCCGAGCAGGATGCGGCGGCGGTTGAGGTTTTCGGTAGCGGCCATGGCGCGGGCGAGGTGGAAGTCAATGGTCGCGGCGACGGCCAGCAGCAGGTAGAGGGGGCCGAACTTCAAGAGAAAGAAGCAGTTGGCCAAGAGCAGGAGGAGCTGCTGCCAGCGGCGGCTCGGCGTGGCGGCCCAGAAGAGCAGGCACACGACCAGAAAGAAGGCGAAGAAGGGTGGTGTGCTGAGAAGCATGGCGATTTCTGCGGAGACTGGCGGTTGACGGGCGATCTCTTGCCAGAGCAGGGAAGAGAGGCTGCTAGAAGATCATCACGAAAGCGGGTGCGGATGCAACCGGCAGGGGGACCGGAATCGTCTTATCTGTTAGCGGCGGAGAGTCTCTCGACCGAGAAAGTGGTTGCGCTTCGAGGGTGCTGTCGGGCTTGCCCGCCGGCAACTGAATGCGTAGGCTACTAAAAGCAGTCTCCTGGGTGGAGAAAGCGTTGGTGTTTTTGATTTCTTTTCCTAGGATTTTTCCTGGAGTCGTAGGGTCTCTTGTTTTAGCAGTAGCGGGCACATCTGGTCTGGCCTACACGGCGAAGCACCTCTGGACGCCAAGCGCAGCGACCGTTCAAGCGCAGTTGACGCCTCCTCCGCCGGGAGTTCCGGCGATGGCCAAGCCGAAGAAAAAGCGTCACATGCTTGCAGGTATCGCTTCCTGGTACGGCGAGGTGCTGGATGGGCACACGACGGCGAGCGGCGAGGTCTTCCACAAGGAAAAGCTGACGGCATGCCATCCGACGCTGCCGTTTGGAACTTTGGTAAGGGTGATCAATCTGCGGAACCGGAAGTCGGTAGTGGTTCGCATCAACGATCGCGGGGTCTTGTTTCCAGATCGGGTGATCGATCTGTCGTCAGCTGCTGCCATACAGATCGGCATGTTGCGGACGGGGGTTGCACCGGTTCGGCTTGAGGTTTTGTCGCCCGCTCGCGGGTAGAGGGTACGTCAGTTGAAGAACAGCGCAGGCCGACGGGTAGGACTCGTTTGCCTGCGCTGTTCTCCTTATGCCAGCAGGAGCGCGAGGCGGCTTCTTTCGTTTGGCCTGTGAAGGAAGGTTAAGTGATGGACGTCGCTTTGCTCCATGACTAAAGACAAATGCGGGGATTCTTCGCTGCGCTCAGAATAACAAGCAACAGAGGCGGCGGGCACTTTCAGGGTGGCTTCGGTGTGGGACTGGATTTACAACTTATCCACAACAGAATAGAGCTTGACTCGTGCCATGCCCCATATATAGTGGTGCTCACGCCAGCCCTTCGGTATACTGAAGAGGTAGGTCAATGCCACGAAGGATGTACGAAGTGGCTGAACGGCCCTTCAGATGGCATGGTTTGCGATGAGTTCTAAGGGTGGTTCGTGTGGTTCTGATGATTTGCTGGTCGGGGTTGCGGTGCTGTGTTGAGGATGGACTTGGCTCTCTGCCGGAGGTAGGGTTCGGGACAGGTTCGCGACGATAATGAACGGGTGCTCCGGTGAGGCGCAGGTGGCAGCGAGGCGACTGCAGCCGGTACAGACGACAGACGAAGGTGGGAGATCAAGAGCGATGGCGACGATGGGAACACAGACCAATACACAGAGGGAGCTGGCGGATCTGACGCCGAGCTTTCCGGCGCGGGTGGAAGAGACGCAGACGATGCATGTGCGCAAGCGGAACGGGTCGCTTGAGCCGGTGGACGTGAACAAGATTGTGAAGGCGGTGCAGCGAAGCGCGTTTGGGCTGACCCATGTGGACGCGATCCGGATTGCGTCGAAGACGATCGGCGGCCTCTATGACGGGGCGACCAGCCGGGAGCTGGATACGATCTCGATCGACACGGCTGCCTCGCTCATCGCGGAGGAGCCGCAGTACTCGAAGCTGGCGTCGCGGCTGCTGCTGCAAACAATTTTGAAGGAAGTGGCGAATCGTAACCTGCACAGCTTCTCGCAGTCGGTGGCGTACGGGCACCAGGAGGGTGTGGTGAGCCCGGCGACGGCGGAGTTTGTGCAGACGCACATGCGGAAGCTGAACCATGCGATTGATGAGAGCCTGTCGGACCGGTTCGAGTACTTCGGTCTGCGGACGGTATACGACCGCTACCTGCTGCGGGACCCGATCTCGCGCAACGTGATTGAGACGCCGCAGCACTTCTTCCTGCGCGTGGCGTGTGGCCTGGCGGGAACGGCGCACGAGGCGATCGAGTTCTACCGGCTGATCGCGAGCCATGACTACATGCCGAGCTCGCCGACGCTGTTCAACTCGGGGACGAAGCATCCGCAGATGTCGAGCTGCTACCTGCATGACTCGCCGGGTGACTCGCTTGAGTCAATCTACGACGCGTACAAGAACGTGGCGCTGCTCTCGAAGTTTTCGGGCGGGATCGGCCTCGCGTTTCACCGGGTGCGGAGCGAGGGATCGCTGATTCGGGCGACGAACGGGCTCTCAAACGGGATCGTGCCGTGGCTGCGGACCTTGGATTCAAGCGTGGCGGCGGTGAACCAGGGCGGCAAGCGCAAGGGTGCGTGCTGCGTGTATCTGGAGCCGTGGCACGCGGACGTGGAGTCGTTTCTCGAGCTGCGGGAGAACACCGGCGATGTGAGCCGGCGGACGTACAACCTGAACTTGGCGAACTGGATTCCTGACCTGTTTATGAAGCGGGTGAGCGAGGACGGGACGTGGTCGCTGTTCGACCCAAAGGTGGTGCCGCATCTGCCGGACCTGTATGGCGATGAGTTTGTCGCGGCGTATGAGAAGGCTGAAGGCGAGAAGCTCTATGAGCGGCAGGTGAAGGCGCGCGAGCTCTACTCGCGGATGATGCGATCGCTGGCGGAGACGGGCAACGGATGGATGACGTTCAAGGATGCCTGCAACCTTAAGAACAACCAGACGGGCAAGAACGGCAATGTGGTGCATCTTTCGAACCTGTGCACCGAGATTACGGAGGTGACGAGCAAGGATGAGACGGCGGTCTGCAACCTGGGATCGATCAACCTGGGCCGGCACGTGATCTACGACGAGAGCGGCGAAGCGAGCTTCGACTTTGCGAAGCTGGAGCAGACGGTAAAGACGGCGGTGCCGATGCTTGATCGTGTAATCGACATCAACTTCTATCCGATTCAGCAGGCGTCGAAGTCGAACTCGAAGTGGCGGCCGGTTGGGCTGGGCGTAATGGGGCTGCAGGATGTGTTCTTCCAGATGGGTCTGGCGTTTGACGCGCCGCAGGCACAGGCGCTCTCGACGAAGATCCAGGAGGAGATTTACTTCCATGCGATGACGGCGAGCTGCGAGTTGGCGGAGCGCGAGGGCGCGCATGAGACGTTTGCGGACTCGCGGATGGCCGAGGGCAAGTTTCAGTTCGACTTGTGGAATGTAACTCCGACTGATACAGATCGATGGAACGCACTGCGGGAGCGGATTAAGAAGAGTGGCACACGCAATTCACTGCTCATCGCGATTGCGCCGACGGCGACGATTGCGTCAATTGTGGGCTGCTACGAGTGCATTGAGCCACAGATCTCGAACCTGTTCAAGCGGGAGACGTTGTCGGGCGAGTTCCTGCAGGTGAACCGCTATCTGATCGAAGAGCTAAAGCGGCGCAATCTGTGGAACGAAGAGATGCGAATGAAGCTGAAGCTCTCGGAGGGTTCGGTGCAGGGCATTGACGAGCTGCCGGCGGAGCTGAAGCTGGTGTATCGCACAGTCTGGGAGGTGCCGATGCGGGGTCTGATCGATATGGCGAAGGCGCGCAATGCGTATATCGACCAGTCGCAGTCGCTGAATCTGTTCTCGGAGTCGCCGAACATCGGCAAGCTGAGCTCGATGTACATGTACGCGTGGCAGAGCGGGTTGAAGACGACCTACTATCTGCGCTCGCGGCCGGCGACGCGGATTGCGAAGACGACGGTGCAGGCGAACAAGGCGGAGCATACGCTGGCGCGGCCGGTGGCGACGGTGCCCTCGGTTGCGGCGAGTGTGGCGACGGCGGGGCCGGTGACGTCGGCGGATGCGGTGAGTTGTTCGCTTGAGAATCCGGAGAGTTGTGAGGCTTGCCAGTAGCGGCCTACTTCACGCGTAGTGGCGCAGCGGAGGAGAAGCAGGTCCTTCGCTGCGCTCAGGATGACACTGCTATTTGTAACGGTTTAGAGAGCTTTTCAGGAGTGTACGAGATGGCGACAGCACCAGTAGTGGAGCAGCATACAGCGGCGACGGCACATACACCGGCGTCTTCGGTTTCGGTTCCGCAGCAGATTTTGGATCCGGGCCTTTGCCTGACGCTGCGGCCGATGGCGTACCCGGTGTTCTATGACATGTTCCGGGATGGAATCAAGAACACATGGACGGTGGAGGAGGTTGATTTTGCGACCGATCTCGTCGACCTGAAGCAGCGGCTGACGCCGGCGGAGGTTCATCTGATTCAGCGGCTGGTGGCGTTTTTTGCGACCGGCGACTCGATCGTTTCGAATAACCTGGTGTTGAACCTGTACAAGCACATCAACTCGCCGGAGGCGCGGCTCTATCTGTCGCGGCAGCTGTATGAAGAGGCGGTGCATGTGCAGTTCTACCTGACGCTGCTGGACAACTATGTGCCTGATCCGGATGAACGCGCGGCGGCGTTTGCGGCGGTTGAGAATATTCCGTCGATCTCGAAGAAGGCCGACTTCTGCATGAAGTACATGGACTCGATCCAGGAGCTCGAGACACTGGAGACGAAGGACCATCGGCGGCAGTTTCTGCTGAACCTGATCTGTTTCGCGGCGTCGATCGAGGGGATGTTCTTCTTTGCGGCGTTTGCGTACGTGTATTTTCTGCGGTCGAAGGGTCTGCTGCATGGGCTGGCGAGCGGCACGAACTGGGTGTTTCGCGACGAGAGCTGCCACCTGGAGTTTGCGTTCGAGGTCGTCAACGTGGTGCGGCGGCAGGAGCCGGATCTGTGGGACGCGCAGCTGGAGAAGCAGATTGTCGAGATGCTGGAAGAGGCGATCGATGCGGAGGCGCAGTTTGCCGAGGATCTGCTGAGCGGCGGCGTGGCCGGGCTGAGCGTTCGCGATATGCGGGCATACCTGGGCTACGTGGCGGACTCACGGCTGGCGCGACTGGGCATGGAGCCGCACTTCAAGACGAAGAACCCGTTCAGCTTTATGGAGCTGCAGGATGTGCAGGAGCTGACGAACTTCTTTGAACGGCGCGTCTCGGCGTATCAGACGGCGGTTGCGGGCGAGGTTGGGTTTGGGGAGGACTTCTAAACGGCTTGTTGTTCGTTTTTAGTTGTTCGTTCAGGAGGGCGGAGGCTTGGGTCTCCGCCCATTTCTGTTGATGTCGATCTGGATCCTTGTGGTTTTTTGAAGAAGGGATCGTCGCGCTTCGGGTAATTTCACATCTGCTTAGGCGTGCGAGACGACTTCGCAGGAAGGCTTACGGCGGCTTTCCTGAAGTTTGTTGCAGGTTCGGGGCAAATATGGGGATCTCTCCACTTCGTCTGCGCTGCGCTCCGCCTTCGGTCGAGATGACGGCTTTTTAGGTTGGCGGCAAGTAGACGCGGTGACTAAGAGATCTAGGCTTTCGCTTGCTTCATGGCGGCATAGTTGCCGGAGATGCGGTCCCAGTTGAGGACTTTCATGAAGGCGGCGATGTATTCGGGGCGGCGATTCTGGTATTTGAGGTAGTAGGCGTGCTCCCAGACGTCGATGCCGAGGATGGGGGCGTGGCCTGAGGTGAGGGGGCTGTCCTGGTTCGGGGTGGTTTCTATGGCGAGGGCGCCGGAGGCGTCACGGGTGAGCCAGGCCCAGCCGCTGCCGAAGATGCCGGCACCGGCCTTGGCGAACTGGGTCTCGAAGGTGGAGAGCGAGCCGAACTTTGCGTCGATATCCTTGGCGAGCTCGGCTTTGGGCGCGGTGCCACCGGATTTGGAGAGGGTCGGCCACCAGAAGGTGTGGTTGGCGTCGCCGCCGCCCTGGTTGCGGACGGCGGTGCGGATGGACTCGGGAACAGAGCTGAGGTTGTGCATGAGCTGATCGGGGGTTTGGGTGGCGAGATCGGGGTGTCCGGCAACGGCGAGGTTGAGGTTGTTGACGTAGGCGGCGTGGTGCTTGTCGTGGTGCAGATGCATGGTCTCGGCGTCGATGTAGGGCTCGAGGGCGTCGTAGGCGTAGGGGAGTGGCGGCAGGATGAAGGGAC
>CAXTRT010000096.1:0-7421 GCA_964246835.1 uncultured Acidobacteriaceae bacterium | reverse complement strand
GTACTGGCGGCAGGTTGCGGCGGACGTTGAAGCCCATGGGGGCGGCCTGGAAGCCTGCGTCTAGGAGGGCGCGGGCGATGGGGTGTTCGGCTACCGGGGTGCCGTTGATGGCGGTGATGAGCATGCCGGTGCGGTTGCGGTCTCCAGATCCGGTTTGGGCTTCGGCGCGTTGGACCGTTTGGACCAGGAACTCGGCGAGGGTGCGCATGGTGTTGGCGCGGGCGGGTTCTTCTTCGGGGAGGAGGACCTGGAGGTCGGGGTTGCCGCGGCGGAGGTAGGCGGTGAGGAGGCCGTCGATGAGGATGACGCGGGCACCGACGGTGCGGGTGAGGGAACCCACCCGCACCGTCGGTAGGGCTGTCGGCGAAGATGGGGCACCCGCGTTGGTGGCGCTCCGGGTTTCGGCGCTGCGGAGCGAACTGCGGGTCTCTCCACTGCGGCCTTCGGCCTCCGGTTGGGATGACACATCTTTGGAGGGGACGGCCTCCGGTTGAGATGACGCCTCAGGGGAGGGGTTCGATGCGCCGGGCCAGCGGAGGAGGGAGCCGTAGGGGTTGGCGGGGTCGGTGGCGGCGAGGATGACGGCTTCGCGGCCCTCTTCGAGGGAGCTGGGCCCCGCGCCCGTTTGTTGGGCGGGGGGGGGGGCGGGGGGGAGGTCGACAGCGGCGGGCTGGGCGAACTGGGTTGCGCCGAGGTCGGCGGCGAAGTAGCCGCGGCGAATTTTGCCGCTCTCTTCGAGCATTTTGAGGACGTCGTAGACGGCAGAGAAGCCGCCGGGAAGGTCTTCGGCGTGGGCGGTCTCGCGGAAGACGACGCCGTAGCGGGTAAGAAGTTGCTGCGCGACCGCGTGGGACCAGGCGGTTTGGCGGGCGGTGAGGGCGGCTTGGAATGCGGTGGAGCCCACCTTGGCCGACGATAGGACCGCCGACGAAGATGGGGTGCCCGGAGTGGCAGCGTCGGCTGCGCTGACAAGTCCGGTTGACATCGAGGTAACGAGATTTGAGGGGATGAGGTTTGAGGGAAGGCCCGCGGCGAAGGCGGGTTCGTTGAGACTCCAGCGGCCCTGGGCGGTGGGTGGGGTGGTGCGGCGAGAGCGGAAGCCGGCCTGGTTGTGGACGCGGCGGGTGGGTTTGCCGTTGCGGCTGCCGGAGGCGCTGTTGCGTTCGCAGTAGGCGCGCAGGCAGTGGAGGGCATCGTTGGTGAGGAGGCCGCGCCAGACGAGGGACCAGAGGGCATCGATAGTCTCGCCGGGGTAGCCGCCGCCAAGGGCGTCGTGGAGGGGCTGGAAGAACGAGGCTCCGTTACGTGTGAGGTGGGCAAGGATGGACTGTTCGCGATCGGAGAGTAGGTCTTGTTCCGTTTCGGAACTGGCCAGGGGGGTATAAAAGACCCTTCCCGAATCGGGAACAGGTTTCGCCGGGTTTTCGCTTTTTTGTATTGCGGACCGGCCCTCGACGCTGGCATGCTGCAGTTGCGGTTTGAAGATTCGGTTGGGAGGCCAGAGCAGGGGAAGTTTTTCGGCTAGATAGAGGGCGAGGCGACCGTCGCGTTCGCCCAAGGGGGAGAGACCGATCCAGGTGACTTCGCCGGCGGCGATAAGGGTGTCGAGGTCGGCGGGCTTGTAGCCGGAGAGACGGGCGGGGAGAATCTCGGTTTCAAGCAGGGAGGCGGGCAGGGGCGCGCCTTGTAGGTTTTCGATAACGTCGAGGAGGGCGTCGAGGCCGCGGCGGGGCTGGATAACGCCCTGCCAGCGGGTAAAAAGGCGGGCGAGGGTGGCCTGGGCGACGGGTTCGACCTCTTTGCGGAGACGGGCGAGGGACTTGCGGCGGATCGTACGCAGGACCTCAGCGTCGATCCACTCGCGGTTGGTGCCGCCGGGGAGGAATGCGCCTTCGATCACGCGGCCGGTACCAACGAGGCGCTGCAGGGCGGCTTCGACGCTCTCTTTGGGCAGGCCGTAGCGACGGGCGAGGTCGGGGGTGGTGAAGGGGCCGTGGGTGCGGGCGTAGCGGCGGACGACGTCGAGCAGGGCGTCAGGGACGGGCTCGAGGAAGGCGGTGGGGAGGCCGGGAGGCAGGGGAACACCGAGTGCGTCGCGAAGGCGGGCGGCGTCCTCGACGGCGACGAGGCGTTTTTCTCCGCCGACTTTTAATTCTAAGGCGCGGCGGGCGCGGAGGAGGCGTTCGATGGCGCGTTCGACGGCGGGGCTTCCTGAGGCGGTATCGGCGGACCCTACCTTTTGCGGTAAAGCTGCAAAGGATGGGGCACCCGGTTCGTGGGCACCCGGGGTGAGGGTTCCCGGGACGGTACCCGGTTCAGGGGGGAAGTTGGAGCGTTGGGCGATTTCGTAGCGGGTCAGGTCGCCTAGACGGAGGAGGAGGTCGTGGACGCCGTCGAGGGAGCGCACCTTGTAGGTGTCGGCAAGGGATTGGAGTTGTTCTTCGGTCTCCTCGATGGCGTTGAGGTCGAGCAGTTCGCGAAGGTCGGCGTCGCCGAGGAGCTCGCGGAGCTGATCCTGATCGATGCTGAGCGCTTGGGCGCGACGTTCGGCGAGGGGGGCGTCGCCGTCGTAGATGTAATTGGCGACGTAGCTGAAGAGAAGGGCACCGGCAAAGGGACTGGGCGTGCGGGAGTCGACGACGTAGACGCGGATGGAGCGGTTGCCGATGGCGCGGAGGGTCTCGGCCAGGGCGGGCATATCGAAGACGTCGCGGAGGCACTCGCGGTAAGCCTCGAGCAGCATGGGAAAGCTGGCGTAGCGGGAGGCCACGGAGAGAAGATCGTAAGCGCGTTTGCGTTGTTGCCAGAGCGGGGTGCGGCCGTCGGCACGGCGACGGGGGAGCAGCAGCGCGCGGCTGGCAGCCTCGCGAAACTTGGCGGCGAAGAGGGCGGTTGCGCCGAGTTGAGATTGGACGAGCTCGGCGGCTTCGGCGGGTTCGAGGAGGAGAAGGTCGGCGTCGGGAGGCTGATCGGTTTCGGGGAAGCGAAGGACGAAGCCGTCCTCGGACCACATGGTCTCAACGGCAAGGCCGGCGGCTTTGATTTTGGCGGTGACGGCCATGGCCCAGGGGGCGTGGACGCGGGAGCCGAAGGGGGTGAGGCAGCAGACGCGCCAGTCGCCGAGCTCGTCGCGGACGCGCTCGATGACGATCGTGCGGTCGTCGGGGACGTGGCCCGTGGCAAGGGCTTGGTCAGTGAGGTAGCGAAGGACGTTCTCGGCGGCTTTTTCGTCGAGGTCGTGCTCGCGGGTGAGCTTGGTGATAGCAACGGAGCGGGGCATGTCGCGCAAGGTGCGGACAAGCGCGCCGATGCGGCGGCCGAACTCGATGGGGCGGCCGGCCTGATCGCCGTGCCAGAAGGGCATTTTGCCGGGCTCGCCGGGGGCGGGGGTGACGAGTACCTTGTCCTGGGTGATCTCGTCGATGCGCCAGGTGGATGCGCCGAGGATGAAGGTGTCGCCGGTGCGGGCCTCGAAGACCATCTCCTCGTCGAGCTCGCCGACGCGGATTGGCTTGTTGCTGGCACCGGAGAGAAACACGCCATAGGTGCCACGGTCGGGAATGGTGCCGCCATTGAGGATAGCGAGGCGTTTCGCACCGCTGCGCGGCGTGATCCAGTTGCGCTGGCGGTCCCAGGTGACGCGCGGGCGGAGTTCGGCGAACTCGTCGGAGGGATAGCGGCCGGCGAGCATGTCGAGCACGCCGTCAAAGACCGCGGTGCTGAGGCCGGCGAAAGGGGCGGCGCTGCGGACGATGCGGGAGAGCGCATCGTAGCTGAGGCCGGGGGCGTCATCCTCTTCGAGCTCGGCCTCGTAGCCGGTGGGCGTGCCGTGGCGATTGCGGGCTTTGACGGTCTTTTTCTTGCGCGCCTGACGGGACTCGACCTCGGCAAGCGGCAAGGGGGGTTGGGCGACGAGGGCGACAATTTGTTGGGCGAGGATGTCGAGCGGGTTGCGGAGGAAGCGGGTGTGCTCGACGTGGCCCTCGTGCATGGCCTGGGTCACTGCCGCGCAGGCCACGAGGTCGGCGCGGTATTTGGGGAAGATGATGCCGTTGGACGGCGCGCCGACTTGGTGGCCGGCGCGGCCGATACGCTGCAGGCCGCTGGCGACCGAGGGCGGAGCTTCGATCTGGATGACGAGATCGACCGCACCCATGTCGATGCCGAGTTCGAGCGAGGAGGTGCAGACGAGGGCTTTAAGACGGCCGGCTTTGAGGAGCTCTTCGATTTCTGAGCGCTGCGCCGAAGCCAAAGATCCATGGTGGGCGCGGGCGATTGATTCGCCGGCGAGTTCGTTGAGGGCCCCTGCCAACCGCTCCGCTACGCGTCGCGCGTTGACGAAGATGAGCGTGGAGGTGCGTTCGCGGACGATTTCCAACAGGCGCGGATGGATGGATTGCCATATGCTGGTGCGCTTGGGACCCTGCGAGGCGGGGCCGCTGGGGAGGTCTTGGATTTCGCCGAGTTTGGCCATGTCCTCGACGGGCACTTCGACGCGGATCTCGAGACGTTTACGCGCGCCGGCGTTGATGATGGTGACCGGGCGGTAGCGGGGCCCGGTGGCATTGCCGGTGGAGGTGTCGGGTTCGACTTCGGCGGCTTCGGCTGAGGTGTAGTCCTCGATGGCGGTAGTCAACCCCGTGGTGGACTCGATTGCTTCGACGGAGCGTGCCTCTGTGGCCGACCCCACTCTTTCCGATGAGGGCGGAAAGGATGGGGCACCCAGTTCTTGGCCTGTCGTAGAGTTGGTGGTCAGCTGGGAGTTGGCACCGCCGAGGAAGCGGGCGACCTCTTCGAGCGGACGTTGGGTGGCGCTGAGGCCGATGCGTTGGAGGGGGTGGCCGCAGAAGGCTTCCAGTCGCTCCAGCGAGAGTGCCATGTGCGCGCCGCGTTTGGTGGGGACGAGGGCATGGATCTCGTCGATGATGACGGTTTCGACCGAGCGCAGGGCCTCGCCGGCGTCGGAGGTGAGCAGAAGGTAGAGCGACTCGGGGGTGGTGATGAGGATCTCGCCGGGGTGGCGTTTGAAGCGGGCGCGCTCCTTCTGGGGGGTGTCGCCGGTACGCACGCTGATTTCGGGGATGTGAACGGGCACGCCCTCGCGCCCGGCCATGTTGGCGATGCCCTGGAGCGGCGAGCGCAGGTTGCGTTCGACATCGACGGCGAGGGCCTTGAGCGGGCTGAGGTAGAGCACGCGGCAGCCAGGTGCTTCGTCGTAGTGCGCGGGGCGTTGGAGCATCAGGCGGTCAAGGCACCAGAGAAACGCGGTGAGTGTTTTGCCGGTGCCGGTGGGCGCGAGGATGAGCGTGGAGTCGCCGTGCGCGATAGCGGGCCAGCCCTCGCGCTGCGGTGGGGTGACGCCCTCGAATACGGCGCGGAACCAGGCCGCAGTGATGGGGTGGAAGAGGTCGAGCACGTCAGCCGGAGACGCGGCCGGCGTTTGCAGGCCGGGCTCTCCGCTACCCGTGTCACTTGCGGTGGCTGCCTTGGGTTTGCGGCGGCTGCCTTCGGTTTGGGTACGTTTTGCCACGTATAAGTAAGATTACCTTTGGATGCCTCGAAGAATGCTTTGGCGCGGACGACAGATTGCCGCTACAGCGGGAAGTAAAAGGTATTCACCATCGCCTAAAACGAATATCTTTAAGCGCTGCCATGTCATCTTGCCAGAGCGCGTTTGCGGCAGGCAGACGCAGATTCTCTACGGGAATGACAGAAAGAAAGCAACGGCATTGGCCGTATCTCTAGGCTAGACTTTTTCTCATGACCATGCCCTCCCCCGTCCTCAGCGATGAGCTTACAGAAGCGCAGAAGGAGGAGTTACGTTTGCTTGCCAGTTCGGCAGCCGAGCGCTCGTATTCTCCCTATAGCCGCTTTCGTGTCGGTGCGGCGTTGCTGTTGATGAATGGTGCGGTGGTGACGGGTTGCAATGTGGAAAACTGCTCGTATCGGCTGACCTGTTGCGCGGAGCAGAGTGCGCTTGCGCGGGCTGTGGTGGAGCATGGGCCGGCGGTGCGCTTGCGTGCCGTGGCTGTGGCGAACTTGAACGGTGCGGCCTCGATGCCGTGCGGGGCGTGTCGGCAGACGCTGGCGGAGTTCGCCGATGATGAGATCGCCGTGCTCTACCCGGGCGAGGGTGGCGAGGCGAAGCAGACGACGCTGGGCGCGCTGCTGCCGCACGCGTTTCGGCTCGACCCTGCGCGTGGTCGTTGACCGATGCCTGAGGCCGTGCATCCGCTCGACATCCTGATTAAGAAGCGGGATGGCGGGAAACTCTCGCGTGCCGAGATCCAGAGCTTTGTGCGCGCGGTGGTGCGTAGCGGTGAGTTGAGGGGCGAGGCAGTCGCGCTGCCGGCGGCGGAGTGCGTTTCGGAGGCGCAGATTGCGGCGTTCTTGATGGCCGTGTTTCAGCGGGGGATGACGGCGGCCGAGCTTGCCGATTTTACGCAGGCGATGCGGTACTCGGGTGAGACCTTCGATGCGGCGTCGCTGCACGCGTTTACTGTCGATAAGCACTCTACCGGTGGCGTGGGGGATAAGACGTCGTTGTTGATTGCGCCGATTGTGGCGGCGGCGGGAATGGAAACTCCTGCAAACCCCACTCATCGCGATGAGGCTGCGATGAATGGGGCACCCGCCTCCACACCCGCGTTCTCGGTTTACGTGCCGATGATCTCGGGGAGGTCGCTGGGGCATACGGGGGGCACGCTGGATAAGCTGGAAACGATTCCGGGCTTCGATACGCAGCTTTCGTTGGGGCGCATGGGTGAGGTGCTGCGGGCGTGTGGGGCGGCGATGGTGGGGCAGACGCCGCGGCTGGTGCCAGCGGATCGCATCCTGTATGCGCTGCGCGATCATACGGGCACGGTGGAGTCGCCGTATCTGATCACGGCCAGCATCATGAGCAAGAAGCTGGCGGAGGATCTGCGCGGATTGGTGCTGGATGTGAAGGTCGGTTCCGGGGCGTTCATGCCGACATATGAGGCCTCGAAACACCTGGCCGAGTTGATGGTGGCAACAGGCGAGCGTGCGGGTACGCGGACCGTGGCGCTGCTGACGCGCATGGATGAGCCGTTGGGACGGTTTGCGGGCAACTGGGTGGAGGTTTGGGAGTGTGTGGATATTCTGCGCGGGGTGCGGCACCCACTGTCGGCGGATCTGATCGAGCTCTCGTGCGTGCTGGCGGGATGGATGCTGCATCTGGCCGGGAGGTGTGCGACGCCGGAAGATGGTGCGGTGCTGGCCGACGAGAATCTGCGGAGCGGCAAGGCGTATGCGGCTTGGTTGAGGATCGTATCGGCACAGGGTGGCGATGTGTCGGCGTTCGAGGATCCGGCGGCGTTTCACAAACCGAAGTACCATCGCGTGCTGCGGGCTAAAGTCTCTGGATATCTAGCCGATATGGACTGTAAGCAGGTGGGGTG
>CAXTRT010000095.1:0-7522 GCA_964246835.1 uncultured Acidobacteriaceae bacterium | reverse complement strand
GGCAGCGCCAGTGGTGGTGGGCACGATGTTCAGGGCGGCGGCGTGGGCGCGGCGGTGGGTGCGGGGATCGGCGCGGGTGCGGGAACGATCCTGTGGCTGAAGACGGACCGGCAAGAGGTGGTGCCGGAGCAGACACTGCTGGTGTTCAGCCTGAGCTCGGCGATGGCGCTGGTACCGCAGAGCGCAATCAGCGAGAGCCGGACGCCGCGGGTGGTGAGCAATCCGGATGCGATGGTGGTGGGGGAGCAGTAAGCGGCGGTTGCGCCAGTAGCTTAAAAGCAGAAGGCCCGACGATCTTCCGTCGGGCCTTTCTGGGTTGGGTGAGGTTAGAACTGGTACTTGAGGGCGAACTGAACCTCACGCGGAGTGTAGTTGGCCGAGGTGCTTTGGATCTGGCCCGCCGTGCTCGACTGAAAGGCGTATACATCCTGGTTGGTGGTGCTTTGCTGTGCGTTGAGGGTGTTATTCGGCTGACCGAAGTTGGTGGTGTTGATGATGTTGAAGGCCTCGGCGCGGAACTCGATCGAGGACTCGCGGAAGACCGGGAAGCTCTTGAAGACGGAGAGGTCAACGTGACGGAAGTGCGGTCCGTAGAGAGGGTTTCTCCGCTCGGTACCGAGGGTTCCTGATGCTTGCGGCGCGAAGGCTGTGGTGTCAAAGAACTGGTTGATGTTGAAGCCGCTGCGGTTGGCTTTTCCAAGCTGGTTCGGACGAACGTTGGTCTGAGCGGCCTGGTTGGTGCTGGCCACGCCGTTGCCTTCGAGGACAGTGAACGGAACACCGCTGTTCCAGACCAGCAGGGTGTTGGCCTGCCAGCCCTTGCCAAGAACGGCCTTGATGCCGGTCAGGTTCTGGCCGAAGGGGAGGGCGTAGTTCGCGGTGAAGGCGAGGCGGTTCCTGAGATCAAGATCGCTGTTGCCGTACTCGAGGGTGCTGAGCTGCGAGGGAATAACTCCGTAGCCGTCGTTGACTTCGTTGCTGTAGGCAAGGATGTTGTCGAGGTTATGGGCATAGGTGTAGTTGGCACCGACCGTAAGGCCCTTGGTGGCGCGGCGGGTGAGCGAGAGCTGCAGGGCGTGGTAGTTGGAGGCTCCACTGCTGGTGAACTGACCGATCTGTTGGGCATTCGGCAGAGTGTTGTGATATGGACGCAGCAGGTTGAAAGCTGCTGAAGTTGTGGTGGCGTTCTTGGTGGCAAATGCCTGCAGAGCTGAGTTTGAGATCAGCGCGGGGGCGTTCTGATCGTTGGTGATCTGGGCGAGATGACGACCGAGCTCGCCGACGTAGGTGACCTGCAGGACGTTCGCACCGAACGACTTTTCGACGGTCAGGTTGAACTGCTCCAAATAGGAGATGCGGAAGTTTTTGTTGAGCACGTCGTTGATGTTGCCGGTGGGGTTAGTCGCGCTTGAGGCTGCGGGCGCGGGCAGACCCTGCGAGAAGAGAGTTGTCGGTGGACCGGAGCTAGGGTTGGTCGCCTTGAAGTCGGAGACGAAGGGCTGCGCCTTTTCCGATCCGTTCGAGGTGTAGTTGCCCTGGAAGTAGGTCATGCCGAATCCGCCTCGAAGCACCAAGCCTGGAGCGGAGGTGTAGGCGAAGCCGAGACGGGGTGCGATGTTCGAGTAGGTGGTGCTGAGGCCGGCGTACTGGTTGACGCCATTCTGATTGGCAACAAGGAGCTTACCCGCCGCGGGATCAAAGTTGGTGAGCGCGCCCTTGACCTCGGTGAATGGGGTTAGGACCTCGTAGCGGACACCGAGATTAAGGGTCAGGTTGGAGGCGATGCGGTAGTCATCCTGGAAGTAGACGCTGGGCTCCCAGTTGCGATAGTGCGGGGGCACGAGGCTGTTGGAGCGCTCGACGTTGTTGAAGTTGCCCTGCAGCAGAGCGGTGAGGCCGGAAAGCTGCTCGGGCGTGGTGGCGTTCGGAAGCGGGTTGAAGGTGTAGCTGCCGATGCCGAAGTTGTTTTGAATGTTGGTGGCCTGTCGGCGGATCAGGGCGGCGCCTGCCTTGATACTCTGCTTACCCCGCGTGATCGTTACCGAAGCGTTTTCCTGGAAGGTGTTGTCGATATCGATGATCGGAATGAAGTTACCACTGCCGAGAGAGGCGAGCGAGCCGACAAAGACAGGTGTGAGGCCGGAGGTGACCTGATCGCCGAGGTTGACACCCGGCAGACCGAAGGCTGAGCTGGCGTTGACGCCATAGTTGAGCGGGGTGGACTGATTGTTGACACGTGTGTAGCCGAAGCCGAGCTGGAGCAGAACGGTGGGGCTGATGGTGCGCACGAAGTTAATCTGCCCATTCATGGCGGTGTCTTTGGCCGCGCCCTGGAAGGCGTAGACGTTACCACCGGGAGAGACGGTGACGCCGTTCTGGGTGACGCTCGGAAGCAGGCCGGGAAGGGTGAAGGGCACGTTGTTGTAGGTGAAGCGGCCGAAGAGGAGGTCCTTCTGATCGATCTGCCAGTCGACACGGCCGTCGGCGGTATCCGAGTTGCGGGTTTGGGTCGGCGCGGAGACGTAGGCCGCTGTGTTCGCGGTGCCGCCGGTGGCGCTGTTCGAGCGCGGGTAGAGGAGGGCGTAGTTGAGACCCGCGGGATCGACCGGACCGCCGGCGAGTGCCGCGATCGCGGCTGCATTGCCGCTGTGCAGGGTGTCGTACTGCGTGTTGGTGACGGTTTGATTGAAGGAAGGATTTTGTCCCTGAATCTGTCGCAGACCTTCATAGTCGCCGAAGAAGAAGACCTTGTTCTTGATGATCGGGCCGCCGATGGAGGCACCGAACTGATTCTGACGAAGTTTGGGCTTCGGTAGATGCTGGCCGAAGTTGTAAGGGTACGCGTTCAGGATGTCGTTCTGGAAGAACTCGTAGGCTGAGCCGTGGAACTGGTTGGAGCCGGATTTGGTGATAATGTTGACGACCGCGCCGCCGGTGCGGCCGACCTCGGCCGTGTAGGAGTTGGTCTGGATGCTGATCTCGCGGATGGCGTCGATCGAAGGCCGGACGCCGATGCCGCCGATGATGCGCTCGTTGTTGTCGAGGCCGTCGATGGTCTCGTTGTTGAGGATTTCAGATTGGCCGTTCGCGACGACTGCCGAGGTCTGACGGCGATCGTCGGGGCGTGCACCGCTGGTGAGGCCGTTGCCTGGACCCTCGCTGGCGCCGGGGGTGATCTGCGCGAGATTGATGTAGTTGCGGCCGCTGAGGGGCAGGTCCTGCACGGCCTGCTCAGTGACGGTGTGCTGGATGACGGACGAGTCGGTCTGGAGCGCGGGGGTCTGCGCGTCGACCTGGACGGTCTGCGAGGCGGCACCGACCGCAAGTTTGGCATCTTCGCGGGCGCGGTCGCCGGCGGCGATGGTGATGTTGGAGTACGAGAGAGTCTGGAAGCCGCTTTCGGCGACGGTGATGGAGTACGAACCCGGGTTGAGTTGCGAGAAGTCGTAGTCGCCCGCGCCGGTGGTCACCGTGGATCGGGTCTGCTGGGTTCCGAGATCGGTCAGGGTGACGGTGGCGTTGGCGATGGAGGCGCCTGTGTTGTCGGTGACGGTTCCGGTGATGGATGCGGTGGTGCTTTGTGCCGCTGCGAAAGGCACCGGGAGCAGAAAGCACCCGGTTACTGCTACCGCTCGGGCCGCGAAGCGCGCGCGTCGTGCTGCTGCCTCAGAAAAGATTGCGATGCTGCTATTTTTCATGTTCAAACGTTTGTCCTCGATGCTGGTGTGGCTCAGGTTTAGAGACCACATAGAGCAACCTAGTATGTACTCGTTCTTGCGGTCATCTGGCAACCTCCTGTCGATCGAGATGTAACCCCGCCAGGTTACTTGTTGTCTAAGTGGCATAGAGAGAATGGGATAGCAGCTGGATTGAAATGATTTCTAAGTGTTTGCTGGGTGGATCTTGGGTGCGATTTCTTTTGGGAGAGACTGGCGTGTGGGTGCTGGGCGGGGATAGCGCACTGGGCGAAATGCGTTTATTGGTGGGTTCGCGTCGCTTCGCTCCGTGGTAAGGGCGAATGCGGGGATCCGTTCGCTTCGCTCAGGATGACAACCAAAATGCGCTTCACTGAGCAAAATGCGCTTCACTGAGGATGACAACCAAATGCGCTTCACTGAGGATGACAACCAAATGCGCTTCACTGAGGATGACAACCAAATGCGCTTCACTGAGGATGACAACAAAAGATGAGATGACACTCAGATGAAGGCAGGCCAAAACAGGTACCTTAGTCGCGGAGCTGGGCCAGGAGGCGTTTCCAGTTCTTCTGGTTGCGGCGGTAGCTTTTTTTCAGGTCTTCAAGGATGCGTTCGAAGTCGGAGTGGCCGGAGAGGCGCTTCCAGAGCGGGTTGATGGCGAACCAGGGGAAGTTTTCGTTACCGAGGTAGATGGCGCGGCGGAGCCAGTGGAGGGCTTCGGACTCGTCGCCTTCGGCGGCGAAGTAGGTGGCGAGGCGGTAGGCCATTTCGGCGTCGGCCTCGGCGGCAGCGAGGGTCTCGTCGACGATGAAGGTGGCGGCTTTCTCGCGTTCGCCAAGCTGGACGTAGCAGAGGGCGATGGTAGGAAAGACGATGCGGAGGCTGCTGTCGTCGCGGATGGCGGCTTCGAGGGTGTCGATGGCGAGCTCGAGCGAGCCGGTGCGCATCTGCTGGTAGCCGAGGGAGATGCGGAGGAGCGGGTGGCGGGGCTCGAGGGTGAGGCCTTTAGCGATCTCGTCGGCGGCGAGCTCCATCTGGTTCTGGTAGTGGTAGACGCGGGCGCGATGGTTGTAGATGAGGGCGGCGTTGGACGGGTTGAGGCGGAGCGAGATGTTGAACTGGTCGAGGGCGTCCTCGTACATGCCGTCGGTGCGGAGGGTGGTGCCGGCAACGAGATGGACGTTCCAGTCGTTGCCGGCGGTCTGGAGGAGGCCCTCGATGCCGTAGCGAGCAGACTCTTTTTCGCCGCGGGAGAGAAGCATGTAGACGCGGTAGAGATTGGCCTCTACGGAGTCGCGGTCGAGCTGGAGGGAGCGGTCGAAGGCGCGGCGGGCTTCTAGGACGTGCATCTGGCCGCCGAGGCCGTTGAGCGCGTACTGGAGATGGGTGATGCCGAGGCCGGACCAGCCGGGTGCGAAGTCTTCGCGCTGGCTGACGACGGACTCAAAGAGGCGGCGGGCGCGGTCGAGCTCGTCGCGACTGCCGGTGCGGGTCATGAAGGAGGAGAGGATGGCGCGGGCCTGGAGGTAGTCCTCGGAGGGCTCTTCGGCGAGGGAGCGCGGGGGCGGGGTGGCGCGGCCGTTGCGTAGGGCGTCGGCGTTGGTGTGCAGGGTGCCGAAGCCCTGCAGGGTGCTGAAGACTTCGTTGCAGATTTCGGTCTGGACGGCGACGAGATCGAAGGAGGCGACGTTGATGGAGCCGCCGGTGCGGACGCTCTGGCCTTCGACGTCGAGCAGCTGCCAGTTGAGGTCGAAGCCTTTGTCGGAGCGGACGAAGTTGCCGGCGAGGACGAACTGGACGAGGAGCTTGCGGCCGGTGGCGAGGGGGTCGAGCTGCTGGCTCGAGATGGCCATAAGCGAGCTGGACGGGCGGACGACGAGCGAGGGCATGCGGGCGAGGCGGGCGCCAATGGCGTCAGCGAGGGCATGGCCGTAGAGCGGCGAGGTGTTGGCCTGGCTGAAGTCGATGAAGGGGAGGACGACGACGGTGGTCTGGCGGTTGGTGGCGTTGGCGGCGGGCTCACGGAAGCGCTCAGCGAGCATGGAGAGGATGCCGGTGGAGCGCTTTTCTTCGGCGACGGTCTGCTCGCCATCGCGGCCGGTGGGCAGGATGGGGAAGGCGTCAAAAGGCATGAGGCCGGAGTCGAGCTGCATGGTGCGCATGATGGTGCGGAGGCTCTCGCGGATGTCGACGGCGGAGGTGAAGCGGGCGGAGGGCTGTTTTTCGAGGCAGCGGAGGATGACGCTTTCGAGCTCGATGGGGACGTTGGGGTTGATCTCGCGGAGGTGGGCGGGATCGGAGAACTGGATGCCGCGGATGGTCTGGAACTCGGGGGCTTCGGGGCGGTGAAAAGGGTGGCGGCCGGCGGCGAGCTCGTAGAGGATGAGGCCGAGGGCGAAGATGTCGGTCTGAACGGAGGAGCGGCCGGTGACGAACTGCTCCGGGGCCATGTAGGCGATGGTGCCGCCGCGGGCGGTGTAGGTGCCGCCGCCGGAGGCGGTTTTATTGCGGCCGATGCGGGTGTCGGGCTCGGTGTCGTCGGGGGTAAGGCGGCGGGCGAGGCCGAAGTCGAGGATCTTGATGAGGCCGCCGTCGGTGAGCATGACGTTGGCGGGCTTGAGGTCGCGATGGAAGATTCCGAGCGAGTGGGCGGCGGCGAGGCCGTCAGCGATCTGAATGCCGGCGGAGAGGATGAGCTGCAGGCTGGAAGGCCCCTCCTCGATGAGTTTGTCGAGGCTCTTGCCGGGAATGTACTGCATGACGATGTAGGCTTCGGCCTCGGTGCCGGAGTCGGCGGGGGTCTCGCCGACCTCATAAATGGCGCAGACGTTGGGGTGATCGATGGCGGAGGCGAGGCGGGCCTCGCGAAGCTGGGTGGTGCGCATTTGCTCGGCGGTGAGGCTGCCGCGCTTGAGGAGCTTGATGACGACGGGCCGCTGCAGGAGCGTGTCGGTCGCGAGAAAGACGACGCCCGAGCCGCCGGCGCCGATCTTGCGGACGAACTCGTACTGCTCGATGGTGCGACGCTTCATGAGGTGATTATCGCTTGCGCGGGGAGGAGGATAGTTACAGGTTGTGACGGCATGGCCAACCGTCAAGCGTCGAGGCGCAATGGAAGGATGCGAATACGGGTTCGCTTGGTATCAAGTGTGACCAAGGCTCCTGCCTCAAGATCGGCTGCCATCTGACGGAGGGCTAAGATGACGCGATCCGCTATGCTCTCGGGGCTTGTGTCGTCTGCGCGGATCTGGATGACGCTTGGCTTCTGACCTTGCGTGGCGGCATGGATGGCGCCGAAGTCAAGATCATGGGTGATTACGACGAAATCGTTCTGCCGAGCGTATTCCATGATGGCGATGTCCGGAGCGTATGCAGCGCCGACTGTAGACCAATGAACAGTCAAGAAGCCGGCACTTACAAGGAAGTCGACCCATCTCGGCGACAGGTTCATGTCGAGGAGAATCTTCACGCCGTGGCAAGCATGACTTCGCGCTCTTCAGACCGCCACGCGGCGTAGCGGAGAGCTTGCAGGATGTCCTCTCGTTCCAGATAAGGGAAGTCGGTGAGAATCTGCTCCATGCTGCGGCCGGCACCGAGTTGATTGACGATCATGCCAACTGTGACGCGCATGGAACGAACACAAGGTTTGCCGCCCATTACCGCCGGGTCTTGCGTGATGCGATCGAGGTCTTTCATGAGGGACTCCAGAACGAAGTTTATCCTGCCGTTCGGAGATTGTCGGATGAAACAAAAACAACAGTAGATCCCCTACGGGATGACAACTGGAAAGGGAGACTGCGTTGCTGCAAGCAATTCTTTAGGGG
>CAXTRT010000094.1:0-7688 GCA_964246835.1 uncultured Acidobacteriaceae bacterium | reverse complement strand
CACAGCCCGGCGCCCCCCGGCGCCGCCATGTCCATCGCCCTTCACACCGCTCACCTCGCCGCCGCGATGCACTTCGCCGGCCAGACCGCCGCCGGCTTTACCACCACCCTCCGCTCCACGCTCCGCCGCCAACTCGCCCTCGCCACCCTCGCCAGCCCCCTCGCCGTCCAGCCCACCCTCCACCCCGCCATCGGCGTCCTCGCCCGCCTCAACCCCAACCTCCTCCAGCACCTCGCCCGCGCCACCCGCATCCCCGAACTAACCTTCCGCGTCACGAAAGAGGCGCCCGCAGCTGATTGACCCCTCGTCGCACACTCATCCGCGCAGTGGGATACTAAAGACGCAGCCCAGAAGGGAACCACCGCATGCCCGCAGCAGAGCCCACCCAGAATCTCGGCCGCAACGTCCTCGGCCAGCCCCTCGCCACCTGCGGCTGCGAGCCCATGACCGGCTTCTATCGCGACGGCTGCTGCAACACCGGCCCCGACGACCTCGGCGTCCACACCGTCTGCGCCATCGTCACCGCGGAGTTCCTCGCCACCTCCAAGCGCCTCGGCAACGATCTCTCCACCCCCATGCCCCAGTACGACTTCGCCGGCCTCAAACCCGGCGACCGCTGGTGCGTCTGCGCCGCTCGCTGGAAGCAGGCCCTCGACGCCGGCGCCCCCTGCCCCATCGTCCTCGAAGCCACCCACGAAAACACCCTCCGCATCGTCCCCTTCGACATCCTCATCCAGCACGCCGTCATCCCCGACCAAATCCACTAACCATTTTGCTTGTCATTCTGAGCGCAGCGAAGAATCCCCGCATCTCGCCTTTACGATGGAGCAAAGCGACGCGAACCCGCTCCTCTCTGTTGTCATTCCGAGCGCAGCCGAGGAACCTGCTTCTCTACCGGGAACACCCGTACCCCCGGGAACAATCATCCGACCACGCCTTTACGACGGAGCAAAGCGACGCGAACCCGCTCCTCTACCGGGAACACCCACACCCCGGGAACAATCATTCGACCCCGCCTTTACGACGGAGCGGAGCGACGCAGCGCGATCCACATCTTTTCCGTTGACTTCGCCCCCGCCCTGCTAGACCCTTGAACCACACACAAATTCTTCCCCAGCAGCCCTGGACCGCGCCCCGCCACCCGCGCAAGCTCCGTCTCAGCAAAGCTCTGCCTTGTCCTCTCACGCCTCGGTCCCGCTCTGCCCCGAGCCATCTACAAGGAGTCCGTCCCCCGCATGCATCCGCTTCAGCCGCCCCGCCGTCGCCTCTCCCTCGCCGTCCTCCTTCTCTCCGCGACAAGCCTCCATGCCCAGACCTCCGGCGTCGGCAACATCTCCGGCACTGTCACCGACACCTCCGGCGCCTCCATCCCGAACGCCATCGTCACCGTCATCAACTCCGGTACCGACGCCACCCGCACCTTCGCCACCGACTCAAGCGGCAACTACCAGGCCACCTTCCTCCAGCCCGGCACCTACGAGGTCACCGTCACCAGCCCCAACTTCGGCAAGGTCGACCGCCAGAACCTCACCCTCACCGTCGGCTCCAACCTCACCGTCGACGCCACCCTCACCGCCGGCGAGGTCGCCACCCAGGTCGTCGTCACCAGCGACACCCCGCTCATCGACACCGAAAAGACCCAGGTCTCCCAAACCATCGACCAGGCCCTCATCTCCAACCTCCCCGTCAACAGCCGCAATTGGAGCTCCTTCGTCCTCCTCACCCCCAACGTCGTCCAGGACGGCGGCACCGGACTCGTCTCCTTCCACGGCATCTCCGGCCTCTACAACCAGAACTACGTCGACGGCGCCAATAACAACCAAATGCTCTTCTCGGAGGCCCGCGGCCGCTCGTCCGGCGCGCCCTACGTCTACTCGCTCGACTCCATCAAGGAGTTCCAGGCCGAAATCTCCAACTACTCCGTCGAGTTCGGCCAAGCCGCCGGCGGTCAGGTCAACGCCATCACCAAGTCCGGCACCAACGCCACCCACGGCGATCTCTTCTACTACCTCCGCTACCCCGACCTCAACGCCCTCGACCCCTTCAACAAGTGGACCGCCCTCCATAACGGCGGCAACCGCTTCCTGCTTACCCAGCCCATCCATCAGCAGCAGCAGTTCGGCGGCTCCGTCGGCGGACCGATCGTCAAAGACCGCCTCTTCTACTTCTTCACCTACGATGGCTTCCGTCGCGTCGGCCGCGCCCTCTACGCCAACACCAACACCCTCTCGCTCACGCCCTCAGCCCCGACCACCAGCACCACGACCATCACCCCCACGCAGTGTCCCACCACCATCACCGCGGCCCAGTGCACCAGCGCCATCCAGTTCCTGCTCAATAACTCCGGCGCCGTCGAAGCCCCGCCCTCGCGCTTCGCCAAGGAAAACATCTTCTTCCCGCGCATCGACGTGCACCTCAACCAGCACAACGACGCCTTCGTCAACTACAACTTCGCCAACTTCGACTCCACCTACGGCTACAGCGCCGCGCCCACCTTCACCAACAGCTCCCCCTCCACCAACGGCCCCACCAGCTACCACGAGCGCTTCCTCATCGCCGGTGTCACCACCGCCATCTCCGACCGCTCCGTCAACCAGGTCCACTTCCAGTACGGCCGCGATCTCGAGACCGCCGGCTCGAACGCACCCGGCCCATCCGTCGGCCTCTCGAACCTCCTCACCTACGGCATGCCTAACGCCCTCCCGCGCATCGCCGAGCCCGACGAGCACCGCACCCAGATCACCGACGTCTTCTCCACCGTCCGCGGCCGCCACGCGCTCAAGATGGGCGGCGACGCCAACCTCGTCCATGAGGTCATGATCAATCTCTTCCAGGGCGGCGGCGTCTACAGCTACGCCGGCTCCACCGCGCTCGCTAACTTCCAGTCCTGGGCGCAGGACTCCTTCCGCGGCCAGCCCGGCGACACCGACCCCTTCGCCGGCTACCACTACACCTCCTTCGTCCAGACCGTCGATCAGCTCAACACCGGCAACCGCGCCGGTGCCGACGACTTCTGGATGAAGATCTTCGACGGCTTCGTCGAAGACTCCTGGAAGGTCCGGCAGAACTTCACCGTTAATGCCGGCGTCCGCTACGACTATCAGCTCACCCCGCCGCCGGTGAAGAACAACACCAACTACGCCCCGCTCTCCACCCTCTACTCGAGCACCATCAAGAACGTCAGCGACCGCGTCCAGCCCCGCATCGGCTTCAGCTACGAGGCCCACCCCGGCACCATCGTCCGCGGCGGCTACGGCCTCTTCTCCGCCCTAAACCAGGGCAGCACCTACTACGCCATGCGGGTTGAGAACGGCGTCGTCCAGGTCAACTACAACTTCCAGGGCTGCGGCGCCGCTACCTGCCCCGCCACCACCAATCGCAACACCCTCGTCTACCCCAACCTGCCATTCCAGCCCACCGGCCCGTCGATCACCGGCACCCTCATCCCCGGCGGCGGCGCCGCGCCCGCCATCGCCGGTCCCACCACCCCCGGCATCCAGAGCTTCCATGGCCTCGATCCCAGCTTCGTCCCACCCCTCGCGCATGAGGCCGAGCTCGGCATCGAGCAGCTCCTGCCCGGCCACATGACCCTCGCCATCGGCTACGTCGGCTCCCGCACCCTGCACCTGCCCGTCTTCCTCGACTCCAACCTCATCGGCCAGACGCCCCACGGCTCCCGCAGCTACAACCTGCTCAACGCCGACGGCAGCCTCCAGCGCCAGCTCACCGTCCCCGTCTACCTCACCTCCGATCGCCGCGACACCCGCCTGCAGTCCTACAACACCGGCTTCTCCGCCGCCAACTCCTGGTACAACTCGCTCGCCGTCACCGCCCGCCATCCCTTCGAGCACGGCCTCGAGGTCATCGCCAACTACACCTGGTCCCGCGCCACCGATACCGACCAGGTCGCCGGCGCCTTCGGCACCTTCTACGGCGGCAACCCCGTCCTCGACCCCAACAACCTCCGCGCCGAAAACGGCCTCGCCGATATCGACGTCCGCCACCGCTTCGTCTTCACCTTCGTCTACCAGCCCCACCTCTTCGACGAAAACCGCTTCCTCAAGACCGCCATCGACGGCTTCATCCTCTCCGGCACCGAGATCGCCTCCGCCGGCCAGCCCATCGCCGCCGCCATGAGCGGCACCGTCTTCAACGGCGGCGCTACCAGCTACGGCGCCGCCGGCAACATCTTCGGTGGCTCCATGAGCTCCGGCTCCGGTGCCGCCACCACCGGCCGCCCCCCGCAGATCGGCCGCAACTCCATCGTCGGCCCCGGCTTCAACGACCTCGACCTACGCGTCTCACGCGACATCCCCATCCACGAGTCCATCAAGCTCCAGCTCAACGCCGAGGCCTTCAACCTGCTCAACCACACCATCGCCACCAGCGTAGCCGGCACCTACTCCCAGTTCACCAATCCCACCGCCCCCACCACCAAGGTCCCCACTCCGCTCTGCAGCACCGCCACCAACACCGCCGCCCCCGCCGGCTCCCCCGTCCAGGGCTGCATCTCCCCCTTCACTGGCACCGGCGTCAACGCCTTCGGAGCCGTCAACGGAACCAACAACACCCTCTACGGCCCCCGCCAGCTCCAGGTAGCCGCCAAACTCTTCTTCTAACCCCACACCCGCACCATCCAACCCGTAGCAAATGTCCTAACCCAGCGGCTCCGATCCAACATCGGAGCCGCTGCTCTTTGCCCGCCAGTCCGAGCAGGAACAAGGCTCCTACGAACCCGCAAAGGCTACTCTGTCAGCCCGGATTACTGAAGACAAGGCGACTACGGCATTTTCTAAAGGTGTAGAGCAAGTCACTCCCTTCGTGCCATTCTCTCTCAAGGAAACGGCCTCCACTGCACGCAAGCAACGCCATAGCATCAGGAAAAAATGCTCCATGAGAATGAGTGGTCTACCTCGGCACCGCTAAGAGTAGACGGTTGGAGCACGGGAAGACTCGCTGCCATCTCTTGACAAGCAGGAGACGCATGCCGTTCGCCCCGCCTATATCCCCGCGGCGAACAGCCCATCACTCTCTTGAAGGCCGTGCTGAAGGCGCTTTCGGAGGCATAGCCGAGAGCGGATGCAAGACTGGAGATCGAGGCGTTCGAGGTCGCGATTCTATCTCCGGCCAGGAGCATGCGCCACCGCGTCAGGTACTCCAATGCTGAGATCCCGACCGTCGCTTTGAACTTCTGAGCGAAGGCTGACCGCGACATACCGGTACGCTCTGCGAGCTTCCGCAAAGTCCAGCGCTGGCCTGGTGCGTCGTGCATGGCGTTCAACGCCACACTCATCTCTTTGTTTGCCAACGCGAAAAGCCATCCAACGCCCGCGCTGGGAACCTCCGCAAGATGCAGCCGCAGAGCCTGAACCAGCATCATGAAGGCAAGCTGCTGTCCGAGCAGAATGCCGCCCGGCCGGGGCTCACGCAGTTCAATCATCATCTGTTCGAGATACCAGCGCATGGCTGCTCTTTCCGATTCCCTTTGGATATGCACGATGGGCGGCAGCATCCTCAAGAGCAGGCCGGCGTGAGTGCCGGCCATAGCAAAGTAGCTTCCGACACCGGAGCAGTCTCCGCCGCCATTCACCCGACGAATAGCTCCATGCGGCGGGAGTGGAAACATCGTGTAAGCATCGGCAGGCGTAAGCGTCAGATCGCTTGCAAGCGTGAATGGCCGTCCCTGCGGAAGCAGGAAGCAATCACCCGTTGCGAGCTGCACCGGCTCAGCGACGCCCTCTACTGAAAGCCAGCACTGGCCGGAAAGGATGGCGTAGCACTTGATCCCTTCGTGCTGCGGAAACCGTACGGACCATGTCCCACCCATATCGAAGCCACCCGACATGGATGTCCGTGGTTTTAGGAGCGACAGAACGTCTGAGAGCGGATCCACGGTATCTCCTGGACGATCACAAAGAAAAGATGGACTCAACAGCATGGATTGTAGCTGTCCCACTCTCTATCCTGCCTTTAGCGGCACCGAATAGGACGAGCCTTCGTGGTGCGTCCATCGGAGGGAGAGACATGACGAAGACCATCGTTGTCGTAGGATTTGGGCCGGGCATTTCAACCGGTGTCGCCAAAAGGTTTGGCTCAGAAGGCTTCTCTGTGGCGCTGATCGCGCGCAACGAGCGGCGCCTTGCCTCGGGTGTCGCAGCACTGCAGGCCAGTGGCATCCGAGCGGCAGCGTTTACGGCCGATGCGGGTGATCCGGCGGCCATTCGTGAGGCCATGGCCAAAGCGCGTCAAGAGCTTGGCCCGGTCTCTGTCCTTCACTGGAACGCTCATGGCGGCAATGAAGCGCGCGACCTCTTGACCGCCGATCCAGCCATTGTCAGAGGTATCTTCGACATCGCTATCATAGGGCTTCTCGCTGCGATTCAGGAGGCGCTTCCGGATCTTCGCGAGGCGAACGAAGGAGCTGTTCTCATCACCAATGGCGCGGCGGGCGAGATCGATCCACAGATGGACGCGTTTGTTACGGGTTCGAACGCGTCGGGCCTGAAGCTGATGGGTGTTGCCGCCGCCAATGCCGCCAAAGACAAGCTCGTGGGCATGCTCGCGAAGCAATTGGAGGACGATGGTGTTTATGTCGGCCAGGTCATGATCGCCGGCACCATCAAGGGCACCGCATGGGATTCTCCAGACTCAATCGATCCTTCCGCGGTCGCGGAAAAGTTCTGGCAGCTTTACCAGGATCGCAGTGAAGTTCGAGCCCGTATGGCGTGAGGAAATAAGACGGAAAGAGAGAAGCAAGAGGGGAGCCTCCATGCGCGTATTTGTTACAGGTGCTACCGGGTTCATCGGTTCGGCTGTCGTTCAGGAAGTGCTGCAAGCAGGTCACCAGGTGCTCGGGCTGGCGCGTTCCGATGCGGCAGCGAACGCACTGATCGAAGCTGGAGCTGAGGTTTCAGTGCCCACAACGCCCTGTCCGTCGTGATTCCGTGTTCCCTGCAATCCTTGTAACTCAGACACGCCGTTTTTGTCCCTAACACCCATACGAGCGACGTCTCGGATTCACCGCTCGTGCGAGTAAAACAGCTAGGGGGTGCGTTGCCCAGTCCGCAAACCTCAAACCCCCGCATCCCTCAACCACGGAGCGCCATCCACCACTAACGCACTCACCACCCACCGTCCCCCAAAAGTCCCACACCCCAAACCCCACCCAACCTTCTACACTCACCCCTATGTGTGGAATCGTTGGTTACATCGGCCCCAAGCCCGTCGTCCCTGTCATCATGGAAGGTCTCGCCCGCCTCGAATACCGCGGCTATGACTCCGCCGGCATCGCTGTCGCCGGTGGCCCCGCCGGCCTGCAGCTCCGCCGCGCCCCCGGTAAGCTCCGCAACCTCGACGCCATTCTCCGCACCGACCCCGTCCAGGGCACCTTCGGCATCGGCCACACCCGCTGGGCCACCCACGGCCGCCCCACCGAAGAAAACGCTCACCCCCACCGCGACGGCACCGGCACGTTAGTGGTCGTCCACAACGGCATCGTCGAAAACTACCTGCAACTTAAAGCCGCCCTCATCGCCAAGGGCCACACCTTCGCCTCCGAAACCGACACCGAGATCATCGCCCACGTCATCCAGGACGAGCTCGAACTAGCCGCTGGCGCCACTCAAACCGCCACCACCAGCCTCGAAGCCAATGAGTCCGAAGCCGCCATCACCGCCCCCTCCTCCCTC
>CAXTRT010000093.1:0-7741 GCA_964246835.1 uncultured Acidobacteriaceae bacterium | reverse complement strand
GGGAAAGGCCGCGCCGGCGTTTACGCTGGTGACTCTCGATGGCAAGAAGGTGTCGCTGGCGGACTATAAAGGGCGGCCAGTGCTGGTGAACTTTTGGGCGACGTGGTGTGCGCCGTGCAAGCTGGAGATGCCGTGGTTCGAGGGGTTTCGCAAGCAGTACCAGGGGCAGGGGTTCGAGATTCTGGGGATCAACGAAGACCCCGATGTAGGTAAGGATAAGATTGCCAGCACAGCGCAGAAGACGGGCGTGAGCTATCCGATTCTGCTCTCGGATGACAAGGTCTCGCCGGCCTATGGCGGAGTGGATTATCTGCCGATGTCGTTCTATGTGGATCGTAGCGGCGTGGTGCGGGAGGAGACGGCGGGCCTGGCGAGCAAGGATGAGGTGGAAGCAAATATCAAAGAGATCATCGGGACTACAAGTGCGGCCAATGTGATGCCGGCGGCGGTGGGCTCGCGATGATGACGGCGCTGCTGGCCGGGTTGCTGCTGGGTGGATCGGCCGGGCAGCAGCTTGGGGATCTGCAGGACGGTGCGGTACGGGCGGCGAGACAGCAGCGGGAGACCGTGACGTATGCGCCGGAGCCGGCGGTGGTGGTGGCAGGAAAGCGATCGGTCGTTGAAATTCGTTTGCTGGTCGCAGCTGGATATCACGTGAACTCGCATGCGCCGAAGTCAGACCTGCTGATTCCGACGGCGGTGACGCTGAACGCGGGGGATGCGGCTGTGACGGTGGGTGCAGTGGAGTACCCGGCGGGAAACAGGTATCGATTTACCAGCGATCCGAGCGATCCGACGGCGGTGGGAGAGACGCTGGATGTGTATACGGGGGCTGTGGTGTTGCGGGTGCCAGTGACCGCGGCGGCGGGGGAGCATGTCTTGAAGGGCTCGCTGCGGTACCAGGCCTGCGATCAGAGGGCGTGCTACCCGCCACGGAGTCTGGCGCTCTCGGTGCCGTTTACAGCGCGGTAGGATTCGGGACAGGTTGATTCCGGTTACAGCTAAGAGTGTTACCGTGCTCCGGGGTTCTGGTGGAGGACCGTTCCCCACCTGTGAGCCGCATGAATGGATGCGCTTCCTGTCTCCTATTTCAGGTCATACGCGATCTTGAGATAGATTGCGTGGATTCTTCCGTATTCCTTCGCTTTGCCTCCGAGAACAGCTATTTTGTTGACACCGAAAGAGAATGACCCTACGCTCATATCACTTTAACCAACTTAGCGTTATCAATTCACGATCAGGCGGAGGTATCCGTGAGCGTTGCGGATCGAGCTGGCGTTCTTGTGCGATTTATTGTGTGCATGTTCTTTCTCTGTTTTGCGATGGGAGAGATCGCATTTGGCCAAGCGGGAAGGGGCGGCATCAGCGGGACTGTTTCCGATCCGACTGGGGCCGTTGTACCGAAAGCTAAAGTCGTCGTAGCTAATCGAGCCACGGGCTTTACGCAGCAGAGTGTTGCCAGCGCGGCGGGCTTGTACTCCTTTGTTGCTCTGAACCCTGGCACTTACGAGGTCACGGCCAGCTTGCAGGGGTTTGAAACTGTTACACAGCAGAATGTGGTGGTAAATGTCGACCAGGTCAGCGTTATAAACATCGGCCTTGTGGTCGGCAGTTCGAAGGACGTCGTGACGGTCACTGCTGCAAGCGACCTTATGGACACGAGCAGCTCGACAGTTGGCCAGCTTATCTCCGCGGCGACTATCGATCGGGTGCCCTTGCTCACGCGCAATGTGTATGACTTGGTGCAGCTGAGTGCCGGGGTTACGCCGGCCAACGGATCGCCTAACTCCTCCAGTTCTTTTGCAATAACAAATATTTCGAGCGGCCGGCCCGGTGTCGATGTTTCGTCGTACACCATCAATGGAGCAATCGTTGGATCGGTGTATTACATGGTGGATGGAAGCCCGCTCGGAATTGCAGAGAATAATGTTGCTTCCATTATTCCCGCGCTAGAGATCCCTGAAGACGCGGTCGATGAGTTTCGGGTAGAGACGCAGAATACACCGGCTTCGTACCAGAGTGGCGGCGCCGGCGTTATCAGTCTGGCAACGAAGGCCGGGACAAATAGCTTTCATGGGGACGGCTTTGTTTATATCCGCCCCGATATCCTTGCCGCAAATGATTATTTTAATAAACAGAACCAGCTGGCAAGCGGCGCGAAGAATCAGTCCCCGTCGTTTCACCGGTATCAGGAGGGTGGGTCGATCGGTGGGCCGATCCTGCATAACAAGCTTTTCATCTTTGGGGACTACGAAGCCACGCAGCAGCAGCAGTTTGATGGATCGAATCTTTTTACTGTTCCAACCAGCGCGGAGAGAAAGGGAGATTTTTCCGCGGACAATTTTACTATCTACAACCCGATGGTTCCCGACAACCCTGATGGGACACGACAAGCCTTTACCGGGAACAAGATACCGAACCCAAATCCGATCGCGCTGAAGTTTCTATCGGAATTTCCTAAGTGCAATCAGCCGAATCCGGCTACCTGTGATTCGGCTACGAATGGCGCGATCGACAATTTGTATGTTCCCGGCCTTGATCCAACGACGGCGCAGAGATTCGACATTCGGACGGACTACACCATCAGCGACAAGCAGCGAGTCTTTGGGCGATTTTCCTTTGCGCGGTTGTTTACGTCGGTGGTCAATGCGTTTGGTAACGAATGGGATCTGAACTACGCGCAGAACATTACAAATGGACGGAACATTCTGCTTGGGGACGATTACACGCTGAACCCGAATACCGTGCTGCAACTGAGGTACTCGTTCACGCGGCACTTTGAGAATCAGGGTGGGGATCCACGGCAGATCGGGTACGACATTACGACACTCGGTTTTCCTGCATCCCTGGCTGCGGCGGAGGTGTATAAGACGCTGCCGTATGTCACCTTCAGCGATGTTGGCGGGGGGATTGGGGGCACGGCAAACTTCAACACGTTTATCTATGCCAGTGAGAACAGCGATGTGAATGGAACACTCACGACGGTTCTAGGGAAGCACGAGATTAGCGTGGGTGCGGAGTACATGAAACGATTTCTCAACGTGGGGCAGCCTGGCGCGCCATCGGGAAACTATCAGTTCGATATTTCAGCTACCGATCAGCAGACGAGCACCGGTGTTGGCGGAAGCGATTTTGCATCGTTTCTGGTGGGCATGGGAGCTTCGCCGGGGGTTGAGAATACAAATTTCACACGGGATGTCTTTGTTGCGGAGGCGAGCCCTTACTACGCAAGTTTTATTCAGGATACGTACCACATTACTCATGCGTTTACTGTCACCGCGGGGCTTCGCTGGGATATCTTTGGCGGCCGGACAGAGCGGCGGAACCGGTTGGAGCACTTCGATCCAAATGCCGCAGGGACGCAGAACGGAGTTGCTTTCACAGGTGCTGAGATCTATGCAAACGGCGGCAACCGATCGCCCTTTGCGGCGAACCTTAAGAACTTTGGACCGCGTCTCGGGGCATCCTGGCAGCCGATTCCACATATGGTTGTTCATGGCGGCGCCGGGTTTTATTACGGGCCGAGTGTGCAGATGGTCGGAGGCGTCAACCAGGCCAGCGATGGATATTCCTCAATCACGAACTGGAACGCCACCTGTTATAACACGGACGGCAATACCGCGCTGAATGGATCGAATCTATGCGCCAATGCTGCTTCGGGAAGCCCTGCTCCCAGTACAACGGGCGACTATTCTCTGAGCAACCCGTTTCCGTCCGGAACTGTTCCGCTGCTTACCTCACCCACTGGACTGGGAAATAACCTGGGAACGACGCTGAATACGATGCTGCACACGCAGCGGACACAGACAGTTTATAACTTCAACTTCGGTGTGGAGTATGAGCTGCCGCAGCAGTATGTGCTGAGTGTCGGGTATGTCGGAAGCAGAGGTCTCTTTCTGCCATTTGGAAGTCTCGACCTGAATCAACTCGATCTGGGAACGATCGGGAGATATAACTCCGCTCTTTTGAACTCCACCGCGCCCAATGTCTGGGCTAATGTGCTGCCGGCTACCAACGCGAACTATGGTTCAGCAACGGTCCCATTGTTTGTAGCTCTGCAGCCGTATCCCCAGTTTGGGAACGGCAGCTATGGAGCTGGAAACGGCGTCAATGTTCACGGATTGCCGGCGGGAGATTCTGAATATAGCTCGTTGCAGACCAAGGTTCAGAAGCGGCTGACCCATCATGTTACCGCGCTTGCTTCTTTTACCTGGGCGAAGCTGATGACGGATGATGGCAATCCTCCACTGGGGTTTGTTGGATCTCACCTCGGATCGCCGCAGGACTGGAAGAATCTTAGGCTGGAGCACTCTGTCAGTCCGCAGGATGTGAAATATCAGTTTACCGGGCAGGCCTCCTATGATCTGCCTGTGGGTAAAGATCGAGCCTTGAACCTGCATGGCGCAGGTGATGCGGTTCTAGGTGGATGGACGGTGAATGGAATTGTCTATCTCAGCACGGGAGTTCCTATCAACTCACCGCTGTCTGGCGTGGCACCTTCTTATTTCAATCAACGAGCCAATCTGACCTGCGATCCCAGCAAAGGTGCAGCGCATACGGCGGCGCAGTGGTTCAATCCCGCGTGTTTTGCGTTGCCCGGCAGTTCTTTTCTGCCTGGGACGTCACCGGCTTATCTGGATCATGTCCGAACCATGGGTGCCCGGGATCTGGATCTTACGGTCTTCAAAACTATTAAGCTGCCGAGAGAGACGAACCTGCGTTTAGAGGTTTCTTCCTTCAACGTCACCAACAAAGCGCAGTTTGCCGGACCTAGTGTGCCTTCTATCTTTAATGTGGTTAACAATCCTGCGACCTATGCCTCGCAGTTTGGAAAGATTACGTCGGATGTGAATACTCCGCGGCAGTTCCAGTTTGCGTCGCGGTTTGTGTTTTAGGTTTAGGGCTATTGAGGCCACTCGCTTGTGGCTGACGGATGAAGAGCAATGCGGGGATCTCTCCACTCCCGATGGTCGGTCGAGATGACGGGTTGTTGTGGTTATGGTCGGTCGAGATGACGGCTTCTGGTGGTTATGGTCGGTCGAGAGGATGACTTGTCGTTGTTCTTGCTCGTCGAGGGGATGGCCTGTTGTGGTCGTGGCCCGAAGCGCTCTTAGTGCGGGTTGTTTGCCCAGGCTAGGCCGTCGACGCCGTCACCGGCGGCGATGTGCTGCGAGACGGCGAAGGACGTAGTGTCGATGGCGACGATTGTCTTGCTGCGCATGCAGGAGACGTAGGCGACATGGCCGTCGGGGCGGAGGAGGATGGCCTGCGGGCCGGGTGGGGTGTCGATGAGGCGGGCGAGCGTGAGTGTGTGGAGATCAATGACGGCGACCTGGTCGATCGCGGGAAGGGCGAGGAGCAGGGAGTGGCCGTCGGCGGTGGCGGCGGCTCCGTAGCCATCTGCGGGTAGCGGGATGCGGGTCTTCACGGAGTTTGTGGCTGTAGCGATGACGTCGAGCTCAGGCTTGTCGACGGCAGAGGTGAAGACGAGGGCGCCGTCGTTCGAGATGGCGATGCGCTGGACTTGTTTGGAGACCGGGATGATGGTGACGACCTTGCGGGTCTGGAGATCGAGGACGGAGACGGTGCCGGTGGAGACGTTTGCTGTGTAGGCGCGGCGGCCCTCGGGCGAGAGGACGAACATGTGGGACTGCGGCTCGCCGGTGGGAACCGAGCCGACGACCTTGAGCATCTTTGGATCGAGGATGATGATGGCGTTGTCGAGCTCGGCGGAGACGTAGAGGAGACCGTCGGCGGGATTGATGAGGGCCTTGTGGGGGCGGACGCCGTGGCCGAGATCGATGACGTGAGCGATGCGGCGGGCGGGGAGATCGACGGCGAGGATCTCGTGGCCGTCGGTGCCCGGCTTGCCGACACCGGAGTTGCCGTAGATGGGGATGAAGACGGTGCGGCCGTCGGGCGAGGTGGCGAGCTCGTGGCCGGTGATGTGCCCTTCAGGAAGGACGGCGATCTCTTTACCGGCGAGGGGGTCGATGATGCTGAGGGTGTTTGCGTACTGGTTGGTGGCGAGCAGGAGACCGGACGGTGCGGTGGGCATAGGGGTTTGTGCGAGAAGTGTGGGGGCGAGCAGAAGGGTGGCGGCGCGGAGAGGGAGCGGCATACGGGGCGAAGGTATCACGTTGTGCGTGCCATGAGCACGCAGACTGTGCGGGGGTGTTCCGCCTTTGGCAGCTCGGGGTTTAAGGGACAAGCTGGATAAGGGTTGGACTTTGTAGGGGTGTACGTCGCTACGCTCCGTCGTGAAAGACAAGTGCGGGGATTCTTCGCTGCGCTCAGAATGACAAGCTCAAAACAAAGCGAGAAGCAGGTTCTTCGCTGCGCTCGGAATGACAAGCTTCAGAATGACAAGCTAATGAACGCTGCATACCGGGAAAGAGCGCTGCACTTAGTTCTGGCGGTCTACGAGGTACTGGGCGATGGCTTTGAGGTCATTGGCGGCGGGGCCCAGGGGCTCGAGGGCGGCGAAGGCGTCGGCGATGAGCTGCTGGGCGTCATGGATGGAACGCTCGACTCCGAAGACGGCGGGCCAGGTGGCTTTGGTGACGGCGGTATCCTTGCCGGCGGTTTTGCCGAGCTGGGCGGATTCCTGCGTGATGTCGAGGACGTCGTCGACGATCTGGAAGGCGAGGCCGGCGTTCTGGCCGAAGGTGCGGAGGCGGTCTAGCGTGTCGTGCGAAGCTCCGGCGATGTGGCCGCCTGCGACGATCGAGACGGTGATGAGGGCTCCGGTTTTGGCGCGGTGGATCTGTTCGACGAGAGCGGCGGTGGGAGTCTGACCTTCGGACTCGAGATCGACGACCTGGCCGCCGATCATGCCGGGCGCCTGGCCGGCGGGGAAGTCCAGGTCGACCTCTGGGGGGGCGGGGCCGACGCCGGTTCCGACCGCGCTGGCGATCTCCTTGAGGATGTCGATGGTGGTGATGGCGGGGCAGTCGAGGCGGGCGATGGTGTGGAAGGCGAGGGTCTGAAGGGCGTCGCCGGCGAGGATGGCGATGGCGTCGCCGAAGACCTTGTGGCAGGTGGGCTGGCCGCGGCGGAGGTCGTCGTTGTCGAGAGCCGGGAGGTCGTCGTGGATGAGGGAGTAGGTGTGCAGCATCTCGAGCGCGGCGCCGAGCTCGACGGCGGCCTGCTCTGCTGGGACTGATGCGGGGCCGAAGTTGCTGGCGAGACGCCAGGCCTCAAAGGCGAGGACGGGCCGGAGGCGCTTGCCGCCGGCGAAGACGCTATGGCGCATGGCGCGATGGATCGAGTGCGGGGCGGTGCCGGGCGAGGGTAGAAGCCGCTCGAGCGCGCGGTCCGTGCGCTCGGCGCCGGTACGGATGAGTTCTTGTACGTGCGATGACATGGAGCCTAGATGATACGCGAGGGTGGGACGGCTCGGGCACCGCGTGTCTAGAGAGGCGAAAGAGCGGGTTAGGCGGCGAGGGATTGTCGCCGGCGCAGGAGAAGGGCGATGGTGAACAGACCGGCGGAGAGAGAGAGACCGTCCGCGAGGAGCTCGGCGGTGGGTGTGTGCTGCGAGAGGACGATGTGATGGCGGCCGGCTGGAAGAGGCAGGGTGAGGAGGCCATCGGCGCGGTGATCGCGATCGGAGTCGAGGCTGCCATCAACCATGACGCGCCAGGTCGGATAGTCGCGGAGGTTGAGGATAAGCAGGCTGGGGCGGGAGAGCGAGAGGGAGAGTGAGAGCGGTGCGGGGCCGGGCAGAGAGGCTTTTGGG
>CAXTRT010000092.1:0-8013 GCA_964246835.1 uncultured Acidobacteriaceae bacterium | reverse complement strand
GCACTACCGCGACATCATCCTGGCCACCCGCAAATTAGCGCACCATTCTCGGTGCAGTCATCCCCTCGTCACACCCCACGCCCAAACTTGCCTCGTAGCCTGCAGGACGAGCGAGGTCCCCCCATGAGCCTCTCCAGCACCTCCTATCTCTGGCGCGAGCCGAAGGCCACCGCCTCCTTCACCACCGGCGTCTCCCTGCACTCCCACACCAATCAGTCCCGCGAGACCCTCGACTTCATCGCCGAGCTCTCCACCGACTGGCCCCTCCTCCAGCCCCTCATCCGCTTCACTGAGCGCCGCTGCGCCCGCTTCTCCGGCATCCAGCCCGACTACGCCCGCAGCTACTGGACGCCGCCCCTCAACCCCGCCGCCGCCTTCACCCTCGAAGCCACCCAGATCACCGATCTCAAACTCAACGCCCTCGTCTCGCTCTCCGATCACGACGACATCCGCGCCCCGGAGCTCCTCCGCTCCATCACCTTCGCCCCCGAAATCCCCCTCTCCACCGAGTGGACCGTCCCCTTCGGCTTCACCCCTACAATCCCTTCCGTTTGTCATTCTGAGCGCAGCAAAGAATCCCCGCATCTCGCCTTTACGAACGGAGCGAAGCGACGTACCAAACTCCCGGAAGCTCCACAAGGCACCTGCTTCCATCTCGGCATCCACAACCTCCCCGCCGCCGACGCCACCATCTGGATGCAGCGCTTCACCGGCCTCACCGCCACGCCCGCCACTGATCTCCCCTCCAGCCTCCGCCGCAACGCCATCCTTACCGAGCTCCTCGCCGCCCTCAACGACCTCCCCGGCGTCCTCGTCGTCTTCAATCACCCGCTCTGGGACCTCTACCGCATCGGCCAGCCCCGCCATAACGTCCTCGTCAACGAGTTCCTCGCCCGCAACGGCCAGTTCCTCCACGCGCTCGAGCTCAACGGCCTTCGCAACTGGAAAGAAAATCGCGACGTCGCCGCCCTCGCCGGCCGCTGGAACATGCTTCCCATCTCCGGCGGCGACCGCCACGGCATCGAGCCCAACGCCAACATCAATCTCTCGCACGCCACCTGCTTCTCCAGCTTCGTCCATGAGGTCCGCCGCGACCGCACCTCGCACGTCCTCTTCATGCCCCAGTACGCCGAGCCCTGGAAGCACCGCATCCTGCAGTCCACCCTCGCCGCCATCCGCAACCACCCCGATCTCCCTCAGGGCTCGCAGCGCTGGGACGAGCGCGTCTTCCACCCCGATGCCTCCGGCGACATTAAGCCCCTTTCTACCCTCTGGATCTCCGGCGCCCCCACCCCCTTCGTCGCCACCGTCCTCGCCGCCGTCCGCCTCCTCGGCGCCAGCCCCGTCTCCCACAGCCTGCGCTTCGCCTGGTCCAAAAACCGCGCCGAAGCTACCGCCAAACGCCTCACCCTCACCGCCCAAGCCTGACGCCCACCACCGTTTCTCAACCCCACCCTTCTAGTGTTGTCATTCTGAGCGCAGCGAAGAATCCCCGCATTCCGCTTTTCACGACGGAGCGAAGCGACGTATCGCTCTTGCAGCACCATCCCATGCGAAGCCTCGAAACCTGTTCTTCTTGTTGTCATTCCGAGCACCGCGAGGAATCTGCTTTTCTACCGGGAACCCCACACCCGCCGCGTATCCCGCCCTTATCGAACGGAGCGAAGCGGCGTACACCCACAAACAAACAGGGACGGCCGAAGGCCGTCCCTGTTTCCACAGAACCTATCTACCGCTTGATTGACCCCGTCGTCTCATCCTCAACCGTCAAATCCTCACTCCGAACCGACTCGTTGAACGACTCCGTCTGCGAGACCTCGCGCTTGCCCACGCGAACCTCTTCCCGCAGAATCGCCTGCTTCTCCACGCTCGCGCGCTCCTCTGACAGAGGAATCCGAATCTCCTTCTCGGCAAATGCATCCGCCGTGCCCGTAGCAGCAGTCTGGCCGTTAGCCTGAACCCGCTCGATCACCAACTCCTCACGCGTCACGGGAACCTGAATCGTCTGCATGTCCGTATGAACTTCCTTCCGCAGCCGAACCTCGCCGCGGCTCACGCGATCTTTGTGAACCCGCAGCACCTCCCCAAAGAGCTGAATGTTCTGCTCCCCGGTGGTCGGCATCGCCGCCGCGTCCGTGCCCGCAAACCGCGTCTGATCGCGTCCCAGATCCGCGCCATTCTGCTCCAGAATCCGTTCTGCCGTCTCAGCCTTCGCCCGATCGCTCGCCGACACCGTAACGACAACACCCTCGCTGCCCTGCTGCATGCGGCCGCCAAAGTACTTCGCATGCGCGCCTGAGCCCGTGATGCCTTCAAGCGAGCCGTGCAGATCGTCCTGCTCATAGCTCGCGTAGCCGCTCGGTGTCACCTCGCGCGACGCCAGATCGCCCCGGCTCTGCTCATCCGCATAGGGCTCAACCGGATCCGCGCCGAAGAAGCTCTTCACCTTGCCCCAGGCGCTCTCCGTCTGCTCGCCGGCACGCTGCGCCAGATCGCCCGTCCTGCTTGCAGCGGTTTGGGTCGTCCCAGTCGTCGCCGTACCCGCGCCGCGCGTCGCCACGCCAATCTCACGCGACGTAAAACCCTCGCTGATCAAGGCATCGATGGCGCGCTCTGCCTTCGCTTGTGTCTCAAAATATCCAACTACTGTGCTCGTGCTTACGCTTGTCTCAGCCATAAAAATCCTTGTCTTGACTCGGCGGCAGTGCGGCCGCATCGGGCGCTGAACACTGCATCGGTCGGGGGAGCGTACACAGCGTGTGTGAACGGATGTGAAGTATCAGACGCGGTCTTCGGATCGACACCTGCAACGCGCGTCAGCCTACGGGTTCTAAGCCAGTAGGACGCAATCTGCCTCGCCGGCCACCCTGTCGAAATCATGTCTACCTTGATGTCACGCCAAACATTTTTCTCATGACAGCCTGGCTAATGCAGGACTCCCAAGTTGTTGTCTCCGGCCTTTACAGAACACCGCTTCGGGCGATCGAGCAAAGATAAATGCCTCTCCGTCGAAAATATTCGTTACCGCGTCGCAGCCGCGAACGGCAGAAACAGCGTAAACACCGTTCCTCGCTCCACAGAGCTCCGCACCCGCAGCACGCCCCGGTGCCGCGCGACGATCTCACTGCTCACCCATAGTCCCAGCCCCGTCCCGCCGATCCCCTTCGTCGTATAGAACGGATCGAAGATTCGCTTGCGCACCATCGCGCTCATCCCCGTGCCCGTGTCCGCCACCGTCAGCACCAGGCCGCGCTCGCCGGTCTCCCACTGCCGGCCCTCCCGGCTTCGCACCAGCAGCCGCCCGCCCGTCGGCATCGCGTCGATCGCGTTCCCCATCAGATTGCTCAGCACCTGCCGAATCTCTCCGTCGAAGCAGTTCACCGGCTGCACCGCCCGCTTCCGCTTCTCCACTGTCACCTGCGAGTTCACCAGCCGCCCCTGGTACATCCGCAGGCTGTCCCCAATCAGATCGTGGCAATGCATCGCCACCAGCTTCGTCGACTGCTTGTGGAACCGCAGTGTCTGGTTCGTGATCAGCGCCACCCGCCGCAGCTCCCGCTCCGCAATGTCGATGTACTCGTGCATCTGCTGCACGTCCTCGCTCTGCTGCACCAGATACAGCAGGTTCGTCACCGACTCCAGCGGATTGTTAATCTCGTGCGCGATCGAGGCCGCCAGCCGGCCCACCGCCGCCAGCTTCTCCGTTTGGACCAGTGTCGCCTCAATCTTCTTTTCCTCGGTAATATCCCGCGAAAACGTCGCCACACCGTCCCGCGTCGGATGCACCTCCACCCGCAGCCACAGGTTCAGCGGCTCCGGATAATGCGCTTCAAACGAGCCGGCAACCCCTTCCTCCATCGCGCGGTAGTTGTGCTCCACAAACGGAGATCCGTCGTACACCGCGTCCGGAAACATCTCCCACGCATTCCTTCCTAAGAGACCTTCCTTCGCCCCATACAGTGCCTCGGCCTTTGGGTTCATGTAAGTAATCGCCCAGTCCCGATTCACACTCACGATCGCATCCGTCGTCGCCCCCAGCACCTGGCTCAACTCCTCCGCCGTCCGCGACGACCTCACCTCACTCTCCACCAGCCCGCGCGCCGCCAGCACCGCGGCCGTAGTGTCATGGCAGATAGTCGCCACGCCGCGGATCGTGCCCCTCTCAAACACCGGATACATGCAGTACGTCCAGTACCGCTCCTGCAATTCCCCATCCAGCAGCACCGGAATCGAAACATCCGTTCTGTTCGCAACCGCCCCGCTGCCGAACGCCGCCGTCAACAATGGACCCACCGTCTCCCAAGCCTCCGGCCACACCGCCTCTCCTTTGCTCCCCAGAGCCGCCGGATGCTTTGTCCCCAAAAACGGCCGGAACGCATCGTTATAAACGAGCGTGTGCTCCTCACCCCAGTACAGAGCAAACGGAAACGGAGACAGCAGCAGCAGATTGACCGTGCTGACCAGCGTCTCGGACCAGCTCTCGATCGCTCCCAGCGGCGTATCACTCCAATCCTTGTCCCGGATCAGATCCGCCAGCGCCCCCTCACCCTGCGGCAAAGGCACAACTCCGACCTCGTCCGCAACAGCGGAACCTCTCGCGATCGGTTCGGGTCGCTTCATTACCTATCAGAATCGCTGATCGAAACCAAACTGACAACACCAGGCCCCCTGCCACATCGCTTTTTTCCTGCCTGACTCTTTTGTTGACTCTCTCTTCCTGGCTTCTCCGCTTGGCTTTACCTGCTTGGCCTCTCTGTTTTACCTGCTTTACCTTCCTGGCTTCTCTGCTTGGCTTACCTGCTTGGCTTCTCTGTTTTACCTGCTTTAAGACTGAATGAATTCCCCAAAACTCATTCCCCTTTCCCCGGCACGGGTCTACTATTCAGGCACTATCGCTTCCCGGGTCAAGGACTCTGCATAGGCTCTTGTCGAAAGATCTCCAATGCCTGCTCGATGCCAAAAAGGATTTCTCTTCGAAGACGATTGGATCAGCATGACTCTCCATGCCCGCCTCTCTGGCCTCGATGAGTTCGCCTCCGCGCGCAAGCTCAGTTCCATGAGGTCGCTCGAGGAACGCTGGCGCGCTCACTGTGAAACCTGTCCTCTCTGCTCCCGCCGCGATACCCCGCCCGAAGCCAGCCTGCGCGAGGAGTACCAGTGGAAGCGCGCGCAGTTTCACGGTGCCCTCAGCTGCGATGTCGCCCGCCTTCCCACCTCCGGCCTCAGTGTCTCCTCCATACGGCAGACCGGTGTAGCCAGCACCTCGACTCGTCTCCTGCTCGGAGAGCTCGAACACCTCCGCCGCCGCCTGCTCACCCACTAATCTCCGCCCCGTTACTCCTTGATTGTCACTCTGACCCTGAGCGTGGTTCAAACGGGAACACATGAAGTCCTCTTGGCTGTCCATTCCGAACACAGCCGAGAAACCCGCCTTTCTTGTTGTCATTCCGAGCGCAGCCGAGGAACCTGCTTCTCTACCGGGAACCCTCACGCCCGCCACCGCAAACAGCCTTTAACCACGGAGCGAAGCGACGCGCTTTCATTCAAATCACTAACCCGCAGTACCCTAACCCCATGCGCCCGCCCCGCGTCGCCTTCTTTACCGACTCCTTCCACGAGGTCAACGGCGTCGCCCACACCAGCCGCAACTTTGCCGCCTTCGCTCAACGCCGCGGCCTTCCCTTCCTCAGCATTCGCGCCGGCTCCGCCCCGCCCACCTCAGACAACCACTTCCACACCCTGGAGCTGCCCCGCTCCCGCGCCGCTATCTCACTTGAAAAAGACCTCCACTTCGACCCGCTCTTCGCCCGCCACACCCGCACCATCGACAACGCGCTCCGCCGCTTCCGTCCCGATATCCTCCACATCACCGGCCCCAGCGAGCTCGGCATCGCCGGCGCCTGGTTCGCCTGGCGTCACCGCATCCCGCTCGCCGCCTCCTGGCACACCAACGTCCATGAGTACGCCGCCCGCCGCATGCATTGGCTCACCCGCCATCTCTCCGCCCATCGCGCCATCGAAGTCGAAAAATCTGTAGAGCGGCTCTCGCTTCTGGCCGTCACTCGCTTCTACCGTCTCGCCCGCGTCCTCTTCGCCCCCAACCCCGAGCTCTGCACCCTCCTCGAGCGCCTCTGTCACCGCCCCTGCCACCTCATGCAGCGCGGCGTCGATACCGAGCTCTTCACCCCCGCGCGACGTTTGCGAAATCGTCCCCAAACACCCCTCAGCCTCGGCCAAACTCCGCTCTACCCCGACGAAAAAACACTGCTTCTAGGCTTCGTCGGCCGCCTCTCCATCGAAAAGAATGTAGCTCTCCTGCCTCGCATCCAGGCCTCCCTCCGCGCCTCCGGCATCACCAGCACCCGCTTTCTCATTGTCGGCCACGGCCACCTCGAAACCCAGCTTCGTCAACAAGTTCCAGACGCCCTCTTCGCCGGTGTCCTGCGCGGAGAAGCCCTCGCCGAGGCCTATGCCAACATGGATCTTCTCGTCTTTCCCTCCCACACCGACACCTTCGGCAACGTCGTCCTCGAAGCTCTCGCCTCCGGCGTCCCCGCCCTCGTCACCCCGGACGGCGGACCCCGCCATATCGTCCGTCCTGAAACCGGCTATATCGTTGAAGACGAGGCGTTTGCGCCCACCATCGCGCGCCTCCTCACCGACCCCGCCCGTCATCAATCCATGCGCCAGGCCGCCCGATCCTACGCCCTCACGTGCAGCTGGGACGCCGTCTTCGAAAACCTCTACACCGCCTACAACTCCATTCTGTAGAAATACTTATCGCCCCAACTGGCCCAGGTACACCCCATAGGCCGGAAGCCGCACACTCCCCAGCGGCATCGCTCCCATTCCCGCATCCGTCCGCACCACCGTCCGCAAAAACAGCCCGCGCAGCCGCAGCCGCGCAAACTCCTCCGTCAAATGCAGCGTGCACGGCTCTCCACGCAGGTTCACCACAGCCACTAGCGGCTGCCCCGCCCGAACCTGCCACACCGATGCCAAAGCTCCCGTATCGTCTTCATTCAAAAGCGTCTGCTCCCCACCAAGCATGGCGGCGTTCCCGCGATGCAGACCGATCATTCTCTGATACCACACAAAGGTCGCGTCCCCCGGGAGCTCAAGCGCCGTGGCCGCGGCCGCCTTGCGCGCGGCGGCGGCACGGCGCGCGTTTGAGGCAGCTGCCGGGCTCGTTGCCATCTCAATCGCCTTCGTCTCCGCGGCCACCCGCTGTGCCTCTTCGAGCCGCGCCTCTTCCTCCGGCCCCACGCCCACATCCTGCGCCCGCAGCGCCACGCTTCCTCGAACCAGCAGCAGCGCCGTCGCCCGCGCCTTGGCCTCTTCGCCTGTGACCGGCGGCGCCGTCCGGCTGATCGCCGCCACGCGAACTCCCGAGACCCCGCGCGACGGCCCGGCCGACGTGCCGATCGAGGCTCTCACGGCCGCCACGTCCGTTGCCTGCGCCCCCGCTCCGAAGCCGCGCAACGTCGAAAAAACCATATCCGGCGAGTCTCCGGCGCGATTCGCACCAGCGGCATCGGTACTTCCACCCTCGTCCACAGGCGCCTCGCCGGCCAGAACCCGATCGCCGATGTAGCCGCGCAGCACTCCGCGCAACGCACGAACCATCTCGCCGGAGCCGCCTCTGTCTCCCGGCAAATAAACTCCGCTCACCCCACGGTTCAACCAGAACCGCGCATCCGCAAGCAGTGCGTCGCCTGAAAGCGTTGACGGCAGCTCCACCATAAGCCGCATGCGTCGCCCACTCGCCTCCCGCATCAGCTGGTCGAACTCATCCAGTGTTCCGTAGCTGCCCGCAAGCTGCGGTTCAGCACGGCTGCCGGCAGCGGCGCCCGCGTCGATGCCGCGCAACAGGATCGCATCGGTTCCAAGCGTCTGCAGATCGCCAAGCTGCAGACGTGTGTGGGTCAAGACACTGCCTTCGACAGCGCTCTCAGGCGAGACCTCCACGATGACGGAGTTTCGCCACCACTGCGTAATCTTCATCCCCGATCC
>CAXTRT010000091.1:0-8026 GCA_964246835.1 uncultured Acidobacteriaceae bacterium | reverse complement strand
CATCACGGTCGCCGGCAGCGGTAGGAAAGTAGTTGTCCTCGGCGTTCCGCCCACCCGCCCGGAGACCGGCTACGGCTACATCGCCCAGGGCGCACCCGTCCTCGAGAACCGTGCCGGCGCAGCCTCCGTTCCCGCCCGTCAGGTCATTCGCTTCACCGAAAAACCGGACCGCGCCCGCGCCGAGGAGTTTCTCGCCACCGGCACCTTCGCCTGGAACAGCGGCATCTTTCTCTGGCGCGCCGACACCCTCGCCGACGCCATCCGCGAGCACTGCCCGGAGCTCGTCGCCCCGCTTGAGAAGATCGTCGCCGCCTTCGGCACACCGCGCTTCACCGCCGTCTTTGCCCAGGAGTACCCCGCCTGCAAGGCCATCAGCATCGACTACGCCGTCCTTGAGCCCCGCTCCGCCCTCGGTGAAGGCGCCTCTGGCATCGTCTGCCTGCCGGCGGACTTCGGCTGGAACGACCTCGGCTCCTGGGACTCGCTCTACGAGCATCGCGCCGCCGCGGCCGTCCGAAACGGTGCCCGGCCGAACGTCATCGAGTCCAGCGCCAGCATCGCCATCGAAGCGCACGGCAACTACGTTCACGCCCCGGGCAAGACCGTCACCCTCTTGGGCGTCAAGGATCTCGTCATCGTCGATACCGGCGACGCCCTTCTGGTCACCACCCGCGAGCGCTCTCAGGACGTCGGCAAACTCACCCGCGCCCTCACCGACGCCGGCCATGACCACCTCACCTGATCCCGCAGCACAGACCTTCTCGAAGAGGCGAAGACCGCATGAGTGAAGCAGGAACTGGAATCAAATTCGGCACCGACGGCTGGCGCGGCATCATCGCCGACGACTTTACCTTCGCCAACGTCCGCGTCGCCGCCGCCGCCATCGCCAACTACGTTCTCGCGCACGAAGACGCAAAAGCCGGCGTCGCCATCGCCTACGACACCCGCTTCGGCTCCCGCTCCTTTGCCCACGTCGTCGCGAAAGTCCTCAGCGACGCCGCCATCCCCGTCTTCATCGCCGACACCATCACCCCTACCCCCGCGCTCTCCTTCGCCGTCCGCGAGCGCAAACACGCCGGCGGCGTCATGATCACCTCCAGCCACAATCCGCCGGAGTGGAACGGCGTCAAGTACAAGGCCAGCTACGGCGGCTCGGGCTCACCCTCGATCATCTCCGCGATTGAGACGTACCTCGACAAGCCCCTGCAGACCGCAGCCACCCCGGCCCCCGTCACCGAGATCGACTTCAACACCCCCTACATCGAAGCTATCGCCCGCTTCGTCGACCTCGACGCCATCCGCGCCTCCGGCTACCGCTTCCTCATCGACACCATGTACGGCGCCGGCCGTGGCGTCCTCGCCGGCATCTTCACCCGCGCCCACATTCCTTTCGTCGAAATGCGCGACGAGATCAACCCCGCCTTCCCCGGTATCAACCCCGAACCCATACTCCCGCACATCGCTGAGACCCAGCTCCGCGTCGTCGCCGAGCACTGCGACGCCGGCTTCATCACCGATGGCGACTCCGATCGCATCGGCGCCGTCGACGAGCACGGAAACGTCGTCGACGCCCACAAGATCTTCGCCATCATCCTCGAGTGGCTGCTGAAGCACAAAGGCTGGCCCGGCGGCGTCACCCGCGCCTTCAACACCACAAAAATGCTCGACCGCATCGCCGCCAAGTACGGCCGCACCCTCTACGAGCACGGCATCGGCTTCAAGTACGTCTGCGATCTCATGCTCGCGGAAGACATCCTCGTCGGCGGCGAAGAGTCCGGCGGCATCGGCATCAGCCGCCATCTCCCCGAGCGCGACGGCCTGCTCAACTCGCTGCTCCTCGCGCAGATCATGGCCGACGAGAAGAAAACCCTCGGCCAGCTCGTCGCCTCCCTCCAGGCCGAGTTCGGCGAGCACCACTACGGCCGCATCGACATGCACATCACCGACGACCTCAAGCAGTCCGCCATCCGTCGCGCCCGCGCCATCCTGCCCGCCGGAAACGGAACATCACACATCGCCGGCCTTCGCGTCCTCCGCCAGGAGACCCTCGACGGCATCAAGTTCTACCTCGACAACCCCGAGTGCGCGCCGGTCTCATCCGACACCTCCAATCCCGCCAAGCCCAACCCCGCCGAGACCTGGCTCCTCCTCCGCGCCTCCGGCACCGAGCCCCTGCTGCGCGTCTACTGCGAAAGCTGCTCGACCGCAGCCGTCACCCGCATCCTCGCCGCCGCCGAACGCTTCATACTCGAAGACTAGTGTCCTGAGTCTGAAGTTCGCTTAACAAATTTGTTGAATAACCCCAAGAAAGCCGTCATCTCGACCGGAGCGAGACAGCAGTATCGTCTCGCGTAGTGGAGAGATCCCCGCATTTTGTCTTTGCGGTTGCTTGCTTTGCCGGGTGCCAATGACAGCCCACGCCGGGTGCCCACATCTCGCCTCTGACAGGTGAGTTTCAACGGCGCGGCGTACCCATAGGCGACAATAGACCAATGTCCGAACCCCTCTCCATCACCACCCGCGGCCTCCTCTTCGACATGGACGGCGTGCTGGTCAGCTCTATCGGCTCCGTCACCCGCTGCTGGCGACGCTGGGCCGCGCACTACGGCATCCCGAACGCCGACACCTACGAGGTCCCGCACGGCCGCCGCGCCATCGACATCGTCAAGCAGCTCCGCCCCGACATCGACCCCATTGAAGGTCTCAACTTCATCGAAGACATGGAGATCGACGACACCGCCGACCTCATCGTCCTTCCCGGCGTGAAATCTCTGCTTGAAAGCCTGCCGCCCGAGCGCTGGGCCATCGTCACCTCCGCCACGCGCCGCCTTCTCTTGGGCCGCCTGCGGACCGCCGGCCTTCCCATTCCCACGTTCGTCATTACCGCGGATATGGTCGAGAACGGCAAGCCGCACCCCGAGCCCTACCGGCGCGGCGCCGCGCTCCTCAATCTCTCGCCCGAAGACTGCATCGTCGTCGAAGACGCCCCCTCGGGCATCGGCGCCGGCGTCGCCGCGGGCTCCCGCGTGCTCGCCGTCATGACCAGTCACGTAATCGACGAACTCCAGCAGGCCAATTGGATCGTGCCGTCGCTCGAGCACGTTACCGCAGCCACCACTCCGGCCGGCCTCACCCTGCAACTCTCCTTCGCCATCGTCACCGCCGCGCCAGAAACCGCCTCCACGCACTCGTAGCAGCCACCATTTCCCATTAGCTGCTCCTTTGGTTATCATCCTGACCCTGAGCGTAGCCGAACGGGGAAGAACCTGCTTCCTGCTTTTCACGACGGAGCGCAGCGACGCGAACCTTTCTCTCAACCCCTTGACTCCAAGATCCCCTCCACCCGCGCCAGATCCTCCTCCGTATCCACCCCCACCGTATCGATCTCCGTCGCCTCCACATACACGCTCAGCCCGTTCTCCAAAAATCGCAGCTGCTCCAGCCTCTCCGTCGTCTCAAGCAGGCTCGGCGCCAGAGCGGGGAAGCCCATCAGCGCCGCCCGCCTGTACGCGTACAGCCCGATATGCTTCCAGTACACCGCCCCGCCGCTCCCATCGCGGTCAAACGGGATCGTCGCCCGCGAAAAGTAGAGCGCCCGTCCATCCACCGCCGTCACCACCTTCACCGCATTGGGGTTGCGCTCGTTCTCTTCCGTACATCGCACCTTCAGCGTCGTCACATCGACTCGGCGGTTGCGAAACGGCCGCAACAGCGCCGTCACGTGCTCGGGTCGCAGCAGCGGCTCATCTCCCTGGATGTTCACGTAGATCGCCGCCGGCATCCGCTCGGCCACCGCGTGCAGCCGGTCGGTCCCGCTGGCCAGCTCGGTGCTCGTCATCGCGCACGGCCAACTCTCGCGCTCACACAGCCGCATCACCTCATCGGCATCGGTCGCGATCACCACGCGGTCCAGCTCCACGCACCGCAGCGCCGCCTCATAGACCCACGCCAGCAACGGCTTGCCGGCAATCTCCCGCAGCACCTTGCGCGGCAGCCGCGACGACGCCAGACGCGCCGGGATCACCCCCAGAACACCCATCTGCTCGCCTCGCCTGCGGTTTTCGATTCCAGCGGAATCCGGTATGATTGGCTCTGTCGCTGCCGTAGCGCCCTCGCGTGTGCTTCGTCTCGTCTCCACGGCAAACAAGACACAATCGGCGGTGTAGCTCAGATGGTTAGAGCGACGGACTCATAACCCGTAGGTCAGTGGTTCGATCCCACTCACCGCCACCAAACGTGTCACCTCTCCTGCGTGCCACGGGAGTTGTAGCCTGCCCGCATCCTGCCGTCCCGATCAAGAGAGTATCATTCTGCTCACCAGCTACGTCTAACCGACGTCGCCTCCTGGAGCGTCTGCCCGCATGTCCAAGCTGTCCAAGATCCTTCTCCTTGCCGCCTCCGTGGTTCTCGTCCTGGCTGTCTTCCTCGGCGTCAACTCAAGCGGCGTCAGCGCGGCATCCGACGATCCGCAGCAGGACGGCGCCTACCGGCAGATCAACGTCTACAGCGAGGTCCTCCGGCACATCCAGACCGACTACGTCGAAGACCCGAACATCACCAACGTGACCGACGGCGCGCTCCGTGGCCTGCTTGAATCCCTCGACGCCGACTCCAGCTATCTCACGCCCGCCGACTACAAAATCTATAAGACCTCGCGCCTCGGCAAGGGCCAGGTCGGCATCAACGTCTCGAAGCGCCTCGGCTACGCCACCGTCATCTCCGTCGTTCCCGGCAGCCCCGCCGACAAGGCCAACCTCTCCGATGGCGACATCATCGAGTCCATCGGCCCCCAGCACACCTACGATCTCTCGCTCGCCATGATCCAACTCCTGCTCGACGGCCAGCCCGGCAGCCAGCTCACCCTCTCCGTCGTTCGCCCCTCGAAGCGCGCCGACCCCGAGAAGATGACGCTCACCCGCACCGTCGGCGCTCTGCCGCCCGTCACCGAGAGCTTCTATGAGAACGCCAGCATCCTCTACATCAAGCCCGTCTCGCTCGATCACGAGCACGTCCAGCAGATCGAGGGCAAGCTCAAGGGCATGTCCCGCCTGAACACCAAGAAAGTTCTGCTCGACCTGCGTGATGTCTCCTCGGGCGATATGCCGGAGGCCGTCCGCACTGCCAACTTCTTCCTCAAGACCGGCACCATCGCCGCGCTCGAAGGCCAGAAGATCGCCAAGCAGACCTTCACCGCCGAGTCCTCAAAGGCCGTCGCCGCCATCGCCCCTCTCGTCGTCCTCGTCAATCGCGGCACCGCCGGCCCGGCCGAGCTCGTAGCCGCCGCCCTGCTCGACAACAAACGTGCCGAGATCGTCGGCGAGCACACCTTCGGCGAAGGCTCGCAGCAGAAGACCTTCGAGCTGCCGGACGGAGCCGCGCTGATCCTTTCAGTCGCCAAGTACGAGTCGCCCTCCGGCAAGAAGCTGCAGGATGAAGGCGTCACCCCCGGCGTCCTCGTCGCCTCCGCCCAGCCCGAAGCCGACGACGCGGACGACGAAGCGCCACCCACTCCGGCGCCAAATGCCGTCGCCCCGCAGCCTGCTCCCCAGAACAAGCTGCCCGCGCAAAAGTCGCCTGTCACCGTCGACGACCAGCTCTCGAAGGCCCTCGATATCCTCAAAGGCAAGGCGGCCTGAAGAGCATCACAAACCTAAAGAAGCCGTCATCTCGACCGAAGACGTGCGGCTTCATCGCACGTCGCAGTGGAGAGATCCCCGTATTCTGCCTTTGTCTTTGCTCGCCTTAAACCCATACGCCGTAAACCATGGTTTCCCAACAGTCTCCACGGTGCGTGCCATGCTTCGTATCCGGGTGCTACCGTAAACAGGCCGTGGAAACTCTGCTGCCCTCCAAGACGAAGCGATCCCGGCGTCCCCAAACCGACCCGGAACCCTGGTGGCGGCGGCCCGTCCGCTTCAAGCTCCGCCGCCCCGCCCCCGTCGCCCCCCACCGCCAGGCCTCCCGCACCATCTTCGCCGCCCTGCTCGGTCTCTCCGCCGTCTTCGGCGCGCTCTGCGGCCTGGCCCTCGTCTATTCCATCGATCTGCCACAGATGGACGACCTCACCCGCTACCGCCCCAACACCACCACCGAGCTCTTCGACATCCACGGCAAGGTCTTCGGCTCCTTCGCCCTCGAGCGCCGCGTCGTCGTCCCCTACACCGCCTTCCCGCCCGTCCTCCGCGAGGCCATTCTCTCCATCGAGGACAAGAGCTTTGAATCCAACTGGGGCGTCAACCTTGTCCGCGCCGTCGGCGCCGCGTATCGCGATCTCCACGCCAGCGCCCGCGCCCAGGGCGCCAGCACCCTCACCATGCAGCTCGCGCGCAACCTCTTTCTCTCGTCCCAGAAGACCTACGGCCGCAAGCTGCAGGAGGTCTTCCTGACCATGCAGATCGAGCGCCGCTTCACCAAGCAGCAGATCTTCGCCCTCTACGCCAACCAGATCTATCTCGGCCACGGCACCTACGGCTTTGAGGCCGGCAGCGAGTTCTTCTTCTCGAAGCACGCCGCCGACCTCACCCTCCCCGAAGCCGCGCTGCTCGCCGCCTTGCCCAAAGGACCCGAGGCCTACTCGCCCATCCGCTACCCGGAGCGCGCCCTCCACCGCCGCAATCTCGTCCTCGACGAAATGCTCCAGGACGGCAAGATCACCCAGACTCAGGCTGACGCGGCCAAGTCCACCCCGCTCGGCCTCCGCCTCGAGGTCCCACCCAACTCCGTCGCCCCCTTCTTCGTCGAGGAGGTTCGCCGCCAGCTCGAGCGCGAGTACGGCGTCGAAGAGGTTCACGGCGCCGGCCTCCGCGTCTACACCACCCTCGACCTCGACCTGCAGAAGGCCGCCAACAAGTCCGTCCTCGATGGCGTCGCCACCTACGAGCGCCGCCGCGGCTGGAAGGGCACGCTCCTCAACATCTCCGGCATGGAGAACGGCGGCGACGGCTATCGCCATCCCGACTGGTCCCAGCCCATCGAGCTCGGCGCCTACTTCCACGCCATCGTCACCTCCGTCGCCCGCACCAAAGTCGAGGTCCGCCTCGCCGACTACGACATCACCCTCAACCAGCCCGACTGGGCCTGGGTCCAGAACTCCGCCAACACCCTCGACGCCACCCGCCTCCTCGCCCCCGGCGACATCGTCTACATTCACATCGAGAGCATCACCGCCGAAGGCGCCATCCGCGCCTCGCTCCAGCAGGACTCCGGCGCCCAGGGCTCGCTTATGGCCGTCGACAACGCCACCGGCGAGGTCCTCGCCATGGTCGGCGGCCGCGACTACGCCCTCTCCCAGTTCAACCGCGCCACCCAGGCCCAGCGCCAGGTCGGCTCCTCCTTCAAGCCCTACGTCTACACCACCGCCATTGAGGCCGGAGCCAAGGCCTCCGACATCATCGTCGACGCCCCAACCAGCTTCCCCACACCCTCCGGCTGGTACACCCCGCACAACTACGAGGGCGACTACCGCGGAGCCATGACTCTCACCTCCGCCTTCGCCGAGTCGCGCAACATCCCCGCCCTCAAGCTCGCCCACCAGGTCGGCATCCAGAAGGTCATCGCGACCGCCCATCGTTTCGGCATCACCTCGAACATCCCCAACTTCCTCCCCATCGCCCTCGGCTCGGCCGACATCACCCTCGCCGAGCAGGTCGGTGCCTACACCGTCTTCCCCAACGACGGCATCCGCATCGCCCCGCATTACATCCACAAAGTCGCCGAAGCCGACGGCCTCGCCCTCGAGCAGAAGACCCCGCAGGTCACCGAAGTCCTCTCCGTCGAAACCGCCCGCACCATGATGGGCCTGCTCCAGGCCGTCACCAAATACGGCACCGCCGCCGCCACCGCCAGACTCAACCACCCGCTCGGCGGCAAGACCGGCACCACCAACAACTACACCGACGCCTGGTTCATCGGCTTCTCCCCCACCGTCACCTGCGGCACCTGGATCGGCTACGACACCCGCGAGTCCCTCGGCGAAAAAGAGACCGGCGCGAAAGCCGCGCTCCCCATGTGGATGGACTTCATGGCC
>CAXTRT010000090.1:0-8231 GCA_964246835.1 uncultured Acidobacteriaceae bacterium | reverse complement strand
GTGTGTGGGGGGCGGGGCGGGGCAGTGTGGGTTGCGGGGGGGGGGGGTGGTCGTAAATGCCGGCTGGGAGAAGGCGGAAGGGTGGGTTGTTGTCTTTGAGCGAGTCGTTGTCGGCGAGGGTGGGGGTGTACTCGTCGGTGGGCTCCTCGCCGGCGGGGGAGTGGAAGAGCGCGAAGCGAGACTGAGGTGTGTCTTCAAGGTCGCAGGTTTGATGGAAGCTTTGGAAGGAAAGGACGCCGAGGAGAGTGGGGAGGATGAGGGCGAGAGCGCTTATGGCAAGACGGTGGAGCGGAAGGGCGCGGCTCGCGAGCGCGAAAGCGAGGACGGCGATGGGCGCGAGCAGGGCAAGGAGACGCCAGGTGAACTGCAGGAAGGCGAGTTGCGGTAGATGGTGCCAGAGCGGGAGGCTGAGCGGGGTTAGGAGAAACGCGATGAGGGCGGTGAGGATGGCGAGGAGCGGAAGCGGCGAAGAGGCCTCCGATCGCTTTGGAAGGACGGCAGCCAGCAGACAGGCTGTGACGGCGGTGAGAAGCAGGCCGAGAGCGAGAAGGCTGGCGGTGTGGAGGACGGCGTCGTGGAAGGTGTCGGCGGTGTGGTGGAAGAGGGTGTTGTCGTCGGGGCGAAGACCGGGAAGGATGGCCATGGCGATCTGGACCCAGGGGCGTTCGAGAAAGACGGGGACGAGATAGAAGGCGGCGAGGGCGAAGGCGAGCAGGGTGGCGGCGATGGCTCGAACGGCGAGGGTGGGCGCCTGTTGGCGAGCTTTACGGGAGCGGATGGCGGGGACGAGACGGAGGAGAACGATCAACAGGACTGCGTAGGAGCCGATGACGGCGGCGGGGGCGTTGGTGAGCCAGAGCAGGGCGAGAGGGATGGCGAGGTCGGGGATGCTGAGGGCGGGTGAGGACTCGGACGGCGCGGGGAGGAGGGCGGCGAGGAGCAGTGGGAGAAGGGCGGCGGCGAGGAGCTCGGCGAAGGCGGAGCGCTCGAGGGCGGTGAAGAGGGTGTAGGGGTTGGCGAGATAGAGGGTGGCGGCGAGGGTGGCGATCTGGGGTGAGACGAAGCGGCGGGCGAGGTGGTGCATGGACGCGCCGGCGGCGGTGAGGGCGAGCCAGATGTAGAGGATGGGGACGGCGGCGAAGGCTTGTTGGGGCGGTAGGTTGGCGAGAGAGGCGGGCCATGAGGCGGCGAGGGTGAGCAGGGCGCCAAGGGTCCAGGAGAGCGGCGGATAGAAGACGAAGCGGGGCTCGCCCGCACCATACGCGGGGGAGAAGGCCCAGCGTGGATGCGGGTTGCCGTGTGTGAACTGGCGAGCGGCCTCCTGCCAGCTAAGCAGGTGGAAGCTGAGATCGTGGCCGCAGGACGGGCCATGCAGGAGGATGGGATGGAGGGCGAGCAGGGCGGCTAGGGGGATGAGGAGAAAGACCGGCCGATCGCGCGTCATGAGGTGAGGGTAGCGCATGACGCGATGGAAGCATCGCGTTGGGGGACCGGTCAGATGGGACGAAGGGGCTGGTGCGCAAAGGCCGGCAGCTCGACGGTGATGGAGTCGCCTGGGCGGACGGTGCCGCTATGCAGCACGATGGCCATGACGCCGGCGCGGGGCTGCCTCGTGCCAGGAAGGAAGGAGGCTTGCATGAGGCCGGGGCGGAGTTTATCGAGCTGTTTGCACGGCGTTCTCAGGCCGGTGAGCTCGACAATCGCGTGCTGGCCGAGATGGAGCCTGGTTCCGAGTGGCAATGTGAGGAGGTGAAGGGAGCGGGTGGTGATATTTTCGCCGAGATCGCCTGGCTGGAGTGGGCCTTCCATGAGCCTACCGGGGCTAGCGGATTCGGTGACAAGTGCGTCCAGGAACTCGGCTTCGAGGAGGTGGATCTGCGAGCGATTGGGCGCGGCGGGATTGCGGCGCACGAGGTAGCGATGGCGGACGGTTGCGCCGCAGTGTGCGTCGCCTTCCACGCCGAGACCGGCGAGTAAGTGGATCGAGGGCTGGGGGAGTTTGGAGAAGGTGTGTTTCGGGTTGAGGTGGACGGCGACGATGGTGGGTTGGGGCATGGTTGTGCGTTGCTACGCTCCGCCGCAAAGGCGAGATGCGGGGATTCTTCGCTGCGCTCAGAATGACAAACAAGAAAAGCAAGAGCGAGAAGCGGGTTCTTCGCTGCGCTCAGAATGACAAACGAGAAGCGCGAGAGCAAGCGGCCATAGCTGCCGGAGTTGCATTGCGTGTACGTCGCTACGCTCCGTTGTAAAGGCGAGAAGCAGGTTCTTCGCTGCGCTCAGAATGACAACAAGAAAGGCTAAGAGATACATCAGCTGAGGCGGCAGAGACTACAGTGTGACTTGCAATCCTGGACTTCTGTTAGTGGAGCTGTGCGGTTTGGCTGGTGGCGGGCATGTTCTTTGCGAACCAGTCGAGGGTGCGCTTGCTGCGGTCAGCGATATGGCCGGGATCGCGGAAGCCGTGGCCCTCGTTGGGGTAGATGACGAGCTGAGTTTTGACGCCTTCGGCACGGAGAGCGTGCCAGAACTCAAAGCTCTGCGGGGCAGGGCACTCGCCGTCGCGGTCGCCCACGATGACGAGCGTAGGGGTGGTGACCTTCTTGATGAACTCGATGGCTGAGGACTTGGCGTAGACGGCCGGATCGTCGTAGACGCTGGCGCCGAAGAAGGGTGTCATCCATTCGTCAATTGAGTTTTCGCCGTAGTAGCTCTTCCAGTCGGAGATGCCGGCACCGGCAACCGCGGCGTGAAAGCGATGGGTCTGGGTGACGGCGAACATGGTCATGAAGCCGCCGTAGCTCCAGCCGGTAAGGCCCTCACGAGCCTTGTCGACCGAGACCTTTTTCTCGATCGCGTCCATGCCGGCGAGGATGTCGCGCAGATCGCCGTAGCCGAAGTCCTTGATGTTGGCCTGGGTAAACTTTTCGCCCTGGCCGAAGGAGCCGCGTGGGTTGGGCTGGAAGACGAAGTAGCCGGCTTCGGCGTAGCTGGACTCGGCGCCGTAGCGGGCACCGATGGAGGCAGAAGGGCCACCGTGCACGCTGACGATCAGGGGATAGGTGCGATGGCTGTCGTAGTTGAGGGGATAGGTGAGCCAGCCCTGGACGCTGTACCCTTCGTTGGTCCACTCGATCGATTCGGTCTTGGCAGTTGCTGTGTGCGCGCTGTCGTTGAGGTGAGTGACCTGCTTGAGGGCGGTGATGGGGCCGGCCCAGACCTCGGGAGGTGTCTCGAAGGAGGAGCGGATGACGGCGATCTCGCCGCTGTGAGCGGTGGAGACGGTGTCCTTAATACCGCCCGACGAGAGGGAGCCGAGATAGCGAAGATCGCTGCCTTTTTCTTCGGCCTGTCTCTGCGTGTCGTAGAGGAAGACGTGCGTGTAGCCGCGAGCATCTTCAGAGATCTCGACGGTATGGTCGCCGGTCCAGCGGAACCAGGCGGGGCTGGCGGGGCGATCCGGGGTGAGATTCTTTGGGGTTTCGCCGTCGCGAGCGGAGATGGTATAGAGGTCGCCGCCGGTCGAGCCCTGGTCGCTCATGAGCCCGCCGATGAAGGCGATCTGTTTGCCATCGGGAGAGAAGCGGGGGACGGCGAGCTGCAGGCCGTGGAGCGGGCCGGCGATCTTCGTGGTGTCGAGCAGAGAGCGGGGCGGGGTGCCGGCGCTGGCGGGCTGGGTGTAGAGCTGCGCGATCCACCAGGTGTTTTCACCTGGAGGGTTGGCGGCGATGTAGGTGATCTGCTGCGCATCGGGCGCCCAGTCGAACTCGTAGACGTGCAGGCTTGCGGGCGTGATGGTCTCTGCATTGCCGGTGGAGAGGTCTGCCGCGGCGACGCGCTGGATTTCGACGCCGTCCTCGCCGATGACGCCGGCCCAGGGCTTCATGGCGTCGAGCGCGCCGGCGGAGCGGGTGGCGTTCTCGACAAAGAGGAAGCCGATCCGCTTGCCGTCAGGCGACCAGGCGAGCTGCTGCAGATTGCCGCTTACATGCGTGAGCTGCCGGGTCTTGCCGGTGGCAGGGCTGTAGAGGAAGACCTGCTGCTGTCGATTGGCGTTCGCGCCGCAGCTGGAGAGAAAGGCCAGTTGGGCGCTGTCCGGCGACCAGACAGGAGAGGAGCTGGCGCAGGTGCCTTTGGGCGAGATGACCTTTGCGGCGGCTACGTCTGCTACTGCGGAGAGCGAAATCTGCGACGCGTCCCGCGGGCCTGCGGTCCAGGCGACGCTCTTCGCGTCGGGCGAGATGGCGGCCGACGTGGGTGTCTGAATGTGAGGAGTGGCTTGCGAAAGGGCAGGCAGGCACAGGGACAGCGCGGCAGCGAGGAGCGGCAGAGAAAGGGGGCGCGGAGGCATGTTTTAGGCTAGCATGCTGAGGCCAAGCGGGACAGTCACTGTGCAGAACGGTGGTAAAGACATGGCCGCCGACTCGGCGATCACTGCATAGCTAGATGAAGAAGCTTTGAACGGGGGCCGCGTAATTTGTCGCACGGGGCTTTATCTCAGCTGATTCTTGACCCAGCACGAGTTTCTTGCTATGTTTAGACCTGCTTTGGACGCTACGCAGTACTGTGCCCAGAGCCGGACTAGAGCTGAGTCCGTGTCGTCTTCGCACCAACGATAGATGAGATACACTTCAGCCTGAAGTAAATACCGCAGGGAAATATGCTGATGCAGATCGTAAGCAGCGTATCTCCGTTGTTCTGCGGCCTTTCGCATCGAGCACTGCGACACTCGCCACCAAGTGAGCTATGCGGGCCGAAACAGCGAAACGGAGCCGGTTACGGGGAAGACTCCTAACACGCGGCCACCGTCGACTGTTCTCAACGGAAGTGGATAGTCTATGGAGTTCTGATCGGGAGCAGTTTAGTTCCTGATCGTATTGGAGCGCGAATGCGTTCGTTTTCGCGGAAGTACGCCGAAACGGAATGAATCGTGATCCGGAGTTTGGTGCGGTAGGCGCTGTGCGGTGTGCAGTCCCTATTGAAAGCAGTTATGAAGGAGTCAGAGTGCCTACGTTCCATCAGCTTGTAAAGCAGGGCCGCACGCCCACTCGATATAAGACCGCCAGCCCGGCGCTGCAGGGCTCGCCGCAGCGTCGCGGCGTTTGCACCCGTGTGTATACGCAGACACCGAAGAAGCCGAACTCGGCTCTGCGCAAGGTCGCGCGCGTTCGGCTGACGAACGGTATTGAAGTGACAACATACATTCCGGGTATCGGACATAACCTGCAGGAGCACTCTATTGTGTTGATCCGCGGCGGGCGTGTGAAGGATCTGCCGGGCGTTCGCTACCACGTTGTACGGGGAACGCTGGATTCAGTTGGCGTGGCCAATCGCAAGCAGAGCCGGTCAAAGTATGGCGCGAAGCGGCCCAAGGCAGCGGCAAGCAAGTAAGTCGTTGTGACAAATTGTCATATAGAAGCAACCAAGTTCAGGCGCTTGAGATGTCCACGGCCCTGAAGGAAGACGAGAAGGAAGAGATGCCGAGAAAAGGGTACATAGCAAAGCGTGAGGTCGCAGCGGATCCAGTCTATAGCTCGACGCTGGTGACAAAGTTTGTGAACTCGATGATGTGGGGCGGCAAGAAGTCGACGGCTCAGGGGATCTTCTATGAGGCCATGACGAATCTGGAGCAGAAGGGCGGCGACGAGGCCTTGAAGCTGTTCAAAAAGGCCATTGAGAACGTAAAGCCCTTGCTTGAGGTAAAGAGCAGGCGGGTTGGAGGAGCGAACTACCAGGTTCCGATCGAAGTACTGCCGGAGCGGCGTACCTCGCTCGCGATCCGCTGGCTGGTGAACTATGGCCGGGCACGAGGCGAGAAGGGCATGGTCGACAAGCTGACGGCGGAGTTGCTGGACGCGGCTAACGGCCGTGGCGCGGCCATGAAGAAGAAGGAAGATGTTCATCGTATGGCCGAGGCGAATAAGGCATTCGCGCACTATCGCTGGTAGGCAAGCTCTCCAAGAGAGCTCCAGTTCTATAGCAGTTTGAGTCTTCGTTGTACTAAGCACAGCGGACGATGTCCGCAGAAGAGATAGACGACCGTGGCACGCACTACACCTCTCAATCGCTGCCGAAATATCGGGATCATGGCGCACATCGACGCCGGCAAGACAACGACGACCGAGCGCATTCTTTTTTATACGGGCATCACGCACCGTATCGGCGAGGTGCACGAAGGCACGGCGACGATGGACTGGATGGAGCAGGAGCAGGAGCGCGGGATTACGATCACCTCCGCGGCGACCACCTGCACCTGGAACGGCATTCGCATCAACATCATCGACACGCCCGGCCACGTGGATTTCACGGCCGAGGTAGAGCGGTCTCTGCGCGTACTTGATGGCGCCGTGGCCTGTTTTGACTCTGTGCAAGGCGTGCAGCCGCAGTCGGAGACGGTATGGCGGCAGGCAAACAAGTACAAGGTTCCGCGTATCTGCTTCATCAACAAGATGGATAAGGCTGGCGCCAACTTTGAGTACGCGACGTCAACGATCGTCCAGCGGCTGGGTGCGCGGGCGATTCCGATTCAGCTGCCGATCGGTGAAGAGTCGAAGTTTGCCGGTGTGGTCGATCTGGTCGAAATGCGTGCCATCCTGTGGCACGACGAGACCATGGGGGCAAAGTATTCGGTCGAAGAGGTTCCTGCTGCCTTGAAAGAGAAGGCGACAGAGTTCCGGAATCAGCTCATCGAGGCGATCGCCGACTCAGACGACGAGGTTATGAATGCTTTTCTCGAGGGCGAGGAGATCTCGGTCGCACAGATCAAGCGCGCCCTGCGGAAGGCGACGATCAGCATGAACGTGTTTCCTGTGCTGTGCGGCTCGTCCTTCAAGAATAAGGGTGTGCAGACCCTGCTCGATGCGGTTGTCGAGTATCTGCCCAGCCCGCTCGATGTGCCGCCGATCGAGGGATCGAACCCGGACAATATGGAGGAGAAGAAGCCTCGTCCCGCAGATGACAAGGCTCCCTTCGCGGCTCTTGGATTCAAGATTATGACCGACCCCTTCGTCGGCCAGCTCATCTTTATCCGGGTGTACTCGGGACAGCTGAAGACCGGGGATTCGGTGCTCAACCCGCGTACCGGAAAGACGGAGCGTATCGGTCGCCTGCTGAAGATGCACGCGAACAAGCGGGAAGAGATCACCGAGATCCTTGCGGGGGATATCTGTGCGGCAGTCGGCCTGAAGAACCTGATTACAGGGGACACAATCTGCACGGATAAGGATCCGGTCGTCCTTGAGTCCATTGACTTTCCGAAGCCCGTTATCGCTGTGGCCGTCGAACCGAAGACGAAGGTGGATCAGGAGAAGATGGGAATGGCGCTGGCAAAGCTGGCGCAGGAAGACCCCACCTTCAAGGTGCACACGGATCCCGACTCGGCACAGACGATCATCTCAGGCATGGGCGAGTTGCATCTCGAGATCATCGTGGATCGCATGATGCGCGAGTACAAGGTTGAGGCCAACGTAGGCAAGCCGCAGGTTGCGTACCGCGAGACGATCCGCTCGAACGCGGAGGCCGAGGGCAAGTACATTCGCCAGACGGGCGGCTCCGGAAACTACGGTCACGCGAAGATTCGCATTGAGCCGAATGAGCCAGGCAAGGGGTACGAGTTCTCGAACGACACCAAGGGCGGAACGATTCCAAAGGAGTACATCAAACCGATCGATCAGGGCATACAGGATGCGATGCTGCGCGGCATTCTGGCCGGCTACGAGATGGTCGACATCAAGGTGTCGCTTTATGACGGCAGCTACCATGACGTCGATTCAAACGAAATGGCCTTCAAGATTGCCGGGTCGATGGCCTTCAAGGAGGCAGCACGCAAGGCAAAGCCGGTACTGCTTGAGCCGGTGATGGCGGTTGAGGTGACGGTCCCGGAAGAGTATATGGGAACGATCATTGGCGATTTGAACTCGCGCCGCGGCCGGATCGAAGGCATGGAGATGATTGGCGGAGTGCAGGCCGTGAAGGCGACGGTTCCGCTGAGCAATATGTTCGGATACGCCACGGCCATGCGCGGCTCAACCCAAGGCCGAGCAAACTTCTCGATGGAGTTCAAGCAGTATGAAGAGGCTCCTCGATCGGTTTCGGAAGAGATCATAGCGAAGGTTCAGGGCAAGGAAGAGAAGTAGTTTGGGTCTGTTGATATCTGACCGTTCGGTCACAAACAAGTTTCAGGGAGAGGGTCATCATGGGTAAGGAGAAGTTTGATCGATCGAAGCCGCACGTGA
>CAXTRT010000089.1:0-8797 GCA_964246835.1 uncultured Acidobacteriaceae bacterium | reverse complement strand
ACCCACCACCTAGCCCCTCGCAACCTGTAATCTCACTCATCATCCACCCCATAGAAGCCCGTCATCTCGACCGACGCTGAGCGAGCCGGAGGCGAGTCGAATGGGGAGTGGAGAGATCCCCGCATTTCGTCATTTAACACAACCCTGAGCGCCGAATGGGACTTACCACCCCCCCTTTTTTGTTGTCATTCCAGACCGAAGCAAAGCGCAGTGGAGGAACCTGCTTCTCTACCAGGAACCCTCACACCCGCCAGGAACAATCGCTCAACCATCAAACCCGCCGTCATCTCGACCGGAGCGCAGCGAAGTGGAGAGACCCCCGCATTTCGCCCTTACATCGGCCACCTATGCCTTTACAAACCGCCCCACTCCCCCAAGCATCCAACGCCAAAGAAAGAGAGAACAGAATGATCGACGTCAACACCATCGAAGAACACATGGAAGTAGTCGGCTCTGACGGCGGACACGTCGGCTCCGTCGATAACATCGGCATCAAGCTCACCAAGAACGATCCCGCCGCCCACGGCCAACACCACTACATCAAGCTGAAATACGTCGACTCCATCGAGAACGGGAAGCTCAAGCTCAACATCCCGGCCCAGGAAGCGATCGCCGAAGAAAAGGCCGTCGAAAACTAACCGTCGCACGGGTCCCTCTGCCCTCCCAACCGGAGCGCAGCAAGGCAGAGGACCCAGTCTTCCCGTATCTACAAGCAGAAAAGCGGAACCGAACCATCTCTCCCGCCGTATGCTCTCCTGTCCATCCCCAACAGGAGCCCGCATGCGCCGCCTCGCCCTAATCCTCTGTCTCGCCGCCCGCCTTCACGCCCAGACCTTCACCACCGGCCCCTGCAACAACGAACATCGCTGGGGCGGCGGTGACGCCCACGTCTGCGAGCTGCGCAGCACAACCCTCTCGCTCGCTCACGGTCAGCTCGACGTGCTCGGCAAGAACGGCGGCATTGCGGTTCTCGGCGAAGACCGTCAGGACATAGCCCTCGAGGCAGAGGTCCTGACCCAGGCTCCCACGCGCGAAGAGGCGCAGTCCATCGCACGCGAGATCTCCATCACAACCGACGGCACCATTCAGGCAAAAGGCCCCGGCAGCTTCGCCCTCCCGCACCGCAACTGGCAGGTCAACTACCGGCTCCGCGTTCCGCATCAGCTCGGCGCACAGCTCCGCACAGAAAACGGCGGCATTGAGCTCGCCGGCCTCAACGGCAAAATCGAAGCCGAAACCACCAACGGCAGCCTTCATCTCCAGGACCTCGCCGGCGATGTGCACGCCACCACCACCAACGGCAGCCTCAAGATCGCCGTCACCGGCGATCACTGGCTGGGCGCCGGCCTCACCGCCCGCACCACCAACGGCAGCGTCACCCTGCAAGCGCCCGACGCCTACTCCGCCCACCTCGCCGCCGAAACCACCAACGGCGCCGTCTCCGTCAACTTCCCCATCACCGTCCAGGGCACCATCCGCAACCGCATCGACACCAACCTCGGCCAGGGCGGCACCCCCCTGCGCCTCCAGACCACCAACGGCAACGTCTCCATCACCAGAAACTAACCAAACAACCAGCATCAGAGAACCACGCACAACTACCACCCCATCGTCCCCGGTGCCCCCTTAAACGGCCCCGTCACCCAGCTCGTAATCCACCCGCCGTAGAAGTCACCCGCCTGCGCCTGCACCTGTTCCTCATCCACAAAACACGCATCCACCTTGCTCGCGTAGATCGCCAGGTAGTCCTTCAGCCCCGCATACGCCTTCGTCGGCGCCGCATAGCTCCAAGCCACCCCCGGCACCACCGCCACCCCCTGGATCACGCTGCCATCGGCCCGCGACGCCCCGTTCACGTCCAAGTTCCAGTACGTCGCCACGCCCTTGAACTCGCAAAAACTTCCGCCCCGCGCGCTTCGCCGCATCACCTGCATCGCCACATCCTCGGGCGGCAGATAGTACACCGGCGGATGGCTCGTCTCGAGCACCCGCATCCCCCGCCGCGTCTCCGCCACCACCATCCCCGCATGCACTACCCGCAGCAGCCTGTCCGTGCGCTCCAGCCGCGGCGGCCGCGGATACTCCCAAACCGACTCCCGCTTCGCTTCGTCCATACGCTTCTCCTTCTATCGTCCGTTTGCACCCGGTTCGTCTGCGATTGAAACAGAGGTGCTTCCGGCCTGGCTGGTTTAGGTCAAAACAAATAAGAAGAAACTCGGGCAAGCTGCTCAGATTTGTCCGGCAGAATCACGGCTGTAGTCCCGGGTCGCGTTCCCCGGGCTTGAGCGGCGGGGGCGAGAGGGTGTCGAGGATGATGTCATGCTGGCCGACGACGACGGGCAGGTTTATGGCTTGGTAGGCCGTGGTTTTGAACATATGCGTGGTCGAATCTTCGGATGTGTCACTGACCTTGACCTGCAGGATGTAGCTATCCTCCGGAAGGTCGTTGAACTGGAAGGAGCCGTCCTCTTCCATCGTGACAAATCTGCCTGGTGGCTGGGAGCCTGCGGCTTGCAGGCTCAGCACGCCATTCGGGACATGCCGATCTTTGCCGACAAGGACTTTGCCTGTAACGGTGTGCAGGCCGGTGGGATCAATCTGGAGGTTGGCGTCCGTGATCTGCTCCTCACCGTGAATCTCGTAGACCTTCGCATCCTTCTGGCGAAAGACTCCCGGAGCAAAAACCAGAATCATCTCAGGGTAGAACTGCTGCCGACCTTTGGCCTCTACGGGTCCGTTGCTCATGATGACGTGTGCTCCGCTATGATCCAGCCCGAGAAGGGTGTCGACCATGTACTTTCCTGGCGGCAGACCAAAGATGCGGAAGTTTCCCTGATCGTCGGTCACGATCTCGGATCGCCCCTGAAACGTCGTGAGGGACATCAGAGTATCTTGCTGCGGAGAGACTGGCTTCAGATCTGCCTTTGCGGGCAGGGAAGGCCGTACGACGGGTTCAGCGCTTACGCCCGTGTGAATCATCGGGCTGCCGTCGGCGAACTGAATGCGCCCCGCGATGACGCCTCCACGTTGCAGGGTAAGGTTGGTGGTTTCGACCTGGCCGACGGCTACGTGGACCTTGGGGAAGCCGTCGAGCGCATCCTTCACTTCTTCTTCAGAGGCGTTACCTTTCTTGGCGACCGCAATGCCGGGTTCGATGTAGCCGAGCATCTGTGCGGATGCGTAATAGTCTCCCGCAGGTACGCCTTCCAGATCGAAGTGCCCATCCATTCCGGACATACCTCCGACAAGCCGAAGGCGTGGTTCCGGTTTTTGCCAGGTGCTCCCGTCGGGGGATGAGCCGGTGGTGAATCGCTCAGGCCCCATGGTTTGGGGCACGAGTTGCACGATGGCGAAGCGCAGGGGCAGATGGGTGGTGGCGTCGTACACGAAGCCGCTAACCCGCCCGGTGGGTTGCTGGGCCGTTGCGCCGAGGGCAGGGACGAGAAGAGTGCAGGCCGCTGTGATGGAGAAGAATCGAGACCACGACAAGGTCAGCAAATGGTGGAAGTTCACGACAACAGTATGCCTGCAGAGCTGTGGGTAAGCTATGGCTTCCTCGTCTCGCGCACCCGTATCCCCCCAACCGCGCTCCGCCACCACCGTCTCCGCATACACACGCACAGTAGAGGCTCCGGCCGTGGCGGCCTAGAATACCCCGACACCGACTTCCGCTTTCTGTCAGCCATACCGTCCTCCTTGCTTCAGGGCAGACGTACAAACTGTCAGGCCTTAATGAACGGCGTAAAGTCCGACCACAGCTCCACCCGAAACGCCCGAATATCCCGCACCGACCCCGGAAACCACGGCAGCTCTTTCAGAGCCGTCATAACTCCGAACAGATTCGCCATATCCTCGTTGTCGCAGGCATACACACTGCCCTGCTTCCATTCAAATCCGAAGCGGCCGACGAGCTCGCGAATATCTGCGTAGGCCTGCGTGACACCCTTCGGATGGTATCGTTCCGCTTTCTTGGTATCCAAATCAAACGCAATCGCAAACACCTACAAAGCCTCGGGATCCGTCATCATCGAGTTGAAGTCGTAGTCCGTAACCTCTCCCGTGCGGACCAGAATGATCTTCACACGCTGCTTCCCGTTCTCCGGCGCTGCCAGCCCCAGCACCTCATACTCCGGCCCATACGCCCCAAAGCTCTTGATCGCGCCCACCGGAACTGTCACCGCCTGCACCGACGCTGCAGCCATCTCACACCTCCGTCTCTCCCGCTCATTCTAATTCCGCACCACCGTCCGCAGACTCAGCTCCCGCATCTGCCCTTCGCTCACTGGCGTCGGCGCATCCACCATCAGGTCGATCGCCTTCGCCGTCTTCGGAAATGCAATCACCTCGCGCAGACTCGTCGCCCCCGCCAGAATCATCACAATCCGATCGAGCCCGAGCGCAATCCCGCCATGCGGCGGCGTCCCATACTCGAGCGCATCCAGGAAGAACCCAAAGCGCTCCTTCGCCTCCTCGTCACTCATCCCCAGCGACCGGAAGATCTCCGCCTGCACATCCTTGCGATGGATCCGGATCGACCCCGACCCCAGCTCCGTCCCGTTCAGCACAATGTCATACGCCAGCGCCCGCACCGCGCCCTTGTCGTTCACCAGCCGCCCGCTTGTAATGTCGTCCTCGTGCGGCGAGGTAAACGGATGGTGCGCCGCCTGCCACGTCTTCGCCTCTTCATCCCACTCGTACATCGGAAAATCCGTCACCCACAGGAACTTGTAGTCCCGCTCCGTTCCCGTTTTCTCAAACAACCCATGCTTGTCCGCAAACTTCTTCCCGAGCTCCAGCCGCAGCGCGCCGACTTTTTTGTAAATCCACTGGGAGTCGTGATTCCACTTGGCGGGTGTGCCGAGCTTCGGCGTAACAACTATAAGAAGAGTGCCAGGATTTATCCCAGCTTCACCGGCTGCTTCCTGCTTCCTGCTGAGTTCTCCCCCAATCGTTCTCGCGAGATCTCTAAAGGGGCCTTCCTGACTTGAAAGACGAACCACATCGAGAATGTCGAGGCCCGTATCACCGAGGAATGCTCTGATTTCCGAGAGGAGCGTCTTCCGTTGCGTCCCGCTCAGCACGCCCGCGCGCGGAATCGTAAACCCCAGCACCGGCAGGCCTTGCTCCACCTTCAACGTCGACCGCAGCTCCGGCGTCAGCTCCGCCGAAAGGTCCGCCATCGCCGGCAACCGCATATCCGGCTTATCGATCCCATACTTCCGAATCGCCTCGTCATACGTCATCTGCACGAAGCCCCCGCGAATCGTAACCCCCGCGGTTGCAAATGCCGCCTGCAGAAATCCCTCAACAATTTGGAAGATCGTCTCCTGCTTCGGAAACGTCGTCTCGAGATCGATCTGGGTAAACTCCGGCTGCCGGTCCGCCCGCAGGTCCTCATCGCGGAAGCACCGCGCAATCTGAAAGTACCGGTCGAACCCCGAGATCATCAGGATCTGCTTGAAGATCTGCGGACTCTGCGGCAGCGCGTAAAAACTCCCCGCATGCACACGGCTCGGCACCAGGTAGTCCCGCGCGCCCTCAGGCGTTGACCGCGTCATGAACGGCGTCTCGATCTCCAGAAATCCCTCGCCCACCAGGTAGTTTCGGATCGCCATCGCCACCCTGCTCCGCAGCGCAAAGTTCCTTTGCATCTCCTCGCGCCGCAGGTCAAGATACCGGTACTTCAGCCGCACCTCCTCGTTCGCGATCGCCTCCTCGGCCGGCGAAAACGGCGGCGTCTTCGCATCGTTCAGCAGCAGCAGCTCCGTCGCCACCACCTCGATCGCGCCCGTCGCCATATTCGGGTTCTCGAGCCCCGCCCCGCGCAGCCGCACCCTGCCCTTCGCCGCGACCACATACTCCGGCCGCGCCGCCTCCGCCTTGGCGTGCGCCTCGCCGGCAATCTCCTTATCAAGCACCACCTGCGTGATCCCCGTCCGGTCCCGCACATCGAGAAAGATCAGATTGCCATGATCCCGCCGCCGATTCACCCACCCCATCAGCACCACATCCGCTCCAGCCTGCTCCGGCCGAAGCTCTCCACACATCTGCGTCCGCGCGAGCGATCCAAGGAAGTCCAGTTGCATAAGTCCCCAGTATAGATTTCCCCGCCGTAACCTCCACCCCCATCGTTGTCATCCTTCGCCAAAGGTGGATGACCTGCTTCTCTACCGGGAACACCCGCATCCCGGGAACAATCGTTCAACCCCATTCCTCCACCGAACGAAATTTCCCTGATAACGTTCCCAAAAGCATCTTTCTCCGTGTATCGTGGTCCCGCCTGCGATCCGCGCCGACGCGCGACCCCAGAGCTCTTCGCGCCGCACCCGAAAGGAAGCCGCCTCCATGCCCCGCTGTCTTCGGCACCTCCCTACCATCGTCCTTTGCCTCCTCGCCCTTCTCTCGCCCCATCTCTACGCCCAAACCGCCACCGCGGACGCCCCCGCGCCGGACGCCACCGACGCCCGCGGCCATCACTTCACCGCCCGCTCCGGCCGTCAGCTCTACCATCGCGGCCAGCCCTTCCGCGTCGCCGGCTCCAACAACTACTACCTCGAGTACTCCTCCAAGTTCATGGTTGACGACGTCCTCACCCGCGCCGCCGCCCAGAACTTCAACACCATGCGCGCCTGGGCCTTCCTCGACGTCGGCAACGCCGACGGCACCAACTCCGTCGACGGCCCGCATAACGGCGTCTACTTCCACTACTGGAACGGCTCCGAGCCCGCCTTCAACGACGGCCCCAACGGCCTCCAGATGCTCGACTACGTCGTCTACAAGGCCGGCCAGCTCAACCTCAAGCTCGTCCTTCCCGTCGTCAACAACTACGACCAGTACGGCGGCATGGATCAGTACGTCAAATGGCGCGGCCTCGAGTACCACGACCAGTTCTATACCGATCCCACCATCCGCCGCTGGTACAAGCAGTGGATCTCCCATCTGCTCAACCACACCAACGTCTACACCGGTATCCAGTACAAGGATGACGCCACCATCATGACCTGGGAGCTCGCCAACGAAGAGCGCTGCGCCGGCTACGGCGTCTACGGCCAGTCCAACAACTGCAGCACCGCCACCGTCACCGACTGGGCCCGCGACGTCAGCTCCTACATCAAGTCCATCGACCGCAAACACCTCGTCTCCTCCGGCTCTGAAGGCTTCTACTGCGACGATCCCTCCTCGTCCGACTTCACCGTCAACTGCAGCCAGGGCGTCGACTCCATCGCCCTCGCCAAGCTTCCCGCCATGGACGTCATCTCCTACCACCTCTATACCGACTCCTGGGGCAAGACCCCCGAGTGGGGAACCCAGTGGATCGAGCGCCACATCCGCGACTCCCACCGACTCGGCGACCGCGCCATCGGCGGCGAATGGGGCATCCTCGGAAAGAACATCCGCAACCCCGTCTACCAGCAGTGGGAAGACGCCGTCCTCAAAGACGATGGCGCCGGCGCCCTCTACTGGATCCTCTCCGGCCTAGAGGATAACGGCACCCTCTACCCCGACTACGACGGCTACACCGTCTACTGCCCGTCCCCCGTCTGCAGCGCCTTCACCCACTTTGCCCGCAAGATCGAAGGCCTGCCCGTAGACAACGCCCCCATCGCCGACAACGACCTCGTCAGCACCCCTAACAGCACTCCCGCCACCGTCAACGTCTCCGCCAACGACATCACCTACGGCAAAGCCACACTCGATCTCGCCTCCATCGATCTCGACCCCGCCACACCCGGCCGGCAATCCACCTTCTCGACAGCCTTCGGCACCTACACCGCTAACGCCGGCGGCAACATCAACTTCATCCCTGCCTCCGCCTGCGTCTCGGGCGCCATCTCCACCCCCTACACCATTGAGGACAATCGCCACCGCACCTCGAACCCCGCCAACCTCATCGTCACCGTCGGCGGCATCCTCGGCGAGCTCTTCAACTTCGAGGACGGTACCGATACCTGGGGCCCCGCCAGCTATAACGCCAACGCCGGCGCCGTAGCCCAGGCCACCCAGGGCGCCACCAGCTGCACCCACAGCCTCGCCATCACCGCCACCGCCGGCGGCTTCTTCGGCCCCACCTACAACACCGCCCCGCTCCCGCTTAAAACCGCCGGTGTTACAAGTCTCCTCTTCGACATCACCACTGCCTCCGCCGGCACCTCACAGTCCGTCGCCGTCCAGTTCGGCTCGGACTACCACTACTGCTCCACCCCCTTCACCTACCAGAACGCCAACACCTCCGCCACCTACACGGTCAACCTCGCCAGCCTCGCCACCGCGGCCAACTGCGGCGGCACAGCACCGGCAGACACCTCCATCATCCAGGGCTTCTTCGTCTACTTCAGCGGCGGAGGCACCTACTTCCTCGACAACATCCGCACCAAATAAACCCGTCCCAACCGAGATGACAGGGACCCTCACCGGTCCCTGTCGTCCTAGAACCCTTTGTGCTAGTCATCCCGCGCCCTCTGCTCTCTTAGTGTCCTTTCGAGCCTCTGCCTCTCTTGTTGTCATTCCGAGCGAAGCCGAGGAACCTGCTTCTCTACCGGGAACACTCGCACCACTAAGAACAATCGTTCGATCACTTCATCTTTTGATACGAAGCGGAGCGACGTACACCAAAACCAATTAAGCCCCACCCAGCAAAGCCCTCACACCATCCGTACTCCCCCGCGCCCAGGCCGTCGTCGACACCCACCCCAGCAGCAGTACAATCACCCCACAGCTCGTCATCCCCCACCAGATCGGGTGCGTCGCCTCCGCAAAGCTCCGCCCGCCCGTATGGCTCGCGCTCACCACCGTGCCC
>CAXTRT010000088.1:0-8891 GCA_964246835.1 uncultured Acidobacteriaceae bacterium | reverse complement strand
CCTCCCTACCGACCAGCGCAACAATCTCTGCCTCCTCGACGCCCTCGCCACCACCCGCGACGGCCAGCGTCAGGCCCGCTACCGCTGCGCCCTCGCCCTCGCGCAAGACGGCACACTCCTCGCCGAGGCCGAGGGCTCCGTCGACGGCGAGATCCTCGCCATCCCCCGCGGCACCGGCGGCTTCGGCTACGACCCGCTCTTTCTCCTGCCCGACCTCGGCATCACCATGGCCGAACTCAACCCCGAACAGAAGCTCACCCTCAGCCATCGCGGCCGCGCCCTGCAAGCTCTGCTCTTAAAGCTCGACACCGCTTGACCCCGATTCATTCCCGCGCGCTCCTATCGACTCTCATCAAGCGAGCAGACCGATATCGCACAAAATTGACGGTAATCGCACATTCGGGCGTTATCCGATTGACCACTCCAGAGCCCCGGCAGAATAATCAGTCTGCTGCGACCGACATGTCGTAATCACACCGGTCGCACACGCCCGCAAAGGAGCCCGCAGATGGCCGCAGCCGCACCGCCAGCCCCCGCCATGAACAACACCCTGAAGGGCATTCAGCCGCTCCGCGCCGGCCAGGGCCACACCTTTCTGCTGCGCAAGCTGCACTCGCTCTCCGGCATCGTGCCCATCGGCGCCTTCCTGATCGAGCACATCATCTCCAACTTCGAGACCTGGAACGGCCCCCTCGCCTACGCCCAGCAGGTCAAGTTCCTCAACGGCCTTCCGCTCGTCCGCGTCCTCGAGTGGGCCTTTATCTTCATCCCTCTCGCCTTCCACGCCGGCTACGGCGTCTATATCTCCTTCCGCGGCCGTCAGAATGTCAACGTTTATCCCTGGGCCGGCAACTGGATGTACGTCTCGCAGCGCGTCTCCGGCATCATCGCCCTCGCCTACATCATCCAGCACGTCTGGCGACAACGTTTTAGCGGGGTATCGCTCCCGGAACACCCCGGCGCCGCCTTCGCCAAGGTCCAGCACGAGCTCTCGAACCCCTGGATGCTCGCCATCTACGTCATCGCCATGGTCGCGACCACCTGGCACTTCGCCTACGGCATCTGGCTCTTCTCGGCCAAGTGGGGCATCACCCCCGGCGAGCGCGCCCGCAAACGTATGGGCTACGCCTGCGCCGCCCTCGGCTCCTCCCTTTGCCTGATGGGCTTCATCAGCATCTACGCCGTCCTCTGGAAGTACCCCAACGCCCCCGCCGACGTCATGCCCGCCCAACCCGCCGGCATCGTTCAACCGGCACCGACTACCGAAGCGCCCGGCACCACCAACCCCACCCAGCCCGGCGAGGTTCGATGAGCGGAAATGATGGAAGCCCTAGGCCTAAGCAGCTTGGCAATCTTGGTAGCGAGCGTAACAGTAATGTTCGTAGCTATGTTCAAGATGATCAGAACAATCAATCGTGATCCCGGTCCCGAGGGAAGGATCCCGCTGTACGCACTGCTGCTAAGAACAACTTATATGTACCATCCGATCCAGCGATATCGTGCCAAGTGGGGTGTTGACTCGGTCTACAGGTCACTACAGTTTGGGTGGCTGCTATTTGGCGTAGGGATCGCTGGCGTGGTCGGTACCAGCATTATGGAAAAAGTCCAACGGCAATAGTTTCTAAAGGAATGCAATGCCTTCTACACCCCGTATCATCGTCGTAGGCGGAGGCCTAGCCGGTCTCTCCGCCGTCATCAAGATCGCCGAAGCCGGCGGCAAGGTCGATCTTTTCTCGATCGTCCCCGTCAAGCGCTCGCACTCGGTCTGCGCCCAGGGCGGCATTAACGCCGCCAAAAACCTCAAGGGCGAGGGCGACGACGTCTACAAGCACTTCGACGACACCGTCTACGGCGGCGACTTCCTCGCCAACCAGACCCCCGTCAAGCAGATGACCGCCCAGGGCCCTGCCATCATCGATCTGCTCGATCGAATGGGCGTTCCGTTCAACAGAACCCCCGAAGGCCTGCTCGACTTCCGCCGCTTCGGCGGCACGCTCTATCACCGGACAGCGTTCGCGGGAGCGACCACCGGCCAGCAGCTGCTCTACGCCCTCGACGAGCAGGTCCGCCGCTACGAGTCCGAAGGCAAAGTCACCAAGTACGAGGGCTGGGAGTTTATGTCCGCCGTGCTCGACGACAACGGAGCCGCCCGCGGCATCTGCGCCCTCGATCTCCGCTCCATGGACGTCCGCAGCTTCCCCGCCGACGCCGTCATCATGTGTACCGGCGGCATCGGCGCCATCTTCGGCAAATCCACCAACTCCGTCGTCTGCACCGGCTCCGCCCAGTCCGCGCTCTACCAGCAGGGAGCCTTCTACGCCAACGGCGAGTTCATCCAGGTCCACCCGACCGCCATCCCCGGCGAAGACAAGCTCCGCCTCATGAGCGAGTCCGCCCGCGGCGAAGGCGGACGCGTCTGGGTGCCCCGCGATCGCAGCGAGAAGCGGGTCGCCCGCTCCATCCCAGAGGCCGACCGCTTCTACTTCCTCGAAGAGTGGTACCCCAAGTACGGCAACCTCGTCCCTCGCGACATCGCCACCCGCGCCATCCATCGCATCGTCTACGAGGAAAACCTCGGCATCGACGGCCAGCCCATGGTCTACCTCGACCTCACCCACATCGATAGAGCGACTCTAAACAGAAAGCTTGAAGGAATTTTAGAGATCTACGAGAAGTTCGTCGGCGACGACCCACGCGACGTCCCCATGAAGATCTTCCCCGGTATGCACTACACCATGGGCGGCCTCTGGGTAGACTTCCACCAGCAAACCAACATTCCCGGCATCTTTGCCGCCGGCGAGGCCGACTACTCCATCCACGGAGCCAACCGCCTCGGCGCGAACTCGCTGCTCTCCTGCATCTACGGCGGCTTCGTCGCCGGCCCCTGCGCCATGGAGTACGCGAAATCCCTCGCCCCGCAGCCCGGCGACGGCGGTCACGCGGCCGAGATAGAGCGCCAGCGCGAAAAGAACGAAACCCTGCTCACCAGCACCGGCACCGAGAACCCCTTCAAACTCTGGCGCGAGCTCGGTGAAACCATGACCCGCCACGCCACCATCATCCGCTACAACGACGGCCTCGCCGAGGCCGACGCCAAGATCGTAGAGCTCCAGGCCCGCGCCCAAAACATCAATCTCTCCGACAAGAGCCAGTGGGCCAACACCAGCTTCGCCTTCGCCCGCCAGCTCGACAACATGCTCCACCTCGCCCGCGTCGTCGTCCAGGGCGCAGCCCTGCGCGACGAGTCCCGCGGCGCCCACTACAAACCCGACTTCCCCGAGCGTAACGACCCCGACTTCCTCAAGACCACCCGCGCCGCCTTCCACGACAACGCTCCCGCCATCGACTTCATCGAAGTCGACACCAGCCACATCCAACCCCGCGCCCGCAACTACACCGCCGCGGCATAGCTCAAATCGGGAGCCGCTTGGCCCCCGCGAGGTCGTTGCCCTTGCCTTTCTTGCTTCCATTCCGAGCGCAGCGAGGAACCTGCTTTCCGCCCGGAGCGCCACTGCTCCAAAGGTACCGCGCATGAGCACGAACAACTGCATGGGCCTCTTCGCCGTAAACCTCATCGCGCTGGCCCTGCTCACGGTCTGCGCCACCGCCCAGGGCACCATCGCCGACGACCGCGCCCACCGCGACACCGCCATCCATTGGCCCAAAACCTACGACCCCTCCGTCGCCCCCGTCTTCTCGCATAACGAACTCCTCCTCCACACCGACTGCCACCGCGCCTTTACCCGCCTCGCCGACGCCACCGCCTGGCCCACCTGGTTCATTCTCACCAAAGACGTAAGCATTGAGGGCGCCGACAGAACCATCCGTCAGGGCACCCTGCTCCGCCTCAAAATCTTCGACACCCCCATCCACACCCGTATCTCCGAGTTCGTCCCCGACTCCCGCCTCAGCTGGATCCCCTTTGGCGCCGACGAGACCGAGACCCGCCACGGCCACTTCCACGCCTGGCACTTCATCTCCCAGCCCGCCGGCTGCCGCGTCATCACCGAAGAGACCGGCATCGGCCCCAACGACATCAAGGACCCCGAGTACGCCAGCCGCTTCATGCACCGTGCCCATGATCTATGGCTCGCCTCGCTGAAATGGACTTCGGAGCAATGAAAAAGAGCGGCGTAGTAAACAGACATACCGAAGCAGAGACGCAGACCGAAGGGTATGGGCAAGTCTTCAGCCGTGCCCAGGCGTCAAATACAAGCAAAGGGCTTTAGCCCAGAGGGAACGAACCATGGCCACCGCCGTCCAGACCCCGAGCACCACCCACACCCCCGTCGCCCAGTCCGAAACCGCCGCCCGCACCTCGCGGAAGACCATCAAGGTCGCCATCAAGCGGCAGGCCAAGCCCGACGCCCCCGCGCGCACTGAGACCTTCGAGATCCCCTACCGCCCCAACATGAACATCACCTCGGTCCTCGGCGAGATCGCCTGCGACCCGGTCACCGCCACCGGTGAGCCCACCACGCCCATCTCCTACGACGCCAACTGCCTCGAAGAGATCTGCGGCTCCTGCGCCATGCTCATTAACGGCCGCGCCCGCATGGCCTGCTCCGCCCTGGTCGATAAGCTCACCGGCCCCAACGGCGAGGGCACCATCACCCTCGCCCCGCTGTCCAAGTTCCCCGTCGTCCGCGATCTCGCCGTCGACCGCTCCGTCCTCTTTGAGAACCTCAAGGCCGTCAAGGCCTGGGTCCCCATCGACGGCTCCTACGACCTCGGCGGCGGCCCGCGTCAGTTCCCCCAGCTGCAGGAGACCCTCTACCCCCTCTCGAACTGCATCTCCTGCACCATCTGCATGGAGGTCTGCCCGCAGTTCAACGACTCCACCAACTTCGTCGGCGCCGCCACCATCGCCCAGGTCAAGCTCTTCAACAATCACCCCACCGGAGCCGTCCTCAAGGAAGAACGCCTCCGCGCCCTCGCCGGCGACGGCGGCGTGCAGGAGTGCGGCTTCGCCCAAAACTGCGTTGAAGCCTGCCCCAAGCAGCTCCCCCTCACCGAGGCCATCTCCGACGTCAGCCGCGACGTCATCGTCCAGCAAGTCAAAGACTTCTTCACTCGATAGAAATTCGCAAGCTACCTCTCTGGAGTAAGCTGTTGCCATGCGTGAGCTCCTCTTCAACGTCACCCAGGAGTCAGACGGCGGCTACGTGGCAGTCGCGGTAGGTGAGAGTATTGCGACCCAGGGCGACTCCTGGGACGAACTTTGCTCTATGGTCCTGGACGCCGTCCGTTTGTACTTCGATGGCGCTATACCGCCCGATCGCATCCGCCTCTTTCTTCACGTTGAGCAGGTGCTCGCTGTCGCGTGAAAACCCCGCGTGACATATACGGCAGAGATCTTGCCGACCACCTGATTCGCGATTGGCACTATCGGGAAGAAAGACAGACGGGCAGCCATATACTACTGCGAACCGAACTTCCCTCAGGCCAAAGTCTTCCCATTCCCGCGCACAAGCCCCTAAAGACCGGAACACTTGCCGCCATCGTCCGCATGGTCGCCGACCACAAAGGCGTCTCGTGCGCGGACATCCTCCGTCATCTCTAAGGCAAACAGCTCCGCTATCATCGCCAGATGCCGATCCTCGATCGCCGCCACTTCCTCTCGCTCTCCGCCCTCGCCGCGGCGCACACCCTTCCCGCAAGCCCGCTCGCCCCCCTCGCCAGCCCCGGCCCTCTCCGCCTCATCTTCTTCACCGACACCCACACCCAGCCCGAGCTCCGCGCCGCCGAAGGCACCGCCCTCGCCCTCGCCAAGATCCGCTCCCTCAAGCCCGACCTCTGCATCCAGGGCGGCGATCACTGCTTCGATCTCGCCGCCGTGCCGCGCGACCGCTCCCTCCAGCTACTCGACCTCTACACGAAGACCGAGCAGAGCCTCAACGGCATCCCCATCCACCACGTCATCGGCAACCACGACGTCTTCGGCCGCGTCCCTTCAACCGGCGTCGAGCCCTCCGACCCTCTCTACGGCAAGAAGGCCTTCGAGCAGCGCTTCAACACCAAAACCTATCGCTCCTTTACCGAGAAGGGCTACCACATCATCCTGCTCGACTCCATCCAGATCACGCCCGAGCGCGAGTTCGACGCCATGATCGATCCCGCGCAGCTCACCTGGCTCGCCGCCGATCTCGCGGCCACACCCGCCGGCACACCCATCGTCGTCGTCTCCCACGTCCCCATCGTCTCGGCGGCCCCGCAGTACTCCCCACCGGACGACAAGGCCGCCAAAGCCGCCGCCTATCAGGCTCTGACCAACCTGCACGGCTTCCTCCTCGGCAACGCCCGCCAGGTCATCGATCTCTTCGAAGGCCATAACGTCATCGCCGTCCTGCAGGGCCACACCCACATCAACGAAACCGTCTTCTGGCGCGGCGTCCCCTACATCACCTCCGGCGCCGTCTGCGGCAACTGGTGGCACGGCAGCCGGTGGGGTACACCCGAGGGCTTCACCGTCGTCGAGTTGGCCGGCGGCGCGGCGCATTGGCGCTATGAGACCTACGGCTGGAAGAGCCCCGACGCAACACCCGATCCCTTGCAGCCGCTCGCACAGCCACGCATCACGCCAGGGTAGGATCGCATCTGTCGCGATAAACCCCGTCGGCAGCCATCACGCGCATCAAATATCCTGTGACCCAGCGTCACGCGGAGGAGCTACGCAATGCTGAATTTAAGCGACGCCCGGAAGATCATCGCCGCGGCAACCAAGAAGGCCGACGAACTCGGCCAGCCTATGTGTATCGCGGTCGTGGACGAAGGAGGAAACCTCCTCGCCTTTGAACGCATGGAGAATGCCTGGCGCGGTTCGATCGACATCTCGATCAACAAAGCGTTTACGTCGCGGGCCTTCGACATCACGACCAAAGACCTCGGCGACAACTCCGGCCCGGGCCAGCAGTTCTTCGGAATCCACGTATCCAACCACGGCCGCATCATGATCTTTGCCGGCGGCGTTCCGCTCAGGCAGAACGGCAGCGTGGTTGGCGCTCTGGGTATCTCTGGCGGCTCAGGCGAACAGGACCACGCCGTCGCCATCGCGGGATCGCAGGGCTACTAACTAGCCGTTTACACATGGCAAAGCCCGCCACAGCGGCGGGCCTTTGCACTTCCAGGTAAGAGAACCGAACTACTTCGTGAAAATACTGCCGCCAGGATTCTTCTCTTCGTCAGAATGAATTCGGTTCTCCGCGCGCTTCGCGCTCTCCATGGCGATATGGTCGATTTTTTGTTCCTCGGTTGCCGTCTCGCCCGTGCCGCTTTCGATCGCCTCATGGGAAGGTCGTGCCGGAGTCTTCGTTGCATCCACACCCTGTGCCATACATCACCTCTATGCCATGAGACGGGTCGCCGCGCCCTCAGGTTGCCGCTGACCCTCCCAGCCAGTCTCAGGACCCGGCGTTGCTACACTGCACCCACGTATGCCCGATCCTGCAACCCGCTCGCCCCTGCTTCTGCTCGACGCGCATGCGGATACGCCGCAGCGCTTTACCGACGAGGGCTGGCACCTCACCGATCCCCTGCAAGGCGGCCATCTCAACCTCGCAGCGGCCCGTCAGGGCGGCCTCGCAGGCGAGTTCTTCGCCATCTGGCCGGAGCCCCGGCAGTGGCGCGGCCGCTATGCCAAACGCGCTCTGAGCCTTATCGAAGCCGTGCACGAGCAGGTCCGCCGCACCCCCGATCAGCTCGCCCTCTGCCGGTCTGCGGATGACATCCTCGCCGCGCACACAAGCGGCCGCTTCGCCGTCCTGCTCGGCCTTGAAGGCGGACACGCCATCGAGAACTCCCTCGATCGGCTGCGCCAGTACTTCGCCCTCGGCGTCCGCTACATGACCCTCACCTGGTCGAACTCGAACGAGTGGGCCGACTCCTCCGGCGACCTCGACGATCCCGCCGTCCAACACCACGGCGGCCTCACCGGCTTCGGCCGCGAGGTCGTGCGCGAGATGAACCGCCTCGGCATGATGATCGACGTCTCGCACGTCTCGGACGCCACCTTTGCCGATGTGCTTGCGGTCTCCTCCGCCCCCGTCCTCGCCAGCCACTCCAGCGCTCGCGCGCTCACCGCATCGCCCAGAAACCTGACTGACGCCATGATCCGCGCAATCGCGGCATCCGGAGGCGCGGTCATGGTCAACTTCTATCCCGCCTTTATCGACGACCGCTGGCGCAGCGCCTGGAACACCCTCGCGCCGGAACGGGATCTGGAGCACGCCCGGTTGCAGCAGGCCTGCAAGGAACGCGGCCTGCCCGTCACCCATGCCCTTGCAAACGCCATCGACAAGAGCTTCGCTGCCCGCATCCCTCGCCCGTCGCTCAGCGCCCTGATCGATCACATCGACCACATCTGCCGTATCGCCGGCCACGCACACGTCGGCCTCGGCTCCGACTTCGACGGCATCTGCGCCCTCCCCGAGGGCCTTAACTCCGCCGCGGACTTACCCAAAATCGCAGAGGCACTCGCCCACCGTGGCTATACGGAGCAGCAGCTTCGCGGAGTGCTGGGCAGCAATCTCCTTCGCGTCATGAGACTCGTCGAACAAGCCGCCTCACACCCCCTTACGTAGCCGGGAAAACAGCTCTCTCGACCGTACGTTGATGCAGCCGTATCCACCCTGGAAAGCCGCCATCTCGACCGGACATCAACGCGGTCACAATGCGTTATGCAACGTGAGCCACCCCAAGAAGCCGTCATCTCGACCGGAGCCGTACGGCCGTATCGTACGGTGCAGTGGAGAGATCCCCGCATTGCGCCGTTGCTGTTGCTCTTCAACTTTCACGCTGGAGAAATGCTCTCATCAGTAAAGAGCTGTCATCTCGACCGAAGCCGGGGTCCCCGGCGAGCGAATCTGCTCGTCGGGGTGGGGAAGCCGGGGACC
>CAXTRT010000087.1:0-9061 GCA_964246835.1 uncultured Acidobacteriaceae bacterium | reverse complement strand
CGTCCAAACACCCCGTCCGACAGCAAAAAGCCCTCTCACACGAGAGGGCCTTCTCTGCAATGCGTCGCAGGCACTACTTCATCTCGATGCCGCCCGCATTCTTCTTTTCCTTCTCCGCCTCGTTCGCCTTGCGGGCGCCCATGGCGCGCTGCGTGAGCTCATCGGCCTTCGCAAGATCAGCCTTGCGTGCGGCATCGTTGCCGCACTCCAGATCCGCCTTACGTCGATAGGTCAGTTGCAGATACTCCATCGCCTGATCGTAGTTCTTGTTGATGTCGATTGCCTTTGTCAGGTACTCAATTCCCTGGCTGACAAGAGGAGCATTGGCAGCCTGCATCTTGGCACAGGCGGGCTTGGTCATCTTCGTGTTCCCGTCCGCCTTATCCGTCAAGCCGTCCGCGGCGAGAATGCTGACAGCATTCTTGTACGCCTGCATCCAGTTGACGACGCCAATGGTGTAGTACGCCTCGGGATCATTCGGGTCGATGGCGATGACCTTCTTCTCATACTCCTTCGCTTCATCGAGCTTCTTGATGTTGCGATCAATCGACGCGACCTGCTTCAGCGCAGTCAGATCGTTGGGATCCTTGGCGAGCACCGCATTGAAGCCGTCCAGCGCCTTTTGCGCTACCTTCAGGTTCTCCGGAGTATCGAGGTTCGGAACAACCTGGTAAGAGTAGGCGGTCGCAAGATACAGCTTGGCAGCCTCATAGTTAGGATCAAGCTGAATGGCGGTCTCGAAGTGCTCGGTAGCCTCTTCATAGCGGGCATTCTTGAAAGCCTGCACACCCTTGTTGAGCTGGTCGCGCGCCTTCAGGCGGTTACATCCAGTGGCAGAACCTAAGATCAGCGCCACCAGTGCGGCCGTAACAGGAATTCGTGCGGTCAGTTTCATGTGGTGTCTCGTCTCCTTAAAAATTGCAGGCGCCATGCAGTCGCAAAGCAGACCAGGGAATTGTTTTAGCGTGCCGGTTGATTGTAACGGTACTGTGCGTCAACATGCCAGTGCCGCTGCTCACCCACGAACGCGTAGCTCACTGTATCAGTTCTCTTCCATCTTTCGTAAGCTTCTCGGTCGACGATCTTTTTCTTTTCGTCACGAAGGTTTACACCATATGCGCCTATCACAATGACCGGCGTCGAGCCCTCTTCGATCGCAGGCGGTCTAAGAAAAGCGCCGGCCGCACGCAATTTGGCCCGGAGCCGCTATGAGCGATCCCGGGCCGAATCCTGTCTCTACTTTAACGCTGTGCTTCAGCCTACTGACCGGCTTCAACGCGCGGCGTGATCAGACCGATATTGTCGACGCCCGCCTGATGGCCGAAGTCGATAACCTCTGCCACATTCTGGAAGTCGAGGTCCTTATCCCCCTTGACGAACATTACCTTCTCCTGCCGAGCCGCGAAGATCTCCACCAGTTTGGGTTCGATCGCAGTCTTGTTGAAGGCATCTTCGTTGATCTTGTATGACGGAGCACCTCCGCCATTCGAGAGCACCTGGACGACGATGGTGCGATCGTTGTCCGGTGGAGGCGTCTTATTCTTCGGCGGCTGCGGCACCAGCGTCTCAAGGCCCTTCGGCGTCACTGGCACAATGACCATAAAGATGATCAAAAGCACCAGCAGCACGTCGATAAGCGGTGTGACATTGATCTCCGAAACCGATCCTCCCTGTGAACCGCCACCCATTCCCATACTGTGTCTCCTTGTCCTTGCATACCTGGTACTGCAGCACTATGTTGAGAAACCGAGGCATGGCATCTTCCGCCAAGCCCGCGAAAGATTTACTTCGTGGCTGGAGGTGCGCTGGAGTCGTCCTTCTTCTCCGTCAGCAAGCCGAGCTGGCTGACGCCCGCGGAGCGGACGCCGTCAACCGCATCCATCACCTTGCCGTAGTTTGCGCGGATGTCCGCACGCAGGAAGACCTCCTTGTTGGTCTTGTTCTCGAGCTTGGCCGAAATCTTCGTGCCCATATCGTCAAGCGTGACCTGGTCGCCGCCGAGAAACACGCGTCCATCGCGTGTCACCGCAACGACAACGGCATCTTCCTTGTTCGCGTCTTCCATCACCACTGCCGCGTCCGCCTTCGGCAGATCGACGTTGACCTTATTGTTTAACATGGGCGTGATGACCATGAAGATGATCAGCAGCACCAGCATCACGTCCACCATCGGCGTTACGTTGATGTTGGAGTTGACCTTCTTGCCTTCATCGCGCTTTGAGATTCCCATACGTTTGTCTCCTGCCTGTGCTTCGGTTTGCCCTTTCGAGTGGTGTCCACCCGCTCCGAACGCCGTTTCACTGGCATCCGGAGCGGCCATGGCAGCTCCCGCTCGAAGTTACCCTCTTAGAGAAGAGGTGCTTAGCGATGGCTCTGCTTGATGAAGTAGTCGACAAGCTCAGACGAGCTATTATCCATCTCCACGTCGAACGCTTCGACCTTGCCCGTGAAGTAGTTAAAGGTCATAACCGCCGGGATGGCGACGAGCAGACCGAACGCGGTCGTAACCAGCGCCTCCGAGATACCGCCGGCAACCGCGCCGATACCCGAGGTCTTCTGCGTGGCGATCTGCTGGAAGGCGTTGAGAATACCGACCACCGTGCCGAACAGGCCGATAAAGGGCGCTGTCGAACCGATTGTGGCCAGACCACCGAGACCGCGTTTCAGCTTCGCGTGAACGATCGCCTCGGAACGCTCGAGGGCGCGCTTCGAGCTCTCTACCTGCTCCTCGGTAATGTTGCCGCCCGAACCGAAGCTGCGGAACTCCTGCAGACCGGCGGTGACAACCTCAGCGAGATGCGACTTCTTCGAACGGTCGGCAACCTTGATCGCCTCGTCCAAACGGCCATCCTTTAGCGCGCCGGCAACCTTGGGTGCGAACTCACGCGACTGCTTGCGGGCAGCCGAGAAGTAGAGTGCGCGATCGATAATGACGGCCAGCGACCAGATCGACATGATGAAGAGGAGGATAACGACGGCGCGAGCCAGGTTGCCCATATTGCCCCAGAGCTGCAGCGGGCTAAAGCCGACCTGCGCCTCCTGTAGGAACACGGCGAGCGAGGCGGGGGCATGCGCGAAATTTGAGAGATGAGCGAGAATCACTTTGGTCTTTCCTCCTGGGGTTATCTTCGGGTCGGGCCGCGGCCGCGAACATCCCTCGTAGGTTGCAGCGAGAGACGAGCAGGACCGCACGTTGAACGAAAGCTTGCGAGAGCCCTAAACGCTTGCGAGTGCTTCAGCGAAGAGAAGCGAAGCGGGCCGCACACCATTCTGTGCAACCCGCTCGCAGTCCTTGCAGAATCAGCCACCCATGTTGAAGTTGACAGTAACGGTTGTTTCAACCTCGGTCGGCTCGCCGTTGAGAATGTACGGCTTGTACCGCCAGCTGCGAACCGCATCGAGGGCGTTGGCGCGCAGCATCTCCGGTCCGCTGATCACCGTCAGGCCCTCAATTGTGCCGGTCTTTGAGATATTCGCGTGCAGGACCACGGCACCCGAGACATGGGCCGCGCGAGCGATCGGCGGATAGACCGGTGTCGTCTTGGTGATCAGCGATCCGGCCATAACACCGCTTGAGACGCGTGCAGGACCTTTCGGCTTTTCCACCCGGGCAACAACCGCCGGAGCAGAACCCATACCCCCCAGAACGCCTCCCGGAACACCGCCTGCCGAGCCGCCGCTCATGCCGCTCATACCCGCGACACCCGCGACCTGCGGCGGAGGAGCAGCGTCCTCCTTCAGCATCTTGATGTCCTTCGGGATCTTCGTCGGCGCGTGCAGGCCCTGATCGATCTCCGACACCATCTTGATCGGCTTGACGATCTGCGCCGGCGGCGGGGGTGGCGGAGGAGGTGGCGGAGGCGGCGGTGCCGACAGCATCGCCGTCATGGCCGTCTTTGGCAGAGCCTCCGGGTAGAGGAGCGGGATAAGGATCAGCGTGGCGAGAATCGCGCCGTTAAAGATAAAGGTGCCGATCATCCAGTACTTGGACTTGGTCTTGATCTGGCCACCGGATTCCATAAGTGAGTCTTCGAACATGAGCCGCCTCTTTCAGTGGGAGAAGAGCTGATTTCCTTAGACACCGGAGGTTGCAGAAAGGTTCCCGGAAAGTTACAGCGCGGCTACAACCGTCGCCTGAAGCAATGCAACCTGAGCCCGGATCGTACAACTCCATCTACGCCCGCACCTTTCGCGCCGCCGGTAGACTCACCGACTTGCCCCTGGCCGCGCGCCAGTCCTGGTACGCCACCAGCATCGGAGCCGCTACCGCAATCGACGAGTACGTCCCGATCAGGATGCCGATCACCAGCGCAAAGGAGAAGCCGTGCAGCACCTCACCACCAAACAGATAGAGCGAGAGCACCGTCAGAAACGTCAGGCCCGAGGTCAGCACCGTCCGGCTCAGCGTCTGGTTGATCGACCGGTTCACCACCTGCGACAGCGTCTCGCGGCGGCTCAGCGCCAGGTTCTCACGGATACGGTCAAAGACCACGATCGTATCGTTCATCGAGTAGCCGATCAGCGTCAGGATCGCCGCCAGCACCGTCAGCGTCAGCTCCTGGTTGGTCAGCGAGAAGGCACCAACGGTAATCAGCGTGTCATGAAACACCGCTACCACCGCCGCAACGCCGTAAATAAACTCGAAGCGGAACCACAGATACACCAGCATCCCAATCAAGGAGTAGATCGTCGCAAAGGCAGCCTGCTTCTGCAGCTGCTTGCCCGCCGTCGGCCCGACGATCTCCACCTGCTCGATCGAGAAGCCGGAGTCGTGATAGTTCGCGTGCAGCGCGCCTTCCACCTGCTCGCGGCCGGCGTCGTGCTGCTGATCGGTCGATTGTGGCAGCGCGATGATGACCTTGTTCGCGGCCGCGCCGCTGGGGTCCGAGATACGCTGAATCGTCGCGTCGCGCAGGCTGCCCGACGCCATCGCCTGGCGGATGTGCTCCTCGTTCGGCGCCTTATCAAAGGCAACGCGAATCTGCGTGCCGCCCTTGAAGTCCACGCCGAGCGGAATGCGATGCCAGAACAGCATGCTCAGCACGCCGGCAACGGAGAAGACGAGAGAAAAACCGAGGAAGTACCACTTCTTCCCTAGCCAGTCGATAGTGCTATTCCGAAACAGTTCCACTTGGAGTCCTTGCGAGTTCTAAAGCTGCGGGTGAGGCGTTGTACGTTCTACGTTGTCGTTGTGCCATCTTAGTTATCAGTTGCCTACAATCACGAAGAATGGTCAACGAACAACGGTCAACGGAGAACAGTCAACGGTCAACGTCTCACTAGATCGAAAGCGCCGCGCCGCGCATCTTGCGCTCAAGAATCGCGTCGAAGATCACGCGCGAGACGAAGACCGCGGTAAACACGTTCGCCAACAGACCAAACGCCAGCGTGACCGCAAAGCCGCGCACCGGTCCGGAGCCGAAGAGGAACAGGATCAGCGCCGAGACGATGGTCGTCACATGCGTGTCAATAATAGTCTGGAGCGCATGGCTGAAGCCCTGCTGCACGGCCGCTGCGTTGGTCTTGCCCGCGCGCAGCTCCTCGCGGATGCGCTCGAAGATCAGCACATTTGAGTCCACGCCCATACCGATCGTCAGGATCACACCGGCGATCCCCGGCAGCGTCAGCACCTGACCCGAGAAGCCCATAAACCCAAGCAGAATGACCAGGTTCAGCAGCAGCGCCAGATCCGCATTGATGCCCGCGCCGCGATAGTAGACCAGCATGAAGATCATCACGGCCAGCATGCCCGCTACCGCCGCGATCACGCCCTGCCGAATGGACGCCGCGCCCAGCGAGGGGCCAACCGTCCGTGTCTCGAGATAGCTCAGCGTCGCCGGCAGCGCACCCGTGCGCAGCATCAACGAGAGATCGGTGGCCTGCTGCTTGGTGAAGCCGCCGGTAATCTCGCCGCGGTCGCGGATCGCCGATTGAATCCCTGCCACCTCACGCACCTTGTTATCAAGCACAATGGCCATCTGCCCCGTGCCCTTGTGCTCGTCGGTGTACTTATAGAAGCGGTTGCCGGCCTCGGTCGTCAGATTGAACGTGATGTTCGGCCGCCCCTCCTGGTCCTGGCTGGGCTGCGCATCGCGAAAGTCCGTGCCTTCGACCTCGCTCGCACGCTTCAGCAGCCACACGCTCTCAGGCGCGGTGGCCGTCGCGTTGCCGTGCAGCAGGATCGAGTCGGCCGGAATCGCACCGTTATTAGCGGTCAGCGCCGCCTGGTCATCCGCGTAGGGCCCGGCCGAGACGGCATGGATCGCCAGCTTCGCGGTCGACTGGATAATGTCTTCCACGCGATCGAGGTTGTCCACGCCCGGCAGCTCAACCAGGATCTGGTTGTCGCCCAGCCCATACTTCTGGATCACCGGCTCCGCCACGCCCAGCTTATCCACGCGCTCGCGGATGGTCTCGATCGAGGTATCGAGCGTGCGCTCGTTCACATCGCGGATCGCCGCCTGCTTCAGATTCAGGTTCAGGCTGCCGTCGGCCGCCGTGCCAACCTCATAGTTGCCATAGTCCTGCCCAGTCGCCACGGTCCGCGCGTCGCTCAGCTTCCCGCTGGGAATGCCCGTGACCACGATCGCCTGCGGATGCGCCGCGTCCGTCTTGCCGACGCTTACGCCCGCCAGTCCGGCCTTCTCAAGATCCGCCTGCAGCCGCGCCGCATCGCGATCGGTGAGCGACGCGACCGCCTCCGCCACATGCACCTCCAACACCAGGTGAATGCCGCCCTTCAGATCCAGGCCCAGGTTGATGCGGTTCCGGATCGACTGCGTCAGGCCACCGTGCGGAATGCCGATGAAGCCGTAGCAGAAGACCAGCAGGATCGCTACGATGAATGCCGTCTTACCGGCCAGATTCTTTGCCATGAGTCCTGTCGCGGCGGCCTTGCATATAACTCGGCCTGCCGCTCTTCCTTCTTCTCAATCGCGGCAGGCCCGAAGGCTCTGCTGCGAATCGGATCGTTCCTCGTTCAAGTCTGCTGCTACTCCCCGGCCGTCGTCACCGCGGCGATCGCGCTCTTCACAAACTCCAGCTTGGTATTGTCCGGCTGCACCCGGAGAATCACCGTGTCGTCTCGCAGCGCGATCACCGTCCCCCGCAGGCCGCCGTTGGTCGTCACCTGGTCGCCGGACTTCAGCTGGTTCAGCATCTCCTGCCACTTCTTCTGCTTCTGCTGGTTGGGCCGCACCAGTAAAAAGTACATCCCTACCATAAACAACAACAGCAGCGGCAGGCTTCCCAAACTGCCCAGCCCGGCCCCGCCGAATTGCATCCATAGTGCCAGTGCCACGCTGTACCCCGAATCTCAAGAGACTCGCCTCCCGCTCGCAGTGCAGACCGGCCCAGACCGGTTGAGACTGCCCGGGCCGCACGAAACTACGTGTCAGACGAGACGGACATCGGGCCGGGACAGCACCACGCTTGCGTTCCATCCAGCCCAAAACCCGAAGACGAGGTGCTTGCCCGATGGGGAGGGTGAACGGCACGCGCGAAGGCGCGGACACAGAGATCTGTGTCCAGTGCCTAAGCATCGCGTACTGGGCAACCCCTGTCAAGACAAGGATGGCTGCCGCGGGCCGATCACAAGCCTTCGCGCCTTTTGGTTATCATCCCGCAGGGATCTGCTGTTGCCCTAAGACCGCTGCGGACTCTATGCCTTTAGATATAGCAGCGCTGCCCGAGCCGCATGAAACCCACACATGCCATGCACCCCGCCCCCCGGCGGCGTCGAGCTCGAACACAGAAACAGCCCCGCGCGCGACGTCTCATATAATCGCGGCGTCGGCCGCATCGCCGTCTGCCACGCCGTCATCGCGCCGCCGCTCAGGTCGCCGCCCACCAGATTCGCATTCGCCGCCTCAAGCGCCGCCGTGCTCATCGCATGCCGTGCCAGAATCCGCTCGCGAAACCCCGGCGCGAAGCGCTCCACCTGCGCCTCAATCGCCTCCGTCGCGTCGCCCGCCCATCCGTTCGGCACATGGCAGTAGGCCCACGCCGTATGCTTGCCCGCAGGCGCCCGCGTCGGGTCGCAGACACTCGGCTGCACCAGCAGCGTGAACGGCCGCGCATCCACCGCGCCCGCCCACGGCGCCCGCTCGCTGGCCGCGATCTCATCCAGCGTCCCGCCCACATGCACCGTTCCCGCCCGCCGGCAGCCCGCCGCGCTCCACGGAATCGGCTCGTCCAGCGCCCAATCCACCTTGAACGATCCCGGCCCGTACGTGTACCGGCCCAGCAGCTTCGCATAGCTCGGCGTCAGCTCCGCCCCGGCAATCGCCAGCAGACCGCGCGGCGTCAGATCGCAAAGCACCGTCTCCGCATTTCCCAGCTCTTTTAATGACCACACCCGAACCCCGGTCCGAATTGTCCCCCCAAAGCTGCGCAGACACGCCGCCAGCGCGTCCGCGATAGCCTGCGCGCCGCCCTCCGCCACCGGCCAGCCCACCGCATGCCCGGCCCCGGCCAGCACCAGCGCCACCGCCGCGCTCAGCGGACGCTCCAGCGGCAGCACGGAGTGCGCCGCGTTCCCCGCAAACAAGGCCCGTGCCCGCTCCCCCCGGAACAGACTCTTCGCCAACACCGTCGCCGGCTGCACCGCCCCCAGACCAAACCGCGCCAGCAGCAGCGGATGCCTCGGCACGTGCACCGGCGGCCCCAGCAGCTCCGGTGCCAACTCCTCCCAGTGCTCCACCAGCGGCCGGACCAGTTTCAAGTACGCCGCCCCATCCTCCCTGCCCAAACCCTCCGCCGTCGCCTCAACCGACCGCTCCTGCACCACCGCCGCGCCGCCATCGTGATCGCCGTCGAGCGGATGCGCCAGCGGAGCCCCCGGCTGCACCCACCGCAGCCCAAACCGCTCAAGGCCGAGCTCGCGAAAGACGGGCGACGCCGCCCCCATCGGAAACGCGCTCGCCCCCACATCATGCCGAAACCCAGGTAGCGTCAGCTCCGCCGTGCGCGCCCCGCCGCCGATCGTCTCCGCCGCCTCCAACACCTCCACCCGCAGCCCCGCCCGCACCGGCACACACGCGGCCCTCAGCCCAATACGCCC
>CAXTRT010000086.1:0-9098 GCA_964246835.1 uncultured Acidobacteriaceae bacterium | reverse complement strand
CACCCCCACCGCCTGAGTCCCCGCGCCGGTCCTCCACATCGCTGCTCATCCCACCAGGCGTCCAATCCATCGTCAATCCTCCCCATCAGCGCAACGCGCCTTGTTCGTCCCAGAGAGTATGGCATGATCGACTCGCCTCTCCGCGGCCAAAGGCCATGCCTTGACCTCGTCCACGGAACCTCGATCTCACCATCGCCGTACCGCTCCTATACCCTGCTCACACGAGTTCCGCCGAGGCACAAGCCGCTATGCCCGATCTCCGTCAGAAGCTCGCCGCTCGCCCCGCTGCCGCCGGCACCCTCTCTCTCGCCCTCAGCTTCGCTGTTCTCAAGCTCGCTATCCAGATCGCCGGCAATCTCTGGCAGGCCCACATCGGCTGGGGCTACTTCCGTGACGAGTTCTACTACATCGCCTGCGGCCGCCACCTCGCTTGGGGCTTTGTCGACCACGGCCCACTCGTCGCCCTCCAGGCGCGTCTCGCCGAAACCCTCTTCGGCCACTCCCTCGCCGGTCTCCGTCTGCCCGCCGCCCTCGCCGGCGCCACGCGCGTCTTCCTTACCGGCCTGCTCGCCTTCTCCCTCGGCGGCCGTCGCGCCGCCCAATCCCTTGCCATGCTCGGCGTCCTCATCGCCCCGCAGTACCTCGCCATCGATGGCTTCCTGTCGATGAACTCCTTCGAGTCCCTCTTCTGGATGTCCTGCCTCCTCGCCCTCATCACCCTCCAGCACCGCCTCTCTCCCGAACCCGGATCAGACGCCGGGGTGCCCCATCCATTGCAGTCTCAACGCGATGGGTGGGACGTACGCAGTCCGCAAACCGTTCTTCCGACCTTCAACCCCAGGAATCGTTCCGCCCTCACCCTTTGGCTCCTCTTCGGCCTCTCCGCCGGCCTCGGCCTCCTCAACAAGCCCTCAATGACCTTCTTCCTCGTCGCGCTCGGCTTGTCTCTTCTCCTCACCCGCACAGGCCGCAGCCTGCTGCTCCGGCGAGAAGCACTCGCCGGCACCGCACTCCTCCTCGCCATCGCAACACCCAATCTCCTATGGCAGGTCCACAATCACTGGCCCACCCTTGAGTTCCTCCACAACGGCCGAGTTGAAGGTAAGAATCTCATCCTCGGCCCCCTCGCCTTCCTCAACGCGCAGATCCAGACCCTCAACCCGCTCACAGTCTTTCTCTGGCTCCCCGGCCTGGTTTGGCTGCTTTGCCGCCCCGCCTGGAGCTGGATCGGCCTCACCTTCCTCTTCTTCTTCATCGGCATGTTCGCCCTGCACGCCAAGGACTACTACGTCACCCCCATCTACCCCGTCCTCTTCGCCGCCGGCGGCATCGCCTGGGAGCAGCGCCGCTGGACTCCCTTCGGTAAACTCTCCGCCATCACACCCGAAAACCGCGCCAACCGCCTCTTCGCCTTCCCCCTCTACCAGACCACCCTCATCCTCACCGGCCTGCTCATCCTGCCCATGGTCATCCCCGTCCTCACTCCGCCGACGTATCTCCGCTATACCCGCACGCTTCACCTCGCCCCGTCCAGCGGCAAGACCGAAAAGATGCACTCCGGTGCACTTCCACAGTTCTACGCCGACCGCTTCGGCTGGCAGGAGTACCTCGACATCGTCACCCGTACCTATCGCGCCCTCTCACCCGAAGACCGCGCCCGCGTCCTTATCTTCACCAACGACTACGGCGAAGCCGGCGCCCTCGACATTCTCTCCAGCTACGAGCACATCGACCTTCCCCCCGCACTCTGCGGCCAGAACAACTACTGGCTCTGGGGAACCCACGGCCGCGACCCCAACCTCGTCATCGCCATCATCCGCGACCAGCCCGAAGAAGTCGCCCGAAAGTACGAGTCCGTCACCGTCGTCGGCCACATGGACGCCCAGTTCTCCATGCCCTTCGAACACAGAAACGTCTACCTCCTCCGCAACCGCCGCCCCTCCGCCCCCTTCGACTGGCGTGACGAACGCTACTTCTACTAAAGCTCCCTTGCGCGACAATCGCACCCGCACCCGTATACCAGCGTTTCTCAGCGCGTCCCTTCCTCGAGCAAGCCACACTCGTCCATGTATCCTTTCTATAGACTCTCCGCAAAGGCTTCGTATTGCTTCCGTCGACAAACCCAAGTCCACATAGCTCCGATCTCCACCGGGCTCTTTGGCTCGCCTTCGTCTTCGCATCAATTAAGTTCGCCATTCACTTCGGCGCGAATCTCCTGCAAATGCATCTGGGCTGGGGCCTCTGGCGCGACGAGTTCTACTATCTTGCCTGCGGCCAGCGTCTTGCCTGGGGCTATGTCGATCACGGCCCTATCGTCGCCCTGCAAGCACGCCTCGCAGTGGCCCTCTTCGGACGCTCGCTTGCCGCCATCCGCATCTTCGTCGCGCTCGCCAGTGCCGCTCGCGTCTTCCTCACCGGCCTGCTTGCCTTCCGCCTCGGCGGCCGCCGCCCAGCCCAGGTCCTCGCCATGACCGTCATGCTCGTCGCTCCCGCCTATCTCGGCAGCGATAGCGTCCTGAACATGGGTCCCTTCGAATCCGTCTTCTGGATGGCTTGCCTGCTCACGCTGCTCGACATGCAGGCCCGCATCGGCCTTAGCCCTCTGCCCTCTACCTCCACGGAAAACGTTGGGGCCTGGCTCTCTCTCCGCGGCAAGTTCACTTATTCCGCCACCTTCGTCAGTCCGCCCCTCGCCTCTGTCTCGCTCGCCAGGCAATGGATCACCTTCGGCCTGTTCGCTGGCGTCGGTCTGCTCAACAAGCAGTCCATGACCTTTTTCCTCCTTGCCTTGGCTCTCGCTCTTCTCACTACTCGCGTCGGACGGATCCTCCTTCTTCGCCGCGAGGCTCTCCTCGGCCTTGCCTTCCTCCTCCTTCTCGCCGCACCCAACCTCCTCTGGCAGGTCCATAACCACTGGCCCACCTATGAGTTCTTACAGAACATCAAGCAGGGCAAGAACGGTGCCTTCGATCCCCTTGCCTTTCTCAACGCACCGGTCATCGCCTTCCTTCCCGCTCCCCTCGCCATCGCGATTGCCGGCCTCATCTACCTGCTGCGCCGTTCGCGCATCCGCTATCTCGGCTGGACCTATCTGTTCTTCATCGGCATTATGTTGGCCGCCTCCGCCAAGGACTACTACACCTTCCCCATCTATCCCTTGCTCTTCGCCGCCGGCAGCGTCGCTTGGGAACGCGTCTTCGGCGCATGGCGGCGCTCGTGGACCCTCGTCGTCGCCTCCGCCTGCCTCGCCTTAGCCACCGTCTCCGCCATCACCTTCCCGACCTTTATCCCGACCTTCACCCCCACTGCCTGGCTCCGCTACACCGCCAAACACGACCTGTACGTTCCTCCGGCCGACCTCAGCAACGCCAGCCCGCTGCCCCCCTTCTTCGCCGATCGCTTCGGCTGGCGAGAAGAAGCCACTGAGGTCCGCCGCATCGTCGCCACGCTCTCTCCCGCCGACCGCGCACAGCTCGCCATCATCTGCGATAACTATGCCGAGGCCGGTTCCTTGCAGTTCTACGCGCCAGATCTCCCACCCGCGCTTAGTGGCCAGAACAGCTTCTATCTCTGGGGCTTTGGTCATGCAAGCGGCCAGGTCGTCCTCTACATCACCGGCCGGCAGCCCGAAGATCTACGCCACTTCTACGGGGAGGTCACCCTCGTCGGCACGCTTAATCACAGCCCCTACATGCTTGGAGCGGAACGCCGTCAACAGATCTATCTGCTTCGCAGTCCGCACCAGGACATGCTCACCTTCTGGCGCACCGTCAAGGTCTATATCTAACGCTGCGCGTTCAGCCAGCTGGTCTGCTCGATATACTCAAAGCGTGCCGTCTCCCTCAATCAGAAAAGCCTCGGGTTACCTGCCAGGACTGGACGGTCTCCGTGCGATCGCAATTACGGGTGTGCTGCTTACCCATGATCTGCCTTGGAGCATCGCAGGTCATAGTAACGCAGCCTGGAAAGGACTAGGAGGCTGGGGGGTTCAGCTGTTCTTCGCGATCAGCGGTGTCTTGATCTGCTGGCGACTCCTTGAGGAAGAAGAACGAGCGGGAAAGATCCATCTTGGCTCGTTCTATCTCCGCAGACTGTTTCGCATCCAGCCGGCCGCCTTCTGCTACCTGACCACGGTCGCTCTTCTTTTCTTCTTTGGGGTGGTCGCGACTGACTGGCATCTCTGGTTCGCCGCCGCTCTCTCCTACATCAACTTCACAGTGACAGCAGTCACCCCGCCCGGCACAGCAGCCTTTCTCGGCCACTTCTGGACGCTCGCCGTCGAGGAGCACTTCTACATTCTTCTGTCGCTCTTCCTCGTCACGTTCCACAGGCGCCGCATCCTGCTGCTAACTCTATTTATCGCGGTCCTACTTGCCGCTCAGGAGTTCGGAGCTGACCACGGCGAATTTCTCGGCGAACTTTCCATCCGAAGGACTTACTGGATCATCCAGTTTCTTCTCGTTCCGGCACTCTTCGCCCTCTTGGTTCGCATTCCAAGAATTCATTCCTTAGCAAGTAGATTCTTTAAGCCTTGGCTCGCAACCTTGGCCACTCTGTTGATGATGCTTGGTCATCAATGGAGCGAGAAGGCAGAGGTGCTCACGCAGGGGTGGGCTTCGTTCTCGATTATTAACTTCTTGGTCGTCAATCAAAAGTATCTCTTCTATGGCTTTGCTTTTTTAGTTGTCGCTGTCATGCTGAATCCACGAAGCTTTTCCACTCGCTTTCTTGAGCTTTCTCCTCTTCGCTTCTTTGGTCGCTTGTCCTACAGCATCTATCTATGGCACATCCTCTTTTTTATTCCTGTCTATCTGGGCGACCTCGTACACTCTCCAGTCCTGATCGCCCTGTCCGCACGTCCCTGGAAGTACGTAGCGACTGCTATCACCGCCCTTCTAAGCTACTACCTCGTCGAGAAGCCCTTGATCCGGTTCGGACATCGCATTGCTCCGCCAGCAACCCAGGGCCATGCGGATTTGACACCACTGCTGCCGTATTCATCCGCCGCCATCGGCGCCAAAGCTCCGAACTAACCGCATCGCAGAGCACTTCACCTCAATATTGAAGCACTAGTCCACATGAGCCAGCACGTCCGCGTGCTACCCTCACCCATCCGCATGACCTCGCCACCGCCCACAAGCAAAAGCGCCGAGCTCCCGCGCGTCCTCTCCACCGCCCACGCTACCTCGGTCGTCATCGGCATCATCATCGGCTCCGGCATCTTCCTGGTTCCGCGCGAAATGATGGCTGCCACCGGCTCCTCCGCCATGGTCTATGCCGTCTGGATCACCGGCGGCCTGCTCAGCCTCTTCGGCGCCATGACCTACGCCGAGATCGCTTCCGCGCGTCCCCGCTACGGCGGCGAATATGCCTTCCTGCGCGACGCCTACGGCGACACCACCGCCTTCCTTTACATGTGGACCTTGGTCCTCATCACCAAACCCGCCTCCCTCGCCACCGTCGCCTTCGGCTTCGTCCGCGTCCTCGGCACCTTCGCCATCTTCCATTTCTCTGCGCGAACTGCCGTCGGCCGCATCACCTGGGCCCAGCTTCTCGCCATCGCCGTCACCTGGGTCATGACTGGCCTCAACATCGTCTCGACTCTTGAATCAGCCAACATCCAGCTCGCTCTCACCTGGCTCAAAGGCCTGCTCATCCTTATCATCGCCGGCTTCTGCTTCTTCGCCGCTGGCCACCACGGCGCCCTCGCCAACCTACACACCAGCTTTGCGATCCACAACGGCCCCTTCGCTGGCTTCATGATCGCCCTCACCGCCGCGCTTTGGGCCTACGACGGCTGGTCCGATGTCACCCAGCTCGCCGGTGAGGTCCGCAACCCACGCCGCGCTTTCCCCATCGCGCTCATCGGTGGCGTCACCACCGTCGCCGCGCTCTACATGCTCACCAACGCCGCCATCCAGTACATTCTTCCGGCAAACCTGATCGCAACTTCTGATCGTCCCGCCGCCGATGCCATGCGCCTCGTCGCCGGCCCCTGGGGAGCCGCTCTCGTGTCTGTAGGCATGGCCGTATCCATCGCCAGCACCTTCATCGGATCGTCCCTCTCCGGCGCCCGCGTCCCCTTCGCCGCCGCCCGCGACGGCCTCTTCTTCCGCCAGCTCGCCCATGTCCATCCCCGCTTTCACACCCCGTCCACCGCCCTCCTTCTCCAGGCCATTCTCAGCACCGCTCTCCTCCTCGCCATCGGCAGGTTTCAGAGCCTCTTCTCGCTCGCCATCTTCGCCGAATGGCTCTTCTACGCTCTCACCGCCAGCACCGTCTTCGTCTTCCGCCGCCGCATGACACCACAACCCCGCACGCAAGCCACCACAGAAGCCAGCCCTATGAAAGCTTCTCATTCTGACCCTGAGCTTGCCGAAGGGGAAGAATCCCCGTATTTGCCTTCCCCAACGTCGCAAAACGACGTATTCGAAGCACCAGAAAAGACCCCCTTCCGCACCCCCGGCTATCCCGTCGTTCCGATCCTCTTCATCGCCGCCGCCACCCTCCTTCTCGTCTTCTCCTTCCGCGATCAGCCCCGCAACTCGCTCATCGGCTCCGCTGTCATCCTCCTCGGCATCCCCGTGCATCTCCTCCTGCGCCGTCACATTACCGGCGCTTCTCCTTCTGTCGATGGTTGACGTCCACCCACGTAACCCGATACTTCTCTACCAGAGAGACAGAGAAGCAATGATCCGCAAGCAGAGATCCGACGATCCCGCCGCCCCGTCCCGCTTCGACATCCGCGACGTCGCGCGCGTCGCCAACGTCTCGGTCGCCACCGCCTCCCGCACCCTGAACAACATCCCCACCGTCAACCCAGCCATGGCCGCCCGCGTCCGCGAAGCCATCCGCGACCTCAACTACTACCCCAACAACCAAGCCCGCGCGCTCGTCTCCGGCCGCTCCCGCCTCTTCGGCCTCCTCGTCTCCGACATCACCAACCCCTTCTTTCCCGAGCTCATCAAGCGCTTTGAGGCCGCCGCCGTCCGCCACGGCTACGAGCTCCTCATCGGCTCCACCAACTACGACTCCGAGCTCCAGCACTGCCTCCGCCGCATGATCGAGCGCAACGTCGACGGCGTCGCCATCATGACCTTCGGCGTCGAAGATCCCGTGCTCGAAGAGCTCTCCAACCGCAACATCCCCATGGTCTTCGTCGACATCGCCGCCGAAGACCTCGCCGGCAAGCAATTTGTCCAGGACACCCTCCGCGTCAACTACCGGCACGGCATGCAGCAGGCCGTCGAGCACCTCGTCGCCCTCGGCCACAGCAACATCGGCTTCCTCAGCGGCCCACTCACCCAGCACTCCGCCACCCTCCGCCGCACCGCCTTCTTCGAGTCCATGCACGCCACCGGCTGCACGCCACAGGAGCGCTTTATCGTTGAGGGCGACCACCAACTCGAAGGCGGCATGGCCGGCATGACGCAGCTGCTCGCCCTTCCCAACTACCCCACCGCCGTCCTCTGCTCGAACGATCTCACCGCCATCGGAGCCCTCCGCACCCTGCACCAGCGCGGCCTCCGCGTCCCCGACCACATGTCCGTCGTCGGCTTTGACAACATCCAGCTTGCCGCCTTTCTCAATCCCGCCCTCACCACCGTCAACATGTCTCAGACCGAGATCGCCGACTCAGCCATCGCCGCCCTCCTCGCCCGCATTGAAGACGACCCCACCTCGAATCAGCCGCCCTCCAACCGAATCTCCACCAGCCTCATCCTCCGCGAAACCACTGCCCCACCCCGTTAGCAAAGCCGGAACAAATCCAAGAAGACTCTGAACAAGTCCCTTGCTTCTCTTTCTTCCGTTCCGAGCAGCGCGAGGAACCTGCTTTGTTCGGCCGGCTACAGCATTTCTCCTGAAGGTGTAGAGAAGGCCGCTCCCGTCGATGCCATTCTCTCTCAAGAAAAATGGTCTCTCTCGCACTTGAACAACGCCATAGCATCAGGAGAAATGCTCTAAATACCTCTCCCGTAACCTAGTATCAGCATGTCCCGCAAACACAAGCCCAAGCTCGGCCAGAACTTCCTCTCCGACCTCTCCGCCCGCGAGCGTATCGCCGACTCCCTCGGCGACCTCTCCGCCGCTACCGTCGTCGAGATCGGCCCTGGCCACGGAGCACTCACCGACCTCCTCGCCACCCGCGCCCACCGCCTCATCGCCATCGAGCTTGATCGCGCCCTCGCCGCCGAACTCCGCTTCCGCTTCCGCAATCACCCCAACGTAGAAATCCTCGAAGCCGACATCCTCGCCGTCGACCTCCCCACCCTTATCGAGCCAACAGCTACGCCTCCCGCTTGTCATTCTGAGCGCAGTGAGGAATCCCCGCATTTGCCTTTTACCGCGGAGCGAAGCGACGCGAACCCCACCCACATCCTCGGCAACCTCCCCTACTACATCACCTCCGACATCCTCCTCCACCTCTTCCGTGCCTCCCTCGCCGCACCCGGCCTGCTCACCTCCGCCGTCCTCATGATGCAGCGCGAGGTCGCCGAGCGCGTCGCCTCCCCACCCGGCCGCCGCGACTTCGGCCTCCTCTCCGCCACTGCACAGATGCACGCCGCCCCCGAGATCCTCTTCACCCTCGGCCCTGAGTCCTTCTCCCCTCCCCCCGAGGTCGACTCCACCGTCCTCCGCATTCGCTTTCACCCCCGCTTCGCCGAACTGAACGTCCATCCCGCCCCTTTCGATCGCTTCCTCCATCAGGCCTTCGCCCAGAAGCGCAAGACCCTCGCCAAAAACCTGCGCAACGCCGGCTTCACCCCCGGCCAGCTCGCCGCCGCCTGGCCACCTTCGCTCGACCCACAGATCCGCGCCGAAGCCGCCTCCCTCGAGGACCTGGCCGCCCTGCACCGGACACTTCCGCAATCCGCTCAATCTGCTCATCCACCCGCTGGCGTATAACGGGTGCACCTGGCTTACGCGCCCCGGTGGTGTTGTAAGCCCCGGCGGCCCAGTACCGCCGTGAGGAGGCCGCCCATGAAACTTTGCATCGCTCTCGCCCTCGCTCTCCTTGGCCCCTTCGCCACCGCACCTACCCCCGCACCCATCGCAGCCCAGATCGGCGTCTCGCCTGTCCCACCCTCCTGGCACAC
>CAXTRT010000085.1:0-9677 GCA_964246835.1 uncultured Acidobacteriaceae bacterium | reverse complement strand
CCCCTCCTCTCTCCCAACCCTTTGTGCGGGGGGGGGGGGGGGGGGGGCCGCCCCCCCATGCGCTGCGCAATCATCTGGAGTCGCTGCAGCACCTGGGGTTTCGTTTTAAGGGCTTCGTCGCGCTGACAGAGCGTGAGGCGGAGACGGGGGATGTGGACGTGATCGGCGATCTGCGGAACTGCGTTTCGATCGCGCGGTCGCTGTTTGTGGATGAGATTTTCTTCTCGGTGCCGGCGGCGAAGAAGGTGGTGATCAACCTGGTGGAGGAGGCACGTAGCGCGGGGATCGATGTGCGCGTGGTGCCTGATCTGTATGACGGCCTGGCGTGGAACGCGCCGGTCGAGTACATTGGCCAGTTTCCGACGATTCCGCTGCACCGGCGGGAGTTTCCGATCGGCGCGTTCCTGCTGAAGCGCATTCTCGACATCACGCTCTCGCTGCTGGCCCTGCTGGTGACGGCGCCGCTGACGATGCTGCTGGCGCTGGCGGTTAAGTTCGATTCGGCCGGGCCAATTCTCTACCGCGCGCAGAGGATTGGGCGGAAGGGGCGCACCTTCGTCTGCTACAAGTTCCGTACCATGGTGATAGGCGCCGACCACATGAAGGCCGATCTGGCGCATATGAACGAGCGCGAAGGCGTGCTGTTCAAGATGCAGAACGATCCGCGCGTGACCAAGGTGGGCCGGTTTCTGCGGAAGTACTCGCTCGATGAGCTGCCGCAGTTCTACAACGTGCTGCGCGGCGACATGAGCCTAGTGGGGCCGCGACCGCCGATCGCGTCCGAGGTGGAGCAGTACGATCTGCCGCATCTGCGCCGGCTGGATGTGCTGCCGGGGATTACCGGACTGTGGCAGGTCGAAGCGCGGCAGGATCCATCGTTCGACAGCTATATCTCGCTCGACACGGCGTATGTGGAGAACTGGAGTCTGTGGCTGGATCTGAAGATTCTGGCAAGGACAATCAGTGTGGTGCTGAGCGGTACGGGGAGTTAGCGTGAGCGGCTTTCGGGCAGCAATGGAAGGGAAACAGTAGATCCCTGCGGGATGACAATCAAAAAACTCAGGCTATGATCCGCGTTCAGTGAAGACGGTAGACTGATGGTGTGAAGGTCGCACTGGCTCAGATAAACCCGACGGTCGGGGATTTTACCGGGAATATTGCGCGGATCGTCGATGCGGCGGAGCGAGCGGCGGCGATGCAGGCTGAGATCGTGCTGTTTCCGGAGCTGGCGGTCTGCGGCTATCCGCCGGCGGATCTGCTCGAGAAGGAGGCCTTTCTCGATCGCGCGCAGGAGGGTGTCGCGGAGCTGGAGCGCTGGACCGCGATAGCCGGGCGGCCGGCGATTCTATGCGGCAGCGTGCAGCGATCGAACGCCTCCGAGGGGAAGCGGGCGCGAAATGTGGCGGTTCTGCTGGATGGTGGGGAGCAGGTGTTTCTACAGGCCAAGCGGCTGCTGCCGTTTTATGACGTTTTCGATGAGCAGAGGTACTTTGAGCCGGCTGCCAGTCAGTCGCTAACGATCTTCCGCGGCCATCGGCTGGCACTTACGATCTGCGAGGATGCGTGGAACGACAAGCTGTTCTGGCCGGAGCGGCGGTATGCGATCGATCCGGTCGATGAACTGATGAGGAGCTGGCCGGCGGGTGAAGGATCCCGGCTGATTTTGAATATTTCGGCCTCGCCGTACTGGAAGGGCAAGCGCGGCGTGCGCGAGGAGATGCTGGGGGCGCTGGCGCGGCGGCATGGGGCGACGGTGGCCATGGTGAACCAGGTGGGCGGCAACGACAGCCTGATCTTCGATGGGTCGTCGCTGGTTGTGGCGCCGGACGGGGCGGTGCGGGCGCGCGGGCGATCGTTTGCCGAGGATTTGCTGGTCTTTGAAACAGAAGAATTGGCGTTTCAAGAGGCGGCTCGGAGCGTGGCGGGTGTGGACAGGGATGAGCGGGACGAGATTGCCGCGACGTGGGATGCGCTGGTGCTGGGGACGCGGGACTACCTGCGGAAGTGCGGCTTCCGGAGGGCGCTGGTGGGTCTGAGCGGTGGGATTGATTCGGCGCTGGTGGCGGCGATCGCGGTGGAGGCGCTGGGGGCGGAGAATGTGACGGGCGTCGGGATGCCGAGCGAGTACTCGTCGTCAGGGTCGATCGAGGATGCGCGCGCGCTGGCGGAGAATCTTGGGATTCGCTTCGAGCTGGTGGCGATTCGCGACATCTTTACGCAGGAGATGGCGGCGCTTGAGCCGATGTTCCGCGGGACGGAGTTCGGGCTTGCAGAGGAGAACCTGCAGGCGCGGATTCGCGGATCGCTGCTGATGGCGCTTTCGAACAAGACGGGCGCGATCGTGCTGACGACGGGTAACAAGAGTGAGATGTCGACTGGATACTGCACGCTTTATGGGGACATGGTGGGCGGGCTGGCGGTGATTGCGGATGTATGGAAGACGCGGGTGTACGAGCTATGCGCGTATGCGAACCGCGAGCGCGAGGTGATTCCGCGGTCGACGATCGAGAAGCCGCCTTCGGCGGAGCTGCGGCCGGGGCAGAAGGATACGGACTCGCTACCGCCGTATGAGGTTCTGGACCCGATTCTTGAGGCGTATGTGGAGCGATACGAGAGCGCGGCGGAGATCGCCGGGGCGCAGGGGCAGGAGTTGGGGCTGGTGGAGAGCGTGCTGAAGCTGGTGGAGCGCAGCGAGTACAAGCGGCAGCAGGCGGCGCTGGTGCTGAAGGTGACGGAGAAGTCGTTTGGGTTGGGGAGACGGTTCCCGATCGCGGTCAAGGTGCAGGTCTAACGGGAGGCCGCTTTATAACAGCGGATCAGGGAGAGGACGACGGCATGGCGAAGTGGATGACGGTGGTTGGTGGGATGGTGCTGAGCGTAGCGGGTGTGGCACAGACGGCGGCGCCTGCGGCCCATGGAGCGACGGCTGCTCCCGCGGCGCAACAGCCGGCGGCCGGTCTGCAGCTGCATGGGCTCGATCCTTCGGCCAAGCTGGATCCGTTTCCGCCGACAGATCCGAAGAACTTTACGGCTGCCTCTCCGACGTCGGCAACGGTCGATCAATTTCTGACCGCGCTTTGGGGGTATGACACGAACCGGCTGTGGCGCGTGTTTTCGATTCAGTCGACGCCGGCGCCGGGGGTGAGCCGGGTGACGGTGCTGGTGGCGGAGAAGAGCGCGAATGCAAAGGTGCAGCCGACGGCATTTTTTGTGACGCCGGATGGAAGGCATGCGATCGCAGGCGATGGCGTGATTGACTTCGGGGTGAAGCCGTTTGCGGAGAACCGGCAGACACTTGCGGCGCGCGCGGATGGGCCGTCGCACGGAGCGGCGAACAAGAGCCTGGAGCTGGTGGAGTTTGCGGATATGCAGTGCCCGCACTGCAAGGATGCGCAGGCCAGCATGGACCGGCTGCTGCAGGACTTTCCGAGCGCGCATATCGTGTACCAGAACTTCCCGATTGCTTCGATTCACCCGCTGGCGACGAAGGCCGCGGAGTACGGAGTCTGTGTCGCGAAGTCGAAGCCGGATGCGTTCTGGACCTATCTGCAGGCGGTGTACGACACGCAGGGTGGGCTGACCGCGGAGGATGGCGACGCGACGCTGAAGGCGGCGGTGACGAAGGCGGGAGGCGATCCGGCGGCGGTCGATGCGTGCGCGGCGACGCCGGCGACGAAGGCGCAGGTGGAGGCATCGGTTCGGCTGGGCACGGAGGTTGGGGTAGACCAGACGCCGATTCTGGCGATCAATGGGCACATGGTTCCGGTGTCACCCGCGTCGATTCCGTACGAGACGCTGAAGCAGATTGTTACGTTTCAGGCGCAGCAGGATGGGGTGAAGTAGAGAGGCTTAGGTTTACCCCTTGAGCGAGTTGCTTCGGTGATGCGGTGCGTGCAGCGGACAGCGGGTGATAGGCAGGTGCGGGGATTCTTCTTCGACTCCGCTCCAAGGCAGGATGACACTCAAAGCAGGCTGCGCTTAGAAGGGCAACGCGCGACGCTGTTGCTTTATCGTTGCAGCTTCAGAGCGAACTGAAGAACGCGCGGAGCTTGCGCTTCAGTGATCTGGCCGAAGACGGGTGAGTTGATGTCGTCGACGGGCGGTATGAGGTTGGCGTGGTTGGTCACGTTGAAGGCTTCGGCGCGGAACTGCACCTTCGTTCTCTCATTGACGGCGAAGCTCTTATCGAGCGAGGCATCGAGGCTGCCGAAGGCCGGGCCATCGACGCTGTTGCGCTGCTCGTTGCCGAACTGACCGGCGTTTGCGACCGGGTCGAGCCGTTGGAATGCTGAGCGAGCGACCCACTGCGAGATGGAATGCGGCGCTCCCTTGTTGGGGTTGCCGATAACGTTGGGACGATCTCCGAACATGCCGGAGACGCCGGGATGCGGAGCCTGAAGAGAGACGTTGGCGGAGTCATAGACGGTGAAGGGCGTGCTGGAGTTGATGGCGGACAGAGCACTGAACTGCCAGCCATCGAGAAGGGCGCGGGAGAGACCTGTGAGGGTGTGCGCGAAGGGGATCGCGTAGGTCACGCTGGCGGCGAAGCGATGGCGCGCGTCGAAGAGAGACCGGCCGTACTCCCCCTTGAGATTGAGATTGTTCTGAGGAACATCCAGTTCTCCAAGCGTAAGCCAGGGGGCTGGACCGGACATGTGAAGACTCGAGGAGTAGTCGAGGTCCTTGGAGAAGGTGTAGGCGAGGGTGTAGTTCAGGCCGGGCGTGCCGCGCCGCGTGAGCGAGACCTGTGCCGAGTGGAAGCTGGAGTTTGCATTGCCTTCGACAAGACCAGCGGTGCCCAACTGACAGGTGCCGGAGGTCAAGGTGCAGCCGGAGTAGAGACGGCGGCGGCCGGAGTTGGCAAGGGTGGCGCCAGGTTGATAGATCGCCGGATTGGCTTCAACCAGGCGAGGCAGTCGCGTTCCCTTCGCACCGATGTAGCCGATCGACAGCACCTGTGCCCCGAGGCTCTGGTCGATGGTGAGATTCCAGTCCTGCGTGTAGGGTGGCAGCAGGTTGCGATCGATGGTGAAGGTGGAGGCGGGCAGGGCAACCTGGCCGGGGGCAAAGGGGTTGGCGACGGTCGCGAGCGGATTGGCGTAGTTGATGTTGCCGGTAAGGGTGCGGACGACGGTGTTTGGAAGCGCCGAACTGGCCGCGCGCATCGGCATGCCTACGCCGTTCACCAGCTCGTCAAAGAAGATGCCATAGGCCGACCGGATCACGGTTCGGCTGTTGCCCCGAGGATCCCAGGCGAAGCCAACGCGAGGAGCGATATCGGCTTTGAAGACAGGAGCGATGGTGTCGGGAACGCCGGGATCGCCGGGGAACAACAGACCCGCGGGAGCGTTGGGGTGGACGGTCGAGTGCTGGCCCGGGGTGAAGGCCATCAGGCGGTTGTGGATGTCGTTGAAGGGTGTGGTGATCTCGTAGCGCGCGCCGTAGTTCAGGGTGAGCTTCGGACCGAGGCGATACTCATCCTGGGCGTAGGCGCCCAGCTCCCATCCCCTGAGGTCGCGGGAGAAGTCGCCGCCGGCCTGGGTAAAGATATCCGGCCTGCCCAGCAGGAAATTGGCGAGGGCGTTATTGGTGACGCCCTGAACGGTGAAGCTGAAGGTACCCGACGCGAAGTTTGCCTGGTAGCCGTTGATCTGCGTACGGCGGAACTGCGCGCCGAAGCTGGTGACGTGCTTGCCCTGGGTGTGCGCGAGGTTGGCGCTAAAGGCATAGTCATTCTGGATGGTGTCGCGCGGGTTGATGATGGGATCGCCGACGTTCGAGTAGCCCTGGGTCATGATGAGCGGCGCGCCTGTGGCTTCAGGCCGGGTTGATGCATAGCCAAAGCCGAAGGTCTGCGGCGAGTTGCCGGAGAAGCGCTTGTCGAGGAGGATGTGGTTCTGAAAGAAGCTGACGTTCGCGGTCAGAACCGTCTTTGGAGAGAACGTGTGCGTCTCCGTGAGTCCGCCCAGATGCGTGTTGGTGTAATAGCCGACGGGAAAGCCGGGAACATCGGCGCCAAGCTCCGAGTACGGATTGTGAAGGGAGAGGGTTGAGTAGCTGTAGCGTGCGCTCAAGGTGTCTGCGGGACGGAGCAGCCAGTCTGCCTTGATGCCGCCCTGGTCGCTGCCGTACTGACTCATATTGGTCGTTTGAGCGAGATGCGGGTTCTCCGGTGTGTTTGGAGCCGGAAAGTAGTTGAGATAGCGGGCGGTGATGGGGCTGATCTTGCCGGCAAGATTGTTGCCGTAGGCTGTCCGGCCGGCATTGAGAAGGATAGGCGCGTCCGCGGAAAAGTCGCCGGCGCGTTCGGCCAGAGTCGGCACGATGACGCCATGGGTGATGTCCTGGCTGCTGCGAAGGCCCTCATAGTACGCGAAAAAGTAGGCATGGTCGTGCGTGATGGGACCGCCTGCCGTGCCCCCGAACTGGTTCTGCCTGAGCTTTTCCTTGCGCGGAGCGAAGTAGTTGTTTGCATTAAGGGCATCGTTGCGGAGGAAGTCGTAGAGGGTTCCGTGGAAGGTGTTTGTGCCGGAGCGGGTGACGATGGTGGTGATGCCGCCGTTGGTTCCGCCGAACTCGGCCGGCGCAGTGGTCGTGAGGATACGGAACTCGGCGATGGCATCGGCCGGCGGTCGAAAGGCATAGCCGGCGTCCAGGCGGTTGATATCCCGCATGCCGTCGATAAGGAAGGTGTTGGACTCGGGACGCTGACCGTTGACCTCGTAGTTCTGGCCAGCGCGCCGGAAGCCGCCCTGCACCATGAGGCTCGCCGAGGCGGGACGAACGCCAGGCTGGAGGATGCCGAGCTGGGCGAAGTTGCGCCCGTTGAGCGGCAGACTGGCAATCTCGCGTTCGCCCACCACGGCACCCTGGCCGATCTCATTGGATTGCAGGCGGGCGGCATCAGCACTGACTTCAATGGTTTGCTGGGCGGAGGCGAGACTAAGCTGCACGGCGATCTGCGACTGGTTTCCGACGTCGAGGTGAATTTGTGCTTTGGCCCAGGGTGCAAAGCCGGGAGACCGCACTTCAAGGCGATAGTCCCCGACAAACAGCTCCTGGAAGGAGAACTCACCGTGACTATCTGAGCGCTCCGCATGCTCCTGTGCCGTGTCCGTCGAGATGATGACGACTTCAGCGCCCGGTAAGACAGCCTTGGTCGCATCGGTTACGACGCCCCGCAGAGACGCGGTTGCACTTTGACTTCTGGCTGCCTCAGCTTGAAACAGAAGGGTGGATCCGATACCTAAACACAACGCTATGCGCTTCACACCATGACCTGTTTTTCTAAGGAATGAAAGTGATAGAAACGTACGCTCTGCCTCGTCTTTGGTGCATCGTCCGAAAGGTGGAGATGGATGGGCGATGTGCGCGCGGGCTTGAGGGCTTTGGGCGCGTCGCTTCGCTCCATCGTAAAAGACAAATACGGGAGTTCTTCCCGTACGACTTTGCTCAGGGTCAGAATGACAGCCAGAACGGTGGGTGAGCGAGTTGGGTGAAGCAGGTGGGGGCGTTCCCGGTAGAGAAGCAGGTTCCTCACTGCGCTCGGAATGACAACAAGAAAAGAAGAGGTGCCGATGAAAGTTAACGGGTGAGGGTGGGGAGTTTGTCGGAGACGCCGAAGAGGAAGATGGTTCCGATGATGAAGCTGTAGGCGACGGCGAGAGAGGTGGCGATGGTCTGCAGGCGAGGGAGATTCGAGCTGGAGGCGAAGACGCCGCCGGCGGAGGCGGTCATGAGGGTGTTCATGGCGAGCAGGCCGAGGACGAAGCAGAGCAGCCCGAGGAGGCCCTGGGTGGCGCCGCCGAGCTGGGCGGCGAGAAGGAAGAGGAGGAGCTGCGAGGGGGTTTCCGCGCCGAGGCCGTGGAGGATGCCGACGAAGAAGACGGAGGAGTTGGAGTAGTCGAAGCGGAAGGACTCGGGGCGCGGGAGGTTGGGGTTGACGAGGTGGCGGAGACGCCAGCCGAGATAGCGGACACCGGAGATGAGGAGGGCGATGCGGCTGCGCTGCGGGGGTGCGGTGTGGGTGGCGTCGAGTCGGTGAGCGCGATGGTGGCGGATCCAGGAGAGGGCGACGTAGACGGCGAGGACGATGAGGGTGGCGCCGACCAGACGCTCGCCGATGGCGTCCAGGCCGGGCGGGATGGTGAGGTGGAGGGCGATGACACAGACGCCGAGGGCGGCGACGGTGAGGGCGTGGCCAAGGGCGTAGAGCAGGCCGAGGCGCATGCCTTCGCGCCAGTTGCGCTGGATGCCGGTGATGTCTGTAATGGCGGCGAGGTGGTCGTAGTCAAAGCCATGGCGCAGGCCGAGCAGGGCGCAGGAGAGGAGGGCGAGCTCGAGGGAATGCGACATAGCCAAAGCAAGGGTACGGTGCAGGCGGGCGAGGTTGCAAACAGACAGTGCGAGATCCGGCGCGGATGTTGCATAGAATGAAGCGGGGTTTCCTGTCGAGGTAGCAGCGTGGTGGATGTGGAGGCGGTAGTGCTGGCGGCGGTGGCTCCGCGGCCGAGGCGGGCGAGGCCGATCGTGATGATTGGGGCGGGCGGGATCGCGCGGGATGCGCATCTGCCGGCGTATGCGAAGGCGGGGTTCGCGGTGGCGGCGGTGGTGGATCTGGACGGCCAACGGGCGGAGCGGGTGGCGGCGGAGTTCGGGATCTCGAAGGTGTGCTCGACGATCGATGAGGCGATTGCGTATGCGCCGCGGGATGCGGTGTTCGACTGCTCGGTGCCGGCTCCGTCGCAGCGGGCGGTGTTGCGGCAGCTGCCGGATGGAGCGGCCTGCCTGCTGCAGAAACCGATGGGCGAGACGCTGGCGGAGGCGGAGGAGATTCTGGCGATCTGCCGGGGCAAGGGGCTGACGGCGGCGGTGAACCTGCAGCTGCGGTGGGCCCCGGCGATGATGGCGGCGCGGGCTCTCTATGAGGCAGGTGCGATCGGCGCGGTGCATGACTGCGAGGTGTCGGTCAGCGTGCAGACGCCGTGGGGGATGTGGAGCTATCTGGAGCATGCGCCGCGGGTGGAGATTCTGTACCACTCGATTCACTATGTGGACCTTATTCGGAGCTGGTTTGGCAATCCGACGAGTGTGTATGCGAAGTCGGTGAAGAGCCCGGCGGCGGCGCGGCTGGCGGCGACGAAGAGCGTGGTGATCTTCGAGTACGGTGACGACAAGCGGGTGTTCCTGGCGGCGAATCATAGCCATGACTTTGACGCGGAGAGGCAGCGGAGCTGGGTGCAGTGGGAGGGAATGGAGGGTGCGATGCGAGCTCGTATGGGGGTGAATCTGAACTACCCGAAAGGGCGGCCGGATGCGCTCGAGTATGTGCTGCGGGACGGCGCGGGATGGCGGGAGACGGCGGTGAGCGGGAACTGGTTTCCGGATGCATTCGTGGGGCCGATGGGGTCGCTGCAGGCGTATGTGCAGGGCGAGGCGGCGGAGCTGCCGACGCGGGTGGAGGATGCGATCGACACGATGCGGGTGGTGGAGGCGGCATATCTCTCAAGCGAGCGCGGCGGGGTGGCGCTGCCGGTTCTGGGGGTTCGATGAGGCTGGAGATGCGGCCGGCGAGTGAATGCCGATGGGATGTGGTGAGCCTGGGTGAGGTGCTGCTGCGGTTCGACCCGGGGGAGGAGCGAATTGCGCGAACGCGGCAGTTCCGGGTCTGGGAGGGT
>CAXTRT010000084.1:0-9772 GCA_964246835.1 uncultured Acidobacteriaceae bacterium | reverse complement strand
TCTTCTGCTGGGTTCCTAACTCTCTGGTCCTCAACGCACAGGCTGGCATCGACGCCAATCCGGTTGATTGCATCCACTGGCGCGATTGGTCTAAGTTGTCAGAGCCGCAAGATGCTTGAGAGCCTGTTACATTTCTTCAACGGACGTTGAAGAGAGCACAAGACCTCGCCCCACCTTTGCCAGCACATATCATTACGAACTCTGGCCAGTGAGAATTTTCATATAGCTTCTTCCTGTCAATCGGTTGTTCCAAGCCGCTTTGATGTGCTCCTGGAGCTTCGGAATATCTGTCTTTATGGTTGTAGACCACAAGTGAGGGACATAAGACTCGACACGCATCAAGTTGTCTACGTCGAACACAGGTCCAGTCCCTTCAGCTTTAATGAGTGCGACCGGTAACTCTTTGGCCAGCCGAATCCCCAGCTCAAACAGAACATTTGGGTTGTGATCGGTCAAATCTGCGATCACCAGGTCTGCCGTTAGGAGCTGGTTGATGATCGTGGACTGAATGACATCGCTCCCATGTTGCTTAGCCGTTTCGACCGCAAAGCCAGCTTCATTGGCGGCGGGGGTTATCAGGGCCTTGAGAACCTCATCAAAGAACCCGCTAGGCCGGGGCTTATCACCCTTTTCAACGAAAGGCATGATTACGAACGCGGTTCTGTCGAACTTTCCTTTAGGTTCTCCAACTACGCGAATCTCAGCGATTGGCTCGCTTTGCTCCCGAGCCGGAGCGACACGAACATCGCCGCTCAAGCCATCAGAAATACCAAGAAAACGGCAGTTTGCAGTGAATATGCTGGAGAACTCATCGTGAAGTTCTTTGGAAAGCCCAAAGTCTCCCTGAAGCACATTTCCCAGGAACTCAGGTTCCGGCAACTTCGCGCTGCCGTAGTGCTCATAAACACGTTTGAAAATGTCGATGGAGAAAAATGCATCCACCATCTTTTGGCGCTTGGTGGCTTCGTCTGGAGCAAAGACGATTGCTCGTCCCAACGTTCCGAGTTCAATCTTGTCGGTATCGCGGGTGCCTATCGTGAGCCCATAATCTCGGGCTGCCGCTGCGGTGTAGAAGAACTTGGATGAATTCCTTGAGATGCCCAGAGAGGCCTGTGCCACATCGTCTGTTGCCCAGGGATTTCCATTATTCTTCACACGTATCGCTTGCGGGATAGCAAGAGCTTCTTCTAGGGTCTTTGCCGGATAGGGCCGCTGCACCTTGCCGTTGTTGCCTGCCGGGACCTTGCTCCTGACTCTCTTTTTGCCAACGGATTTCGCTGATGTTTTGGCTGCGGAGCGTTTCGATGTGGCCTTCTTGGCCGATGTTGTTTTCGGGCTTCGAGTCCGTGGCTTTGTAGGCTTGGCTGTCGCCTCTGTTGTGGTTTCCTGATTTTGCGCGTTCTCTGGCATCTCTGGCATCGTTGTCTTAACCTCAATTCAGGGTGGGGCGGCCTACGCAGGCAAGTCTACTTACAACGAGCAAGAACATTGCTCACAGTTTCGGGATGCCAGCGACTACCCCTAGGCGTCCGCACCCCCATCCCATTCAGGTGCTCGGCGATTTTCCGCAACGGAAATCCCTGCGCCCGCCGTTCGGCTATAGTCGCCACGACGGCAGGAGACACAGGAATGGGGTTCCTAGCCGTTCGCGCCCGCTTGATGCTCTCCTGCCAGCGTGGATTGCCGAGCTGAGTGCCACGAGCCTTCGCAGCTTGGAGCGCGACTTTTGTCCGCTGGCTGATGGCCTCGCGCTCATGCTCGGCGACGGCCGCCAGGATGTGAACGGTCAGTTTGTTCGCCTGGGGCATATCGACGGCCACAAAATCGACGCCGGCCTTCATGAGTCCCGAGATGAAATGCACATCGCGGGCGAGCCGGTCGAGCTTGGCGATCACCAGCGTGGCGCGGCTGTTCCGGCAGAGAGTAAGGGCGGCGGTGAGCTGAGGCCGGTTGGTGTGGTTCTTGCCGCTCTCGATCTCCTGGAACTCGCCCAGCAGGGAAGCGCCCTGAATGAAACGCGCAACGGCGGTACGCTGCGCCTCCAGTCCAAGGCCACTCTCTCCCTGACGGTCGGTCGAAACACGGTAGTAGGCAACGAACTCTGCCATTAGTTCCGCATAAACCGTTCGTACTTAGCTTCACAACAAACGCAAACGTGGCCGTTTTCTAAAAAGTTATCCAACTCGTCTCGACTCGGCGTCTCTTGGCAAAATTTGCAAACCCACTTTTTACCGAGTGCCACGAAATGGAATCTAGCCTCCGACGCTTCATACTGCTCTAGCTCGAACCGTGCCGCATGGCTCATATAACGCACCTCTGTCAGCGATTGTAACGGACGTTTCAGAGCTGACAGGCAGACGCGCCGGGGGTCGCTCTCGGCTGAAGCGATGGTTCAGTGAGTACAGGCTACGATTTCTCCGCTAAAACATTCCTGGCTTAAAGGTGACATCGACGTTTGCAAAGCGAATGACCGCCAAGTCAGCTTTCACGGGTGACTTGTGCCCGATCTGAAGATGATTAGGTGTGAGCCACGTCACCTGAAGATCAGCGTCGGCGTTTTCTGGGCTGAGGACGTATGTCTTCGGAATTTGACCACCACCTGGGTAGCTAAAAACATCGAACGGCTTCCCTTTGTTCACGGTCTTGTCGATCTTTTGGATGCTGACGGTGGTCTCGACCCATGCCGAACCAAAGCCACCCCATTGCCTGGTTGTTGCTGTAGCTGTCCACGCTCCATCGGGAGAACGAAGATCCTTTACCCAAACCGTAGGATCGTAGAAATAACCGCACCCTGACAATAAAAGCAGAGCCAGTGTCGCGCCCGTTCTTGCCGTTTTGTTCCAGATGCCCTGAGAAGCCATGCAACATGCTCGCACGACGATGGTTGCAGCAGACAGCGACTTGGTCGTCCTCAGCTTCTCGCCTCGATGGCTGTTCCCCTACGACAACTCCGGTGGCGGGGATCTGAAGCCAACATTCCGGAGCTGACAGCAGCAAGGCCCAGAACAGCTTTTGCCGTCGCAATTATTTGCCGGTGTAAGGGACACAGACGACAGTAATGCCTATTTGATCCGCACAGGCCTTTGGGTTCCCCTTCATGGTGATCTGCAATTTGCGGTCGCTAATCCAACGTGTCTGTCCCCAAACGACAGAAGCTGGATCTCCTACATAAACGAAGGCGTCTCCGGCCTTTCCGGTCAACACCACGGCATCTGTTCCTTGGTATGTACCGTCTTTTGCTGTGTGGAGTTCCGCCACCGCATTGCCATCCGGCGACATCAGCGTGCCAGTTGGAATCGGACGTTTCTTTTCTGAGCAGCGCACCTGAACAGTTTTTGTGCTCGTGCAGTCATCAAATTGGTACGGATCATATTCGACAGTGACGTGCCCATCATCGAGCCAGTGGACATCTTTTGATACGTCTACAGAGTTCCAACCTCCACGGTAGATGTAGGTCGATGAAAAGCCGTGGTGAGCCAACAACTCTAATGCTGAACTGCCGCCGAGCGCTCCTCCGTCAAGCGTCGAAACGCGAATGAGCTTGCTGTGACTTGGGGAATAGAGCGGTGCGGAATATGATTCACATCCGCGGGTTAGCACCTGCGCTCCAATGAAAAGAGCAGCCAGCAGTGCTATCGGGGAACTGAGAACTACGATTGGAATCCGAAGAAGATTGCGACGCTTGCGTACAAACCAGATGATGGCACATGCTGCTGCCAAAATAGCAGCAGCAACCGCGAACATCTCCACCACTCGCAATCTCATGAAGAACATGGCTAACGATCCTCTTGGGTTATCGGCATCGTACAAAGAATTTCATTAACCCGCCGTCAAGGCTGTGGGTTTGTGGGACGAGCGTTCTTGCTCGTTCCAAGCGCTTGCGCGTCAAATCCATAGCCTGCTTTTAGTGCTGCCCATGCGTTCCAAGAACGCCCTGCACGCAACCTCATTCGCCTCTCAAAACCACTTCACCGGTCCAGAGTTTGGCCTGCTTAGCCGCTATTCCTTCCCGGTCCAGATCGGCGAGCCGTAGCTTCCATTTCTCGACCAACTTCGCTGCTTGCCGGCTGCGGAGTTCGGCGCGAAGGAGCATCCGTTCTATGTGCGCTCTGCGCCGGTCAGGTTGGTCTGGGGATTGTGCCATCGCTCTGCAAAAGTTTACGGTTCGTCCCCCTTGCTGGTCGTGCTAAATCCCTTCCCGTGGCAGGTCTAGAGGCCCAGCCGAGGGGCCTTCGCAAGCTCAAGGCCCTACTCCTTTTGCTCCGGGGCCGTGTACTGCTGCAGAACATCACCGGCTGCCTTGCGCTTGCTGGTCCGGACGTTTGTCAGGACTCCACTGAACTCCTCTTCGGTGATTTGCTTTCCGCACGCAATCGGCTTCAGAAGGAGATTCAAGAGCATCCTGGTCGCCACCACTTCAGTAAAGAGGGCATTCAGGCGTGGGCTTCGCGCCTCCCGAAGAAGGACTTCGCGAGACCATTCGCTGAGTGCTTTCCCCTCGGCTTTTGCCGCCGCTTCGAGCTCCTGATGCTCGTCCGCTGTGGCTCTTGAACTGACCACGCGATCACGACCGGTCCGGCCTTTTGAGCGTGACAAACGACCTTCAAAGCTGAACGGTTTCTCTTCTGACATGAGCATGCTTTCTCTACGAAATGTTTGTATACAGTTGTCTACCAATAATATACAACTGTATACGCGTCGCTTGCAAGTCTCTCAATCTGCAATGGTTGACAGTTGTCTACGTTTTAGCTTGAAACTCAACCCTGGAAGGGATGGAGTGTCAAATTTTCCATGTGCGAAGCACATCGTCTTTCGCTGTTCAGATCTCGATGAGGTAATTAGCTAAGGGGCGATACCTAATTTGATTGAGTCTTCAAGTCGGAGTGCAGTGTATTTGGAGTGCGATTGCGCGACGAAACTACGCATGTGCAACTCACGCAGCGATCATTGCGCGTCACTCCACGGCCTGCACTCGCACACGCCAACAACCCTATAGCGATGAGAACAGGCCATCGCTGTGGATACAAGCACGTCGCAATTGGCTCTTCGATTAGCAGCTCAAATCTGCTCATCTGCAACTCCACGACGAAGGAGCGTGTCGCGGCGTTCTCGTTTCATGCGTCGATACTCCCCCCAGATGGGCAAAGTAAACAGTATCGGCACCGATACGATGTAGCCGATGACTGATGTGCGCCATGAACTAATTCCCCAGCCGAAGATGATCCAAGCCACAAGCTCTATCCAGAGAAACGGGCGCATGTCAGAGATCTTTTCTCTATATCTCTGCTTCAGCAGAGCACGCCCTGTAGGCGAATTCAGGACGTAAGGCCATTCGGTTTTGATCTTCGCCTGTTTCTGCTCCCATGCAGCTTGTCTCTCAAGGCGGCGTCTCTGACGCAGCTCTGGGGAAAGCAACTCCTCCAACGCTTCACGGGCACGCGTGCGCTTCTCCTCGGGGTCGTCGGAGTAGAAGATGTCGTCGTCGTCGAAGTAGGCCAGCTCATACAGTTCTTCGAGGCGGTCAGCCGCCAACATGAGTCGGTAAAAGTACGGCATGGACGGCAAAGGATCTTCGCCAGTCTCCAAGATGTGCCGGGCACGTTGGCGAGCCAAGTGCAAAGCTGCGTCTTCAGGCGAGACCGCCTTACAGCCAAGTTCCTCCATCATGGGCGGCAAGGCTTGGTCGATACCCCAACCTGCCACCGGCTCCAGAACTGCCATGCGGACGACACGGGGACCATCGAATCCAGCTTCCAACGCATCCTGGGCGACTGAAGGCAGCCGTTCTGTTGGGATCAGCTTGAGTGCTACTTCAGCCTCAAACATCGCTAGATCGAAAGGCATGGGCTTTCCCTCTACCGTGCTGCTCTCATCTCTGCGACGGCTCCCTGGATGGCCTGCTCTGGCACTCCATGATGAGCGAGGAGCCTCTCTGCTTAACTCCTCGACCAACGAACTAATTCACCCTTGCTTGGCGACAAGCCGGATGTCCAGACTCATGCCGACGGCCTCGGCGTACCGGATGAGCGTCCGCATGTTGACGTTCTCAGGCCGTCGCTCGGTGCGGCTGAGCTGAGGGGTACTGGTGCCGATCTTCTTGGCGAGTTCGGCCTGGGTGAGTCCCTGCCGCCTCCTCTGATCGGCGAGCTGGAGCCCAATGCCGAGAACCTTGGTCTCTTCCTCGAAAGCCTGGCGGACGGTTGGATCGGCGAGCTGCTGGTCGAGATAGCTGTCCCATGCGTTTTTCATCTGCGCTTGTTCTCCTTTGCCGGTGTTCGTGGCGTGGTCTTCTGTCCGGTTCTCGTTGCCAGCTTGGACTCGTGGCTGACCATCCTGGCCCGTCCGATCTTCTTATCTGATTCCTCGACGGCTGCGGTGGCCTTGGTGAAGCCATGCAGGAGGATGGCGGTGCGGTCTTCGTCGAAGAAATACAAGACGCGATACCGGGTCTTGCCAACCCTGAGCCTGGCCTCACGGAGTTTGCCTTCGATCTGCGAGGTGTAGGGATAGTCGAGCGTCGGCCCTCCCGCCCTGAGCAACTCGATCCGGGCAAGCACCTTGCCTCGGACATCCTGGGGCACGGTGTCAAGCCACGACCGTACCGGTAAGGAGCCGTCGTCGGCGGTGTAGAAGTCGATCTTCCAAACTTCCGTCGCGGGCGAACTCATACTCTTAATTTATCATATTTGATAAACCGAGCCCGGCCGGCGCTTTGTTACTTGCGGGTTCTCCGTCCTTGGGCTCCTGCCGGCTCGTGGCGGGGTTTGTGTCGTGCTTTTGGTACGGATGCCCCACTCGCCGCGTTGCGGCTTGTTCTAGGTGGCTTTCCGCTCAATTGCTAAGGCATTCAATCGTTAGCCACAACCGCTAGACCGACCCCACTCTCATTAGGAAGGTTTTGCTTTTGCTGTTGCCTCTGCCGGGTTTGGGGCGCAGCTCCAAGAAATGGGCCGTTAGGCTCTCAGCCCGCGTCCGAAGGACGTGCTCCGTTGTTTTCCACGAATTCACCGTTTCCGGCCAACCTACATCCTGCTATTCCTCTTGTTCTTCTTGTACTTCTTGACTTCCTTATATGCAGAGCCAAACTGCCCCCGGAAGTCCCCTTTGGAAGAGAGTTATTCGATGAGATCTGTGGATTGCTGCACCGCCCGGTGTGGACCTCCTATGCCCCCGGAAGTCCCCTCCCCTCAAATCAGTTAGGTCTTTTATTGACAATAAGATACGCGTTCAACCGCCCCCGGAAGTCCCCTACAGCCTTCGGGTGTTTTTCGCTTCCACCAGTAAATAACGACCGGCTCTTGGCTTTCCTACCGATAATCCCGTGGACAGTGCCTCGGCATTGACTTCGGGCCAGAGAGTGCGCAGACAAGCAATGGCCTCTACAAACCTTTCCCGGATGCGTCGTTCCTTCTTATCGTCCTGCCACACCTGCTGCCGCAGGTACTCCCATTTGATAAGGCTAGTGCTCTCAGCCGCATAGCAACGCCAGTACAGAAAGACGACCAGGTCCTGCAGCTGTGACTGCTTCCGGGTGGCTCGAATGATCTCAGCCGGAACGGGTACATGATGGGCGAGCAGGTCTTTGAAAAACTTGTCGTCGATCTCGACCCCGTAGACGATTTTGTCAGTCAGAGGGAGCATCGCGGAGCCGTTTGTCTCTGCTCTGACGTCGATGCTCGTGGGCAAGTGGTACTCGCCGATGATTGGCATCACTCGCCCGCTGTAGCTGTCCGCTGTCTTACGCTCTACACCGATAGTGAGGCCTGCGATCCGTCTGAAGCGTTCACGAAGATCCCGCCGATTCTTTCCCCCGGTCGCCAGGTTCATCGTGTTTAGAAACTCTGTCGCCGTCTCCCAGCTCACAAAACGGGAGCCTGTCTTGACTGCCCTATCCATGAGGAAATGTAAAAGGGTCCGATCGCTTCCATACGGCATTGCCGCTTCAAGGGCCGTACTAAACGTGACCGCTACCGTACTGCCGTCACCCAGCCGTGCCTTACGCGTAAAGTGCCGCTCCGTGGTCGGCTGATAAGGGAGCCCGCAAAGAATGAGAGCCTGGGAGACCTGGAAAATCTCCTCAGAAAGCACACCTTCATCGCGTTTCTCACGGATGCCAGCGAATCGGGCCGCGCGGCGACTCACGGCAAGATGCTTCTCTGCCGCGTGGTCACGCTTGGAAATCGAATTTGGTCCGGTCGGTGCTGCCATGTACTGCCACCCCTCAACTAAATGCAGGCGTTACGCTTTAGGGCCTTCCGCTGGCCAACGCTCCTCGATCATCTGGCGGAGGACAGAAGCCATCCTGACCCCCTTCATCGTGCAATCAACCATGACGCGACGATGGAGTGACTTAGGTAGATCGAAAGTGATCCGGGAGGTAGGTTCGGCGCTTCCCTTCTCTGCTGCTGGTTCTGTCGGCGCAGCTGTTCCGTTCACCCATTCGTCTGCCGCTACGCTGGATGGCTGAGGCTTCGCTGGTATCAATCCTGATTTAGCCATTGGTGGTCATCTCCCTGATTTCTGCTGCCAGCTTCTGAATCTCCCGCGCTGCCTGCCCCTTCGGCTCCGTCTCAACGACGGTCAAACCACGCGCTGAACTTTCAACGAACGCCACCCGCTGCCCGACTTCAGTAAGAAATATGGGGCTTTCAGGAAAAGCCGCTGAGAGAGACTGGCGGAAATCGCGACTTATCGCCGTACCTGCGCTTTTACGATTCACCGCAAAAGCGTATTTGAGGCCCGGTTTGTACATTTGAGCTTCGACAATGAGATCGGTAATCTTTTTCGCACTCCAGATATCGAAAGCGGACGGCTGAACAGGTATTACGACTAGATCGCTTGCCATGATCGCGGACTTGGCAACGTCGAACACGAGCGGCGGTCCGTCAATGAACGTCCACTCATAAGGGGCTGCCAAGGTGGGCATGTCGCGGTGAAGGGTGTTCTTGGGAATGCCTACTACCGGGAATAAAGGGTCGCCCGTCCTGGTTGCGCTCCAGTCGAGAGCCGTAGCTTGTGGATCTGCGTCGATGTACTGGACGCGCTCTCCTGCGCTGGCGAACACAGCGGCCAAATTGGTCGCTAGTGTGGTCTTTCCAACTCCGCCTTTTTGATTGAGAACTGCAACTACGGGCATAGCACCGCCTTTACGGTGTTGGGGTATTGCGATAAAACGACGTTACGCGTTTACGGCGTTACGGTCAATGTCTTCAAGGCTTCTTTCGGGGGAATTTTGTTTCAAATGACATCACCCTCCCTACGAGTAAGCTGAACAAATGATTACGCTGGGGCTTCGCAAAATAGGCCTAAAGCGGCCTGAACCGTCGGTTTCCGTAATTCGGGCGCTAACCGAGACTGTCGCATGGTGCTTGAGTCGTTCTCAGGAGCCGGATGGGCTTCGTAGCCGTGAACTCAATCCGGCGGCATCTCTCGAAGTCCCACCGTTTGGCGAATACCCCTTAGATATTTGGGTTGCGAAGAAGAGAGAAAGCTATCTGCAAGCGACGCGCACGATCAGTGCAATGCGTTCTGCTCTTGTCCGTGATGGTGGACTAGAAATACCCGCTTTGGCATCAGCTCAATCGCAAGGTAGATTGCTGCTTTACGAGCCTTTGGAAACCGTCGACGACGGTGCAGCCACTGTCTCATCAAAAGGTTTCTTCAACTTTGAGGACGCTCCTCCGTGGGACACCTGGATCGTGTACTCAGGAGGTTCGATCTTCTGCTGGGTTCCTAACTCTCTGGTCCTCAACGCACAGGCTGGCATCGACGC
>CAXTRT010000083.1:0-10252 GCA_964246835.1 uncultured Acidobacteriaceae bacterium | reverse complement strand
ATGCTGCCGCTGTTTCGGCTAGGGCTGGGCGGATCGGTGGGCCCGGGTGAGGGGATTGTGAGCTGGATTTCGATCGGGGACCTAGTACGGGCGATGCAGCATGTGCTGACGGCCGAGGAGCTGCGGGGCCCGGTCAATGCGGTAGCTCCGGAGCCGGTGACGGGGCGGCGGCTGACGAAGGCGGTGGCAGCGGCGGTGCGGCGGCCGGCGGTGCTGCCGGTTCCTGCCTGGGCGGCGCGGCTGGCGCTGGGAGAGTTTGCCGAGGAGACGGTTCTGGGCAGTGTGCGGGCGGTGCCGCGGCGGCTGCTGGAGGGTGGGTTTGTGTTCCGGGATGTGCGGATTGAGGAGGCTCTGGTGGCGTGCGGGGTGGGGCGGTAAGGAGTGATCCTTGTGGTGCAGGTCGCTGCGCTTAGTGAGCAGCACCTCTTCGATGTTGCCGCTGAGGCTGCTTAGAGCCAGGTATCGAGGGTGACGAACTGGGCGGTGCGGTGGTGTCGCAGGAGGTCCGCGGTGGCGGCGAGGGTGCGGGTGCGGTCGGCGGTGGGGGTGGCCTGGGAGCCATCGTGGAGGACGATGTTTGAGGCGCGGCCGCGGCGCTGGTTGCGGGCGATGCCGGCGAGGAGGCGCTGGGTAATGGCCTCGGCGGTTGGCAGCTTCCAGTCGTTGGCGATGAGGTTCCACAGCACGGGGGTGAGGCCCAAATCCGAGGCAGAGCGGAGGACGAACGGGGTGCGATTGCCGAAGGGCGGGCGAAAGAGGCGGACGGGGGCGCCGACGATGTCTTCGATGGCGTGCTGGGCTCCGGTGAGCTCGGGGGGTTGGGGGGGGGGGTTGCTGTGGGGCTGGGGGGGGTGGGTTAGGGTGTGATTGCCGAGAGCGTGGCCTTCGGCGAGGATGCGGCGGGCTAAGTGCGGTTGGGAGAGGGCATAGCGGCCGATGAGGAAGAAGGTGGCTTTGACGGAGTGCTCGGCGAGGAGGTCGAGGAGGTGCGGGGTGGCGGTGGAGTTGGGGCCGTCGTCGAAGGTGAGGGCCAGTTGATTTGGGTGAGCCGGGGCGATGAGAGTGGGGCCGAAGAGCTGGGAGGCGGGCGAGACGGTGGCGTAGGCGAGGGTGGCGGCTGTGGCGAGGGCTGTGGCGACCACGGCTAAGGGCAAATACGGGGGTCTCTCCACTGCGCTGCGCTCCGGTCGAGATGACGGCCTATCTTCGTGGGCCGCCTCCTGGGTGATGTACGGCTCTACGCTCGGTCATTAAAAGCGAAATACGGGGCTTCTTCCCCTTTCAAAAGCGAAATACGGGGGTTCTTCCCCTTCGGCTTCGCTCAGGGTCAGAATGACAACCAAGGGAGGTTATGGCGACTGCTTAGAGGGAGACAACAGCTATTCGTTCTTGACGAGGGCTAGAACCTCTTCGGCGTGGCCTTCGGGCTTTACGGATTCGAAGGTGTGGAGGAGGCGCTGCTCGCCCTTGTCGTTGGCGGGGGCGATGAGGAAGGTGGTGCGGGCGACGCCTTTGACGATCTTGCCATACATGTTCTTGGGCTTGATGAGGTCGAAGGCGTTGCAGACGGTCTCGTCGGCGTCGGCGAGGAGCGGGTAGGGGAGGTCGTATTTCTGCTGGAACTTCTTCTGGGCTTTGACGGTGTCGCGAGAGATGCCGAGGACGGTGATGCCTTTGCTTTGGAAGTTCTCGAAGGCGTCGCGGAAGCCGCAGGACTCGATGGTGCAGCCGGGGGTGTCGGCGCGCGGGTAGAAGAAGAGGATGACGGGAGTCGCGGCAAAGTCAGAGAGGGAGCGCGGAGTGCCATCCTGGTCGGGGAGGGTGAAGTTTTCTACGAGGTCGCCGGGGTTGCGGGGGGCTGGCATGAGTTGAGCCTTTCTGTTGGGGGTGTACGTCGCTTCGCTCCGTGGCTAAGAGCGAAAAGCAGGTTCTTCGCTGCGCTCAGAATGACAACTAAGAAAAACAAGAGCGAGAAGCAGGTTCTTCACTGCGATCAGAATGACAAAACTAAGAAAAACAGAAGCGAGAAGCAGGTTTTTGCTGCGCTTGGAATGACAAGCAAGAAAAGCAAAGCATGACAACAAAGAATGGCTAGGCACTGGTCAGGGCGGCGAGGGTTTTTTCGAGGGAGGCAGTGTCTTCGACGTTGAGGGCGGTTTGGGCGCGGTCGATCTGGCGGAGGAGGCCGGAGAGGACGCGGCCTGGGCCGATCTCGATGAAGGGGGTGGTGGACTCGCGGAGGAGGAGCTGGATGCACTCGACCCAGCGGACGGGGGCGGTGACCTGACGGATGAGACAGTCGCGAGCGTCGGCGGAGCGGGTGATCGAGCGGGCGTCGACGTTGGCGACGATTGGGTAGGCGGGGTCTTTGAAGGCGATGGACTCGAGATCGGTGGAGAGATGCTCCTGCGCGGGCTTCATGAGGGAGCAGTGAAAGGGCGCGGACACCTGTAGCATCACGGTTCGCTTGGCACCGGCGGCTTTGCAGAGCTCGGCGGCGCGGGTGACGGCGGCGAGGGCGCCGGAGATGACGGTCTGCTCGGGCGAGTTGAGGTTGGCGGGGGAGACGATGGAGCCGGTGGTGGTGGCGGCGTGGGCGACGCTGACGGGGTTGACGGTAGCGTCCGAGGTGACGGACTGGGCGCTGGCGGAGTCGGCGAGGGGTGCGTCGGCGTGGGCGTCGGCCGGGTCGCTGTGGGGCTGTTCCGATACCTGCTGGGCGACGCCTTCGGTGATCTGAGCAGCGAGTTCATCCATGGCCTGTCCGCAGAGATCGTTGATCTGGTCGGAGGGTAGGCCGAGGATGGCGGCCATGGCTCCTTCGCCGGCGGGGACTGCCTCCTGCATGTAGCGGCCGCGGTTGCGAACGGTGCGGACGGCGTCGGCGAAGGGGATGGTGCCGGCGACGACGTGGGCGGAGTACTCGCCGAGTGAGTGGCCGGCGGCAAAGGCGGGCTGGAGGTCGCCGAGTCGTTCCAGAAGCACGCGGGCGGCGGCTACGGAGACGGTGAGGATCGCGGGCTGGGTGTGCTCGGTGAGCTTGAGGGTGTCGTCGGGGCCGTTAAAGATGAGCTTTGAGAGCGGAAAGCCGAGGGCGTCGTCGGCCTCTTCAAAGACGGCGCGGGCGGTGGGACAGGTATCGAAGAGATCGCGGCCCATGCCGACCGATTGCGAGCCCTGACCGGGGAAGAGGAAGGCAAGTTTCATCGAGATAAGGGTAACTCAGGGAGGATGCGTCGCTGCGCTCCAAGCAAAGGCGAACTGCGGGATCCTTCGCTGCGCTCAGAATGACAAACAATAAAGGTAGGAGTTGATCCGCTAGATGCCGACGCCGAACTCGACGTCGTTGTTGTAATCGCCGGCATGGGCGTAGAGATCATAGGGGGTGCGGCGCTTGAACTTGTAGCGACGGCGGAGTTCGCGGCCGGCGATGAGGCCGAGGCCGAGCGCGCCGGCACCGGCGGAGATCCAGCCGAGGGTGACGAAGAAGGTGTTCGACTGCGACTCGCGTGTCGGGAGTGACTTCGCAAGGACGGCTGGAATGTCTTCCAGTCTGGTGCCGAAGAGTCGGAGCGATCGAACGGACCTCATGAGGAGGATGATAGCGCAGACCGGGGCAGAGGTGGCAATGGCTGGACGTGGCTGAGGTTAGGTGACATCGACCTGCTGAAAGCCGAGGCCGTAGAGGACGCTGGTGACGGTAGCGCGCGCGTTTTTGGTGGCGGCGTCGAGGATGCCGTCGTCGAGCGCGGCTTTCTGGAGCTGGGCCTGGGCTCGGGCGCGGGTGTCGGTTTCGAGGTTCTGGTCGGCGGGGACGAGCAGGCCGGTGGAGCGGGCGTAGACGCGGGTGTGCTGGTTGTCGAGCGCGGTTGAGAAGAGCTCGGAGGGCGGGAGGGAGACGTGGATGGAGTGCGCGGCGGCGTCGATGCGAACGTCTTCAGGGCGGAGATGCGAGAGGTCGATGCCGGCGACGGACTGGCCGTGAACGATGAGGAGGATTCGGTCGCCGGCGAGGAGATCGGGGAGGACGAGGCTGGAGCGAGTGCCTTCGACGACGGTGTCGAGCGAGTAGACGACGGTCTCGAGCCGCTGCAGGCGCTGGATCTTCTGAACGACGGCGGGGACGCTAGTGTCGAAGGTGGAAGATCGGCCGGTGACGAGCGCGGCGAGGCGGGCGGGGATGCCGGCGGTGGCGTGGCGCATGAAGACGATGACGGCCGCGGCGCCGAGAAGGATGGCGAGCAGCATGGCGAAGAAGGGGCCGGAGGAGGAGCGGCCGGAGTTGTACTGGGTAGTCATCGGGCGTGTGTCTCCTCAAGATAGAAGCTGCCATAAATATGGTAGCATCGCCATATGCGGACGACGGTTGATATTCCGGATGAGATGTATCGCGAGCTGAAGAGCCGGGCGGCGCTCGAAGGGGAGACGGTCAAGGCGCTAATCGTCAGAGGCGTGGAAGTCACCTTGAAGCGGAAGGGGAACGGAACCGTTTTGAGGCGACAGGGCCGGATGCCGGTGATCCATTCCAAGAAGCCTGGATCGTTGAAGTTGGGGGATGAAGGTGTCTACGACTACATCCCCTTTCCCTGATGTGAATGTCTGGCTGGCTCTGGCGCATGATGTTCACCCGCATCATGCGAGTGCGGTGGAGTGGGCGAGGTCCGTTGCGGTTACGGAAGACTTCCTCTTTTGCCGTTTCTCCCAACTGAGTGTTTTGCGCCTGCTGACCAATCGCGGCGCGATGGGCAGCGAGGCGATGACAGAGAGGGACAGTTGGCGGACGTTTGATCGTCTGGCTACGTACTGGGGCGGAGTGTTGCTGGAAGAGCCGGCGGGGCTGGAACGGCTGTTTCGGGAGCGAACGGGACGGCGGGAGATCTCGACGAAGCGATGGGCAGATGGATATCTCACGGCGTTTGCTGAAGGGCACGGGTTGAGCTTTGTGACCTTTGACAAGGCACTGGCAAAAGAGACGACGCGAGCGGTGTTGCTCGTTGACTGAGCAGAAGAAGTCTTCCAGTCGAAACAGTGGAAGCGACTACTCGCGGCTGTACAGAATCTCCTGCTGCGCCTCTCCAGCGACGGTGGTGCGGCGGCGGTAGCTGGCGGCGATGAACTCGCGGAAGAGCGGGTGCGGCTCGAGGGGTTTGGATTTGAACTCAGGGTGGAACTGGCAGCCGAGAAAGAACGGGTGGGTAGGGATCTCGACGATCTCGACGTAGGTACGGTCGGGCGTGGTGCCGGTGAGGCGAAGGCCGGCGGCGGTGAGGATGGGCTCGAACTCGCGATTGAATTCGTAACGGTGGCGGTGACGTTCTGAGATTTCGGTAGTGCCGTAGGCCTCGGCGGCGAGCGAGCCGGGCTCCATGACGCAGTCCCACGCGCCGAGGCGCATGGTGCCGCCCATCTCTTCGACGCCGGTGAGCTCGCGGAGCTTGTAGATGATGCGGTAGGGGGTGTTGGGATCGAACTCGCCGGAGTTGGCGCGGGCGAGGCTGCAGACGTTGCGGGCGTACTCGATGCAGGCGGTCTGCATGCCGAGGCAGATACCGAAGTAGGGGGTTTCGGACTCACGGGCGTAGCGGATGGCGTTGAGCATGCCTTCGATGCCGCGCTTGCCGAAGCCGCCGGGGACTAGGAGGCCGTCGTGCGGCTCGAGGAGCTGAATGTAGTTGCGGTTTGGGATGCCGTCGGCATCGGTGGTTTCGAGAGCTTCGGCTTCGATCCAGGTGACGCGGAGTTTCAGGTTGTGGGCGAGGGCGCCGTGAACGAGGGCTTCCTTGAGGGATTTGTAACTATCTTCGTACTCGACGTACTTGCCGACGATGCCGATCGAGACCTCGTCCGCGGGGTGGGTGGCGCGATGCACGATGTCTTCCCAGCGCGAGAGATCGGGCGTGGGGGCGTCGATGCGGAGGTACTTGAGGATGAGGGTGTCGACGCCTTCTTCGGAGAAGTTGAGCGGCACGCCGTAGATCGAGGGGACGTCGAGGGCGGCGATGACGGCGGGTTCTTCGACGTTGCAGAAGGCGGCAATCTTCGAGAGCATCTCGCGGGGGACGGCGCGATCGGTGCGGCAAAGGAGGATGTCGGGCTGGATGCCGATCGAGAGCATCTCCTTGACGGAGTGCTGGGTGGGCTTGGTCTTGAGCTCCTGGGCAGCGGCGATCCAGGGGATGAGGGTGACGTGGACGAAGACGGTGTTGTCGCGGCCCAGATCCTGTCTCATTTGCCGGATCGCTTCGAGGAAGGGAAGCGATTCGATATCGCCGACAGTGCCGCCGATCTCGACGATGACGACGTCGCAGTCGGCGCCGATCTTGCGCATGGCAGCCTTGATTTCGTTCGTCACGTGCGGGATGACCTGAACGGTCTTGCCGAGGTAGTCGCCGCGGCGCTCTTTGGTGATGATGCCTTCGTAGATGCGGCCGGTGGTGAGGTTGTTATCGCGGGTAAGATGGGCGTGGGTGAAGCGCTCGTAGTGGCCGAGGTCGAGGTCGGTCTCGGCGCCGTCGTCGGTGACGAAGACCTCACCGTGCTGAAAGGGCGACATGGTGCCGGGGTCGACGTTGAGGTAGGGGTCGAACTTCATCAGGTTGACGCGCAGGCCGCGAGCTTCAAGCAGGCAGCCGATGGAGGCTGCGGCAAGACCTTTTCCGAGCGAAGACACGACGCCGCCCGTTACAAAGATGTACTTGGCTGACATCTCCGCCTCCGGATATTTGATTGTCTGGATTGGTCGCACGTGGGGTGCACGATTAAGTATCGCAGGGGAAGGGGGCAGTGGCAATGGCGTATGCGATGGAGGGTTATACTCGATGCAACAATGATGATCCGCACAAGCCTAACCGACGAGATGGCCGCAGTCCGCGAGATCCTGAAGGATATTCCCCTACCCAAGGGTGTCAAGTTACGCCGGGTGTATTCGGATACGGATCATTCGGGCGAACCTGCGCTCCGCGTTTACTTCTCTGTTACTAGAACGATCCCGCTTTCCCGGCAACGAGTTAGGACATTACGGAAACTGGCGGATACGGCCCGTGATCGAATTCTTTCGTTGGAGTCGGAAAGATGGCCCTACGTCTCGTTCGTGGAGACGAATACTAATGCCGCTGGCAAATGATCTTTTGATGCAGGCGAGGCATCTGGCTGAACTCGACGGTAACCGTCCGAAGCAGGCGAATTTACGGAAAGCCGTTTCTTCGGCCTACTATGCGCTTTTCCATCTGCTCCTGGATGAGAGCGTAAAGGTGCTGCGACCAACTCAATCGCCAGCGGGTCTCGACAGCAGGATGAAGAGAGCCTTCACACACGGCGAAATGAAATCGGCTTGTAAGGCGACCGTTCTGAGAACGCTCCCGCCCGCTCTCCAAGCCCTTGTTCCCGAGGGGTTTCCAGATCAAGTCAAGCAGGTCGCTACGGCATTCATTGAACTACAAGAGCAGCGGCATATTGCTGATTATGACTTAAGCGCTCTCTCCAATCGACCCGATACCTTGGCGCTGATCGATAAGGCAGAATCGGCTTTTCAAGTATGGCGCGCCGTTCGCGCGCGGGCGGAGGCGAAGGTCTTTTTAATTTCGTTACTGCTGGAGACGCGATGGTCGAAGTAGTTGCAATGTGACTGTCTAGCGAAGGGTACTTTTCGCAAGGATGGTGGCGTCGAGGCGGGCGGCGAGGGCGGGGAAGGCTTCGGTGGCACCGGTGAAGCGGAGGTCGTCGACGGAGTTGAAGAGCGGGATGTCCGAGCGGAGGGTGGCGAGGTCGCGGAAGAGGTAGGCAAGTTTGTGGTCGCGCTGGAGAGTTTCGGCAAGGGCGCGGGGGCTGGTGACGGGCACGTGCCAGTCGTGGGAGTCGGCGGGGATGGATTCGAGGTGGTGGAAGCGGGCGAGGACGGCGGCGGCGGATTTGGCGCCCCAGCCGGGGAGGCCGGGAAAGCCGTCGGCGGAGTCGCCAACGAGGGCGAGATAGTCAGGGATGGAAGCAGGGGGGACGCCGAACTTGGCGATGACGCCGGCTTCGTCGCGGGTGATGCGTTTGCGGCGGTCGAGCTGGACGACGTGCGAGCCGCGGACGCACTGGGCGAGGTCTTTGTCGGGGGTACAGATGAGGACCTGGGTGACTCGCTTGTCTTGACTGCTGAAGGCAGCGGCGGACGCTAAGGCGTCGTCGGCTTCGAACTCGACCATGGGCCAGGTGACGACGCCGAGGGCGGTGAGGGCTTCTTCAAGCAGGGGGAACTGGGCGAGGAGCTCGGGCGGGGTGCCGTCGCCGGTCTTGTAGCCGGGGTAGAGATCGTTGCGAAAGCTCTCGATGACGTGATCGGTGGCGACACCGAGGTGAGTTGCGCCCTGCTCGATCATCTTGAGGACGGAGGTGAGGACGCCACGGACGGCGGCTACCTCCATGCCCTGCTTGTCTTTTATGGACGGGAGGGCGTGGTGGTGGCGGAAGAGCTCGTAGGTGCCGTCGATAAGGTGGATCTGCATGAGGAGGGCTTAGGGAGCAGGGCCAGGGCTTCGAAAGACAAAATGCGAAAACAGAAAGGCAAAACAGAGAACGGTTAGTCGCCGGGCAGTTGGAGGGCGGCTTCGGGGCCGCTGCCGAAGCGGGCGAGCAGGCGGCGAAGGGCGCGGAAGAGGGAGCGAGCGGCGAGAACGGCGGCGGCGAGCAGGATGAGAGCGGTGGTAGCGGCGGCGACGGGGTGGTGGGTGGCGAGCCAGGTGATGCCGATGGCGACGGCGTCTTCAGTGGTGGAGAGAGCGATATTTGAGAAGGGCTCGGGGCTGGGGGTAACGGCGGCGCGGACGGCGGTCTTTGAGCCGTGGGTGACGAGGGCGATGGCGGCGCCGGCGGAGGTGGCGAGCAGCTGCATGCCGGGGGAGAGATGGGACGTGGCCTGGAAGGCGACGAGGGCGGCGACGGGGATGCGGATGAAGGTGTGGAGGGCGTTCCAGACAAGGTCGAGGGCGGGGATCTTGTCGGCGACGAACTCGGCCGCGAAGAGCAGGCCGGCGGCGACTAGGACCCAGGTGTGCGAGAGGGTATTGAGGCCGGAGGGGAGGGCAACCCAGTGAAGGCGGTCGAGCAGGCCCAGGGTGAAGACGGTGGCGTAGACGTTGAGCCCGGCGGCGAAGCTGGCGGCGATGACGAGGGCAGCGAGATTGGCCGGCGAGAGGGGCATGTGCGGGGATTGTAGGCGGATTTGTGCTCGGGTGGGGGGAATGTTTGCGGGTTGCTGCATGTGATCGGTGCGTGATGGTTGCGACTACAGGATGTACGTCGCTCCGCTTCGCCGTGAGAAGCGATGTGCGGAGATTCTTCGCTGTGCTCAGAAGGACAACTCAAAAAAAGTAAGTGCGCGGTTGTGGTTAGTGACTGCGGCAAAGAGAAAGGGCAGCCAGGTTTGGCTGCCCTTCTCGAGACTGCTGAAGCTCAGTGCTTACGCAACCTGAACGTTCTCTGCCTGCCAGCCCTTGGGGCCCTTGACGACGTTGAACTGAACGCTCTGGCCTTCCTGAAGCGAACGGAAGCCGTTGCTCTGGATGGCGGTGTGATGAACGAAGACGTCTTCGCCGTTGGCGCGGCTAAGAAAGCCGAAGCCCTTGGCGTCGTTAAACCATTTTACTGTGCCTGTTTCCATGATGATTGTCCTTGTGCTGCTGTATGTACCGCGAATGCAATTTGGAGTTTTATTTGCGGTCGCGTTTAGCAGAACACACAAGAAAAACCAGATCCAAGTTCACGATCAGTCTTTATTCTACACGGACTGCAGAAACTTGCTAGTGGTTGATAAAGAAGTTCTGTCGGACGGGAGCGTAGATGCTGGAACGGGTTTCGATCGGAGCGCAGCGGTGGGCGACACGAGGGATGGACAGCCTGGCTGAGCGTACGGGACGGCTGCGCGGGCGGCCGGTGCACCTGCTGGTGGGCGAACGCGGGGAGCGAGAGGCGCTGTTCTTTTTGCGGCAGCAGGGATACACGATCGTGGCGCGGCGATGGCGGACGGGGCGGCTGCGCGGGGACGTGGACCTGATTGCGTGGGAGGGCGATGTGCTGGCCTTCATTGAGGTCAAGACGCGGGCGGAGCGGAAGGCGATGGATCCGGCGGAAGCCGCTGTCGATACCGAGAAGCGGCGGATGCTGCGGAAGATGGCGGACGCCTATCTGCGCGGGTTTCCGGAGGAGGAGCGGCGGCGCGTGGTGGTGCGGTTCGATGTGGTGGCGGTGTATCTGGCGGGGGCGTCGGCAG
>CAXTRT010000082.1:0-10294 GCA_964246835.1 uncultured Acidobacteriaceae bacterium | reverse complement strand
AGCCAGAACTAGCCCAAGGCAAGTTCAGATCCGGTGCAACGTCCATATTGGCTGAGGAAAGCTGAAGCCCCGTCCCTGAGAAGGGATCACTGGATCCGAGTATCCCTCAAGCAGTGTTCTCCCTGCTGTAAAAAGGTCATCTCGACCGAAGCGAGACGGCATCCGCAAAACGCAAAGAAAACCTAAAACCTAAAACGTAGAACGAACAACAAAGAACGACACCTGAGAACCTCCCCCATGCACCCCGATCTCCACACCCTGCAAATCGCCGCCATGGTCATCGTCTTCGCGCTGATCTATGTCGCCCGCGCCACCAAAGGCGCCTCCCGCCAAACCCCCAACGGCATCGCCTTCCCGCTCAAGCCCCTCGTCGTCTTCTCCCGCGGCATCGCCCTTCCGCTCTACGTCCTGCTCTTCGCCTACCCCCTCTGGATCTCGCGCCAGTCCATCCCCGCCTGGCTGCTGGTCCTCATCTTCGTCGTCACCCTCTTCGCCCTCTTCCAGCTCCCCGGCACCATCCTCCTCACGCCCACCGCCGTCACCCAGCGCTTCTGGCTGCGCGCCTCGAAGAGCATCCCCTACCCCGAAATCCTCGGCATCGCCGCCTCCCGCAGCGGCTCCACCACCCGCATCCTCGGCGCCAACCGCACCGCCATCACCCACACCTTCAACCACTCCGCCTCAGCCGACTTCCGCACCAACCTAGCCCGCCTCTCCGGCAAAAAGCTCGAAGGCTAGTTTTTTAGCTATTCAGATTGCTTCTCTGCCAGCTAATCGAAAATGCCTCTCCGAAATACCTTGGTATGCCACGTCGCAACGCGCGACATCGGCGGCGTTCGCCTTTCGCAAGGGCTAGCTCACCCAAGCAGCCGTTCGTATGAATCTCCGGAGAAAAATACAAATTTCAGAAGGTATTGCAGCAGATATCTCCGGTAATCGCACTAGCTGATCTGCATCAGCTGGTATTCCCTTACAACTTGTCCACTGTCGGAGGAGTGCAGGGTTGGACTCTCAATTGCTAAGGTGTTGGTACGACCACATCAGAGCGCCAGGAACAACGAAAGGGACACTCCTACAATGCCCCGTTTCTCTCCACTTAGATTTGGATTGCTGTCAACCAGTCTCTTCGCTATCACGATGAGCGTTCAAGCCGCCGACGTCACCGCCCGCATCAAGGGAACGATCGTTGATCCGTCAGGTGCCGTCGTCGCGAATGTAGAAGTTACGGCCACTAACGCCGACTCAGGCCAGAAATACGTCACAACTTCTCAGGCCAACGGGGACTATGAGTTCCTTCGCCTTCCGGTCGGAACCTATAATGTCACCGTCAATGCCCCTGGCTTCAAGGCCTTTGCCGCGAATGGAATCGTTCTCAACATCGATCAGCAGTATGTGCAGAAGATCCCGCTCAGCGTAGGAAGTGCTGGCGAGACCCTGACCATCAATGCAGACGCGGTTCAGGTGGATAGCTCCAACATTCAGCTCAGCAATATCATCAACTCTTCGCAAATTGTCGAATATCCGCTAATCGGTCGCAACTTCACCCAGCTTGAGCGACTTCTTCCCGGCGTCCAGGGGCAAAGCGACCGGTTCGGCTCCTTCTCGGCAAACGGATCGCAGTCGCAGCAGTCCAGCTTCCTCATCGATGGCGCTGACAGCAACGATCTCCCGCTGAATGGAACCTCCTATGTCCCCAGCGTCGATGCCATCGATCAATTCAACCTCGTCACCAGCTCACTGAACCCCGAGTACTCCCGCAACTCCGGCGCGATCGTCACCGCCAGCATCAAGAGCGGAACCAATCAGTTTCACGGCAACGCCTTCGACTTCTATCGGGACACCTTCCTTAATACGCATAACTACTTCCAGAAGACAGCTCCAAAGTACCACCAGAACATCTTCGGCGGCACCCTGGGCGGACCTATCCTGAAGAACAAGCTCTTCTTCTTCGGCTCCTACCAGGGCACCCGCGCAGTACAGCCCCAAACCGTCGCCACCAACATTGTCTACTCCGCGGCGCAGCTCGCCGGTAACTTCTCCGGAACCACCTTCAGCTCAACCCACGTCATCCCGGCCACCATTAATGTTCCCGGTTGCACCCCCGGTGTCACCACCTATGCGGCCTGCTTTGCTGGCGGTCAGATCCCCACCTCTGCCTTCAACCCCATCGCGTCCAAACTGGTCAGCCAGTACGTTCCCGCTTCCAACTCAGGCGGCAATCGCTACATCTTCAATCCGCAGACGACCGCAGTCCAGGATCAGGGCATCGCCAAGTTTGATTACACCCCAACGACGCGGGATCAGATCTCCTTCACGGGTGTCTACCAGCACGCTCCCTCAAGCGACACCCTGCCGTTCACCGGCGCGACCCTCCCGGGCTTTGGCGACACCAACACCTCGGAGATTCGGCAGTTGACCGTCAACTATAGCCGCCAGATCTCCTCCTCCGCGTTGAACTCCTTCTCCCTGCACTACACACGCTTCGTCTTCGGCGCGGTCACACCTCAGAACGTTGTGCAGCCCTCCTCCGCAGGCTTCGACATTACGTCGCAGAATCCTCAGTTCGCCAGCCTCCCCAAGATCCAGGTCGGCAGCAACTTTACCCTCGGCTTCTCGAACAACGGACCGCAGCCCAGAACCGATCAGACTTATCAGTTCGACGACAACTTCTCGAAGATCATCGGTCATCACTCCTTAAAGTTCGGCTGGGACGGCCGCCGCTTCAACGTCGATAACCCTTTCTACTCCAACAATAACGGCTCCTACACCTTCACAAACTCCAATCTCTACGGCTCCGGCAACGCGCTGGCGGACTTCCTTCTCGGCATCCCCCAGAGCTACGCGCAATCCGCCGGCGGACGAATCGATGCCCGCGCCTACGAGAACTACTTCTACGCGCAGGACTCCTGGAAGGCGACCGACAATCTCACGCTGACCTACGGCGTCGGCTACCAGGTGGATACGCCGCTGCACAATCGCCAGTTCGGCGGAGAGGGTGTCACCTGCTTTCTTCCCGGTCAGCAGTCAACCGTCTTCCCCTCCGCGCCGATCGGCCTGAACTTCCCCACGGATAAGAACTGCAACGACGCCAGCAGCGCCACCACCTACTACGGCAACGTCGGTCCGCGTCTCGGCTTCGCGCTTACGCCTGACCTCGGCTTCCTCTCCGGTGGCCAGGGTGAGAAGAAGCTCTCCATCCGCGGCGGCTTCGGCATCTATTACAACCGCACGGAAGAAGAAACCTCGCTCAACAACCTGGGTGACCCGCCGTTTGGTCTCAACAGCACAGGAGCTCCGGACTACGGTACGCAAGCTGCACCGGCCCCCCGCCCGTCCTTCGCAAATCCCTACCAGAGCCTGACTACCAAGGGTCCAATGGGACAGCCAGTTATCTACCAGAACAAATTCCCGGCAAGCTTCCCCAAGCCGGGGCAGTCGCCTGACTTCACCCCATTCGAGCCCTTCGGCCTCAGCCAGTACGGGAAGGGTTTCCGGTCGCCCTATGCGGAGAACTTCAACATCACCGTTGAGCGGGAGCTGCCCAGCCAGATCGTTGCCCGTCTTAGCTACGTCGGTTCGCTCGGCCGGCGCAACCAGATCTACAACGAAGCCCTGGCCACCACGCAAGCCGGTCACGACGCCTGCCTGGCGGATCCAAACTGCGTCGCCAATCAGGATAATCAAACCCTGTTGTACCCGAGCCATGTCTTGAACGGCGTCGTCAACCCGGCAACCGGCAACAACTACTTCGCCAGCAACGGCCTTGTCTTGACGGAAGGCGCCTCCAGCTATAACTCCCTCCAGCTTAGCGCCACCAAGGGCACCACCCACGGGCTTCTCTTCCAGGCCAGCTACACCTACGGCCACGCCCTCGATAACGCCTCGAACTACGAGGGCGCCGGCTATGGCGGCTCGGTGCGCGGCTATAACCAGTACAACACCTCGCTGAACTATGGAGATTCCTCCTACGATGCGCGTCATCGCTTCGTCTTCAGTCCCGTCTATAGCGTTCCCTTCCGTCACTCCGGCGGTGACCATACCCTCACCAACCTGGCTCTCAGCGGATGGGAGATCAGCGGCGTCCTCACCCTGGCGACAGGCTTCCCCTACGACATCAGCTACGGCGGCGGCGTCTCGTATTCACTTTACTGCTCAGCTGCAAACTCCTTTTATGCCTGCCCCGATGTCCCCAACCAGGTAGCTCCGCTCCAGCGCATAAACCCCCGTGCCGGCATTGCCACCAGTACCTCCACCTGGTTCAACGGATCGGTTCTTGACCCCACCGATCCGACAACCGCTGGAGCCTCCTTCGCTCAGGAAGCCACCGGCAGCTTCGGCAACATTCATCGCAACCCCTACCACGGCCCCGGCCTCAACAACTCCGATGTCGCGGTCTCCAAAAACTTCTCCTACGCCCACGATGAGCGTCACACCATACAGCTTCGCCTTGAAAGCTACAACGTCTTCAACCACACCCAATGGGGAGCCGCCGGTCAGACCCAGGTCGATGGCAACATCGGCAATCCAACCTTCGGCCAGATCACCTCGGCAAAACCTGGGCGTCAAACCCAACTCGCCGGAAAGATTTACTTCTAATATCCTCCCCCTACAACCCAGAAGAGGCGCCCACCGGGCGCCTCTTCTAGCCTCCACCAACGCCCTTACTTCTCGCTCAGCGGCTTCGCCATATCGTCATGCATCTTGCCCTGCACCACATCCGGCACCAACCCCATCAGCGCCCCCTCAATCTTGGTTCCTAGGCTGGCCGAGTACACATGATCGTCGCCATCCATCAGCGCCTTAAACCCCTGTTTCGCCACCTCGTACGGATCGCTCGCCTTCTTGCCCTTCGTGCCCGCATCGGTGTCGGAAAGCCCGGCTCGATCGAAGAAGTGCGTGTCCGTCGGCCCCGGCTGCAGCGCCGTCACCGTAACGCCAGTCTCCTTCAGCTCATACCGCAGGCTCTTTGCGAATGACAGATCAAACGCCTTGGAAGCCGCATACACCGCCTCCCGCGGGGCCACCATCTCGCTCGCAATCGACGCCGTAATCAGGATCCGCCCCGACCCCTTCGCCACCATGTGCTTCACCGCATGCTTCGCCAGGTGCATCGTGCCTTCCACATTCGTCCGCACCAGCCGTATCTCCTCATCAAGTGCCGTCTCGGCAAACAAACCACCTACGCCGATCCCCGCATTGATCGCAATCGCATCCACCGGCCGGCCCACAGCCTCCACCTCACTCCAGAACCGCATCACCTCGTCATACTTCGAGAGATCCGCCGAGACCACCTTCACCTGCACACCCAGTGCCCGCAGATCCGTTTCGACCTTGGCCAGGCCTTCCGGCTCAGACCCCAACACCAGATCAAATCCATTCTCCGCAAAAACCTTTGCCAGGTTGTACCCAATCCCCATTGAAGCGCCCGTGACCACTGCCAGTTGATTCGCCATCCTGCATCTCCTTTAATCTGCCGGCCACGCCTCATGCGCTGCCTGTCCTCTCAGATGCAGGGCCGGCCTCATCCCCGTCCAGCCACCGCAATCGGCTTCCTTCCCACGGAACGCCCGTAGCGCCGGATCAAAGCCCGCCGCGCCGGCTCAAAGCCCGTATTCCCCGCGTAAGCCTGCTCACTCCGAGAACGGCACCCCAAAGCTCAGCAGTGCCGTCCGCGGCGGCCTGTGCCGCTCCCCGACTTGCTCTCCCGGCCGCCCCATCGCCCGCCACACCGCCAGCGCCTCTCGGTTCATGTAGAGCAGCCGCACCGCCTCCCGCGTCGTCCCGCGCTCCTGGTAGATGCTGATCCGCCGAAATCGCTCTTCTTCGCCGATCCCCACCAGATACACGCCCATGCTCACCGCCGGCGCATTCTCCGGATCGCGCACCGCCTCCACACCCTGCCGCAGCGTCACATAGTTCATCGCGTCATCGTTCATGCCGGGTTCACTCGCCCACCGCAACCCCGCCTCGGCAGTAGTACCGCCGCCAGCAGTTCACGCAGCGCACCGGATTCATACCCAGCAGCCGCATCGGCCCGTCCATCAGCCCGCGCTCCGCCTTCCGGAACGTCCCGCCCGTGCACAGCGGACATGTCCGCCTGGCGCCAAGCAGACGCGGCACCTCAAACGCCCTGTTTTCCTTCGATACATTCGGCACGCCACACACCTCCGCACGCAAACGTCGGAACAGCAGAAATCCGCGCAGGCCCACCCTTCGACGATACGCCTCCCCGCCTGCCTCGTTGACGAGCGGCGATCTCCGCCCGCCCACTTTCTCTTCTTATCCCGCCCTGCCACCCTGATGTGGAACTCGACCCGAACCGCCCAAACAGTCCACAGGCCGGCTGTGCACCAGGCCTTCCATGGAAAGACGAGCTGCATCACTCATAACGATTCTTTGGCAGGTCGTCCAGCACCTGTTGAAAGCTGCGAACAGGCTCATCGTAGACCAGCAGCACCATCTGCAGCTGATACCACCCGTAAGCCATCGGGTCAGTCCCAAGCGTCTGATAGTTCTCCGTGAAGTAGGTCTTCTTGTCGACCCCGGCCGGCACAGGATCCGGCAGATGCGCCTGGATCCTGCGGAAGTCGGCCACCAGCTTCGCCAGGTACTGCGGATCGTGCTCGCGATACCACGCCGTAGCAATGCGATTCGCCGCAATCTCCCTCGCCCATTTATTGTTGGCCTCGTTCTTCGCTATCACACTCATCTCGTTGTCCGGCAATCCTGCAATCACCTGGCTGGCCATCCAGTGGCCCAGCTCATGCACGAGAAAGAAGCGATGGAACATGTCGTCAAACAGCGCCTTGCCCGTGGGCTCATCCGTCGTGTATCCGCTCCATTGCGTCCAGATGTCCTGCATGGGAGCCGGCAGATCGCCAAACTGCGCCTCGTGCACGGTCTGGTCTCCGTACATGAAGAAGGAGATGCCGGTCCCGGCATCCAGCATCACCTTCGGCCGAGCGAAGGCCGGGTATCCCGGAACCTGCACCTTCTCCTCCACCTGCCTCGCCAGCAGCCGCAACGCAACCAGCGTCGGGTCGCTATCCGGAACCGCGGCCGTCTTCACGGCAGCTCGCATCGGCTGGGCTGTCTGCAGATGGGCCAGCCACCGCCCGTGCTCTAAAGAGAAGAAGCTGGTGGAGAGCACGTCGTTCTTCATGCCGGCGCCGTTGACGACGCCCGAGTAGCGTACCTCCGCCAGCACATAGCCGGTCGTTGGCGAGAGCAGCACGGCACGCGGGTTCTCATACTCGAACGAAAAGTTCCGCAGCATCTTCGCTTGCTTCACGTCCTCCTCGCGCGTGTGAACCGCTCCGAACTCGATATCGATATAGTCCGGCGCCAGCCCCGCTTCATACGTCTCGATCTTCGGGTGAGGCCCGGCCATCGCCTCCAGCAGACCGCGATCCGCGGCAATCATCTGCTGTTGCAGGTCCGCCTGGGCGTAGAGCGGGAGCGTAGCGGGAAGCGTTGAGAGGAGCAAGGCAGGGATCAAAAATGGGGCACGAAGCATAGGCGTCTCCAAGAAAGTTCGCGTAATACGGCCAGCCTAAGATCGCCGGAAACTCTGTCAAAGCAAAATTGTCGGGCGAGTCTCAGAATCCTGCTATTTTCTCGTCATGCCGCCTGCGAGCACCCCCGGAACGCCGGCCGAACTCACACGAGTTCCTCCATGGTTCCGCCACACCATCTCGCGGCGTGGCGTATGGAAGCTCTGCACGCTGGAGCAATCCTGCTTCGGCCCCATGCACGACCCCACCCCGTCAGCCCCCTTTCATCACTTCGGCGTCCGTCTCGATCACGCGCCGCTCAAGATGGGCTGGATGCTGGACGGCGCGCGGACCGACACCGGCCTGCCCTGGGACCATATCTCCATCATCCCCGCCGGTGCCAGCCTGAAAGGCTGGTGGGATCGGCCGGTGGACTTTGCCTGCCTCTATTTCACGCCGGCGGCCCTGCTCGCCGCTGCGGGCGAAGAGGTCGCGTCCACCGCAAAGTTCGAGATTCGGCCGGCCATTGCCCTGCAATCGCCTACCCTGTGCAAGCTGGTACGCACCCTGCACGCTGATGCCGCACAGGGCCATCCCTTCGGAAAGATGGTAGGCGAGTCCATCTTCCTCAGCATGGCCGCCCTGCTCGTCAACGACGGCCGCATCGCCCGGCAACGCACCTTCGGCCATGGCGTCGGAGACCGTCGCGTTCGCCGATCCCTCGAGTACATCCATGCGCATCTCGAGCAGGCCCTCGACGTCTGCTCCATCGCGCAGGCGGCCGAGACCAGCCCCTTTCATCTCAGCCGGGCCTTCCGCAACGCGCTCGGCTGCTCGATCTGGCAGTACGTCCTGCGCTGCCGCACTCAAACGGCTGCAGGCTTGATGAGAGACTCCGCGCTGACCCTGGCTGAGATAGCAGCCCTGTCCGGATTCGAGAGCTACTCCACCTTTGCGGCAACCTTCAAGGCAGCACGGGGCATCTCTCCGGCGAGGTTCCGGTCAGCGCTTGGATGAACCGGACGATCCGAACACCTTGGCGGGCAAGCGAGTCATCGACAAACTAGACGAGACGCGGCGTACAGGCGCCATAAGAGCATCGTCGCTCCTCTCGTTCCGCACCTCCGGCGAGCGGCCGCAACGCGCACAGCATCATCGCTCAACCTGCCTCGCTCGCAATCGCCGCACTCTTCGCAGGCACATCCACCCGCAGATCCTTGTGTCCTGGAGTCGCTGGCGGAGCCAGAAGGTGCCCCAGCCGGATCAACGGCTTTTCGACCAGGTAGAAGCTCAGCAAAGCCATGCCAAGGGTCGCGAGATACCGCCAGGGCCGCTCGGTCAAGAAAAGCAGCCACGAAGCATGAATGCCGACCGCCGGCAGGCCCCCGACCAGAAAAAGCGGGTGCCAGAGATAAATACTGTAGGAGAGCCGGCCAAGATAGCGCAGTGGCCGCCACTCCAGCACGCGCGTCGTCCAGCTTCGCGGATGCAGCATCGTCGCCACTACCCAGAACTGAAACGCAAAGAAAAGAATCGGTGGGTGATCAAGAACCCAGTACAGAAAACTGTGCTGCAGTGCTAAGGGCCGGGGATGAAGCAGAAGCGCAGCCTCTTTCACCACCACCGTAGCGGCAAACGCCACCCACGGATGGAGATATCGCACCACGAACGCCCGCACCGCCGATCGCCGAAGCAGGATCGCAACCAAAGCCGGTACCAGCAGATACCGAATGGTGAACTCGGTATACCTGCCCCGGTTCGCCGCGTCATAAATCGTCAAAAAATGCGTCGCAAACCGGCACCAAAGCCAGATAAGTAGGATCACTCCCGCGAAGATCCAGACGCGCGCCCGTCGAAACCAGAACAGCAGGGCGGAGAGCAACAGGTAGAAATGCTCTTCCACCGATAGCGTCCAGAAATGCCCGGTCAGAAACCATCGACCCGTCGTGTCACTCAGATGAAAAAGATAGTTCTGATACAGGAACAGCGCACCCAGCAGGGCTGAGGGACGTTCATGCGCGATCCCAGCCCAGCTCAGCAGCGCAATCGCCGCAACATACACCAAAGCCGCGGGCTGGATGCGAAACAACCGTCGAATATAGAAGTCCTTGATGCGAAACCGCCCAAGAAGCGCCTCATCCTCCAGAATGCGCGTGCAGACCAGCAGTCCGCTGATCGCAAAGAAGAGATACACGCCCCATCCGCCATACTCATGCCACGCCGCGTTGCTGTGGCCTCGAAAGCTCCACGGACCGTCGTGATCCATCAAAACCGCCAGAATCGCCAGCGCACGCCAGCCGTCAAGACTCGGCAGGTATCCCGAACGGCTCGGTCGCCGGCCCGTCTTCGCAGCTGCGGCTCCTGCCCTCTCCGCTGTTGTTGGAACCAAGCTCAATCCCTACAGGCCCTCCGTATCAGCCTAGCTGATCCGGTTCGTCTGCAACTGCGGGACCACCTCACTAGAGCACTCTGATTGAGTCCCCCTGCTTGAGGGCATGGCTTGAAGCCATGCCGTACGTGCTTTCCATGCAAGTCGGCTTAAGCGCTTTTGCTTTCCTTTCTTCCATTCCGAGTGACACGAGGAACCTGCTTTTTCCTCGCACCGGCTAAACACTTATCTCGAAACATAAGATTTCTTTGACTTGATCGCGCTTCATGCCCTAAGCCTAACCCCCTAATTGCAAAAAAATCCTTTTTGCAATTAGCTCTCGCCCCATGTCAAAACTTGCAATTAGCCCAACCCGCCCGGGCGCAACCTACCCGGCTCGATGACCGCCAACTATAATAAAGATACCCATGGC
>CAXTRT010000081.1:0-10329 GCA_964246835.1 uncultured Acidobacteriaceae bacterium | reverse complement strand
CGCCGGACATCGGTGAACACTCGCGACACCCACTCGGGCGGCGGCATCCAAACCTCGCGCGGGAAGTGGGACACGGCCGTTGGCACCACGATGGTGTCGCCAGGTCCGAAGATCATCGGGCTCCGGCGCGTCTCCCAGTAAAGCCGCATCGAGGAACCGATCGTCTCCGTGAACCAGTAGATGGACACATCCGTAAGCACATCGTCGAGGTTGACCCCTCCGAACTCGCCTTCGCCATCGCTCCATGCCACGAACTTTTCCAGTACCCACGCCAGCAGACCGATTGGCGAGTCGTTCAGCGCGTACGCAAGGGTCTGCGGGCGCGTGCTATGGACGTGCCCATAAGCGCCCGCTTCGTCTTCCCACGCCGCCTTTGCCGCCAAGAAAGCCTGCTCAGCGGGAGAGAGACGGGCTGGGTCATAGGGCGGGGTGAAGCTACCCGGCACGAAGTTGAGATGGCAGCCGATAACCCGTTCAGGCACATCATGGGCAAGCCAGGTGGAGACGTCGGCGCCGGCATCGCCGCCCTGGACCAAGAAGCGATCATAGCCGAGCGACGTCATTAGCCCGGCCCAGAGTGAGGCGATGGCGCGCAGGCCCATGCCGGTCCGGCGCGGTCTCGCGGAGAAGCCGTAGCCCGGCAAAGAGGGCACGACGACATCGAAAGCCTGCCCGCCCGCATCGTCCAATCCGGCCAACATCGGACCGAGCCGCGCGAACTCGATGAAGCTGCCGGGCCACCCATGCGTCAGCAGGATTGGAAGCCGCGCCACGCCGTCCGCACGCAGGTGAACATAGTGCAGCTCGACCCCATCAATCTCGACCTTGAACTGTGGCAACTGGTTAAGGCACACTTCCTCGCGCCGCCAATCATAGCCGTCGCGCCAGTACGACGCGGCACGGTGCAGCAAGTTGGGATCAACTCCCTGACTACTACCGGCATCTTTGAGCTGGTCGGGAAGGCGAGCGCTTGCGAGACGGCGCTGCAAGTCCGCGACGAGATCTGCGCCGATGTCGATCCGGAACGACCTGCTCTTCGAAATCCCGATGCTCACAGGTGAAACAATGCTGGACATAATAAATATCTCAAAAACTAACTCTGCACTTGCCGCGCCAAGGAAAGCTGTGCGTTTTTATACATGAGCCAGGGTTGGACGGTTGATTTCGTGTGCGGCGTGCATAGCCTCCAGACTGAACGCCGCAGTCGCATCTCTTACCAGCATGACGTCATACCCGAGTTCCATGCCGTAACGCCCTGTTGCCTCGATACAGGTGCTAGCGATCATGCCAACCAAGCGGTCCCAAATATCGTTAGGAGGATCGGGTGAGTAAAAACAGAAAATCGTGGCCGCTGGTCTGCTTGATGTTTTTACGTTCGCTCCCGACAGCTTATGTGCCACGCTAGGTTTGTTTTGGCTTCGGCCAAATGGCAAACGTGCGCATGGCCAGTACCAGCGGGTGGACATGGTGCAGCTAATAGAGATCGATTCGTCAAGCAGGAGGCGGCGCAGGTGTCAGCAAAGTCCTCGTGCAGGTGCTCGGGCATTCCGTCGAGCAGCATGCGCTCGTGACCGAAAGCACAGGTAATAACCCTTTCTCGGTGCCAATCATCAGCCCGGCCGGATCGGATTGCAGGGCTTCGGCTATCTATTCTTCTCTTTCGAAAAGGCCGTGTTGCGCATCTTCTTTTGTAGCCGGTAGGCGCTTGGACTGAGCGAAAAATGGTTTCGGAAGGCTGCTGAGAATTGGGCTGCGCCCCTGTAACCGCATGTCAAAGCTATTTCTAGAACACTCTTGTCAGTTTCTCGCAGCATGAACTGAGCAGCCTCCATTCTCAGGAAACGAACGTGCCGATGGGGTGATTCGGCCAGAGCCTTTTTGAAGAGTACGGAGAAGTGGAATGGACTGAGACCAGCCTCCTTAGCCAAAATGCGAATATCTAAACGCTCGGACAGGTTTAACCGCATGTACTCTAGCGTCCTGATCAGTCTGGGATCTGAAACTTTCTCGTGCGACAGGGAACTGTACCAATTGGCAACTCCGAGCCGGCCGAGCAAGAGATGCGCAGTGATCCATTGCGCAGCCGCCTGGGAGTAAAATTCTGGGGTGCCCTGCCTGAGAGCATCCGCAACAGAGAGAGCGAAGTTGCTGATGGCTGGGTCATTGAAGTATGGCAAGGGAGCTAGGAGACTCGTAATGACTTGTCCTGGCCTCTTCACTTCATCCGCAACGTGATCACACAGTTCCTGCGTCACAAACAGGTGCAGAATATCGAGAGATCCCTGCTCTGCAAAGCTGTAGCGCATCACGCGTTCCTGCCCAGAGGCTGTAAGAACACCGGTTCCTCTCGTGTAGTGAAACCCTCGCCACTCTCCGGACCTCCAGTGTTCCGCGCGGAAAGAGGGGTTGAGCAGAAGGCAAATAGCAGGTCCGGGCTGTGGGGGATCCCTCAATGGCTCATTCCATGGAGCCAGTTTGCTGATCCGAATCGACAGGGACGAGGACGTTACGGGGAGATTGCTCCAGACTTGCGTGAAGCGTGTTGCAGGCGGAGGAGCAAAATTGTTTGCGATGGGTAGGCTCAATGCCCCCCCTTTCATGAACTATTAGTGATATCGATTAAGATGCTGAACTGGTGACGTTATAATCTGCAGGTGAGTGAAGACCGGCAAAGCGATCTCAATTCGTGGGAGTTATTAACCTGCAGGTAAGTTAGGATTGGTATCTAAGAACTTTCGTAGCGTGTTTTGAGAGACGTAATCATCTGAGATGACCTGTCGAAGCCTCACTAGATTCACAAAATCTAGTTGCAAAATGAACCTCGCATCGTCGCCTGCTGCACAAGGAAGCGAGCACGAAGAGCCGCGGCTCCGCGTCGTCTTGGCATTCCAGAAGCCGTGAGCCTCAATCCCAACATGCGAAAGATACGGACGTGACGGGTAGAACATGATTACTGTATGAGTCACGCGCACCTTACGTGCGCATTTTGTATATGCAAAGTTCGATGTTCGCATTCGATCTCATTGCAGTGCAGTACCGCAGACTGTCCCACGGATCGCGATACGTTGCCAACGGTGAGGTTCTCCAAGCCAAGTGGCTCCATTACGCGGAACAATAACGGCCGGAACCTGTTCTCTCAGTTCACATGGATGTTCGCTGCACATCCTACGCCTTCGTTGTAATGAAACAGCCGTCTAGTTCAGTCCTCTCTTCAGGGTGAACGAACCACACATAGCAAAGCTCGCCGTTTCTCAATTCCGACGTGTTGGACCTTACAAGCCACTCTCACAACCCGCGCTCGAGTTTGCTTCAAGCCAGGAGAGCAACACGCGGATGCTGCCGGTAGCCAGCGCCACGTACTCATCGGCGGCTCCATAGTAGAGATGGATCGTGTCGCCGTCGTTTCCTATGGTTTGCCCGCAAGGGAACACGACGTTGCTCACGTCTCCTTCTCGTTCGTACGGGGCTTCTGGACCGAACATCCAGGAATCACCACGTTGCAGACAATTCTCCGGTTCGTTCAAATCAAATAAGGCGAGGCCCAGCCGGTAGATACTTCCCGAAGCCGTCTGGCGGACGCCATGATAGAGGACGAGCCAACCCTTTGCAGTTTCGATTGGGGGCGAACAAAGCCCAATTTTGTTCGCATCCCACCATCCGCCTCGACGAGACGCGAGCATCACCTTGTGGCTACCCCAGTGCCTCAGATCGGGCGAATAGGAGATCCACATATGAGCGCCCAGCGTCGTGACCGGTCGATGGATCAGAGCCCAGAAGCCCCCTATTCTCCGTGGCAACAGAGCAGCATCCTTGTCCTCGGGCGTCATCACAACTCCATAACGCTGAAAGGTTTTAAAGTCCTTAGTCATGGCCAGCGAAACTCCCGGGCCACCACGCGCGAAAGAGGTGTACGCAATCACATACTGTTCGAGCTCCGGGACATAGGTGATGCGAGGATCTTCAATTCCCCAAATCTCCTCCGGATACTCATCAGGTTGTGCTCTTAGCGTAGGAACCGGGTCAATGCGCCAGCCGTCAATGCCGTTCGCCGAACGCGCAGCACAAAGATGCGATAGACCGGTGCGCTCTTCGACTCGGCAAAGTAGGAGCGTATCGCCGTCCGGCAAGAGTGTCGCACCGGCGTTGAAAACGCTATTGATGGGGTACGGCCATTGAGCACGTGTAAGGATTGGATTGGCTGCATACCGCGTGAAGAGGGGCTCGCCCATGCGCCACGCGGGGGTCGCTTGATCTGCGTTAGAGGCATCAGTCTGGACGGGCGAGGCAATTGGACTCAGAGGGAGACGCTCATTTCCTGTTGCGGTTGTTGAAGCACAGGCGTTTGCAAGCTCCTCATATCGAGCAGAGCCATGAGGAAAGAGATAGTTGATTCGGCGCCTTGATTCTCGTTCACTCGATCTGGATGCAGACCGTCGCAGCAGCCGCCTGTTGCGGGGTCATAGAGGGGCACACTCAAGTCGTTTTCACCAAGGAACCAGCGGAATGCAGACCATGCCTCATCGAGCCAGAACTGATCCTTAGTAAACTCATATGCTTTCAGGCAAGCGGAGACCGTCGCGCAAGCCTCGACCGGCTGTTGATCGAAGCGCGCTTTTCCGCTCCCCTTCGAGTAGAAACCTCTGGACCCGATGGGAACGAAGGTCTCCAGATCCGTCCCGTGTTGCTCAAAGAGCAGCCATCTCAGGGATTCCAGCGCCACGTCCATCATCCTCTTGTTCTTGGTCTTCCAACCCGCGATGAGCATCGCTTCGGCCAATCGCGCATTCGAGTAGGAGAGACTCTGTTCGTACCACAGCCAGTCCCTCGTGTGGGAACGCTCGTATATGTCCAACAGGCGGTCGGCGAGTTCGTTCCGCATACCTTGAGCCCTTCGGTCACCTGGGAAACACTCCAGATACGCCTGGATGCCCAATAGCGAGAAAGCCCAAGCCCGTGGACTACTAAAGTTGCGCGTCGCTGGAAGCGCATTTTCGAACAAGCGAGCAGCCGCACCTCTGAGTTCCGACCCGCCCGGATAGCAGAACACCTTGCCTAACGACCACAAGGCTCGCCCGTGACTGTCCTCAGAACCAACTTCCTCCTGCCATGCCCGTCCGTAGCTCAAAAAGTTTCTAAAACGCCCGTTTTCCTGATTGAACGCCAGCCACAAAAAGGCGAGATACCGGCGGGAAAGCAACGAAGTCTCGGGACTCCACAACTCGCCCGACCCGTTCAGGATCGTTGTGACGATCAGGGCGCGAGCGTTATCGTCGGTTGTGTAACCTTCCTGATTGTTAGGAAGAGAAAAGATGGCATGCTGAAGGAGTCCGGTGTCGTCTGTCATGTTAGACAGGTGAGTCGTGTTCACTGACGGCAGAGATCCATCTTGCCTCTTAGCGGGACTTTCCAGAACCACAGAGTGCGGACGCAACATACGCGTCGTTCGCGCCCGCTGAAAGCTGGCCATGTACGCCTGTGCGGTCTTTTGCCAGGTCGTCCGTCGGGCATAGAGGTAAGCCCGCTTTCGCATCGCGTGCCGTTCCGCATCATTGTCGAGCAGCGCAATGGTAGCGCGTGCAAGGGCAGCCGGATCATCGAAGGGAACCATCACTCCGCGGCCCTCGGCGAGTAGTTCTTGAGCATGCCAGTACGGCGTGGAGATGATGGCCTTTCCGGCTCCAAGCGCAATGGCCAGCGTCCCGGAGACCACCTGAGCCTCTTGGCGGTAGGGCGTGATGTAAACATCGGCTGCGCTCACCTGTTCAACCAGCTCTTCCGCGCTGAGGAAGCGGTTGTGGAAAATCAAGTTGGACGCAACGCCAAGTTCTCCGGCGAGTTGCTGGAGCCACTCTCTGTATCTTTCACCTTCTCGGCGTTTGAGGTGAGGATGGGTAGCGCCGGTTACGACATACATCACGTCGGGATGAGTTTCCAGAATCTTCGGCAAGGCGCGGATCACGTTTTCGACGCCTTTGTTTGGAGAGAGGAGACCGAAGGTCAGCAGTACAGATTTGCCTTCGGTCCCAAATTTGTCTTTCGAGTAGTTGGGGTCCGTAAATGGCAGGTCGAGAACTCCGTGCGGGATCACATCAATCTTTTCAGGCGACACTCCGTATTCTTCCCGCAACATGCCTGCCGCATGTTCGCTCATGACAATCAAACGATCCGATAAGGAGCTGATCGTTTCGAGCACTTCGCGTTGTTCTGCGCTCGGCTCACGTAAGACAGTGTGAAGGGTCGTTACAAGTGGCATCTTGAGGCTGCTGATGAGTGACAGGATGTGGCTCCCAGCCGCTCCGCCGAAGATGCCATACTCGTGCTGCAAACAGACCAGATCGTTGCCATGGAAGCTCAGAAATTCGGCCGCGCGATCGTAGGAAGCGCAATCCTCTTGATCCACCTCAAGACGAACTCGCTCAGGATAATCGTAGGTACACTCTGGATCGTTGACCGCAATCGCGAAAAGCCGCTCCTCGCCATATTCCTCGGCGATTGCATTGCAGAGGTCTGTCGTGAACGTTGCCAGACCGCAATGTCTAGGGAGGTAATTGCCTAAAACTGCTAGCCGTGTAGGTAACGGTAAAGCCTGGACACCCGCATCGGCGTCCGGCTTTGTTCCTTCCTGCTGCAACACCTGAGTGATCTTCATAAATATCCTAGTTGTTCGGAATGAAGCCGTGCCGCGGAATAGAGAGGGTTCTCCAGACCGTGCGATCTAACAGGAGCCTAAAGCAGTGCGCAATGCGGATACTGAGCAGAAAAGACCAGCCTCCGTTCCGGCTGGCATGGATAGTTAGGAAGAAGCGGTGTACCGGCTTCTAGCGCAGACGAAGGACAAACGTGAACCAAGAAGTCTATCCTCTCCGTTTTGAACCCCTCTGTGAGCATCGGCTCTGGGGAGGTCGGCGCCTCGCGGAGTTGCTCGGCTCTCCTTTACCCGACGACGGCAACTTCGGAGAGGCATGGCTTCTCAGCGACCGCGACGATCACGCGAGCGTGGTCGCAAACGGTGTCCTTAAAGGACAAACTCTAAGAGAAATCATGTTGCACTCCCGCGTTGAAGTGATGGGTAGGATTGCGCAACGCTTCTCACTCTTTCCACTCTTGCTGAAGTTCCTGGACGCGCACCAGATGCTATCTGTGCAAGTGCATCCCGGCTTTAGGGACAAGGGTCGTCTCCCAACCGATCCTCAAGCGAAGACGGAGGCCTGGGTAGTTCTGGAAGCTGAGGCAACCAGCCGCATTTACGTCGGACTCGAACCCAGTTCTACAGTCGAGAAGCTCCGGCTTGCGATAGCTGAGGGATCATTGCCTGATCGGTTGATGCTGGTCGAGCCCACGGTGGGCGATGCCGTCTTCATTCCAGCGGGCTCGCTTCACTGCCTTGGCGATGATGTGGTCGTGTTTGAAATTCAGCAGAACAGCGATACAACCTATCGCTTATACGACTGGGGACACGTCGATCCCGTCACTCATGAGCCTCGCGCACTGCAAGTAGAACAGGCGCTAGCTTGCATCGATCTCACCAGCAGGGGAGCGGGACGAGTCAAACCCGCCCTCGAATACCAGGGATCGACCAGGCGGGAGACGCTCTTAGACTGTGAGTTCTTCCGTCTGAATCGAATGTGCGGACATGCGCCCTTCGAAGTTGGCGAAGCCGGCATGCCTCGTGTGTTGGTGTGCCTTGATGGCATAGGAAGGATGGAGCACGCGGGCTTGGCTTATTCCATTCAGAGAGGCGAGGTATGGCTCCTGCCTGCCTCTGTCGGCGCTCTCAATCTGCAACCCGTTCAGGCCGTGACCCTGCTTGAAGCCTCCATTCCCGAGCACCCATACACGCGCGCCGAAAGGACGTTGTCATGAAGCGCCTCATCGTCTTTGATCTGGATGGAACTCTGGCGCAAAGCAAATCGGCCATCGATGGGGCTATGGCGAGCTTGCTCCACACCCTGCTTGGAATGGTCAACGTGGCGGTCATTTCCGGAGGAGGTTGGCCACAGTTTGAGAAGCAGCTGCTTTCTAATCTACCGCCCGGAGGCTACCTAGCCGGCTTATCGCTCTTGCCGACCTGTGGGACTAAATTCTTTCGGTACTCCGGCCAATGGGATAAGGTGTATTCGGAAGATTTCACCGCTGCTGAGAAAGCACAGATCGAAGCGGCGTTCCAGAAAGCAATTCAATCGACTGGGTTCAAGGTAGAGAAGACCTGGGGTGAGACCATTGAAGATCGCGGAGGCCAGATCACCTATTCCGCTTTAGGACAACTGGCTCCGCTTGAAGAGAAAGAAAAGTGGGATCCGGAATTTGCGAAACGGCAGAAGATCAAAGAGGTTCTAGACAAGCTGCTCGGCGGGTTCTCGGTGCGACTAGGGGGCAAAACCTCGATCGATGTCACCAAAGCGGGCATTGACAAGGCATACGGCATCGAAAAATTGACCCTTCTTCTTGGTATCGCCAAATCGCAAATGATCTTCATAGGGGACGCGCTCTTCCCGAGTGGAAACGACTACCCCGCCGAACAGGCGGGAGTCGTCTCCATTCCGGTGCGCGATCCGGAGGAGACCAAGAGGGTGATTGAAACCATTGTCGCGTGCCTCAGCTGAGCGGTCCGGATCGGGAGAGAAGGCCTTGGGAAGAATCGAAATGAAGCGACTTGGAATGCTTATGGAGCCGCTGCCTGGTAATCCGCAGGAGATTGAAGGCGTTCTCAATCCAGCTGCGATACGTGGGCCCGATGGTGCGCTTTATCTCTTCCCGAGGATCGTTGCGAAAGGCAATTACTCCCGCATAGGCATTGCCAAAGTCAAGTTTGACAAAGCAGGCGACCCGGTAGGAGTGGATCGGCTCGGGATCGCGCTTGAGCCCAAGGAGGCCTACGAACTCAGGCCGAACGGCGGAGGCTGTGAGGACCCCCGCATCAGTTTCGTCGAACCGTTGCACCAATACGTCATGACATATACGGCGTTTTCTCCGCATGGCCCCAGGATCGCCGTTGCAGTCTCCAAAGATCTATTTCATTGGGATCGTCTCGGATTAGCGCGCTTCGTGCCCGAGAACGGCATGGCCATCGACGATATCGACGATAAGGACGCCACCGTGTTCCCGATGGCCATTCCATCCGCTTCCGGGATCGCCGAGATGGGAATGCTGCATCGACCGCTTTTCCCGGGAACCCGCGCCTTAGAGACAGCCGAGATGCCCGTTTCGCGCACCTTGGACATCGACCGGGAAAGTATCTGGATCTCGCACTGTGCCATGACGCTCGGAGGCAGCGAACCCTATCGTCTTCCGCTTTTCACATCTCACAAACGATTGGCAAGTCCCGTGAACGCATGGGAGCGGCTGAAGATAGGAGCCGGCACCCCGCCGATTCTAACCAATCACGGCTGGCTGATCGTCTACCACGGCGTCAGCGATCTTACGCCGGAGAGTTCCGATGGTCATCGCCTTTGCTATTCGGCTGGAATCATGGTGTTGTCCAAAGATGATCCATGCCACATCGTGTTTCGCTCACGAGGTCCAGTCCTCACTCCCGACCTCCCCGAAGACCGAGATGGAACAACTGCTGATATCGTTTTTCCGACCGGGATAGACCGTCGCGACGACTTAGGCATGCCGAACCGATTTGATCTCTACTACGGCATGTCCGACCGGCGCATCGGCGTCGCGCGCCTTGATCTTCAGGATGTTCTCCCGCCCGACAGGACAGCCGACCCAGTGCGCGGTAAAGCCTGAAAGGCCCTGCAATTAACAGTTGACATCCCGCTGCGCAGAACCACTGATGTGCAATATCGCGGTCGCGCGGGCCTGTTTTAGGAAGGACCAGTCAAGTTTCCCTATACTCCAGGCGCGGCAGTAGGAGCAAAGTTGTATACGTCGATCCGAATGGGTCGTCATCGCAGCTGGGAACCCTGCCGCCGAGCGCGGCGTTCACTTTGCAATGCCACGGCCGCTGCGCAACCCATTCGTACACCTCGACCTCGAAGCCGACTTGGATGATTGGTGCAAATGGGCAGTCAACGCCTGTGTCAGGCCGGAGATCATCGCGCTTCTGCGCTTCAAGCAAGAGCTGTTGCACACCGCTGACACAACTTCAGACTCCAATTCTGGCCGACACTGCGCTCCTGGAAGATGGCCTCGAATGTTTTGAGCGGCAGCGCACGCCGACAGAAGACGGCCTTTCCTTCAGGAGCGGGTGAATTCGAAACTCAACTTCTGGATGGGACGGCGGGTCCGCTGCCGCGTCCGAGCTCGTGGCCTTTCTGCGACTGTTCCGTAAGCGTGTGGTCTGTACCGCTGCTCTGAGTGGAGCGATATGGGTGGGTGTGT
>CAXTRT010000080.1:0-11164 GCA_964246835.1 uncultured Acidobacteriaceae bacterium | reverse complement strand
CGATGTGGGCGGGCAGCGCGGGGCGGGGATGAACGTGGTCGAGGATGTGGCGCTGGCGCGGTTGGTGAAGCGCGCGGGCAAGGCGCTGCGACTGCGGGCGGCGCCGGAGGCGGTGTCGGCGAGGATGTACCGGACGACGAGGGAGATGGTTGAGGGATGGACGAAGAACCTGGCGTCGCTGATGCCGTCGCCGGTGAGTCTGGCGCTGTGGCGGGTGCTGGATATTCTGCTGCTGGTGGGGTTGCCGGTGCTGGCGCTGGGGTGGCCGGGACTGATTTGGTGGCAGCAGGCGGCGCTGTGGCTGGTGTGGGCGCGGACGCTGCTGCGCTTCTATACGCGGGCGGCGCGGGCGCATGCGGGTGTAGTCGACACGGCGATGTCCCCGCTGGGCTTACCACTGTTCGTCTTTCTGCTGCTGCGAAGCACGGTGCACTCCCGCGTGCGGCGGGAGGTGTGGTGGAAGGGCCGAAGCTATAACCCGAACCGGCACTGACGGCGGACCTTCATGCGGGCGGCGTAACGACACTGAGTCATTTAAGCTGATGGGACGATGATTTTCCTGACGCGCAGGGCCGAGTTTTCCGCAGCACACTTTTACTGGGTGGAGGCGTGGACGCCGGAGCGGAACGAGCAGGTGTTCGGCAAGTGCGCGAACCGGAATGGGCATGGACACAACTATGTGCTGGAGGTGATGGTGGCGGGTAAGCCGGATGCGGTAACGGGATTTGTTGTGGACCTAAAGGAGCTGAAGGATGTGCTGGAGCGCGAGGTGGTGAGTGTGTACGACCATCGCCACCTGAACCTGGAGGTGCCGGAGTTTGCTGTGCGGCAGCCGACGGCGGAGAACATCGCGGTGTCGATCTGGGAACGGCTCGTGGGCAAGGTGCCGCAGGCGCGGCTGCACCGGGTGCGTGTGTATGAGCGCGAAGATTTGTTTGCGGATTATTTTGGGGAGATGGCGTGAGCATGGGGACGCCGGTGGCGCGGCTTTCGCGGCGATGGCAGATTGCGGCGTCGCACCGGCTGCACGCGGATTGCTTTGACGCGGCGCGAAACCGCGCGGTGTATGGCAAGTGCAACAACCCGCATGGTCACGGGCACAACTACACCATTGAGGTGACGGTTGCCGGCCCGGTTGATTCTGTGACGGGAATGGTTACGAACCTCATGGATCTCGACCGGTTCGCGCAGACGGAGGTGATCGATCGATTCGATCATCAGAACCTGAATACGCTGGCGGAGTTTCGTGAGCTGGTGCCGACAACGGAGAACTTCGCCGAGGTGATTGAGCGGATTTTCCGGGCGTATCCGTTTGCCACGCTGGAGCGAGTTCACGTGGAGGAGACACCGAATAATTCTTTCGACGTGCTGACGGACGCGGGTGCGCGAGCAGCGATGGCGGCACGAGAACGGTAGGAGAAGGGGAGCGATGGACCGGGCGAAGGACGACGTGAAGGACGGAATGAGGCCTGCTGCTGCAGGGCGAATCGATTGCATCACTGCCGATCCCGACCATTCCGCTTCGAATGCGGCGGAAGGGATTACCGGAGACGACATGCATGCACGCGCGCCGGCCATAGCTGCGGATGCGGGCGGGCTTACGCTGCGGGAGGCGAGCCTGCGGGAGATGTATGCGGAGATCCTGCGGCGGGTGGATGAAGATCCGACGCGCGACGGACTGCTGCGCACACCGGAGCGGATGGAGAAGTCGATGGCGTTTCTGACGCGAGGCTATCGCGAGACGCTGGAGGAGGTGCTGCACGGCGCACTGTTCGATGTGGACTATGACGAGATGGTGATTGTGCGGGAGATCGAGTTTTATTCGATGTGCGAGCATCATCTGCTGCCGTTCTACGGGCGCGCGCACATTGCGTATGTGCCGAGCGGGAAGGTGATCGGGCTGAGCAAGCTGCCGCGGATCGTCGATATGTTCGCACGACGGTTACAGGTACAGGAGCGGCTGACGCGGCAGGTCGCAGAGGCGATTATTGAGGCGATTCAGCCGCAGGGTGTCGGCGTAATTCTGGAGGCGCAGCATCTGTGCCTGATGATGCGGGGTGTCGAGAAGCAGAGCTCGATGACGACAACGAGCGCGATGCTGGGCGTGTTTCGCAGACAGACGCAGACGCGCAACGAGTTCCTCTCGCTGATTCGGCGGCCGGGATCGACGACGTAGCGATGGACGAGCGAAGACAGGCGGGCGCGTGAACGGACTTCTGGTTTTGGACAAGCCCGCGGGGATGACGTCGCACGACGTGGTCGCGCTGGTGAGGCGGGCGACGGGGGAGCGATCGGTGGGGCACCTGGGGACGCTCGATCCGATGGCGACGGGGGTGCTGCCGCTGCTGCTCGGGCGGTACACGCGACTGGCACAGTTTTTTGGGCAGGCGGAGAAGGAGTACACGGGGCGCATTCGGTTTGGCTGGGCGACCGATACGTATGACGCGGAGGGCGAGCGCGTTGGGGAAGAACAGCCGCTGACGTGTGGACTCGACAGGTTACAAATGCTGGCGGAGCGCTTTTCAGGGGCGATGGAGCAGATGCCGCCGGTGTACTCGGCGAAGAAGATTGGCGGGGTGCCGGCGCATAAGCTGGCGCGTGAGGGAGCGGAGGTTCCGGTAAAGCCGGCGCGGATTGTGATTCATCGCTTTGTGCTGGAGTCGCTTGAAGATAACGAGGCGAGTTTTACGATACGGGTGTCGGCGGGCGGGTATGTGCGGTCTGTGGCGCATGAGCTGGGGCAGGCGGCGGGGTGCGGGGCGCATCTTTCGGCGCTGCGGCGGACGCATGCGGGCGACTTTGGACTGGCGCAGTGTGTGACGGCAGAGGAGCTGAAGGGGCTGGCTGGTGTAGATGGGGCGGCGATTGCGGAACGGATGGTGCATCCTCGGCGGCTGCTCGAGACGATGCCGGCGGTTACGGTGGACGAGCAGATGGCGGGCAGACTCCGCAATGGGATGCAGGTGAATGTACCGGAGTTTTCGGCGGCCCCGCTGGTGCGGGTGTTTACGGGACCGGCGGAGTTGTTTGCGATTGGGAGGCGGATCGCGGGAACGCTGGTGCAGCCGATAGTGGTGCTGGGTTAGACGTACTGGGCGGAGGTGTGTGCGCGTCGCTTCGCTCCGTGGTTAAAGCAAGTGCGGGGATTCTTCCCCATTCGGCTGCGCTCAGGGTCAGAATGACAGCTAACGAGAGAGCGGTGATTTGGGGAGTGGGTCGGCCTGGCGGCCGATGGTCCACGCATGACGACAGACTGTCATGCGTGGAACACCTGTCCCTTCGGGGTGGCGATGAGCGATCTGGGGCAAGGGTTTGCTTGATGTACGTCGCTTCGCTCCATGGGTTAAAAGCAAGTGCGGGGATTCTTCGCTGCGCTCCAGAATGACAACCAAAAACAAAAGCGAGAAGCGGGTTCTTCGCTGCGCTCAGAATGACAACCAAGAGGGGCACGGCCAGAATGACAAGCTTTTTTTGATAAAGCTATTTTTTCAGTAGCGGCTGGACGAGTTTTTGCACAGTGGCGGCGACGATGATGTTGCCGCGGGCGGTAGCGTGGACGTTGTCGGCCTGCATCATGCCGGTGACGCCGTAGGCTCCTTGGAGCAGGAAGGGGATCATGGGAGCCTTGTACCTGGCGGCGAGCAGTGTGTACGTGCTGTTGAACTGCTGCACGTAGTCGCTGCCGTAGCTGGGCGGGAGGGTGATGCCGGCGATGGCGACGAGGGCGCCTGAGTCCTTCAGGCGATGGAGGATGGTGTCGAGGTTGGCGCGGGTATCGGCGATGGGCAGACCGCGCAGGCCGTCGTTGCCGCCAAACTCGACGACGACGAGGGCGGGGTGCATGGCGATTACACGAGCGATGCGGGAGAGGCCGTCCTTGGTGGTGTTGCCGCTGATGCCTTCGTTGACGACACGGTATTTGTAACCGGCCTGGTCCAGGTTGCGCTGGAGGACGTCGGGGTAGCTCTCACCGGGCTCGGTGCCGAAGCCAGCGGTGAGGGAGTCGCCGAAGCAGACGAGCTTGGGCCGATGGTCGGAGGCGACGGAGGTGTCGGGCGCGTCAGCGGCGGAGTCCGAGGCGGCGGGCAGGACGGCGGCGTTGGCTTCGCGGGCGGACGCCTGGTCTGTGGTCTGGTTACCGGCCTGGTCGGTGCGGCCGGATCCCGTTGATGGGGTGGAAGAAGCGGGGACAGGTGTGGAGTTCGGCGGGGTCGCGGGCTTGTTGCAGGCGGTGAGGCCGGGAAGGGAAGCCGCTAGAATCAAAGAGAGCCACAGTCTGACCATCTCTCCACGGTAGCAAACCTGGCGCCAAAGCGGGGTTTAAGCGATGGCAGACCGGCGAAGGAGCAAGCGTGAGCGATGGAGTTCGGGCGGGGCATGAGGCTTCGCGGGCAGCGATGATTGAGGTGCTGGGGTTGCGTAAGAGCTTGCGAACGGGGACGCGCGAGCTGGAGATTCTGAAGGGGATCGAGTTCGCGGTGGCGAAGGGCGAGTTCGTCGCGATCATGGGATCGAGCGGCAGCGGCAAGTCGACGCTGCTGGGGCTGCTGGCGGGGTTGGATTCGCCGACGACGGGCGAGGTGCGGCTGAACGGCACGTCGATCAGCTATCTGCCGGAGGACAAGCTGGCGCAGATCCGTGGGCGCACGCTGGGGTTTGTGTTTCAGTCGTACCAGCTGATTCCGACGCTGACGGCGCTAGAGAATGTGCTGCTGCCGTATGAGTTGAACGCGGATGAGCGTAGTGGGCGGGGGACCGGGCTGGAGCGGGCGCGCGGGTTGCTTGAAGCGGTTGGATTGAAGGACCGGATGGATCATTACCCGGTGCAGCTTTCAGGCGGCGAGCAGCAGCGGGTGGCGCTAGCGCGGGCGTTTGTACTGCGGCCGCCGATTGTGCTGGCGGATGAGCCGACGGGAAACCTCGACAGTGTGAACGGGCAACAGGTGCTGAAGCTGCTGGTCGATTTGAACCAGGTGGAAGGAACGACGCTGGTGCTGGTCACGCACGATCCGGCGGTAGCGGCGCTGGCGCATCGGCGGATCACGCTGCGCGACGGAGCGGTGATACAGGATGAGCGCGGCGATAGGACGTTTGATGAGCCTTCCGGGCACTTTGAGACGCGGCCTGGCGCAGGTGCAACGCAGCACGGTCTGGCAACGTAGGACGGGAGATCGATGGCCGGACTGAGCTTTGGGACTGCACTTCGGATGGCGGCGCGGGAGCTGCGTGCGGCGCGCGGGAAGTTTTTCTTTGTGATTCTATCGGTGGCGATCGGCGTGGCCGCGCTGACGGGTGTACGCGGCTTTTCAGCGTCGTTCCGGGGCGCGCTGCTGGTGCGGGCGCGCACGATTATGGCGGCGGATCTTTCCGCGCGCATGGTGCAGCAGCCAACGGCGCAGGAACAAAAGAGCCTGGCGGAGTTACAAACGGCTGACGGCGTGCGGATGACACCGGTGACCGAGATGCTGTCGATGGCGTCCAGCGCGAAGACGATGGATCCGCTGCTGGTGAGTCTGAAGGCGGTCGATCCGGCGGTGTATCCGTTCTATGGCAAGGTGGATCTGGCGCCCAAGGGACGACTTGCGGATGTGTTGCACGACGACACGGTGGTGGTGGCGAGCGATCTGCTGCTACGGCTGCATCTGCAGGCCGGGGATGGGCTGAAGCTGGGAGAGAAGGTATTTCGCATTGCGGCTGTGGTGACGAATGAACCGGACCGGCTAACGGGGAGCTTTGCTTCGGGGCCGCGGGTGCTGATCTCGCGCGGGGGGCTCGAGAGCTCCGGGCTGCTGGCGGAGGGATCGCGCGCGGGGCAGCGGTTTCTGTTCAAGCTGCCGACGCGGCCGCAAGTGGATGCGGCGAGCGACACGGCGGTGGCGGCGATGAAGGAGCGGCTGGTGGGACTGCTGCCGGAGGCGCAGGTGATCGACTACCGCGAGACGAATCCGGCGCTGACGGAGGGGCTGGACCGTTCGACGAGCTTGCTGAGCCTGATGAGCCTGGTGGCGCTGGTGCTGGGCGCGGTGGGCGTGGCGATGGCGATGCGGGCGCATTTGGCGGAGCGGCTGGACACGATTGCGATCATGAAGTCGCTGGGGGCGCGGTCGGGGCAGATTGTCGGGATTTATCTGCTGCAGACGGTGGTGTTGGGACTGATTGGCGGACTGCTGGGCGTGGCGCTGGGAGTGGGGGTGCAGCTGGCGTTTCCGTACCTAATTGCGCGGCTGGTGCATCTGGATGTAACGCTGCATATCCAGGCGGTGACGGTGGTGACGGGGCTGTTGGCGGGGGTGGCGACGACGCTGCTGTTTACGCTGCCGCCGCTACTCGACATCCGCGAGGTGCGGCCGATTTTGATTCTGCGGCGCGCGATGGAGACAGAGATTGAGGGCGGCTGGCGCGGGGCAATACGTCGGCGCATACGAAGGCCGGCGCAGTTGGTCGCAGGGCTGATTATTCTTGGCGGCATTGCGCTGATTGCGACGGCGCTGTCCGACTCGGCGCAGGTGGGGCGGTACTTCGCGCTGGGTTTGGTGGGTGTGCTGGCGGTGCTGACGGCGGTCTCTGCGGCGCTGCTGGCGGGGCTGCGATGGGTGCTGGCGCGGACGCGGTTGAGCCTGCCCTCGGTGCTGCGGCATGGGCTGGCGAATCTGTATCGGCCGGGGAACCCATCGGCGGCGCTGCTGGCCGCGCTGGGGCTGGGCGTAATGCAGATCGCAACCGTGTACCTGGTGCAGCAGGCGGTGGTAAAGGAGCTGCATATCTCGGCCTCGCCGGAGCTGCCGAATGTGTTTCTGATCGACATTACGCCGGAGGAGATCGACGGCGTTCGCGGGCTTATTCGAGGCCAGAAGGCGGTGACGGCGACGGCGGAGTTTCTGCCGATTGTGAGCTCGCGGATCGCAGCCATCGATGGGGTGCCGGCGTCTGAGCTGCGGCTGCGGAACTTTCCCAAGCGGATGCTGCAGACGATCGCGCTGACGTGGTCGGACACGCTGCTGCCGGGCGTGAAGGTGGAGAAGGGCGCGTACTGGACGGCGGCGCAGGCGATAGATGCGGAGAAGAAGCCGCTGGTGGCGATCGACGAGCGCTCGGCCGGGCGGCTGGCGGTGCATATCGGATCGCAGATCGTGTTTGCGGCGCAGGATGCGCAGTTTACGGCGACGGTGGCGGCGATCACCAAGTCGGATGGTCAGCATGTGTCGGCACGGGCGGAGTTTGTGCTGCCGCGCGCGACTCTGGCCAAGCTGCCGACGGTCTGGTATGGGGGCGTGCACTCGATGCCGGACCGCGTGGATGAGCTGGTGCGGGCGCTGTATCGCGGATATCCGACGGTGACGGTGATCAACGTGGCCGCGGCGCTTGAGACGGTGCGGCAGGTGGTGGTGCAGATTACGTATATTGTGCAGTTTCTGGCGGCTTTCTCGATCTTTGCGGGTGTGGTGATTCTGGCGAGCGCGATTGCGGGGACGCGATACAGGCGGCTGCGTGAGGTGGTGGTGCTGAAGACGCTGGGCGGCACGCGAGGGCGGATCGCGGCGATCTTCTCGATCGAGTTTGCGGTGCTGGGGCTGGTGGCGGCGGTGGTGGGGATCGTCTTCGCGAACGGCATTGCGAAGCTGGTGCTGCGCAAGATGGAGGTGGTGTATGTGTTCCATCCGCTGTGGAACCTGGGTGTGCTGGCGGTGACGATGCTGCTGACGGTCGCGACCGGGTGGGTGGCGAGCTATCGGGTGCTGGGGCAGAAGCCGCTGGAGGTGCTGCGGGAGGAGTGAGGCGTGGTGGCCTGGCTGGCGTTCGTGGCCGAAAAGCAGGTTCCTCGCGTTGCACGAGATGGAAGACAGAAAGGCAAGTGCAAAAGCAACGGCAAGCAACAGCGTTGATTGCGGAGAAATTCAGAAATCGTCAGATAGGTCAACCCAGGTGGGGTTGACCTTCTTTATGAGAGCTACTTTCCTTTCACGCGTCCATGATTTGAGTTCGTTCTCCCGGGCGATCGCGGCGCGAACGTACTGGAAGCGTTCAAAGTAAACAAGGCGATGAATGTTGTAGTGGGCAGTGTGAGTGCCGTGGCGCATTGCTCTGTGCCGCTCGAGACGGCCGATGAGGTCGTTAGTAAAGCCGACGTACAGGTTGCGGGAACGACTGGCGAGGATGTAGGTCCAGAAGTTGTAAGAGCGCTGTGGCATGGCTAAGGTTCGTGGCCGAAAAGCAGGTTCCTCATTTTGACTCGGAATGGAAGAAAGAAAGGCAAGGACAACGGCGAAGGCCAGCCTGATTCAGGCTTCGGTGGCGATGCGTTTGAGTTCGGGTAGGATGGCGCCGAGGGCCAGGGGTTTGGCTTCGGGGGTGCCGAGGGCGAAGTAGACGTTGCTGTAGAGCGCAAACAGGCGGTTGTAGGCTGCGGCGGCTTTCGCATCGGGAAGGAATGTGCGGTGGGGAAGGCACAGGGCGTCCTGGGCGGCTTCGATGGTGGGGAAGGTGCCGGCGGCGAGATGGGCGAAGATGCCGGAGCCGAGCGAGGTAGGCGTGCCGTCGGGGACGAGGACGGGCTTGTTGAGGACGTTGGCGTAGACCTGATTGAGGACGGCGTTCTGCTGCGGGATGCCGCCTGCATTGATGACGCGCAGGATGGGAACGCCGCCTGAGGCCATGCGATCGAGGATGATGCGGGTGTGGAAGGCGGTGCCTTCGATGGCGGCGAAGAGCTCGTCTTCGGCGGTGTGGAGGAGGTTCCAGCCGAGGGTGACGCCGCCGAGGTTTGGGTTGACGAGGACGGTTCGGTCGCCGTTATCCCAGGAGAGGCGGAGCAGGCCGGTCTGGCCGGGTTTGTAAGTGTCGAGGTTCTTTGCGAGGTCTTTGACGTTGGTTGCGGCGCGGCGGGCGATGGCGTCGAAGATGTCTCCGGTGGCGGAGAGGCCGGCTTCGACGCCGGCGAAGTCCGGGTGGACGGAGCCAGGGACGACGCCGCAGACGCCGGGGATGAGGGTGGCCTGAGGCTCCATGGCGATGATGCAGGTGGAGGTGCCGACGACGTTGACGACGTCGCCGACGCGGCAGCCGGCGCCGATGGCATCCCAATGGGCGTCAAAGGCACCGACGGGGATGGGGATGCCAGCGCGGAGGCCGAGCTGGGCGGCCCATTCGGCGCTGAGATGGCCGGCGATGTGGTTGCTGGTCAGGTATTCTCCAGCGAGTTTCTCGCGGAGGCCGTCGAAGAGGGGGTCTACGGAAGACAAAAAGCTTTGGGGCGGGAGCCCGCCCCATTTGGGGTTCCACATCCATTTGTGGCCCATGGTGCAGGCGCTGCGTTTGGCGTCAGCGGGCGAGGTGATGCCACAGAGAGTGGCGGCTACCATATCGCAGTGCTCGAAGGCGGAGGCAAAGGCCGCGCGCTTGTCGGGGTTGTGGCGCAGCCAGTGGAGAAGTTTGGCGAAGCCCCACTCATGCGAGTAGACGCCGCCGCACCACGCGATGGCTTCGAGGTTTTGCGCGTGGGCGAGGGCGGTGATCTCGGCGGCCTCGTGCTTGGCGCGGTGATCGCACCAGAGATAGTAGTCGTCGAGGGGCTGCATTTGGGCATCGACGACGATGACGCTGGAGCCGGTGGTATCAAGCGCGATGGCCTCGACGGAAGCGCCGTCCACACCGGCCTGGGCGATGGCCTCGCGGGTGGCTTTGACTAAGGCAGTCATTTGGTCGGCGTGCGACTGGGTAGCCTGATCGGGATCCCTGCGGGAGCGCTTGAGCGGGTACTCGGCGACGGCGGTGGCGAGACGGCCCTGTTGGCTATCGAGCAGCGTCACGCGGACGCTGAGGGTTCCGAAATCGACTCCGGCGACGAGACTCATGACTCTCCAGGGACGGCGGTGTGCCGGGTAAACGTAATCTTGCCACACCGATGTGGCCGCCGTCGCTTTTGCTGCGGCGCATGCTCCGCGAGCCAGGCGAGCACCGCGGGATTACTTTTGTTACGTTCTATATCGATCGACGGTGCCCGGCACGAAGGCTGGCTACGGCGGCATCGCGCTCTGAGAGGGGTGCTCACTCAGCGGTGGGAGCGCCGGTGTGCGACCCGACGTCGACGCGAATAATGGTGCGCACCTCAACAGGGCGGCCCTTTACCTCGAAGGGCCGGTACTGCCACTGCTGGACGGCTTTGGTGGCGGCGTCGCGCAGCAGTTGAGGGCCGCCCAGGACCTTGAGCGCCTCGACCTGGCCTTCTTTCGAGATCATGGCTTCAAGTGAGACCTTGCCCTGCACGCCGGCTAGGTTCGCGAGCCGGGGATAGTCGGGCCGGGGTGCGGCCACCAGATAGCCATCCATGATGCCGCCGGGCACGAAGGTCGGTCCGTTGGTGCGCTCGATGCTCTGGGTTGGTGTGAAGCTGTCGCGCGCTCCAAGCACGCGGCCGGCGGCACCGGATGCGGGCTTGCCTGGGCTGAGGCGGGCGGCCTGAGGCGCGGGACTGGGTTGATTAGGCTGGCTTGGAGAGGAAGAGGCTTTTTGCGGATCGTCCGCGCCGGTGTTGGTGGAGACGGTTGTCCTGCTGCCGCTGACCCACTCATTGATGACCGAAGGAAGGCCGTTCACGTAGAGAAATCCGGCAGCGCTGATGACTGCCGCCGCAGCCAGACCTGCTAGCCACGGAGATCTCCGGCTCTTCGGCTCTTCTGCCATGGCGGAGAGCGGGAGCGAAGAGCGGGTGTTGAAGAGAGGAGCTGTGGCGGGCTCCTGAGGGCGATTTTGCGCCTTGGGCGGCTGGCCGGCTTGCGACAGCGGCCGTGATGACGGGGCCGCGGAGCGGGGAGCTGGATCAGCGTAAGCCGCCGAGGCAGGCGCGAGAGCGGCGGAGGGTGTCTTCGCCCGCTCGATCTCCGGCGTGATCTCCGGAATGACGGGGTGCATGGCCGGCTCGGGGTTTGTATCGGCACCCGGCTGGTCTGCTTGCCGTGGAGATGGAGCAGACGTACGGGGTTGAAAGCCCTGATACTCGGAGGCATGGGAGTCGGCGACATGGGAGCGCGGCGGCTCCGCATCGGGGGCGGTATAGAGCGGATCGAACTCCGGGGCCGTTCCGGGAATCTCACGGGCGGCGGCAAAGCGATCGCGCCGTGGCTGATGCATGCGGGGATGCGGGGTGGGATCGGCGACAGAACCAGGC
>CAXTRT010000079.1:0-11532 GCA_964246835.1 uncultured Acidobacteriaceae bacterium | reverse complement strand
CCCTCTGGCCCGGCACACCGCCCGACGCCATCCCCTCCACCTCGCCCGAAGCCGACACCACCACCCCGAAAGACGCCCTCGTCGCCGGCCGCCCGCTCGTCCGCCTCGGCCACGTCTCCGCTCCCACCCTCACCCTCTACCAGCCCTCATCGAACCCCACCGGCGCCGCCGTCATAGTCTTTCCTGGCGGAGGTTACAGCATCCTCGCAATCGATCTCGAAGGCACGGAGGTCTGCCAGTGGCTCAACGGCATCCACATCACCTGCCTCGTCCTCAAATACCGCGTCCCCGACACCGGCCCCTACCCGAAGTCCAACGCCGCCCTCGACGACGCCCAGCGCGCACTCGCCCTCGTCCGCGCCCACGCCGCCGGCCTGCACATCGATCCGCACCGCATCGGCGTCCTCGGCTTCTCCGCAGGTGGCCATCTCGCCGCCGCCCTCAGCACGCGGTACAACCAACGCCTCTACCCTGACGTCGACGCCAACGACCAGGCCTCCTCGCGCCCGGACTTCGCCATCATCGTCTACCCCGGCTATCTCGCACCCACCGTCCCGCAGCCAAACCAGGAACCCAGCTCCATCTTCGGCACCAACCCCGACCTGCATCCCACCCGTGACACCCCGCCTACCTTCCTCCTCCAGGCCGAAGACGACCCCGTCCACGTTGAGAACGCCACTACCTGGTTCCTGCAGCTCAAAGCCGCCTACGTTCCCGCCGAACTCCACCTCTTCGCCGAAGGCGGCCACGGCTACGGCCTGCGTCCCACCGCCCAGCCTGTTACCCACTGGCCTGCCACGGTCGAGACTTGGCTCCACACCATAGCCATACTCCCCACCCCGATGTCCTCTACTCACTAAGAACCTGTTAGCTAACCCTGGAAAGCCGTCATCTCGACCGAGCATCGCGAGCGGAGATCCCCGTATCTGTCCAGGAGGCCACCCTGATCAAGGGCCCTTTTACCAAAGGGTATCGCTTCAGTTAAAGCAATGTCATAACCCCTACTGCGGAGCCGGAACCCCATTTGGCTGCGGAGCCGGCACCGCCGTCGGCGAGAGCGGCTGCCCATTCGGCAGGCCTCCACCCGGCGGCGTACTCGCCGGAGGCAGCGTCGTCCCACCGTCCGCGGGGGGCGCCGGCGTTGCCGTCTCCGCCGGGCTCACATGCAGATTCGGGCTGACTGTGGGGTCAACCGGTGCGGGTGCGGCCTCCGGCTTCTTCTCCTGCAATCGCTCCTTGGGCGCGCCCTTCACCTTCTTCGCCTTGATCTTCTTCTTCGTATCGCCATTCAGGCCAAGCGGCGCGGCCTGCGTGTTCTGCGTCGCCGCCTCCTCCACCCCCGGTCCGGCCGGAGTCGCGGCAATCCGCTCCTTCGTCTTCGCCTGTTTAGCCGCTTCCTTCTCCTCCCGGTACTGCTTATCCCGCGAGCTGAAGCGCGTCTTTCCGTTATTCACCGCCTTCGGCGCCAGCGGATCCGGGTCCGACGTCGGCGAAACCTCCGTCGCCACCTCGGTCGGTGCCATCGCCACCCCTGGAGCCACGTCGCCGCCGCCCTGGTTGGGCTTGCCCAGATTCTCCATCGTTCCGCCCGGCGTCACCGCGGCAGACTGCGCCCCCGCTCCGGTGTCCGCACCGCTCGCAACCTCCGTCGGCCCTGCCGGCAGCGCCGTTCGCGGAGCCTGCCCAAAGCGGATCTTCTCCCGCCGAACTCTCTTTTGCTTCCCGTTCTTCGTCGTGACTAGCCGCGCCTTGCTCTTCTGGCCCGGCGTCGCATCCATCGCTGCCGTCGTCACCGCCGGAGCTCCCGCGTTCGCCGCTGCCGCCGCAACCGCCGCCGTCGTCCCCGGCAGCGGCGTCGCTCCACTCACCTTCGGGTCCACCACTGAGGGCGCAACGCCCGCCGGCAGCGGCTTCAACCCATTCGCCGCCGCTGTCGCCGGCGCAACACCATGCGCCCGGTCGAACCGCGCCTTCTGCTCCACCTTCTTCTTCTTCGGCACCGGCGCGGAGTACGCCGTATACACGAACTTCGTCTGCCGCGGGCTCGCTCCAGAGTCCACAAACCCCGGCTTCAACTCAAGCGACGCTTCCTCGCGCAGCCTCGTCAGGTACGCCCGCAGCGCCGGCTGCATCTGCTGCATGTAGAGCGCCTCCTGGATCTGCGGCTCCACCTGCTTCAGCGTCGGCAGCCCGGCCTCCTGCCGGTCCGTTACCTTCAGAATCACAAACCCCTGCCGCGTCCGGATCGGCGCCGTCGCCTCCCCCACCTTCAGCGGAAATGTCTGGTCCTCAATCACCTTCGCCAGGCCGCCTCGCTTATACAGACCCAGGTCCCCGCCTGCCCCCGCCGTCTGCCCGCCGGAGCTCTCCTTTGCCAGCGCCGCAAAGTCACCGCCCGCCTTCACCTTCGCATTCACCGCGTCGGCTTTGGCCTGCGCCTGCGCAATCTGTGCGTCCGTCGCATCCGCCGGCGTCGGGATCAGGATCTCGCTCAGCCGCACCTGCTCCGGCTGCTGAAACTCCTGCTTGTGCGCCGCGTAGTACGCCTGCTCCGCCCCTTGCGTGGGCTGCAGCCGGCGTCCAACCTCCTCGCGCACCACCTGCTGCGTTAATACACCGTTCTTGATGTTCGCCTTAAAGTCTTCGAAGTTCACGCCCTGCTGCCGCGCCGACTTCTCCAGATCCTCCATTGAATCCAGATGGTTCTGCTTGCGGATCTCGTCCAGCCGCCGCACCACCTCGGCATCCGCGTTCAGCCCCAACTCCTTCGCTTTGCTCAGCAGCAGCTGCTGGTCGATCATGTCCCGCAGCATGTCCTTCTGCCGCAGCTCCGCCTCGGACGGCGGCAGGTTCTGCTGCTGGATCTCCTGCTGCAGCTGCTGCTGCGACCGCTCCACATCACTGCGATTGATGATCTGATCGTTCACCCGCGCGACCACGTCCTCAACCACCGTCCCATTCGGGGTAATCGGAGCCGGCGTCGGCAGTGTCACCGGCGCCGGGGTCGGAGCCGGCGGAGCCGCCTGCCCCGCGCCATACGGGCTCTGATACCGCGGCGTCTGCGACCACACCGGCACAGCCAACATCGCCGCCGCCATCACTCCACCAACCCACACCCTGCACATCCTGCATCGTGCCGACATCTTCACCAACTCTCGTCCCTCGCTCACCATCCGGACCGCTAATGCACTCCCGCGCATCGCAGCCCTCCAGCCAAATCCAATTACCAACACCCGACTCGTTAGACCCACCATCCATTCGGGTCGATAGCCAATACCGTCATTTTACCCATCTTGACCATCCCGGCGTCACCACACCCGGCGCACACCGTAGGAATCGAACATCGTCTCATTACTCACCAACACCAGGTCCTCTTCAAGCGCCTGCGCAATCAGCATCCGGTCGAACGGATCCCGATGAAGGAGCGGCAGCTGACCGGCTATATAGGCATGGTGAAATGTGATTGGCAGCAATTTGAAGCGGGACCGAAGAGCAATCGCCTCCAACGAAGAGAAGACTTCAGGAGCAATATCGAGCTTTCCCAATTTGTACTTGAGCGCAATCTCCCATCCGGCTACAGCACTTGAAACACAGCATTCCTGGATCGACTATCTTCCTCCTGCTCTGCTTCGAAAGCCTGGAATCAGACATCTCTGCCCACAGAAACGCATGAGTATCGAGCAACAATCTCATCCTTCACAGTTCCACAGCTTGAGTTCGTCTTCAGGCAGCGGTTCGAAGAATCGCTCATCGACAACCAGCTTCCCTTCCAAAAGCCCCAGACGTCGCGGACCCGTTCTCTTCGTTTGAGAGAGTGCGGTCGCGGTCTTTACCTTCAACTCCACCCTCGACGCACCCTCCCCCGTAATCACCACCCGCTCCCCCGCCATCACCAGCTTCACCAGCTCAGCCAGCCGAGGCCCCGCCTCCTCCACCGAAACCGTCGTCATACCCGATCTCCCTCTCTGAAAATCGCTTGATGCCCTGTGCAAACTATACCCGTCCAGCCCCACCATCCCACCTTTGCGTCACCACGTCCGCTCACCTCCCAGTGCTATACTCCGTCCAAATCACCGGCGAGTCGCGTCTTTCGTTCTCACCCCACGCCATCGCGCGCACCCTGCACCACCCTGAGGTCATCAGAACGCCTATGGCACCCCGTACCCGTCGCGCTCTCCTCTCCGCCACCGTCTTTCTCGGCACCTGCGCCGTCGCCGGCTCGCTCATCAGCCAGCGCGTCGCCGCCCAGTCCGCGTCCGATGAGAACACCCTCCGCGACTCGCTCCACAACTTCACCGACGTCTACTCCATCGTCGAGCAGAACTACGCCGAAAAGCTCACCGGCGACAAGCCCGACAAAGCCATCTATGACGGCGCCATCCCCGCCATGCTCCACACCTTGGATCCCCATTCCAACTTCTACGATCCAAAGGCCTTCGCCCAGATGCGCGAGGATCAGCACGGCAAGTACTACGGCGTCGGCATGAGCATCCAGCCGCAGCCGGACAAGAACGGCACTACCAAGATCGTTGTCCTCGCCCCCTTTGAAGGAACGCCGTCCTATAAAGCCGGCCTCCGCCCCGGCGACGTCATCGTCTCGATCGACGGCAAGCCCACCCTCGGCATGGACTCGACCGCCGTCGCCTCCCTTCTCAAGGGTCCCAAAGCCACCCACGTTCAGGTCACCATCAGCCGCGAAGGCGCCGACAAGCCCATGGTCTTCGATCTCATCCGCGATGAGATCCCCCGCAACTCCGTCGATCTCGCCTTCATGGTCAAGCCTGGCATCGGCTACATGCACGTCACCCAGTTCATGGAGACCACCAGCCGCGAGGTCGGCGACGCCCTCGATAAGTTCCAGAAGACCGCCCCGCTCCAGGGCCTCGTCCTTGACCTCCGCGCTAACCCCGGCGGCCTCCTCAACGAAGCCGTCAACATGAGCGACAAGTTCCTCCAGCGCGGACAGATCGTCGTCTCGCAAAAGGGTCGCGCCTTCCCCGACCAGGTCTACCGCGCCTCCCGCGGCGAGCAGGGCGCCAAATACCCCATCGTCGTCCTCGTCAATCGCAACACCGCCTCCGCCGCCGAGATCGTCTCCGGCGCCCTCCAGGATCACGACCGCGCCCTCATCGTCGGCGAGACCACCTTCGGCAAGGGCCTCGTCCAGACCGTCTTCCAGATCACCGACGACACCGGCCTCGCCCTCACCACCTACCACTACTACACGCCCTCCGGCCGCCTCATCCAGCGCAACTACGATCACGTCTCGCTCTACGACTACTACTTCGTCCGCGATAACAAGACCGCGCCCGCCGACGCCAAGAACCGCGAAGTCAAGCTGACCGACAACGGTCGCACTGTCTACGGTGGAGGCGGCATCACTCCCGACGAGAAGATCGACAACCCTGTCGCCACCAACTTCCAGAACTCACTCCTCCAGCACTACGCCTTCTTCAACTTCGCCAAGCACTACCTCGCGAACCGCACCGTCACCAGGGACTTCACCGTCGACGACGCCGTCCTCCAGCAGTTCAAGGACTTCCTCAAGACCAACAGCATCGACTACACCGACAAGGAGATCGCCCCGGTCAAGGACTGGCTGGCCTCCAGCATCAAAGCCGAGATCTTCACCTCTCAGTTCGGTCAGCTCGAAGGTCTCAAGGTCCGTGCCCAGTGGGATCCGCAGATCGCCAAGGCCATGACCTTCATGCCCGAAGCCCTCGCCCTCGAGCAGATGATTAAACCCGCCGCCCAAGTCAAAACCACAGTAGCCCAGCGCTAGTACAAGCTCATATTGGTTGTCATCCCGTAGGACCTCTACCCCTTTAGCTCACAGCCGGGTGTCGGGCGATCTCCGTTTGTCATTCTTGAGCGCAGCGAAGAATCCCCGCACTTGCTTTTTACAACGGAGCGCGGTGCCCCGGGTCTCGCATCTGAGACCTGGGTGATGGAAGCGGTACAAACACCATTCCAAGCACCGGCCTTACTCTAAGTCGGCCTTCTTGAGCGCAGCGAAGAATTCCCTCACTTGCTTTCCCCAACGGAGCGCGGCGACGTACCTCAGCCCTCAATTTGTCATTCTTGAGCGCAGCGAAGAATCCCCGCACTTGCTTTCCACAACGGAGCGCAGCGACGTACCTCAAACCCTCCATTTGTTATTCCGACCCTTGAGCGAGCCGAAAGGTGCCCACGCGCCGCTAGCGCTCCGCCCGATATACCCGTACCCAATCAACCAGCACCGTCCCGCTCTCGGGCGTGGTCGCATCTGTCTTGCCCGCAAACCCGCCGCTTCCAATCGCAAAGTTCAGAATCAGAAAAAACGGCTGGTTATACACCCACTTCGCTCCCGCCGGCAGACTCGCCGGGGTCACCGTCAGATACGGTTTGGCAGGGTCGTCCCGGTAGAACTGCAGCTTGTCCTCGGACCACACAACACCATACGTGTGGAAGGCTTCATCGTCGATGCGGCCGCCATTCGGAAACGTGACCTCGCCCGTGATCCCGTGCCCGCCGGAGTAGCCCGGCCCGTGCACCGTGGACGAGGTCGCCGTAGGCCCGTACTTTTGCACCCATTCCAGAATGTCCTGCTCGCCGCATGTGGGCCAGCCCGCGCCGTCGATCGTCCCACCCAGCATCCAGAACGCCGGCCAGAAGCCCGCACCCACCGGCAGCCTCATGCGCGCCTCCATCCGGCCATACTGAAACATCCGCTTGCCTTTCGTGATCAGCCGCGCCGAGGTCCACACCCCCTGCGTGTTGATCGCCCGCAGCACCAGATGCCCCTTGCCGTCGAGAAAGCTGTTCGGCCGCGACGCCTCACACGGCGCGGCCTTCGACCCAAACGCACAGTACGTCTCGAGCTCTCCATTCCCCCATCCGCCGGCCCCCGTATCGTAGCTCCAGTTCGCCATACTCGGTGCCGACCCCACGGACCCCGTAAACTCATCGCTCCATGCCAGCGTCCATCGCTGCGCCTGAAGCAGCGCCGAACCACACAGCAGCAGAGCGGACGCAAGCAGCCGAGAACGCATTCCAGCAGTCTGGAGGCCCACGTCTTCCCCCGTCAAGCCGGAAGCGCTGCTGGCCTTTCCGCCGCACATCACAGACAATCAAAGCGGAAGCAGGCGCGTAAAACGCTCGCCACAGGAAAGGTCTCACCCGAACCGCATGCATCGCTGGTCCCAGCTCTTCATCCCCACCCTCCGTGAGTTCCCCGCCGACGCCGAAGTCGCCAGCCACAAGCTCCTTCTGCGCGGCGGCTACGTCCGCCAGCTCGGCGCCGGCCTCTACAGCTATCTCTTCCTCGGCAACAGGTCCATCAACAAGATCGTCGCTATCATCCGCGAGGAGATGAACACCATCGGCCAGGAGTTCTTCCTTCCCGCCCTCATGCCGCGCGAGCTCTGGGAAGAGTCCGGCCGCTGGGCCTCCATGGGCGACAACATGTTCCGCCTCCACGACCGCAAGGGCGCCGACCTCTGCCTCGGCATGACCCACGAAGAGGCCATGACCGCCATCGCCCGCGACGAACTCCGCTCCTACAAGCAGCTCCCCCAGATCTGGTACCAGATCCAGACCAAGTTCCGCGACGAGCCCCGCCCCAAGTCCGGCCTCCTCCGCGTCCGCCAGTTCCTCATGAAGGACGCCTACTCCTTCGATCTCGACGCCGCCGGCCTCGACGCCTCCTACGCCAAACACGATGCCGTCCACCGCCGCATCTTCACCCGCTGCGGTCTCGACTTCCTCGCCGTCGAAGCCGACTCCGGCTCCATGGGCGGCTCCGAATCGAAAGAGTTCATGGTCTACACCGAGGCCGGCGAAGACCTCATCGCCTCCTCCGCCTCCGGCTACGCCGCCAACCTTGAACGCGCCACCTCTACCCTCGCTCACGTCGAAAACCTCCCCCCCACCGGCGACGGCGCCCCCGAGCTCATCGCCACCCCTGGCATGGGCGCCATCGCCGACATCTGCGCCTTCCTCAACATCTCCCCCGTCCACGACATCAAGTGCGTCGCCTTCATGGGCCAGCGCACCTTCCCCGCCGGGCTCCCCGGGGTTTCTGAACTAAGAGAAAAGCCCGTCGTCGCCTTCCTTCGCGGCGATCACCAGGTCAACGAGACCAAGCTCCAGAAAGCCTCGCAGTCCGATGCCCTCCGCCCCATGACCCCCGAGGAGCTCACCCAATACCTCAACGCCCCCGCCGGCTTCCTCGGCCCCGTCGGCCTCACCGTCCTCCCCGCCTGGGCCATGAAGTACGACCACGGCTTCTACACCGCCGCGTCCCTCGCCGCCGCCAAGGGTCTCAACCCCGACAAGCAGGCTCAGCTCCTCAACCCCCACGCCGCCACCGTCATCCTCGACGCCGCCCTCACCGGCCGCGAAAACATGATCTGCGGCGCCAACCAGCTCGACTATCACCTCCGCAACGTCTCCATCGCCCGCGACGTCACCGCCACCCTCACCGAAGACATCCGCAACGTCATCGAAGGAGAGCCCGACCCCATCGCCGGTGAGCCCCTCCGCCTCGGCAAAGCCGTCGAGATCGGCCACATCTTCAAGCTCGGCTACAAATACTCCGAATCCATGGGCGCCCGCGTCCTCAACGCCGCGGGCTCGGAAGTCACTCCCATCATGGGCTCCTACGGTATCGGCGTCGAACGCATCCTCACCGCCGCCATCGAGCAGAGCGCGGCCTCCTGCGACTCCGCCAACCCCGCCTACGTCCTTCCCCCCGCCATCGCCCCCTTCACCGTCGTCGTCACCGTCACCAACGTCCGCGACGAAGCCCTCCGCCTCGGCGGCGAACACATCGCCCTCGCCCTCGAAGTCGCCGGCCACGACGTCCTCCTCGACGACCGCGACGAGCGCGCTGGCGTCAAGTTTAAGGACGCCGACATCATCGGCATCCCTTTCCGCGTCACCATCGGCAAGCGCTTCGCCGAGGGCTTCGTCGAATTCACTGACCGCCTCCGCAGCGAATCCGCCGATGTACCCTCGTCAGACATCGCCGCCCACCTCACAGCCCGCATCTTAGCTACCAACAACCGCAGCACCGCCGCCGCCGACCTCCCCATCGCCGCGCAGGAGCCGTCTAACCGGGAGTAAGTCATGGCCGTCACACTCAAATACCGGGGCCGCAACGACCAGGGCCGCGCCACAAACGACAGCGTCAACGGCCATCGGCACCGCGGCACCGCCCTGCTCAGCCACCCGCTCGTCCGCCTCCTCCTCCTCATCGCCGCCGCCCTCATCGTCATCGTCGGCATCTTCGCCGTCTACTCCTACCAGCACTACAAATCCGTCGTCGACACCCGCCTCGCCGCCGGCCCGCTCTTCGCCCCCGTCGCCCAGATCTACGCCGCCCCCCGCGAGGTCCGTTCCGGCCAGTCCCTCACCGCCGATGAGATCGCCGTCGATCTCCGCCGCGCCGGCTACGCCGCCAACTCCCAACTCGGCACCTACGACATGCGCGGCGCGGACTCCATCTTCATCAAGCCCGGCCCCCAGTCCTACCACTCCACCGACGGCGCCACCATCGTCACCACCGGCGGCACCGTGCAATCGATCACCGCGGAGAACGGCGCCCAGCTCGCCGCCTACCAGCTCGAGCCCCAGCTCATCACCGCCCTCTCCGAAGATAAAAACCGCACCAAGAGACGCCTCGTCACCTTCAACGACATCCCCCACCAGCTCGTCCAGGCCGTCACCTCCATCGAAGACCGCCGCTTCTTTGAGCACGGCGGCGTGGACTTCCACTCCATGCTCGGCTGGGCCTGGCACGACCTCCGCGGCGACCGCCGCTTCTCGGGCGGCGGCTCCACCCTCACCATGCAGCTCTCGCGCGGCATCTTTCTCACGCCCGAGCGCCGCCTCAAGCGCAAGCTCATCGAAATCCTCATGACCTACCATCTCGAAAGCCGCTTCACCAAGCAGCAGATCTTCGAGATGTACGCCAACCAGATCAGCCTTGGCCAGCGCGGCTCGTTTGCCGTGAATGGCTTCGGCGAGGCCGCCCAGGCCTACTTCGGCAAAGACCTCCGCCAGCTCGATCTCTCACAGTTCGCCCTGCTGGCCGGCATGGTCCAGAGCCCCAGCCGCCTCAACCCCTATCGCCACCCCGAGCGCTCCCTCGAGCGCCGCAACGTCGTCCTCAACGCCATGGTCGAGACCGGCGACATCACCCCCGCCCAGGCCCGCTCTGCCTCCGCCGAACCCCTCCGTCTCGCGCCGCAAAACGTCGACGCCAGCGAAGCCCCCTTCTTCGTCGATCTCGTCCACGACCAGCTCAACCAGCGCCTCGGCGAGCAGGAGCAGGCCCACGACTCGCTCCGCATCTACACCTCGCTCGACCCCGAGCTCCAGCGTGTCGCGTCCGAAGCCGTCGAGATCGGCATGAAGAACGTCGACTCCATCATTGAGAAGCGCAAGCGCGGCAACGGCGACTCCGACGCCCCGCCCCAGGTCGCCCTCGTCGCCCTCAACCCCCACACCGGTCAGGTCCTCGCCCTCGTCGGCGGCCGTAACTACAACGCCTCCCAGTACGACCACGCCGTCGCCAAGCGACCCACCGGCTCCATCTTCAAGCCCTTCGTATACGCCGCCGCCTACAACTCCTCGCTCAACGGCACCGCGCTCGGCGACCAGGGCCCCTTCACCGCCGTCACCCAGCTCAACGACGAGTCCACCACCTTCACCTACGACAACGGCCGAAAGACCTATAACCCCCAGAACAAACTCTCCGGCTTCAAGGGACAGGTCACCGCTGTCTACGCCCTCGCCCATTCACTCAATGCCGCCACCGTCTCGCTCGGTCAGCAGGTCGGCTTTGAGAACGTCGCCTCGCTCGCCCGCGCCTCCGGCATCACCGCCGCCCAGGGCACCCCCTCCGTCGCCCTCGGCTCCTACGACGCCACCCCGCTCGATATGGCCGGTGCCTACACTGTCTTCGCGAACGGAGGCGTCCACCTCAAGCCCTGGATGCTCGCCAGTGTCCGCAACACCAACGGCGACATCGTCACCGACTTCACGCCACAGGCCCAGCAGGTCATGGACCCACGCGCCGCCTACCTGACCCAGTCCCTGCTTGAGAACGTCATGGCTTTTGGCACCGGCGCCGCCGCCCGCTCCCGCGGCTTTCCCTACCCCGCCGCCGGTAAGACCGGCACCTCGCACGACGTCTGGTTCGCCGCCTACTCCTCCAACCTCCTCTGCGTCATCTGGATCGGCAACGACGACTACACCGACGTCAAGATGCAGGGCGCCACCGCCGCCGCCCCCATCTGGGGCGAGTTCATGAAGCGTGCCCAGAAGCTCCCGCAGTACTCCGACATGAAGAGCTTTACCGCCCCCGCCGGTGTCCAGGTCGTCCGCCTCGACAAAACCTCCAACCTCCTCGCCGACGCCTCCTGCCCCGATGACTACACCGCCGCCTTCCTCGACGGTACTGTCCCGCAAAACACCTGCGCCAGCATGAACGAGAGCCCCGGCAACTTCATCACCCGCATCTTCTCAAACAACCCCAGCCCCTACGCC
>CAXTRT010000078.1:0-12032 GCA_964246835.1 uncultured Acidobacteriaceae bacterium | reverse complement strand
CCCCTCCATCCGCAGCCGCATCCCCGCCTTATGCAGTAGCTTATGCGCCACCGCCCACGCCCCCTCATCCGACCGGTGCTGCGGCCCCATCACATGGCTGTGCCCCAGGCTCTTCTGCCCGCCCAAGCTCACCGGAGCCCCATCGTCCCCTGTCGCCTCTCCCCGCAGCCAGTGATACAGCCGGTCGCCCCACACCGAGTCCCACAGCCGGTGCATCCCCTTCCGGTCCAAGGCCAGCAACTCCGCCATCGTCCGGATTCCCTTCCCGTTCAGCCGCGCCTCCGTCCTCGCCCCGACCCCCGGCAGATCCCGTAGCTCCAGATGCGCAACCGCGCGCGGCAACTGGCTCGGCAGCAGCCCAATCAGCCCGTCCGGCTTCTGCATATCGCTCGCAATCTTCGCCAGATACCGGTTCGGCGCCATCCCAATCGAGCACCGCAGCGTCGACCCCACATCATCCTTGATCGCCTGCTTCACCTGGAGCGCAATCGCCCGCGCCCGCGGCGGCTCCTGCTCCCGCCCCACCAGCTGGCACACCATCTCGTCGATCGACGGCGTATGCGCCACCGGACAGCACCGCTCCACCGCCGCCGCAATCTTATGCGAAAACTCCGAATACACCGTGTGCGACCCGTTCACCAGCACAATCGCCGGACACTTGGCCTTCGCCTCCCCCACCTTCGTCCCCGTCTTGATCCCCAGCGCCTTCGCCTCATAGCTCGCGGCAATGATCGTGCCGGTATCGGCCATGGTCCCCACCACGCCCAAAGCCCGCCCCCGCCACTCCGCGTGCAACTCCTGCTCCACCGACGCAAAAAAGCTGTTCAGGTCAATATGCAAAAACCCAAACCGCTCCCGCCCGTCCATGCCAAAGGCAGCACCCATCGCATCAACAGCCTACCGCATCTTCGCCCCTTCTTCGCTAGTAAGCGGTAAGCAAGTACTACTGTGCTTACTGCTCGCTTGCCCACGATGGCCCTCTAAGTTGTAGTGTGAGACGCTTAACCAAATAGTCTTAGACAGGGCGTGCAAGTTGGCATCTCAGGTTCTCGACTTCGCAGACAGCGTTAGACGCGTTGTTTCCCCCCGACTTTCGCTCAAGCGAAAGTCGCAGCTCGGCCAATTTATGACGCCGGCTGCGGTAGCCAGCTATATGGCATCTTTGTTCCCACCAAGTCCCCTGCAAACATGTCGTCTCCTGGATGCCGGTGCCGGTGTTGGCTCCCTCATCGGAGCATTCCTTGATCGGTGGGCTGCGGATACGAGGTTAGAATTTAAGACCGTTGATATTGAAGCCTACGAAATAGATCCCGATCTACAAGCCTATTTACAGGAAACAATTCGGAATTACGCCGGCCAGCACCAGATTACGAGCAGGGTGTCGAATCATGATTTTATCGAGGATGCCGCGATTAGGAGTCTGCAGCGTGCAGGACGGTTTACTCATGCCATCCTGAACCCGCCTTATCGGAAAATCAACAGCGACTCCGCTCATCGCCGCATACTTCGTCGCGCCGGCATTGAGACTGTGAATTTGTATACGGCTTTTGTGGCGCTTGCTTTAAATCTAATGGAACCAGGCGGAGAGCTCGTGGCAATCATCCCGCGCAGCTTCTGCAATGGCCCGTATTACCGACCCTTTCGCGAATTCATTTTGAAGCGCAGCGCTCTCCGCCACATTCACCTCTTTAAGTCACGTACGAAAGCATTTAAAGATGACGCAGTGCTTCAGGAGAATGTAATTATTCGCCTGCAGCGGGACGGCACACAAGGTCCTGTGACGATCTCTCATTCGACTGATATCAGCTTCAGCGATCTTGTTTCGCATGAACAGGACTTCGCACGCATCGTACTTACCAGTGATCCCGAGCTGTTCATTCATGTACCAATTTCCGCTGAACGAGATATCCTGGACAGTCCTGCTGTACAAAGCTCATTGAAAGATTTAGGCATAGCAGTATCGACAGGACCAGTCGTCGATTTTCGTTTACGTGATGAGATCATGGCTATGCCCGACGTCAATACGGTACCACTCCTGTATGCCGGGCATTTCATCGGCCAGAACACACATTGGCCAAAACAAGGAATTAAGCGCGGCAATGCTCTTCGACGAAATTTATTGACCGAGAAGTGGCTTTATCCGAATGGTTTCTATACGGTTGTGCGCCGGTTCTCTTCAAAAGAAGAACGCCGGCGTGTGATTGCTGGCGTCGTAAATCCCGCAATATTTGATAATGCCCAAATGCTTGGTTTCGAGAATCACCTAAATGTCTTTCATGCAAACAAGCACGGCTTTTGTGAGAATCTGGCTTACGGTCTTGCGACGTTTTTGAATTCTACAATAATTGATGAAAACTTTCGCCGTTTCAACGGTCATACACAAGTAAATGCGGCCGACCTGCGAAGCCTAAAATACCCTACACGGGATGTATTGATAACGCTAGGTCATTGGGCGAAGGCGCAAGATGAACTATCACAAGCTCTAATTGATGATCGTGTCGAGACCCTACTTTAATGAAGAGAGTTAGACTCATCAACTCAGCCAAGAGAGTTCTTATCTCGCTTGGTCTTCCGCTTGCACAGCAAAACGAACGATCCGCCCTCTGCCTTCTTGCGTTACTTGACCTCGGGCCACGTTCAAGCTGGAAGAGTGCCAGGGCCCGTATGATTGGGATCACACCCATGATGGACTGGATCAGGGATAACTACCAAAAGGATTACGCACCTAATACACGAGAGACGATCCGCCGACAGACGATGCATCAGTTCGTAGAAGCAGGCATAGCAGTACTTAACCCGGACAAGCTCGATCGTGCTATAAACAGCCCCTTCAATGTCTATCAGATCGAGCCCTCGACGCTAGGGCTGTTACGTAGCTTCGGTACGCTGCAATGGCATGAAAACTTGATCTCCTACATGGCAGAGCATCAGGCACTTGCCGCAAGATATGCTCATGAGCGTAAGCAGAGCATGGTGCCCGTGAGAGTTACTGAAGGAAAACACATCTCATTGAGCCCAGGAGAACATAGTCAGCTTATTCGCGCTATTATCGAAAGCTTTGGAGCGAGGTATGTTCCAGGCGGAGTACTTATTTACGCGGGCGACACAGGCGAGAAGTGGGGGTACTTTGATGCAGTTCTGCTTGCCGAGCTTGGCATTAATGTGGATGTCCATGGAAAGATGCCGGATGTAGTCTTCTACTATCCCGAGCGCAATTGGTTGTTGCTTGTAGAGTCGGTGACGAGTCACGGGCCTGTTGATAACAAGCGACATACTGAACTCGCCAAACTCTTCTCGCAAGCAAAGGCGGGACTCGTTTACGTAACAGCTTTTCCGAACAGGTCCGTTATGGGTAAGTATCTCGGCGACCTTGCCTGGGAGACGGAAGTGTGGGTCGCTGATGTGCCTTCGCACCTTATCCACTTTAACGGAGACCGGTTCCTCGGCCCACATCTTCCGACATCCCAAACCGTCTAATCCGCCGCCATCACCTTCTCCATCTCCGCACTCACCCGCACCCCGCTCCCCGACACGTTCATCGTCCGGCTCCAGTCCGCGTACCCCTTCCTCTTCACCACAATCGTGTGCTGCCCCGGCGTCACCGATACCGTCGACGGCGTGCTCCCCACAAAGCTCCCGTCAATCTCTATGTCCGCGCCCGCCCGAGACGTGACACCAGCCGAGTCCCCCGCCAGATCGACCGTCAAGCTCGCCATCTGCGCCGCACCCGCACCAACCGCACCCGGCATCACCGCTCCGGACGCAACCGTTCCGGGCACAACGGCTCCAGGCGCCACCATCTTCGCCATCTCCAGCCGCATATCGCCCTGCACAAACGCCGTCACCTCCGTCCCCTTCGGAATCGTGATGTCCTTGCCGTGCATCAGCAGAAACAGCGGTGCCGCGGGAAAGAAGACGATCGACGTCGCCACGATCGCGCCCGTCATCGCGCCCACATGGCCGCCGCCCTTATTGTCCTTCACCGCCCGCAGCTGCACCTTTTCGCCATCCACCAGCCGCGTGCTGTCCACGTTTACGTCCAGCTTGCCGCCGCGTCCCATGCGTTTTTTCGGCTCCGCATCGGTCACCGTGGCCAGCGCCTGCGTGCCCTTCGGGATCACTGTTACACCCTGCACCGTCACGTCTTCAATGACTTCAAACGGTACCTGCTGCCCGGTCTTCGCCTCGGCGGACGAGATCGTCTCCGATAAACGCAGCTTCACCGTCGTGCCGTCCATCAAAGTGTTCGGCTGAGGCACAGCTGTTGGAGCGGCCTGCGTTGCCGATACAGCCGCCGCAGTCTGGCTCGCGGATGCCGCGGCCGGCACAGCCGATTGCTGCGCCCAAACTGAATCGCCAACCGCAAGAAGAGATATAAGAGACATCGTCAGAGCACGTTTCAAGGCAGAACCATCCAGAGAGAGAGAAGTAAGCAGATCGGCCCACCATAGCGCGGCATTCAACCGGCAAGCAACGGGAAAACGAGGCGTCTCCCGCGAAAGTTGTAATCTGTCCGGGTCTTTCGAGAACCGATCAACCCTCTTCACCCCTCAGGCCGGACATCACGTAAGTGCATTTCTATGAAATTACGGCTGTACTATGAAATCTGGAAGAAAAGCATGTTCCCAAAATGAGCTATGTGTCTCCAGCATCAAGGCTTCTCCTCTAACTCTATGTGGACCTCAAATTGCATCTTGTTGATCACCGACCCACCTGGAGGACTCTTGGACCGTTTTCGCTCCCATTCTCGCCGGCTCGCCATCGCCGCTACGCTCGTGCTACCCGCCCTTGCACCCGCCTTCCTTCTCCCTGGCACCACCGCCTTCGCCCAGGCTACCGGCACCATCTCCGGCACCATTACGGACCTTACCGGCGCCACCGTTCCCAATGCCACGGTCATCTTCCACAGCATTGACACCAACTCCGACCGGAACACCACCGCGGACACCGCCGGCCTCTACACCTTCCCCAATCTGCAGCCCGGCAGCTACACCCTCTCCGTTACCGCTCCCGGCTTCGGCACCATCAAGCAGAACGTCACCGTCTACGTCGGCACCCGTATCAATATCGATCTGAAGCTCCCGGTCAACAACACCACCGAGACCGTCAACGTTTCGACCGACACCTCCGCAACCGTAAACACCGCCAGTCCCGAGATCTCCCAGGTCATCAACCAGGAGCAGGTCTCGCAGCTTCCCTCGCTCACCCGCAACCCCTATGACTTCGTCGCCCTCTCCGGCAACGTCTCCGCCGGCGATAACACCTCCTCGGGGTACGCCCAGAATGGTGCGAATCGTGGTGTTGCCTTCTCGTTGAACGGCCAGCGCAACTCCGGCACCGAGATTCTCCTCGACGGCGTCGAAAACGTCTCCGTCTTCGGAGACACCGTGGCCGTCCGCGTCCCGCTCGATGATGTGCAGGAGTACCGCATCATCACCAACAACTTCTCGCCGGAGTACGGTCGCGCCTCGGGCGGTGTCGTCGCCGTCGCCACCCGCGCCGGGTCCAATCAGTTTCACGGTCGTGCGTGGGAGTTCAACCGCCTCTCCGCCTACACCGCGAATACCGTCACCAACGCGCAGAGCGGCACGCCCCGAGGTATCTACACTCGCAACCAGTTCGGCGGCGCGGTCGGCGGCCCCATCAAGAAGGACAAGCTCTTCTTCTTCGGCTCAACCGAGTTCACCCGCGTCCGGTCCAGCGCCAACATCCCCGCCGTCGTACTCAACCCCGCCCTGCTCGCCGCTTCCCCCGCCAACGTTCAGTCCTTCTTCAACACCTACGGCGCTCATCCCGCCTTCCGCGTCGTCAGCTCCACAACCAATCTCCAGGCCGGCGGCGGAACAACTCCCCTCTACGCCAATCTTCCCGGCGGAACTCCCCTCTTTGACAACATCAGCTACGCCGCGCCCGCTGACGCCGGGGGCGGTCTGCCCCAGAACCGCTACAACGTAACCGGCCGCGTCGACTGGAACGTCGGCCAGAAGACCCAGGCCTTCTTCCGCTACGTCAATGACCACGAGATTGATCTCGCAGGCTCCAACTTCTCGTCACCCTACTCGCAGTACAACGTCGGCGGCTCGAATCTTGGCACCGCCTACCTCCTCAGCGTCGCGCACCTCTTCAGCCCGTCGGTCTCCACCCTGGGCAAGCTCTCCTTCGCCCGCGACAACACCAGCAACTCCTACAACACCACCCTGCAAAACGTCCCGACTCTGGTCATCTCTCCGAACGCGACTGACCCCTCCACCAGCAATCCCTTCCAGCTGCCCGGCTTCTATGACTTCAACCCGGCCGTTGGCGGTCTGCCCTTCGGCGGCCCGCAGAACACCATCCAGTACAACCAGGACCTCACCCTCACCAAGGGCCGTCATCAGTTCCAGTTCGGCGGACAGGTTCTCTATATACAGGACAACCACGGCTACGGCGCCTATGCGCAGGCCAACGAGCAGCTCGGCAACAATCGCACTCGCGGCTTGGCCAACATCCTCACCGGCAACCTCTACCAGTTCCAGGCTGCGGTCGACCCCAAAGGGGCTACACCCTGCCTGCGCAATCAGTACACCGGCGCGCTCACCCAGACGCCGCAGTGCACCATCAATCTCCCGGCCACCCAACCCGCCTTCGCCCGCTCCAATCGCTTCCACGATTGGGCCGTCTACGCGCAGGATCAGTTCAAAGCCACCAGCCGCTTCACTGTCAATTACGGCGTTCGCTATGAATACTTCGGCGTCCAGCACAACAACAACCAGGCTCTTGATGCCAACTTCTACTACGGCCCCGGAGCCTCGCTGTCGGAGCAGATTCGCAACGGCAACGTCCTCACCGTTCCCAACAGCCCCGACAAGAGTCTCTGGAATCCGCAGTACGGCACCGTTAGCCCGCGCCTCGGCTTTGCCGTTGATCTCTTCGGCAACGGTAAAACCTCCCTGCGCGGCGGCTACGGCATCTCCTATGAGCGCAACTTCGGCAACGTCACCTTCAACGCCATCCAGAACCCGCCCAACTACGCCGTCGTCACCGTGCGCGCCACCCCGGGCCTTGCACCGCCGGCCGTCACCAACTCCGACGTCGGTCCGCTCGCCGGCGGCGGCGGTCTGAACGCCGTCGCGCTTCCACCCACCGGCCTGCGCCACGTCGATCAGAATATCCGCACCGCGCAGACACAGTTCCACTCGCTCGCTATCGACCAGCAGCTCGGCCACAACACCCTGCTGGAGGTCTCCTACAACGGAGCTCGAGGCATCCACCTCTACGACATCAAGAACTACAACATCCCAGGCACGGGCAATGTCTACCTCGGCGATCCCTTTGTCGATCCGATCACCGGCAAGACCGGCCTCAGCAGCCTTAACAACCACTTCTCAAACGACAACAACCGCGGCTCGAACGGCGACTCCTACTACAACGCCGTCAACGTGCAGTTCACCGCGCAGGACCTCCGCCACACCGGCCTGTCCATCACAGCGAACTACACCTACGCGCATGCGCTCGACGACCTAAGCTCCACCTTCTCCGAGACCTACGCCACCAACTTCGCTCTTGGCTATACCAACCCCTTCAACCCCGCGCTCGATCACGGCAACTCCGACCTCGATATCCGCAACCGCTTCGTGCTCGCACCCGTCTACCGCACCCCCTGGTTCGATCACCGCAAGGGCGGCTATCTTACCCAGGCCCTCTTCGGCTGGGAGGTCACCGGCATCTACACCGCCCGTACCGGCAGCCCCTTCACCCTCTACGACTCCACCAACAACAGCTCCGGATACGGCGTTGTACGCTATAACCCCATCTCCCCAATCACCCACCACACCTTCAAATCCGTGGCGGCGAACGGCTATCAGGGCAACAACACCTATAACCTGACCGGTCCCACTGATCTGCCGGTCAACGTTCCCTTCGGCAATGCGGCCCTGAATGGTATCTCGGATGTCGGCCCCTATCCTACAACCATGGCCGCCCGCAACATCTTCCGCGGTCCCGGCGCCTACAACCTCGACGCCTCTGTCTCAAAGACCATTCCGATTCATGAGCAGATCAACGTTGAGTTCCGTGCCGAGGGCTTCGACATCACCAATCACCACAACCTCTACGTCCTCGGTCAGAATCTCGATGCAGCCAACTTTCCTGGTGCCAACCCTCTTATCCAGGCCAAGAGAGGCGGCGTCCAGGGCGGCCCCGCGGACGAACGCCGCTTCGGCCAGTTCGCCCTCAAGGTCAACTTCTAACCCGATCCAATACCGTTCCATCTTTGAGGAGCAGGCCAACCGGCCTGCTCCTTCTTTTGCTCCCGTCGCACTCTCCTCGCTCACAGTCACACCGTCACCGCAAGCAGACAGCGGCTCTTACGGAATCGCGGCCCGGTGATATAGTTTCGTCTATCACGATCCACGGGCCCATCTTCCTTGCGAGGTGATCATGCTCCGGTCGAAGTCCTTTCTCTTCTTTCTCCCCTGCATTCTTTCCGCGGCTGCCCAAACCGTCAGCCCGCCCGGCAACACGACCGACGAGGCCGCCATCCGCGTCGTCGTCCAAAGCGAAGCCGACGCCTGGAATCGAGGTGACGCCGAAGCTTTCGGCGCACACTACGCCGAAAACGGCAGCTTCACCAACGTCATCGGCCAGCAGCTCTATGGCCGCGAAGCCTTCGTCAAACAGCACGCCAGAATCTTCAGCACCATCTACAAGGGCAGCCATAATACCCTCACCATCGGTCACATTGCTTTTCTCCGGCCCGATGTCGCCGTCGTCGACATCGACGGCATTCTCTCCGGTGCCACCCGTCTTCCGCCAGGTCTCAAGCCCGCCGAGGACGGCACCGTGCACGTCAAACTCCAGGAAGTCCTGACCAGGGAGCATGGCCAGTGGCAGATCGCCGCCTTCCACAACGTCGCCGTCTATCCCCTTCCGCCCACCAGCTAGAGCCTCTCTCCCGAAGGTGTAGAGCAGGCCGCTCCCGGTTGTGCCATCTTCTCTCAAGAAAATGGTCCTCACACCACCCGGCATACCAGACACTTCAGATACCGCGTCTCCGGCAGCGTCAGCACCTCCGGATGATCCGGTGCCGCGCCCCGGCTCTCGAGCACCTGCACCGTCCGCCCTGCATCCACCGCCGCCGCCCGCACCGCCTCGCGAAACTCCGGCTCCGCCACATGGTGCGAGCACGAGCACGTCACCAGCACCCCGCCTGGCTCGATCATCTTCAAGGCCTGCAGGTTCAACTCCTTGTACCCGCGCATTGCGCCCTCCACCGCCCGCTTCGTCTTCGCAAACGCCGGCGGATCAAGCACCACCGCCCTAAACCGCTCGCCCGCATCCGCAAACGCCCGCAGCAGCTCGAACGCATCCGCCTCGATCCAGTCCACCTCGCCCCGCACCTGCTCCCGGTTCAGCTCCAGGTTCCGGTCCGCCACCTCAAGCGCCGCCCGGCTCGCATCCACCCCCGTCACCCGCCCGCACACCCGCGCCAGATGTAACGCAAATCCACCCTGGTAGGTGCACACATCGAGCGCCCGACCGCCGGCCAGCCCACCCGCGGCCGCATTTCCCGCAACAACCCGCGCCACCGCATCGGCCGCCGCCTGATAGTTCAGCCGCTGGTCGAGGAACGCGCCCGTCTTCTGCCCAGCTCCAACGTCGTAGTGGAACCCCAGCCCGTTCAGCCGAAAGATCGTCTTCGTTCGAGCAGCACCGCCAGTCACCAGCAACGGCTCAGTTGGCGACGCCGGCAGCTCCTCAAGCTCCCGCATCCGCGGATCCGGTCGCTCCCACACTGTGATACCCTCGCCCTTCTCAGACGTCGGTAGAAAGCGCGAAAAAGACCCCCTAACCTCCGCGAAATGCTGCTTGACCGCAGCGGAAATCGCACCTCTCACGTCATCCCGTGCCATGCCCTGGGTCAGCAGCTGCAGCATCACCAGCGACCCATACTGATCCATGACCACACCCGGCAGTCCATCCGCCTCGCTGAAGATAAGTCTCCTGCCGTCAATTACTTCCGAGCACGCCGCAAGCTCCTCCCGCAGCCGCAAAGCCGCCCTAACCCGCTCCCGCACCACCTCCAGGAACCCTGCCCGGTCCAGGTCGCCGACCCTCGTCACCAAGCGCACCGCGATCGTCGAAGCCGAGCTGTAAGTTCCACATCCTAAAACGCTTCCGCGCCCATCCAGCACCCGCACCAGGCCGCCCCCGATCGCGTCGCCGCCACCCCCTTCCAAATCATCCCGATACACCCAAACATGCCCCGCCCGCAGTCTGTCCGCGGCTCTCCGGCTCACCCTGAGCGTGGCCGTATCCTCCTGAAGCAATTGCACTTCGCTCACCCCCACCGTCGCGCTGTATCCCTTGCGCGTATCTTTAGTCTAGTGCAAACAGCAGACGTCCTCATCCTCGGAGCCGGCGCGGCCGGGCTTCTCTGCGCCATCGAGGCCGCCCGGGGCGGCGCGCGCGTTCTCCTTCTTGACCACGCGGATCGTGTTGGAAAGAAAATACTTATTTCCGGCGGCGGCCGCTGCAACTTCACCAATCTGCACACCGCACCCGAAAACTTCCTCTCTGAAAACCCGCACTTCGCCAAGTCCGCGCTCGTCCGCTATACCCCGCAGGACTTTGTCGATCTCGTTGAAAAACATGGGATTTCCTATCACGAGAAGACCCCAGGCCAGCTCTTCTGCGACGGCTCCGCGCAGCAGATCGTCACCATGCTGCAAAAGGAATGCACCGAGGCTGGAGTCAGCACGCAGCTTGGCATCAAAGTGCAGCAGATTGAAAGAGATACAGGATTTATCGTGCATGCCGGAGTAGATACTTTCAGCGCCCCGGCGCTGGTCGTGGCGACGGGTGGTCCGTCGATCCCGAAGATAGGCGCTACCGGCTTTGGGTACGATATAGCAAAGCAGTTTGGAATGAACATGATACAGCCTCGGCCGGCACTGGTCCCGCTGGTGTTCTCAGAGCCGGATCGGCAGGCCTGGTGCGATCTTGCCGGGGTCGCGACAGAGGTGGTGGCGCGCTCAGGAAGGGGTCTGTTCCGCGAGCGTATATTGCTGACGCACAAAGGGTTGAGCGGACCGGCGGGATTGCAGGTGTCGAGCTACTGGAAGGCTGGGCAAGCGGTGGCAGTGGATCTTGCGCCGGGACGGGAGGTCTTCTGTAAGCTTCTCGAAACAAAGGGTTATCGGGATGGAGGGATGGCGTTTGCCGCGCTGCGGGAGGTATTGCCGGCGCGGCTCGCTGAGCGGTGGCTCGCGCGGTATGCCACAGGATGGAGCAATGCGGCGATCGCGGAGCTCGAACGGCTGCTTCACGACTGGAAGCTAACCCCAATTGAGACAGAGGGTTACATGAAGGCGGAGGTCACCGCTGGAGGTGTGGATACGCGTGGGCTGGATGCGAAGATGATGGAGAGCCGGACGGTGCCGGGGCTCTACTTCATCGGCGAGGTAGTGGATGTAACCGGTTGGCTGGGCGGGTACAACTTCCAGTGGGCATGGGCGTCAGGAGCGGCTGCGGGACGTGCAATTTCGTCGAGGTAAACGCGCTTCTTCGCGAGGTCAAGGGGTGTTTGAAGCGGTTCCGCCGAGGTGTGTTTTGCGGCGGTGGATCATTGGACGGTGACAACGAGGTCGACGGAGCGGGAGAGGCCGGCGCTGGTGGCGGTGACGGTCAGGGTGTAGGTGCCGGAGGGGGTCGGGGTGGCGCTGCTGGTGGCGGTCCCCGCTGTGCCTGTACCGGGAATCTGGCGGGGGGTGTTGCCGCAGCCAGCGATCGGGAGGAGAGCGACGAGGGTGAGGGCGAGCAGGGTGGGAAGGCCGCGGGTACGGCGGAGCGCGAAAAGACCGAGGGGTAGAAGGAGGGCGAGCCATCGTGCTGGGGATTCTGCGACGCGTCGAGCAAGGGCAAATACGGGTATATCTCCCCTTCGCTTCGCTTCGGCGGAGATAACGGCATTTTTAGAAGAGGTCGAAATGGCGGCTTGACTTGTCATAGCTTGGCCGGTGGCCAGGGTGACTGTGACGAGGGTGGGGTTGGGG
>CAXTRT010000077.1:0-12459 GCA_964246835.1 uncultured Acidobacteriaceae bacterium | reverse complement strand
GTCTGCGGGGGACGGGGCGGGTGCGGGCGCGGCGTCGGCGAAATTGACGAGCTCGATGTCGAAGATCAGGTCGGCTTTGGGCGGGATGGCGCCTTCGCGGCCGGCCTCGCCATAGGCGAGCTGGTAGGGGATGTAGAGACGGCGCTTGCCGCCGACGCGCATGCCAGTGAAGCCGGTGTCCCAGCCGGGGATGACGCGGTGGGCGCCGTAGGGGAAGGTGATGGGCTCCTGGCCGGGGTGGTCGTAGGAGGAGTCGAACTTGGTGCCGTCGGTGAGCCAGCCGGTGTACTTGACGGTGTAGAACTTCTGCGGGACGGCGAGGGGGCCGGTGCCGGTGACGATATCGACGTAGCGGAGGGTGTAAAGGGCTTTGGGCGGCGTGATGACTGGGGGGACGCCGGGCGGATTGTCGGCCTTGCTGGCAGCGGCGGAGGCCGTCGAGGTCGAGGTCGTTGCAGTGGACTTATGGGCGGTCGTCGCGGTGCGGTGCGCGGTGGTCTGCGCAGAGAGGGGGAGCGAGGCGAGGAAGAGGAGGGCGGCGGGTCGAATCATCGTTTGGATAGTGTATGGCTTCGGGTGCGGGAGGGACGAATGCCCAGCCGAATCGGGTGGTGCCGGTGTCTATAGGGGTGTGGGTAGAAGAAAAGGGGTGGGAGGAGGGTAGAGCGGCGGTCTTTGCTGTGCTGGAGACCGGCGTCTGCACTCTTCCCATCTGTCTTGTTTCTTCTGTAATGGTAGGTCTGATCACGTCAAAGAGGTATTGAGCCGGTCCGGGCGAAAAGCAGGTTCCTCGCGTTGCTCGGAATGAAAGAAAGAAGAGCAAAGGACTTCGTTCAGAACGACAAAGAAGGATTGCTCTGCGGCGGGCGAAGCGCTGGGTGGTGTAGGAAGCCATGTAGGATTCTCTGCTGGAGGGGCAGATGGGACGACGCGCTGGTGTGATTGTGGCAGGGATGGTGGCGGTGGTGATGAGTGTCGGAGCTGGTGGGATGAGTGCGCAGGCGGGTCTTTCGACAGTTCAGGCGCAGCCGGCGCTGTATCTGGGGACGGCGTGGTATCCGGAGCAGTGGCCGGAGTCGCGCTGGGAGGCGGACCTGGCGTTGATGGAGAAGGCGGATGTGCGCTTTGTGCGGATTACGGAGTTTGCGTGGAGCCGGCTGGAGCCGACGGAGGGCCACTACGACCTGGACTGGGTGGAGCGGGCGGTGCGGGCGGCGGAGAAGCACCACATCGCGGTGGTACTGGGGACGCCAAGCGCGGCGCCGCCGGCGTGGATGACACAGAAGTATCCGGAGACGCTGGCGATCGGGGAGACTGGCCGGCGGGCGGAGCACGGCAACCGGGCTCAGGAGAACTGGACGAACCCGCGCTACAGACGGTTTGCGGCGGATATGGCGGGCGCGATGGCCGAGCGCTTCGGGCACGATCCGAATGTGATCGGATGGCAGATCGACAATGAGCTGAGCTCGGAGAGCTTTGACCCGTATACGAAGCAGCTGTGGCAGGCGTGGCTGAAGGCGAAGTATGAGTCGCTGGACGAGCTGAACCGGCGATGGACGACGGCGTACTGGAGCCAGACCTACACGGACTGGGCGCAGATTCCGATCGAGACGAAGGAAGGCAATCCGGGACTGCTGCTGGATTGGCGGCGGTTTGCGAGCGATACCTTCCGCAGCTACCAGAAGGTGCAGCTGGACGCGATCCGGGCAAAGGCGGAGAGGCGGCAGTGGATTACGACGAACATGATGGGACTGTTCGATCTGTTTGACCATTATGTTGTGGCGCAGGATCTGGACCTAGCGTCCTGGGATGACTATGTCGGGACGGGCCAGTTGGATCCGGTGCGGAATGGTGCGACGCACGACCTGACGCGGGGATTTCTGCGTAAGAACTTCTGGGTGATGGAGACGCAGCCGGGCTTCGTGAACTGGTCGCCGGATAACAACGCGCTCAACAAGGGTGAGGTGCGGGCGATGGCGTGGCACGACATCGGCCACGGCGCGGACGCGGTGAGTTACTGGCAGTGGCGGAGCGCTCTGAACGGGCAGGAGGAGTACCACGGGGCGCTGATCGGCGCGGATGGAACGCCGGTGCCGCTCTATGCCGAGGTGGCGCAGGTGGGCCAGGAGTTCGCCAAGGCGGGGCCGGCGCTGGCGGGAACGACGGTGAAGAGCGAGGTTGCGATCCTGCACTCGTATGACAGCCGGTGGGCGGTGAACTTCCAGAGGCATAACAAGGCCTTCGATCCGGTTGAGGCCTTGCTGAGCTACTACGGGCCGGTGCGGGCGGTGGTGCACTCGGTCGATATTGTGAAGCCGACGGCTCCGCTGGCCGGGTACAAGCTGGTGATTGCGCCGGCGCTGAACCTGCTGACGGAGGCGGATGCAAATAGCCTGCTCGCGTATGTGCAGGGCGGTGGACACCTGGTGCTGGGGCAGCGGTCCGCGATGAAGGACGGGGATAATGCGCTGGCGGTGGAACGGCAGCCGGGAGCCTTGGCGGGGATGCTGGGCGGGCGGGTAGAGCAGTACTATGCGCTCGACAAGACCGTGCCGCTGAGCGGGGAGTGGGGCACGGGTGAGGGCACGATGTGGGCCGAGCAGATGAGTGCGACCAACCCGGAGACGAAGGTGCTGATGCGCTACGGGAAGAGCAATGGATGGCTGGATGGGCAGCCGGCGGCCATAACGCGCACGATCGGAAAGGGAAGGATTACCTACATTGGCGCTTGGCTGGATGAGAAGACCATGGCGAACGCCGTGACATGGATGGTGGAGACGAGCGGCGTGAAGCCGGAGTGGGGCGCGATGCCGGAGGGCGTTGATCTGTATCTGCGGGAGGGCGCGGGCAAGAAGACGGCGATCCTGGTGAACTTCGGAGCGGCGGCGAAGCGAGTGGCGCTCCCGGCGGCGATGACGGATGTGCTGCGGGGTGGGTCTGTGACGAGTGTGGAGATTCCGCAGTATGGGGTGGAGGTGCTGTCGGCTCGTTAGGGTTATCTTTCGATCTTCGATCGGCGCGAGTACGTCAGCTCGCGAGAACTCTGAACGATGTTGGACTTACCGCGGCGGCCGGATTAGTTGAAGCCTCGCCGCGTGCGGTTACGGGCGGTGGCTTCTTCGCGCAGCTGATCGCGCATCTTGTCACCGTACTGCGCGGCCTGGTCGGTGCGCTGCTTCTTTTCGGCGGCGGAGAAGGCGCGCTCTTCACTGCGGCTGATGCGCTTGTGGGCGGTCATGCCTTCGAGCAGGAACTCGGCGGCGGAGACGGTGATCTCCGGCGATGATTTGGCGTTGATGTCGAGCGGCGAGAGCTTCTCGAGCAGCCCCTGAATCTGCTTGAGCTCGGCGAAGCTCGCGTCCGAGGCCTGTGCGTCGCTGAGCTGTACGGTGCCTCCCAGGTTGAACCACTGCTCGATCTGCTGGGTGTTGGTCTCGGCAAAGTATTGGTCGAAGATGCTGGCGACGGAGTTGCGGATGATCTCGCGGATGACGACGTCCGCGCCGCGCATCTCGCCCTCGTACTCGAGCTCGATCTTGCCGGAGATGCCAGGAAGGGCGGCGTAGATGTCGCCTACGCGTGGGACGACGGTCGACTCACCGTGGATGAGCGCACGCCGCTCGGCGTTTGAGACGACGAGCTCCATGGTCGAGATGGGCAGGCGCTGCGAGACGCCGGAGCGCTTGTCGACTTTTTTATCATCGCGTGCGGCGAAGGCTACGGTTTCGACGATCTGCCGGATGTAGTGGGGGATCTGGATCTGCTGGATGGTGTTGTCGTCAGCGTAGCTGCGTGCGGTCCAGGCCTCCTGCTCCGTGATGGTGATGGCGTCGTCGATCGACTCCGGATAGTGGGTGCGGATCTCCGATCCGATGCGATCCTTGAGCGGCGTCACGATCTTTCCGCGGGCGGTGTAGTCCTCCGGGTTGGCGCTGAAGACGATGGCGACGTCGAGCTCCAGGCGGACCGGGTAGCCTTTGATCTGGACGTCGCCCTCCTGCATGATGTTGAAGAGCGCGACCTGAATCTTGCCGGCGAGATCGGGGATTTCATTCACGGCGAAGATGCCGCGATTGGCGCGGGGCAGCAGACCGTAGTGCATGGTGAGCTCCGAGCCAAGCTCGTGGCCGGAGCGCGCGGCCTTAATGGGATCGATGTCGCCGATGAGATCGGCTACGGTGACATCGGGCGTGGCAAGCTTCTCGACGTAGCGATCCTGCGGCGTCATCCAGGCGATAGGGGTGTCGTCGCCGAGCCGCGCAAGAAGGTCGCGGGAGAACTTCGACAAGGGCGCGTAGGGGTTGTCGCGCAGCTCAGATCCGGCGACAAAGGGCGCGAAGGGGTCAAGCAGCGTGGTGAGCGCACGCAGAATGCGGCTCTTCGCCTGGCCGCGAAGGCCGAGCAGGATGAAGTTGTGGCGCGAGAGTACGGCGTTCACGATCTGCGGGATGACCGTATCGTCGTATCCGACGATTCCGGGGAACAAGGCTTCGCAGGTGCTCTGGATCGAGCGTAGCCGCGCAATCAGGTTGTCGCGCAGCTCGTCTTTCACGCTGCGGGCTACGCGGACCGATGTGTATTCACTCGCGCGGAGGGCGCCTAAAGTCTTCGGCAGGGAGTCGGGTACGGTACTGATCGCCATACGCAAGTATAGAACTCTGGCAAGGGGAGCATGGCTTTGGCCGTCGATGCATGTGTGTGGGATAAACGGGCGAGGCCATCCGATTCTGCTTTACTGAGAGACGTCAAGGAGATTGTGGATGCAGGCGTTTCACCTTCATCACGGCTGGTTTTTTGTGATTTTCTGGTTTTGCGCGGCGCTGGTGCTGGCGAATGCCGTGCACTACATCCTGTTCCGGTTTTTGCGGCGCAAGGAGGATATGGGCGTGGGCCCTGGATGGGGCCTTCAGCGCTATCTGGGCAGGCCTGCGCGTGCGATCTTTTTCCTGACGTGTCTGCTGATCGCTGTACCGTTCGTTCCGGGAATCTCCGAGCACGTGTCTGAAGTCGTACGGCAGATTGGGGTCGTGGCCACCGTGATCTCGCTGGGATGGTTCGCGATTGGATGCATCTATGTGTTTCAGGCCGTGCTGCTGCGCAGATACGACCTGAACGGCGAGGACAGTGTGCGGGCACGCCGTGTGCACACGCAGTTCCAGCTCTTCCGGCGCATGCTGATCAGTTTTGTGGTGATCATCACGATCGGAGCCGTGCTGTGGACGTTCAACGATCCGCGCATCTGGCACTATGGGTCCGGCTTGCTGGCCTCGGCTGGCGTCGCATCGCTGGTGCTGGCCGCCGCGGCCAAGTCGACCGCTTCAAATATTCTGGCCGGGCTGCAGATCGCTCTGACTGAGCCGATTCGAATCGATGATGTGGTGGTGGTGCAGGGCGAGTGGGGACGTGTCGAAGAGATTACGACGTCGTACGTGGTGATCCGGATCTGGGATCTGCGCCGCCTAATCGTTCCGCTCAGCTACTTCATCGAGAACTCATTTCAGAACTGGACGCGCGAGTCCTCAGACATTATGGGAACAGCCTTTCTGTATGTGGACTACACGATTGCCGTCGAGGAGCTGCGGACCAGACTAAATGAGATTGTGCATCCCTCGCCGCTGTGGGACGGTAAGGTATGCGGCCTGCAGGTCACGAACCTGACGGATCGGACGATGGAGCTTCGCTGCCTGATGAGTTCGCGGACGTCGAGTGAGAACTTCGATCTGCGCTGTCTGGTGCGGGAGCAGATGATCGCCTACATTCGCGAGCACCATCGTGACGCTCTGCCAACGATGCGCTTCAGCGGAGTCTCGGAGGTAGAGCTCAATCGCCCGGAAGAGATGTTCAATCGGCCTTCACAGGCGTAAGCGCGCGAGCTACTTCGCGGCCAGGTGCGATTCTGTTTGCAGCGAGGACTGCGCGTGCGGCACCGCTGTGCCTGGGATTGATTTGCGCACGGATGGCGTCTGGCGCGCCGGCTTCGAGCCAAACTTCCATTCGGTGACGTGGGCCTCCAGCAAGAGCACGATGGAGACGGCCACGTAGGCGGAGAGCTCGCCGTAGATCCTGGTCTCGAGAATCACGCCGGTGTAGAACATCACCGCGAACCAAAGCGGCAGGATGTAGAGATAGTTGGCGAAGCGAACCGGGGTGAGGCGGCGACGATAAATCCAGACCACCGGCAGCAGATAGGCGCAGATATTGAGCAGCGAGGGCAAAAGACGAAGCTTGAGCCGAAAGGCATTTTCAATGACGCGATTATAGTTTTCTGCGTTGCTGTTTCCGGCGAAGTGCAGCGCGAGAGTCACTTTGATCGAAAGCCAGAGGATCGCAAGGCTGAAGACGCGGAGCCAGGGAACTGCCTGCAGATTAAAGCGCTCACTGATGGGCGCGTGCGCGTCGGTCATCTTCTCTAAATTCAGGGGCAGGCTGGCGGCGTCCAGGATGTAGATGCCGATGAGGAAGAGTGTCGTCTCGCGATTGAACGTTCCCACAAGCATGACAACGAAGAGGGGTGCGAACTGGCGGGTGTAGATGAAGTACAGGCCCGCAGTGAAGAAGGCAAGCGCGGGCATGTCATAGGGATAGGAGTAGTTCGCATCAATGTGGATGACGTAGGTCCACATGGAGATGACGAGAAAGACTGGATATACGAGCGAGGACAGAATGCCGTTTTCAGTGACGGCACGGTACAGCTTTACAGTGAAGATGCCGGCGATTGAAAACGCAACGAGACTTAAGACGTAGAACGCGACGGTCTGCGGGGTTGCGGCGGCGGCGGTCTCGGGATCGTGGCCGCGATCGGCGACGGCGCGCATCAGTGCGGCCCAATGATTGATCGGCCACATGAGAAGGATGGGAAGAACACGCTCCTGAAAGGGCAGCCGCTCATGACCGCTGAGATATGCCGGCATCTTTAGATAGAAGCGTGTGCTGACAACATAGAAACGGATGAACTGCAGGGTCGCAAAGACATACAGCGTCCATCGCACGACTGGAATGTCTTGGCGTTGAGACACGAGAAAGCTCCGGACGCAGAGGAAGCAAAGTAAGAGGGGGATTGGACGTGCGGCAACGGTCGCCAGGTCAGGAGAGGAAGTATCAAACCATTAGGATGCAGGGGTGCAAGGGGATGAGCTTAGCTCGCCAGATCGTCAAGCATAGCCTGCATTTCGGAAGCTGCGTGAGAGTTGCCGGTCTGACCGGCGATGCGGATGCCGTCGGCTAGTCTCGCGCGAGCCTGTTCCGGCTGTCCTGTCTTTAAGAAGAGTTGGGCGGACATCTGATAGGCCGGAACGTACTCCGGGGAGTGTCTCAGGATGGTGTCGTACTCGTCCAACGCCTGATCGTTCTTTCCTTCCGTTGCGTACGCCATGGCAAGTCCGTAGCGGGCAAAGGCATCTGTCGGGTTTTGCTCAAGGATCTGCGAGAGCGCAGCAATCTTATCCATGCTTCTACGATGGCAACGATTGCAGCCGCGCTGTAAGGCATTCGGCAGAATCTGTTCGCCCGGCCGCGGTGACACAGCCGTACACTGGAAGGATGAGCGATGCAGGGCCCACGCGAACCGTTGCCGAATCGCAATCGGAGCGCAGCGAGATCATCTTTCCCGGGGATGCCAACCCGATTGGGAACCTGTTTGGCGGGCGGTTGATGCAGTTTATCGATCTGGTCGGCGCCACGGCGGCTTTTCGCCACGCACGCGCGATTACCGTGACGGCGAGTATGGACCATCTGGACTTTGTGGCGCCGGTTCGGGTGGGAGACATGCTGATCCTGAAGGCGAGCGTGAACCGCGCGTTTCGCACCAGCATGGAGGTTGGCGTGCGCGCGATGGTCGAGAACGTGCTGCACGATGGCGGCCTGCGCCATGTCTCGAGCGCATATCTGACCTACGTTGCCATGGACGGCAAAGGTGGACGGCTGGTGGTCCCGCAGGTTATCCCCGAGACGGAGCACCAGCACCGCCGCTACGAGGATGCTGGGCGCAGGCGAGAGATGCGTACCGCCGAGGCGCTACGGAATAAGGAGCTTCGCTCGGCGTTGGGCGGCTCGTGGAATGTTTGAGGGCTATGCTTTGTGGGAAGGCGGGGATCTCTCCACCGCGCCGTGCGAAGAGGCCGCACGGCTCCGCTCGAGTTGACGGGTTCGAGGTAGCTGGTCTTAGCGAATCGAAGAAGCAGGTCGTCAACGCGGACAAAAAGCAGGTTCCTCGCGCTGCTCGGAATGGAAGAAAGAAGAGCAAAGGACTTTGTTCAGAGTCTCTCTAAGGGTCTAGTTGGAACAAGATTTACAAACAGCAGGGGAGCAGCATGGGACATACAGCAGCAGCGGGCGTTCCGCAGGGGCCACAGCCTTTGCCGGGGGTGGAGTACATCATTGCGGTGGGCAGCGGCAAGGGCGGCGTCGGGAAGACGACAGTCGCGGTGAATCTGGCTGTGTCGCTGGCCAAACTCGGCCACAGGGTGGGGTTGATCGACGCCGATATTTACGGCCCGAACGTTCCTACCATGCTGGGTGTGACACGGCAGCCAAACATCGTTGGGGAGAACCGCATCGAGCCGATTCTGTCGCACGGCGTGAAGTTCATCTCGGTCGGCTTGATCTCACCCGGCGACAAGCCGATGATGATGCGCGGGCCGATGCTGCACCAGATCGTGCGGCAGTTCCTGATGCAGGTGGAGTGGGGTGAGCTGGATTTTTTGATCGTCGATCTGCCGCCGGGAACGGGCGACGTGGTGATTTCGCTGGTGCAGACGGTGCCGCTGACGGGTGCGGTGGTGGTTTCGACGCCGAGCGATGTGGCGCTTGAAGACGCGCGCAAGGCACTTGAGATGTTCCATCAGGTGCGGGTCGAGGTGCTTGGCATTGTCGAGAATATGAGCACGTTTCACTGCCCGCACTGCGGCGAGGAGATCGACATCTTCTCGAAGGGCGGGGCGGAGCGGACGGCGGCGCAGTTTGGAGTGGAGTTTCTGGGCTCGCTGGAGCTGGATCCATCGATTCGTAAAGGCGGCGATCGCGGGATGCCGGTCTCGCTCGGCGGACCGGAGAGCGACTCGGGTGCCGGCTTCTTCCGGGTTGCCGAAAAGGTCGCCCTGGCGGCGGAACGAGTCGCGGCGCAGGGCGGCGGCGTGCTGGAGATCGAGTAGACCGCTTTTTCGACTTTTGCGAAATCCGGTAAACTTGAGTTGTATCCGCTTAGATTTGCTGCGAGCGAGACTTTGAGCTCTGAGGAGGGCGAATGGCAGCCATGGAAACGATCTCCGCCCGTCAGCGCTCGATCCTGATCGCGATCATCGCGAGCTACATAGATACGGGAGAGCCGATCGGGTCAAGCACCATCGCCCGGTTGGCGAACGATGGCGGCGGTGTCAGCTCGGCGACGATCCGCAATGAGATGGCGGCTTTGACCGCGGCGGGCCTGCTGGAGCAGCCGCATACTTCTGCCGGGCGCATCCCGACGGCGCGGGCCTTCCGCATTTATGTCGATGAGCTTGCTGGAGGGACGCGCATTGCGGCCGCACGGCTTTCGGCCAACTCGCGGCGGGAGATCGACTCGCGGCTGGCGGGATCGGAGGGAACGGATGCTTTGCTCGAACGGACCAGCCATATACTGGCCACACTTTCGAGCGGGGTTGGGGTAGCGATCGCGTCCACGGGCGAGAGTGAGCTGCTTGAGCATGTGCATTTCTCGCGCCTCGCGCCCTGCCGGGTGCTGGCGGTGGTGGTGACGCGGAGCGGCATGGTGCGCGACCGGGTTCTGGCGATGCAGCAGGACTTTACGCTGCGCGAGCTGGAGATGGCCGGTGCGTTCCTGAATGAGAGCTTTCGCGGATGGAGTGTGGAGCGGGTTCGGGCGGAGATCGCGCAACGGGTGGAGCAGGAGCGCAGCGAGTACCAGAAGCTGCTGCACTCGGTAGAACAGCTCTGGGTCGGCGCGGTTCCGGAGACACAGCAGCGGACGGTCTTTGTGGGCGGTATCGGCAATCTGGTGCCGCGGACGGGATCGGATGCCGGGCGGGAGCGGCTGCGCGAGGTGCTGGCGGCGCTTGAGGCCAAGCAGCGCTTGTTTGAGCTGCTGAGCGCTTACATCGACACGCAGCAACAGAGCGTGCGGGTGGTCTTCGATCTGGAGGAGCAGGCTCCGGAGATGGCCGGCCTGGTGCTGATCGCGGCGCCGGCCCGCGTTGGCGGGGAGATGCGGGGAACGGTCGGCGTCATTGGAACGACGCGCATGGACTACGAGATGACCATGAACGCCGTCAGCTACGTGGCCGGCGCGTTCCAGCGCATGCTGTATCCCTCAGGTTGAAGCAGGATCGAGCAGGCGCATCGGATGGTGTAGGGGTGGACGCGTGGACGAGCAGAGTCGATGGGGACGGTTTCCGCGATGGCCGGGAACCAGCAATAATAAAAAGGACGCTATGAGAACAGAGGAAACCATGCAGGATGAGGTACTGGACGGACAGGAAACGGCGGCGAGTGAGGCGGCAGAGACAGGCGAGGCAGCCGCCGCGCCACAGATCACGCAGGCTGAGATGGACCAGGTAGCCACGGAACGGGACCAACTGCGCGACCGGCTGGCGCGGCTGCAGGCCGAGTTCGACAATGCACGCAAGCGCGAGGTGAAGGATCGGCAGGATGCGCGGGACTATACCGTGCAGGGCACGATCGAGCCGTTTCTGGGAGTCATGGATAACTTTCAACTGGCCCTGAGCGCGAAGGGCACGGCGGAGCAACTGAAGGCGGGCGTCGAGATGATCCTGCGACAGATGGAAGAGGCTCTGAAGGGGCTAAATGTGCAGCCGGTTGAGAGCATCGGCGCGCAGTTCGATCCGCGGGTTCACGAGGCGCTGGGCAGCATTGAAACCAAGGAGTTTCCGGATCATCAGGTACTGGAGGAGATTCGGCGCGGCTATCGGCTGCGGGATAAGCTACTGCGGCCGGCGTTGGTGCGGATCGCGGCCAATCCGGATCAGGTTAGTGATTAGTGCATTTCTCCTGATGCTATGGCGTTGTTCAAGTGCAAGGGAGGCCATTTTCCTTTAGAGAAAATGGCATCGACGGGAGTGGCTTTCTCTACACCTTCAGGAGAAATGCCATAGTTCAGGGAACAGGGCTTAGGAAGTACGAACAACGGGCTGGGGTATAACCCGCTGCCTGAGTTGGTCAAATAGAAAGATTTAAGAGATGAGTGCGACGGCAAACGTGACCAAGATTGATTACTACGAGCAGTTAAGCGTCTCGCGCGACGCGAGCGACGGCGAGATCAAGACCAGCTATCGCAAGCTGGCCATGCAGTATCACCCGGACCGCAACCCGGACAATCCGGCGGCCGAGGAGAAGTTCAAGGCCTGCAGCGAGGCGTATGGCGTGCTGAGCGATCCGGAGAAGCGGGCGGCCTATGATCGCTACGGCCATGCGGCGTTCCAGGCGGGCGGACCTGCCAGCGGCGGCCCGTTTGGCGGGAATGTGCAGGACGTGGGAGACATCTTCGGCGATCTGTTCGGCGAGATGTTCAACATGGGCGGCGGTGGCGGGCGCAAGACATCGCGTGTGCAGCGCGGCCGCGACATGCAGATGAGCATGGCGCTGGAGTTTGAGGAGGCGGTCTTCGGCAAGGAGAAGGAGATCACCTTTCGCCGCATGGAGATGTGCGTGGAGTGCCATGGATCGGGCGCGGCGAAGGGTAAGTCGCCCATTACCTGCACGCAGTGCGGCGGTCGAGGCCAGCAGCGCTTCCAGCAGGGCTTCTTTTCCGTGGCGCGGACGTGTTCGGTCTGCAACGGGACGGGAACGCTGATTGTGGATCCATGCGTTGTATGCCGGGGCGAGACGCGGGTGCAGCGCGAGCACAAGATTTCGGTGAAGGTGCCTGCGGGGGTCGAAGAGGGAACGAGGATCCGGTACAGCGGCGAGGGCGAGGCAGGCAAGTTCGGCGGCCCGGGCGGCGATCTTTACATAGTCCTGAGCGTGAAGGCGCATGAGTTTTACGAGCGCGATGGCGACGACCTGCACTGTGTGCTGCCGATCAGCTTTCCGCAGGCGGCGCTGGGAACGGAGCTGGAGATCGAGACACTCGAGGGCAAAGAGGTCATCAAGGTGCCGGAGGGCACGCAGAGCGGGCGCGAGTTCAAGCTGAAGGGCAAGGGCGTGCCGCACCTGAACGAACGCGGCAAGGGCGATCTGATCGTGGAGGTTCGGGTGAAGACGCCGGCCAAGCTGACGCGCGATCAGCGGGAGCTGCTGCGGCAGCTGGGAGACACCATGGTGGTCGAGAACACGCCGCATGCCCGCGGCATCCTGGACAAGGTCAAGGAGATCTTCAGCTAGATCAATGCGCGACGGTAAGCCGGATGGCTTCACCGCGGAGGACGCGATGGCCAGCCTGCGGGGATTGGCCCGTCACCAGGGCTGACGGGGAGACCTGCACGATGGGGGCAGGGGCCTGCTGGGTTG
>CAXTRT010000076.1:10512-12636 GCA_964246835.1 uncultured Acidobacteriaceae bacterium | reverse complement strand
GTGGAGGGGCGGGAGGGTCAAACGTTGCCCAGGGGTAACGAGGTTGGGACCTGACTGACGGCGTTGTACTTCTGGGGCATAGGCCGAGCGGCTGCCAGTCGATAAGATTCCGACATGCGCTTTTGTCTTTGTCTCCTTACGGTCTTCCTGCCGTTCCCCTCAATCGCCCAATGGATCCTTCAGGACTCCCAGACGAAGCAGGACCTATACGCCGTCAGTTCACCAAGCGAGCAGGTGGCCTGGGCGAGCGGAGGCAACGGAGTTGTTGTACGAACGGTGGACGGAGGGCGTACATGGCAGCCGTGTGCTGTTCCTGCGGGCGGGGCCAAGCGGAATTTTTCCAGCATCCAGGCGCTGGATGGGACGACTGCGGTGTTGATGAGCAGCGGTAATGGGGAGCAATCGGCTCTCTATCGGACAACCGATGGCTGTTTGACCTGGAAGCTGGTCTTCGCCAATCCGGAGGGGCCGAGTTCCTTCGACAGCTTGCGACGTGTGACGTCGAAGCAGATATATCTGCTCGCGGAGCCGGTCGGTGGCAAATTTGCCATGTACCTGTCGCAGGACGCGGGTGCGACGTGGTTTATTGCCGATGATCCTGGTCTGGAAGCGGAGGCGGACGAGAGCGCGTCGAAATCGACACTATGGTCACAGGGGCCGTTTCTGCTGTATGTCACGACCGGAGCTACGAAGGGGTATGTGCATTTTACGTATGCGAAGTGCGAAGCAGGGGCTCCGGACGGTGCCTGTGCTCTCGCTTGGGGACGAGCGGAGCTGCCGGTCGCCGGCGTCAGCTCGGTTGCGTCACGCATGGAGACTGGCAGCTCTGGTGCGTTGAGGATGATTGAGGTTGCGGTTGGCGCCTCCGTGGCGCTCTCGTCGGATGGTGGAAAGCACTGGACCGTGCCAGCTGCGCCTCTGCTTGAACACCAGAACGCGGTGGTGTATGCCAGTGCTGTCCAGCGATGGATCAGCGTAGGGCCGGCTGGGACGCAGATCTCCAGGAACGATGGGCGATCATGGTCCCCGGTGAAGAAGACGGTGGGAGGTGAAGCGGCGTATGACAAGGACTGGACGGCACTGTCGCTTCCCTTCGTCGTAGGAAAGGAGGGGAAGGTCGGTGTGCTGCATTCAAGTGCGCTTGATTAGCGTGCTCGCTTTCGCCGGGTGGACAAAAGGCAGCGAAGATGTAGGCGTGGTTCGCTACAATCATCCTTGAATCTTTTGCGCCGGATGCGCGCGGTTATGGGGAGTGATGCTGCGATTTTCTACTGCCGGAGAGAGCCATGGCGAGGCGCTGGTTGCGCTGGTGAGCGGGTTGCCGGCGGGAGTGCCGGTGGACCAGGAGTTTGTGAATCGCGAGCTGTGGCGGCGGCAGCAGGGGTATGGGCGCGGCGGGCGGATGCGGATCGAGAAGGATACGGCGCATATTCTGAGCGGGGTACGGCACGGCAAGACGATCGGCAGCCCGGTCGCGATGACGCTGGCGAACAAGGATTGGAAGAACTGGGAAGAGATTTTGCCGGTGGGTGAGGGTGAGGCGGAGAAGCATAAGGCGGTGGCCTCGCCGCGGCCGGGGCATGCGGATCTGGCGGGATCCTTAAAGTATGACTTCAAAGATGCGCGCTATGTCTTGGAGCGAGCCAGCGCTCGGGAGAGTGCGGCGCGGGTGGCGTGTGGGGCGATGGCGAAGCTGCTGCTGCGGGAGCTGGGCGTCCTGGTGGGGAGCCATGTGGTTCGGGTGGGCCGCGCAGAGCTGGGACGCGATGCGGCGTGGGAGGAGATTGCGGGGCTGGCGGCGAAGGACGAGGTAGTGCTGGGGTGCGTGGATGTCGAGGCAGAGGCGCGCATGAAGGCGGAGGTGGATGGAGCGCTGCGGACGGGGGACACGATCGGCGGGATCTTTGAGGTGGTGGTGCACGGGCTGCCGCCGGGTGTGGGCACGCATGTGAACTGGGATGAGCGGATGGATGGGCTGCTGGCGCAGGCGGTGATGAGTCTGCAGGCGGTGAAGGCGGTGGAGCTCGGGCGCGGGGTGACGGCGGCGGAGAGCATGGGGTCCGCGGTGCACGATGCGATCGGATATGAGGAACAACCGGAGACAGGGGATAGGGAACAAGAGAC
>CAXTRT010000076.1:0-10502 GCA_964246835.1 uncultured Acidobacteriaceae bacterium | reverse complement strand
TGGGGGTTTGTCGTGTGCTGGGGGTTATGGGGGTGGTGGGGGGGGGGGGGGTGCCGGGGGCGGTGTGGGGGGGGGGGGCGGTGCATGATGCTATGGGGTATAGGGGGGAGGGCGCCGGCGGCCCGGTTCGTGGGGATGAGTTGGTTGGGGAGAATGGAGCGGAGCGGTTTACGCGGTTTTCGCGGGAGCGGAACAATGCGGGCGGGATTGAGGGCGGCATCTCGAATGGGGAGGATGTGGTGGTGCGGGGGTATCTGAAGCCGATTTCGACGCTGCGACGGCCGCTGGGGTCGGTCAGTTTTGAGACACGGGAGCCGGTGAAGGCGGCGTATGAGCGGTCGGATGTGTGCGTGGTGCCGGCGGCGGGGGTGGCGGCGGAGGCGATGGTGGCGCTGACGGTGGCGCGGCTGGTGATCGATAAGTTTGGCGGGGACTCGCTGGGGGAGATGCAGCGGAACTTTGAGGGGTATGCGCGGCAGATTCGGGCGTACTGATGATTGAGCGCTCGAGTTGCTGGAGTTGTGAACTGCAGTGGGAACGCAACGAAGACGACAGCAGATCCCTCCGGGATGACAACAAAGGTGCGGCATGAGGTGCGATTCAAGTTTGCGGCCGGAGGGCCGATATGAGGGAGTAGGGCAGTGGCAAAGAAGGCGATGACGATTCACGAGGTGGTGAAGTATCCGGAGCCGGTGCTGGCGAGACGGGCGGACGAGGTCACGGCGTTCGATAAGGAGCTGGAGACGCTGGTCGATGAGATGTTTGAGTCGATGTATGCGGCGCAGGGAATAGGGCTGGCGGCGCCGCAGATCTCGATCGGCAAGCGTATTGCTGTGATCGATGTGAGCTTCAAAAAGGATCCGAAGGACAAGATCGCGCTGATCAATCCGGAGATCGTGGAGGGAACGGGTAGGCAGGTGGAAGAGGAAGGATGTCTGAGTCTGCCGGAGATCCGCGAGAAGGTGCAGCGATCGGCGTGGGTGAAGGTGCGGGCGCAGGATGTGAATGGCGAGTGGTTTGAGGTGGAGGGCGAGGAGCTGCTGGCGCGGGCGCTGCAGCATGAGATCGATCATCTGGATGGTGTGTTGTTTATCGACCGGATCAGCCGGTTGAAGCGGGAGATGGTGCTGCGCAAGATCAAGAAGCTGCAAAAGAACGGCGAGTGGTAGGTGCTTCGGTACTTCGTAGCGTTCTCGACCGCTTTGCGGTATTTGTGGCGGGTAGTAGCTGATGCGGCGTAGGGAATGCTTATTGAGTACGGGCGGGGGCGAGGTGAGCGGTTGAGGATTGTGTTTTGTGGAACGCCGGAGTTTGCGGTGCCGAGTTTGCGGGCGGTGCTGGCGGCGGGCCATGAGGTCTCGCTGGTGGTGACGCAGCCGGACCGCGCCTCGGGACGCGGGCTGGCGATGCAGGCGCCGGCGGTGAAGTTGGCGGCGGAGGAGAGGGGGCTGCGGGTGACGCAGCCGGAACGAATCAAGGGGAATGAGGAGTTTCGGGCGAATCTGGAGTCGCTCATGCCGGATGCGATCGTGGTGGTGGCGTATGGACGGATCGTTCCGGACTGGATGCTGGCGCTGCCGCGGTTTGGCAATATCAATGTGCATGGGAGTCTGCTGCCGAAGTATCGCGGTGCGGCTCCGGTGCAGTGGGCTGTGGCGCTGGGAGAGCGGGTGACGGGTGTGACGACGATGCGGCTCGAGGCCGGTCTCGATACCGGGCCGATGCTGCTGGCGCGCGAGGTGGCGATCCCGCACACGGCGATGGCGAGCGAGATGTTTCCGGTGCTGGCGGAGGTGGGGGCGGAGCTGCTGGTGGAGACGCTTCAAGGCCTGGAGGCGGGAACGGTGCATGCGGTGGCGCAGGATCATGCGAGGGCGACGCTGGCTCCGATTCTGACGCGCGACGAGGGGCGGATCGACTTTATGCGAGGGGCTCAGGAGATCTGTAACCGATGGCGTGGCTTTTATCCGTGGCCGGGGGCGCATACGGTACTTCGCGGCAGGAAGCTGATCGTGCACGGGATGGCGATGGCGACGATAGATGACGTGAATGAGCCACTGGAGATGACGCGGGAGGGAGAGCTGGTGGCGGAGGGAGAGCGGCTATTAGTGGTGTGTGGCGGAATGAGCGCGCTGGAGCTGCGAGAGGTGCAGATGGAGGGCAAGAGACGGATGTCGGCGGCGGAGTTTCTGCATGGGTACCAGGTGAAGGGCGGCGAGCGGCTTGGCTGAGCGGCGTGGGCCCGTGGGCGGGCAGGGCGGAGCGAAGCCGGGCTTCCCGCGTGCGGGCTCGACCCAAGCGGGCGCGCGGGCGGAGACCTGTAAGGCGGTGGCGGTGACACGTAAGCCGGAGACCGTTTCCGCCGCGCGGCGGGCGGCGTTCCGGGTGCTGCTGGAGGTTGGAGCGGGACGCGGGCACTCGGATGAGCTGCTGCACGCCAGCGGGAGCGGGGCGGCGCTTGAGGGGTTGAGCGAGGCGGATCGCGGGCTGGCGATGGCGCTGGTGATGGGTGTGCTGCGCTGGCAGATCGCGCTCGACGCACGGCTGCGGGTGTTGTTTGCGCGGCCGGAGAGCGTGGTGGTCGAGGAGGTGATGGTGGCTCTGCGGATGGGGGCGTTTCAGCTGCTGCACATGGACCGGATTCCGGCGCACGCGGCGCTGAGCGAGAGTGTGGCACTGGTGCGGGCGGCGGGGCAGGAGTACGCGACGGGCATGGTGAATGCGGTGCTGCGGAAGGTTGCGGCCGGGCCGAAGGCGCTGCCGACGAAGATCTTCGAGACGGTACCTGCGATGGCGGAGCGGCTGGGGCATCCGGCGTGGCTGGTGGAGCGATGGGTGGCAGAGTACGGCCGAGCCGCGGCGATGCAGGTATGCGAGGCCGATCAGCGTGAGCCGGCGCCGGCCGGTCTGCTGGCGGAGATGGACGGTGCGCCGGTGATGGATGAGGGATCGCGGCTGGTGGCGGAGCTGACGGCGATGGCAGCGCCTACGCGGGAGGCGCGAGAGCTGCGGATATGGGACTGCTGCGCGGCACCGGGCGGAAAGACGGCGGTGCTGGCGGCGCGGCTGCCTGGTGCGGAGGTGCTGGCGACGGACGTGAGTGCGCGCCGGCTGCGCATGATGGAGGAGCGGCTGGGAGCGGCGGCGGTCAGCGCCGGCCTGGGTGGGACGGTGCGGTGCGTGGCGGTTGATGCGACGGCGCTGCCGGTGGCGGAGGGGATGTTCGACCTGGTGCTGTGCGATGTGCCGTGCAGCGGAACGGGAACGCTGGGGAGGAATCCTGAGATACGGCTGCGGCTGGAGGCGGCGGAGATTCTGCGGCAGACGGCGCGGCAACGGGAGATTCTGCGGGCGGCGCTAGGGCGTGTAGCGGAGGGAGGGCGGATGGTGTACTCCACGTGTTCGCTCGAGCCGGAGGAGTGCGAGCGGGTGGTGGATGCGGTGCTTGCGGAGGGGACGACGGCTTGCCGGCGAGTGGACGTTTGGGGTTTGCTGGATGAGTTGAGAGAGCTAGGAACGCTTCGCGGAGAGTTGGCCGACGCGGTGCGGGATGGTGCGCTGCGGACGCTGCCGGGGGTGCATGCGATGGATGGGTTTTATGCGGTGGTGATGGAGCGTAGCTGGTCGAGTTAAGGATTTCTAGCTTTCAGGAAGATGTTTCGCCGGTCCGAACGAAAGCAGGTTCCTCGCGCTGCTCGGAATGAAGAAAGAAAAACAAAGGACTTGTTCAGAGTCTCCCTTTGCAGGAAAGAAGAACGACAGCAGATCCCTTCGGGATGACAACCAATAAGCTCTGGGACTCAGCCGAGCATGGCGCCAGTGACGGCGATGGCGGCGATCGCGGCAGTCTCAGCGCGAAGGATGCGTGGGCCGAGGGTGACTGGCTGCCAGGCATGGGCGGTGAAGAGATCGATCTCTTCGGGGGTCCAGCCGCCCTCGGGGCCGATGGCGAGCGCGATGTTTTGGAGTTCGGCAGGAGCAAATGCGGGGGTCTCTCCACTGCGCTGCGCTTCGGTCGAGATGACGGCGGACAGTGGAGGCGCTTCGGTCGAGATGACGGCGGTTGGGGACGGCCTTGCTTCGGTAGGGTTGAGAGATGATGTTGCGGCAGGTGTTGTTGTGTTGAAGGCTGTGAGCGCTTGATGCAGGGCGGACTGGAGCGGGGTGGCCTGTTCGAGTTCGCTGAGGAGGATACGGAGGGGGGCGGTTTCGGCGATGAGCGCGGAATGGAGCGGCGTGGGATCGGCGATCTCGGGAATGGAGGTGCGGCGTGACTGTTTGGAGGCTTCATGGGCGATGCGGCGCCAGCGATCGACTCGTTTAGCGGCGGCCTGGGCGAGGTGCTTCTCAGTGCGGCGGGCGAGGATGGGGGTGATGCGGCCGATGCCGAGTTCGGTGGCCTTTTCGACGGCCCACTCGAAGTGATCGAACTTGAAGATGGCGAGCAGGAGGTGCAGGGGGAGGTTGGTTTCGGCTTCGAGCTCTTCGTGGAGGGTGAAGACGACGCGGATGGGCGAGACGGCGGTGATCTCGGCGCGATGGAGGAAGCCGCCGGCAACGAGATCGTAAATCTGGCCGGGCTCGGCGCGGAGGACGCGGGCGAGGTGTGCAGCCTGGTCGCCGGTGAGGGCGGCGGTGTGGTGATCGCGATCCCAGATGTCGGCGATGAAACGGCGGCGAGTCATGAGGTTAGTTTATTGGCTGGATGGTTTTCCATTCGGGTAAAGGGAGGCAAGAAAGACAGCGGATCCCTTCGGGCTGACAAACAAGAAAGGCAAACAAGAAGAACAAACAAGAAAGACAAGCAAGAAGGACAACTCAAAAAGAGAGGAGCGATCGAGAGTTGCGGCGAGCTTTGCGTGTGGGGTGACTCTAGATACCGGCGACTTGCAGGGAAGGATGTGGCGGACTGGAACGGTTACGAATTCCTGCGTTTTTGAAGGGGAAAGCGAGCGGCTCCGGGGAGGGCGGTGCATGCCTTGTAGAATCGCGATGATCCCTCGATGGCGGAGGAGTGCGGAGGGACTATGCCGGACTATATCGATTTGCCGCAGGAGAGTAAGCCGGGCGGACGGAGACGGTGGCTTTTTGCTGCTGTGGCTCTTTTTGTCCTGTGTCTGATTGCTGGACAGACTGTCCTGTCGAGCTGGGTTGATCTGCTCTGGTTCAACTCGCTCGGCTATGGGAGCGTCTTCTGGACGACACTGCGTCTGGAGGCTGGGGTGTTTTCGCTCTTTGCGGCGAGCTCGTTTTTGCTGCTGTATGGCGCGTTCTTCGTGATCCGACGATCGCATGCGGATGATCTGCCGGGAGCGCATGCGATTGTGGTGGGTGGGCAGCGGCTGATGCTGCCGGTCGCTCCTGCGCTGCGGTGGATCTCGCTTGGCGTGTCGCTGGTGATTGCGCTGCTGGCGGGGCTTACGATGATGGCGGAATGGCCGACGCTGGCGCTGCTGCGGTATGCGCCGCACGTGACGGGCGGGGCGACCGACCCGATCTTCAGCAAGCCGCTGGGCTTCTTTTTGTTTACGCTGCCGGCTTGGCAGCTGATCGACAGCTGGCTGCTGACGCTGGCGATCGCGAGCTGCGCGATTGCGGTGCTGTTTCTGGTGATTACGAGCGGGTCGCGGACGCTTGAGACGCGACGGTTCAGCTATACGACATCGCCATGGCGCGGGATTTCGCTGGCCGGCTCTTTTCTTCTGCTGGTGCTTGCGATGACGGTGTATGTCGACCGATATCAGGCGGTGCTCGATCACCACACGCTCTTTGACGGGGTGACGTACACGGACGCGCATGTGACGCTGCCGGGTCTGCTGCTGGTCTCGGCGGCGCTGATTGTGGGCGCGGTGATCGCGGCGGTGAATGCGACACGGCGATCGCGCGGCGCGGGTGTGGTGGCGGCGGCTCTGCCGGCGGCGCTCTGCTACGTGCTTTTGAGCGTGGTGGGCTGGTATGTCAGCAGCTTTGTGGTGAAGCCGAATCAACTGGTTCGTGAGGGTCCGTACATTGCGCACAATATCGAGCTGACGCGGAAGGCGTATGGTCTCGACCGGTTCTCGCGGAGTGAGTTTCCGGCGGAGATGACGGTGGGCGCGACGGATGCGGCACACAATCAACCGACGCTCGACAACATACGGCTGTGGGACTGGCGCGCGCTGCAGGATACGCTGCGGCAGGTGCAGGAGATTCGAACGTATTACGACTTTCCTGAGGTCGATATCGACCGCTACGACCTGAACGGAACGACGCGCGAGGTGATGCTCGCCGCACGCGAGCTGAATGTCGAGAAGCTGCCGGTAAGCAGCCGGAACTGGATCAATGAAAAGCTGATTTATACGCATGGCTACGGGCTGACGATGAATCCGGTGAACGGCTTTAGCGGCGAGGGCCTGCCGCTGCTGCTGCTGAGCAACATGCCGGTGCAGAGCACAATGCCGGGGCTGAACGTTACGCGGCCCGAGGTGTACTTTGGCGAGCTGACTGATACCGATGTGTATGTGAAGACGAGGCAGCAGGAGTTCAACTATCCGCAGGGTCAGAGCAACAATCTAACGTCGTACGAGGGGGAGGGCGGCATCAGGGTCGGCAGCTTTGGGCGGCGGCTCTTGCTGGCGATCGCGCGCGGCGACCTGGGAACGCTGCCGTTCAGCGATGACGTGAACGCCAACAGCCGGCTGCTGATGCGGCGCAACATTCGCGAGCGGGTTTCAAAGCTGGCTCCCTTTCTGGTCTTTGACCAGGACCCGTACATGGTTGTGGGTGAGGATGGCCGGCTGTCGTGGATCCTTGACGCCTACACGACCTCCGACAGCTATCCGTATTCGACGCACTACCGGCAAGGGGAGGAATCGGTCAACTACATCCGTAACAGCGTGAAGGCGGTGGTCGACGCGTACAACGGGAGCACTTCGTTCTATGTTTTCGAGACGGACGATCCGGTTATTGGGGCGTATCGACGAGTGTTTCCGGGGTTGTTCCGGGATGCGGCCGCGATGCCGGCCGATCTGCGGCGCCATGTTCGGTATCCGGAGGGGATCTTCGATCTGCAGTCGCAGGTGTACGGGCTGTATCACATGACGAATCCTGAGGTTTTCTTCAACCGCGAGGATCTGTGGACGGTTGCGACGGAGACCAGAGCGGGTGCGGACGGTCAGCAGGCTGTGCAAGCGATGCAGCCGAACTTTGTGCTGATGAAGCTGCTGGGAGGGACGAAAGAGGAGTTCGTCGAGATTCTTCCGTTTACGCCGGCGAACCGGAACAACCTGATCGGCTGGATTGCCGGACGGAGTGACGGTGAGAACTACGGGACGACGATGGTCTATGACTTTCCGAAGACGCGGCTGATCGACGGGCCGCAGCAGATCGAGGCACGCATCGATCAGAACGCACAGCTCTCCGGCCAGTTGACACTGTGGAACCAGCAGGGGTCGCATGTGCTGCGCGGGAGCCTGCTGGTGATCCCGATGGGACGGGCGCTGCTGTACGCCGAGCCGATCTATCTACAGGCGGAGCAGAGCCCGATGCCGGAGCTGCGGCTGGTGGTGCTCGCGCTGCAGGACAAGCTGGCGTATGGGACGACGTTTGAGGCGGCACTGCGGTCGCTGTTTGAGGGCGAGGCGTCGACGCTGACGCAGACGAGTGCGCCTGCGCCTGGGCCGGCGACTGAGACGCGGGGCGCTGTAGCAACGCAGCCGGACACAGGCGCTTTGATCAATGAAGCGAGTCGGGATTTTGACGACTATCAGCGATTGACTGCGGCCGGGCGGCTGGGGGAGGCTGGGCAGAAGCTCGATGCGCTGAAAGGTGTGCTGGGACGGCTGAGTGGGCGGAGGTGAGTTCTGATGCGGCGTTGCCGGCTCGAACAGCTGCGGGTCTCTCCACTTCGGTCGAGATGACAGGCCTGTCTGAACTTAAGGGTGGGCCTGCGCGGGTACGTTGGCTTGGTTTTTTGGGATGGTGGCTGTGAGGGATTGCTGGTGATAGAGGTCCAGGGTGAGGACGGCGTCGTTGCGGCCGTTCCAGACGCCGGCGGTGACGGGGAAGTGGAGGATGACGTAGCCCTCAACGGTCTGGTTGGGGTCGATGCGGGACTCGCGGAGGAGGAGCGGCGCGGGCTGGGCGGCGGCTAGCTTTCGGAGGGCGGGGAAGCTGGTGTAGAGGTTTTCCAGCTGGGCGTGCTCGACGGCGCTGGTGGCGGGGGGAAGGGAGCCGTCCGATGGAATGAGGGTGGCGGTGATGTCTTTGAGAAAGAGCGGCAGGCGAAGGCGGTCGGTGATGCGGACGGTGACGAGGGCGTAGAGATCGTCCTGCGAGGGATCGTCTCCGACGACGATCGAGTCGGACTTGAAGACGGTGTGGGCGGGGAAGACGTCGACGCGCGTGATGGCGACATCTGCCGTGGTGTGGGGCGTAAAGCTGAAGACGAAGAAGCCGGCCAGGCCGAGAACGACCAGCGCAAGGACGATGGGGACGGCAAGGTTTCGGCGCTCAGGCTGGGAGAGGTTGAGATCGGCCACGAGTTGAGGATAGCAGTGGTGATGGAAGGAGTCTTGCTGCTCTGGGTGGACTGCGGGTCTCTCCGCTGCGGTTGAGATAACAGTTCTGGAGCAGAGTTCCTGAGGTGTGTAGTCGGTATGAGTAAGCTGCAGGTCTCTCCACTTCGCGAGACGAAAAGGCGGTCTCGCTTCTCACCCCAGCGAGCAAATGCGCTCGCCGGGGACCCCGGCTCCGGTCGAGATGACATCTTTATACCAAGGGGAACACTGCTCTAAAGGACATTTTGACTGAGTCCTGAAAGTAGACCCGAGCTGACCTCAGCGGCTGAAGCCGCGGTGCACGGAGGTCGCCTATGGCATGGCTGAAGCTATGCTTCTAACGAAGATCTAATCAAGTCAAAGAAGTGTTTCACGGGTCTGAGCGCGAGCAGGTTCCTTGCGGTGCTCGGAGGGGAAGAAAGGAAAGCAGAGGACTTGATCAGAGTCTGCCTAACATAAGGGCATGGCTTCAGAGTGCCGTTCGGGTGATCGAAGGCGTCAGGTCTGGGCGACGGCGTGGGTTTCGGGGTCGTGCTTGACGGCGTATTCGTTGAGCAGGACGGTGATGAGGGCGGCGGTGGGGACCGCGACGAGGGCGCCGACGATGCCGGCGAGGGCGGTGCCGACGAGCAGGGCGACCAGGACGGTGAGGCCCATGAGGTCGACTGAGGACTTCATGATGCGCGGGGTGAGGACGGCGTTTTCGAGGTTGATGTAGATCGCGTAGAAGATGAAGACGCCGGCCATCTTGGGCCAGGAGTCGAGCGCGGCGACGCCGCCGGCGAGGATGATGGTCACGACGCCGCCGGCGATGGGGATGATGTTGAGCAGACCCATGAGGACGCCGAGAAGAACGAAGTAGCGGACGTGCAGGATGCCGAAGACGACGGTGCTGGCGACGCCGAGGATGAGCATGAGCGAGCCCTGGCCGAGCAGCCATTTGCTCATCTTGACCTCGGCTTTCTGCAGGGTGAAGTTGAGGCGGGCGCGGGGCCGCGGGGTGAAGAGAGAGAGGAAGTAGGCGTAGGCCTCGCCGCCCTCAAGCATGAAGTAGATACAGAGGAAGGCGGCGGTGAGGATGTCGAAGACGTGGGAGAGCCAGTCGGGGAGCGCTCCGAAGAGATAGCTGGCGGTGGCGGCGAGAGCGTTCTGCGCGCGGGCGGCGGCTTCATCGACACCGATGTGATTCGCGAGAGGCAGGCGCTTGATTTTGGCGACCAGCAGCGGAGTGCGAGCAGGCACGTCCATGATGAACTGGCGGAGGTCGCGAAGGACCGGCGGAAGGGCGATCCAGAAGAAGAAGAAGAGAGCCAGGGTGACGGCGGCTATGAGAATGACGATGGCCAGGCCGCGGGAGGGGGACCAGCGGCGGATGCGGAGGGTCTGGATGTGGCGGACGATCGGGGTGAGGACGACGGCGAAGAGGGCGCTGACGTAGAGAATCTCCAGCTCTTTGAGGAGATGGTAGCCGAGCGCCAAGGCAAGCAGGACTGCGAAGACGAAGAGAATATAGCCGTGGATCTGCCGTTTGCGCGGTGAGGTGGTGACCGACGGGGTGGAGGTGTCTTCGGCGGGAGCGAGGGTGGCCATCAGGTGCTTGGATGCGGCGGCGGTCTGATTTTGAGGGCTGTGTGCAGGGTTTCTTTGTTGTGTGTCTGGAGGAGGATCTCTTTGGGAGATCGCGCTGCAGGCGATATGAGGAAGAACAAGCAACGACAACGGCGAAATGCGGGGATCTCTCCACTTCCCGTTCGACTCGCCTCCGGCTCGCTCAGGGTCGGTCGAGATGACGGCCTTCTGTTTAATTACGGCGTGCTTGTTCGGTCGAGACGACGGCGTGCTTGCATTGTTCAACCGGTCCTTATCTGGTGAGCAGGGTGAGGAGGGCAGGGACGGTGGCCTCAGCGGTGAGGGCGGAGGTTTCGAGGGTGTGGCGGGCGAGGCGGCGGTAGATGGGGTGACGGA
>CAXTRT010000075.1:0-13369 GCA_964246835.1 uncultured Acidobacteriaceae bacterium | reverse complement strand
CTCCCAACGAGGTCCAGCACCCCTTCCCCGCCGCCGAAAGCCAGGGGCTCACCACGTCAAGCGCTGCTACAGCCGTTCCGCAGGCCCCGCCCGGACAGCCGCACGCCCAGGTCGCCGCCACCCTCGCCTTCAGCGGCGACGGCGCACACAGCTCGGACGGCACCGGAGCATCCTCCGCGCCGCCCACAGGCGCCGCTACCCCCACTCCAGCACCGACATCTCCGGCGGCCACACCAGCCGCGCCAACCACCGCCCCAGCCGCGCCTGCCGCCGCGCCTCCCGCGCCAGCCCGCATGCCTCCTCCCGCCTCAATCACCACCGCCCCGGCCGTGAACGACAAGCTCTCCGACCACGAGATCGCCCAATCCCCTCTGCCGCCGCCTGCTCCCTCAGCCCACACCATCGGTCATCGCATCGGACACTTCTTCCGTCATCTCTTCGGCGCCCGCTAAGCCTTTGCACCCTGGTTGCTCCCAAGGGAGCAGCCGATTGGCTAAGCTACAATCAGTTGGTTGGGAACGCCTGTCACGCGGCACCCGGCTGTTCATCCTGCGACCGTATCGTGACGATCGTCATTGATTGCGAGATCGCCAGGCCATAAGCCTTCGCTGCACGATTCAACCTTTTTCGCACCACCCATAAGGACCCTCTCTATGTCGATTCCCGCAACGCAGATGCGCCCGGGCATGGTCATCAAGTTCAAAGATGACCTCCACCTCGTCTTCTCGGTCGAGCACCGCACCCCCGGCAACCTGCGCGCCTTCATCCAGGCCAAGCTCCGCAACATCCGCACCGGCTCCATGTTCGTCGAACGCTTCCGCTCGCCCGATCCCATCGACCGCGTCCACGTCGACGAGATAAAGATGGAGTTCCTCTACAACGACGGCGACGAGTACTACTTCATGGATGACAAGTTCGAGCAGACCATGCTCAAGCGCGACACCCTGGGCGACGCCGTCGACTTCCTGCTGCCAAACCTCACCATCGGCGTCAGCTTTCACGACGGCAAGGCCGTCGGCATCGAGCTGCCCACCGTCGTCGAGATGACCGTCGTCCAGACCGAGCCCGGCATCAAGAGCGCCACTGCCTCAAGCGTCACCAAGCCCGCCAAAACTGAAACCGGCCTCGTCGTCCAGGTGCCGCCCTTCATCAACGAGGGCGAAAAGATCCGCGTCGACACCGCCGAAGGCGCCTACATGAGCCGCGCCTAACAACGAATGAATCGAGCCGACCTGCAGCAGCTCGCCGACACTCGCATCCGGGAAGCTAGAACTCTCTTCAATGCCGGTGAGTTTAGCGGAGCGTATTACCTGGCCGGCTACGCTATCGAGTGCGCGCTCAAGGCGTGTTTTGCAAAACGAATAGCTCAATATGACTTCCCTGAGCGCGATGATGCCAAGAGAATCTTCACCCATAAGCTACCGGAACTGTTGAGACTGGCGCGCCTGGAAACTGCCTTAACTGAAGCATGAAAAGCCGACCCGAAGCTTGCTGTATTCTGGAATCTCGCAGAGAGCTGGTCTGAAGAGAGCCGCTACGCGCACTGGAGCAGGGATCAGGCTTCGGACCTACTCGAAGCAATTGGCGGGAAGGATGGCATGCTGCAATGGATCAAGCAACTCTGGTAGAACTCGACGTACATACCGGTGATGAAGTGCTTCGCACGCTTGATGCCGCTGGCCTCTCGATCAACGTAGCTTTCTGGATGTTTACCGCCTACTACGACGATTGGCGTCTGGTTCTATCGGCTCCGACCTTCCGTGATCCGCACATGCTTAAGGCGTATGAAGAAGTTGTTTTTGCTCTCCAAGGGCACTTCGTTCGATTGCTTCCTGCAATGCTGATCCTTCCCTCAGCTGACCCTATGATCGCGGAGCTGCTTGAGCTCTTTGGTAACGCGGACTCAGTCCAAGGCATGCGGCTTGGTGGCCAAAAGTTCGGTGGCCGTTACATCTCTGACGCGTACGTCTATCGAATACAACAACGTTAATGGATTTTTCCTGAAGTTGTATGTAAGGCCACTCCCGTCTGTGCCATTTTCTCTCAAAAAAAATGGCCTTCACTGCACGAAGCAGAGCCATAGCATCAGGGAAAATGCCTTTATGGTCCAGCACATCCTCATCAAAGGCCGCGTGCAGGGCGTCGGCTTCCGCTGGTTCGTCCATCGCGAAGCCGCCGAGATCGGCCTCTCCGGCTGGGTGCGCAACACCGACGCCGGCCACGTTGAGATCGTCGCCAGCGGCACCGGCGAGCAACTCGCCGAGCTGCAACAGGCCGTCCGGAAGGGCTCGCGCGGCAGCCGCGTCGACTCCGTCGTCGAACACGAACTCGCAGACTCCGAGGCCGCCGGCCTCGGCCCGTTCACAATCGAAGGAGCATGGTAGACACGATGTCCAACGCATTCAACTGCGAGGCGCTCAAGCCCCTCATCCGCACCGTCCCCGACTTCCCCAAACCCGGCATCCTCTTCTACGACATCACCACCCTGCTCAAGGACAAGGCCGGCTTCGCCCAGCTCATTGACTCCTTCGCCGCCTACTACATCGGCAAGGAGATTGATCTCGTCCTCGGCATCGAGGCCCGCGGCTTCATCTTCGGCCCCGCCCTCGCCTATCGCCTGAATGCCGGCTTCGTCCCCGTCCGCAAGCCCAAAAAGCTCCCCGCCCCCACCGCCAAGGTCTCCTACGATCTCGAGTACGGCACCGATTCGCTCGAAATTCACCTCGACGCCATCCAGCCCGGCCAGCGCGTCGTCATCGTCGACGACCTGCTCGCCACCGGTGGCACCATGGAGGCCACGGTGAAGCTCGTCCGCCAGCTCGGCGGCCAGATCGCCGGCCTCGCCTTCGCCATCGAACTCGACTTCCTCAAAGGCCGCGCCAAGTTCCCCGAGTACGACGTTTTTAGTCTTTTGCACTACGACGAGTAGCAGGTAAGCTGTGTGCGGGGTCCCTCGCACGCATGCTGAAACACTTTGTCCGTCTTCTGCCGATCCTATCCACCCTTGTGCATTTCGTCGTCGCTCAATCGCCAAATGATCTCATTCAGCGGATGGACGATGCCCGAAAAGCCTCTCGGCTTAATGACGAAGCGCTGAAACCATGGCATCTCGCCGTTAGTTTTGATCTGCTGACGCCGAAGGGAACCGTCTCCGAACACGGCACCTTTGAGGAACTCTGGGCCTCCCCGGACCGCATTCGTCGCGCCTTCGTCTCGCCGCAGTACGTTGCTACTGAGACCCTCAACAAGGGTCAGACCTTCAGAACAGCGAAGCAGCCACCGCCTCCGGAGCTGCTTTCTGTCCTGCAGATGCAGCTCGAAGATCCTATCCCTGAGAAGAAAGATGTTGAAGTCACCAGTCCTCTCTTCGAGAAGCGAAACTTCTCGAAGGTCGATCTGGATTGCATCATGCTCGACCCGCCCCACACCCCGGGCTTTCCTCCTCTCGGCTTGAACCCGAGTTTCTGCTTTAACCCTGGGCAGCCTAGTCTTCGCCTCTTTCTGAACTACGGCACCCAACAGGTGGTCCGGAACACAGTAGGACACTTCCAAGGGAAAGCCGTAGCATTGGACATCGTGATTTATGAAGCAGGTGTTCCGGCTCTCCGCGCTCACGTCGATCAGCTCTCCACCTTTGCGCCCCAGGACTCCAGCTTCGTCGCAATGCCCACGCAGGAGATGGTCTCTCGTTCGCTGGAGATCGGGTCAAGCGTTGCGGCAGGCCGCCTTCTAACCAAGGTTCAACCCCAGTATCCGGATCAGGCGCGGGCGGCACGCATCTCGGGAACCGTCGTCCTTCGGGCAATGATTGGCCGGGATGGACACATCGAATCCCTCGTACCCATGCAGTCTCCTGCCCTCGTTTTCACCGACTCCGCCATGAAAGCGGTTCGACAGTGGACATATGAGCCCTATCGCGCTGACGGCGAAGCGGTCGAAGTGCAAACAACCATCACAGTCAACTTCAACATGAGCCGGTGACGTCCAGCGTGCTCCTGCGACCTTCCCCTCCCTTGCGCATCCAAAGCCCACACCAGACTTTGGAGACTCCATGATCAGCACCAACGGCTACGCCGTGCACTCTGCCACGTCCGCCCCCGCTCCCTTCGCCTTTCAGCATCGCGACCCCGGCCCCAACGACATCCTCCTCGACATCGACTTCTGCGGCATCTGCCACTCCGACATCCATCAGGCGCGCAACGAGTGGTCGAACTCCCTCTACCCCATGGTGCCCGGCCACGAGATCGTCGGCAAGGTCGCCCGCGTCGGCGCCAACGTCAAAAAGTTCAAGGTAGGCGACACCGCCGCCGTCGGCTGCATGGTCGATAGCTGCCGCGAGTGCCCCTCCTGCACCGCCGGCGAAGAACAGTACTGCGATCGCCAGGCCACCATCTTCACCTACAACGCCAAAGACAAGCAGGGCAACCTGACCTTCGGCGGCTACGCCAACCACATCGTCATCGACGAGGCCTTCGCCCTGACCGTCCCCGCCAACCTCGACCCCGCCGCGGCCGCTCCCCTGCTCTGCGCCGGCATCACCACCTACAGCCCGCTCAAGCACTGGGGCGCGGGCCCCGGCAAGAAGATCGGCGTGGTCGGCCTCGGCGGGCTCGGCCACATGGCCCTCAAGTTCTCGCACGCCTTCGGCGCCCACACCGTCCTCTTCACCACCTCAGCCAACAAGATCGACGATGCCAAGAAACTCGGCGCTGACGAGGTCCTCCTCACCCGCGAAAAGGGCTGGGACGGCAAACACGCAAACACCTTCGACTTCATCCTCGATTGCGTCTCCGCCGAGCACGACGTCAACGCCTACCTCGGCCTGCTCAAGCGCGACGGCGTCCTCTGCACCGTCGGTGCTCCCGAAAAGCCTCTGCCCATCACCGCCTTCTCCGTCCTTGGCCGCAAGACCTTCACCGGCTCCAAGATCGGCGGCATCGCCGAAACCCAGGAGATGCTCAACTTCTGCGGCAAGCACGCCATCGTCTCGGACATCGAAATGACCAGCTTCGACAAGCTCGAAGACTCCTGGAACCGCGTCGTCAAGAGCGACGTCAAGTATCGTTTCGTTCTCGATCTCAAGACACTCAACGCCGGATAGCCTCTGTTGCATTGCGCTCGCAGGAACCGCCAGCCACCCCGCTGGCGGTTCGTGCGTTCAGCCAGAGCTCCGCCCCGCAAGCTACCATCGACAGCACGCATCCAATCAGCAAGAGGAGATTCATCAATGATCCAGTCCAAAGGCTACGCCGCGCAGAGCGCCAGCGCGCCGCTTACCCCTTTCAGCTTTCAACGCCGCGATCCCGGCCCGAGCGATGTCGTCGTCGAGATCGCCTACAGCGGCATCTGCCACTCTGACATCCATCAGGTCCGCAACGAGTGGGGCGGCGCCATGTACCCCATGGTTCCCGGCCACGAGATCGTCGGCACCGTCACTGCCGTCGGCAAAGACGTCAAGAAATTCAAAGTCGGCGACCTCGCCGGCGTCGGCGTCACGGTCGAGACCTGCATGCAGTGCGATAACTGTCTCGCCCACGCCGAGCAGTACTGCAGCAAGGGCATGGTCGGCACCTACAACGCCAAGGACTACGCCGGCAACATCACCTACGGCGGCTACGCCAACAACATCGTCGCGCCCGAGCACTATGTCTACACGCTCTCGCCGAAGCTCGATCTCGCCGCCACCGCGCCCCTACTCTGCGCCGGTATCACTACCTGGTCGCCGCTCAAGCACTGGAAGGCCGGCCCGGGCAAAAAAGTCGGTGTCGTCGGTCTTGGCGGGCTCGGCCACATGGCGCTCAAGTTCGCCCACTCTCTCGGCGCCCACGTCACCCAGTTCACCACCTCCGAGAGCAAGATCGCCGATGCCAAACGGCTCGGTGCCGATGACGTCGTCATCTCAAAGGATGAAGCCGCCATGGCCAAACAGACCGGCAGCTTCGACTTCATCATCGACTGCGTCTCCGCCGAGCACGACATCACCGCGTACCTCAACCTGCTGCGGCTTGATGGCGCTGTCTGCCTCGTCGGCCTGCCGGAAAAGCCCGTCGTCGTCCCTCCCTTCAGCGTCACCGCAAACCGTCGCTCGCTCGCCGGCTCCAACATCGGTGGCATGCAGGAGACCCAGGAGATGCTCGACTACTGCGCCGAGCACAACATCGTCTCCGACATCGAGCTGATCGGCGTCGACAAGATCGACGAAGCCTACGACCGCGTCGTCAAATCCGACGTAAAGTACCGCTTCGTCATCGACATGAAGACCATGAGCGCCTAGAACCTGTTCCCATCGGGAAAGAAGTGTCATCTCCGACCGAAGCTAAACGGCTTCTTCGTTTTGCGAAGTAGAGAGATCTGCAGTTGGCGCGCTCCAGCGACACACTTTCAAGAACTTCGCTATAACCCGAGTCCCACAAACGTCGAAGGGCCGGCCCCAGTGGCTGGCCCTTCCTCGTTCAGCATCGTCCTGCATCAGCCAAACAGCGTAAACATAGGCCCCGGCACCGGCAGCGTGCTCACCGGCCCGCTCAGCCGGCCCGTCCCGCCATCCCGCCGAAACACCGTCACACCGCCCGCCTCCTGGTTCCCGCACAGCAGCCAGTTGCCCGTCGGATCGAGGGTAAAGTGCCGCGGCATCTTTCCGCCGCACGCGATCCGCTGCACCAGCGTCAACGTGCCCTTGGCCGGGTCTACCGCAAACACCACCAGCGAGTCCTCCCCGCGATTGCTCGCATAGAGAAAATATCCGTTCGGCGAGATTGCTACCTCGGCCGCCGTGCTCTTGCCCGTGAACTCCGCTGCGATCGTCTTCACCGGCGGTCCGGCCAGCGTCAGCAGCGCCTGCGGGTTGGTCCCGTGCGTCGCCGTCCACAGATACTGGTCGATCGTTGAGTCCAGCTCATTGATGCAGTACACCCAGCGCTGGTTGGGGTGGAAGACCACATGCCGCGGCCCCGATCCCGGTCGATTGTTCGAAAACAGATGCGGCTCATCCGTATCGAGCTTCGCCGGCTCGCCATCGATCTCAAAGATCGAGACCCGGTCGTGCCCCAGGTCGCACACCACCATAAACCGGTTGTCCGGAGAGATCGTCGCCGAGTGCGGATGCGGCCCGTCCTGCCGCGCCGCGTTCGGCCCATTGATGCCGTAGCGCGCCGCATCCTTGTAGTTCACCTGGTCCACCGGCGCGCTCAGCGTGCCGTCCGGCTCAATGCGGTAGCTGCTCACGCCGCCGCCCGCATAGTTGGCCGTAAACGCCGCATGCCCCGTCGCGTCGATCGAAAGGTAGCACGGTCCCGCCGTCCCCGAGCTCACCTGCCCGATGCGGCGCAGATCCCCCGTCTGCGGCTCGATCAGGTAGCTGCCGACCGAGCCCTCACCCGATTCACCCACCGCATACAGCACCCGTTGCGCCGCCGCCGGGCCCATCGCCAGAAACGAGGGCTGCGCCGCCTCCATCACCAGCCCGAGCTGCGTCAGTTCACCGGAGCTCGCATTAAATGTAGCCCGATAGATCCCCTTGGCCTGCCCGTTCGCCGTATCCGTCCCGAAGTAAACCCGATAGGTCGGCAGCGCCGTCAGCTTCGGCCGCCGGAACGGGATCGCCAGCGCCCGGCTGCCGGCCGCGGCCAGCGAGAGCAGGAAGCCGCGCCGCGTCGCCACCTACAGCTTCACCGTGTCATTCTCGTTCGGCTTCGGCGCTCCCGCATAGGTTCGCGTCGGCGGGTCGCCCGGCAGCTCCCCCAGAAACGTCTCCGGCTTCACATCGTCGTTGATCACCGGCAGCGACGGCAGATTCGTCGTCCGTCCGGCCTCATGCACCACCGCGTCCGCATGCTCCAGCACCTCGTCGACCGTCATCGTGTACAGGTCGCGGCCATTGTCATACCCGCTCTCGATCGCCTGCTTCAGATACCGCCCGGCCGTCTGCGCCGCCAGATAATCCGTAATCACCTTGCCGTTGCGCCGCTTCTGCTCTACCCACGCCGTATTCGGCATCGCGATGTACAGGTTGCGCCCATTTACCGCAAACCGTATATCCGTCGCATCCGCGTGCCGCGTCGCAATCGCGACGATCGTGCCCTTCCACGTGCAGTGCAGGCTCTCGCCCGTCCATCGATCCGTCACCGTGAAGTCTTCATACATACGGCGATACTAGCCGACCGGCCCAAGCCCGGCAAGATCGCCAATCCAAGATCAGCAATCCAAGATCAGCAGCGGAGTCCTCGCACAGCCTAGTGTCTGGAGAACGCCGCGGATGGGGTTTGGTCCGAGCTTGCTTCACCTTCCTTAAGGTCCATGCGTTCGATCAAACCGTTCGCGATGGTATGAACGTGCCACACCTCGCTATCTGAAAGCACATCGCCGCCAAGACTCTTCACTAATTGATGAACCTTGACCTCAGCCTTGCCCCCTTCCTGTTCTCTTATTTCGACTGGTTCGACGTGAGGATCAAACTCCTGCCATTGCCGTGTCCAGTAAGCCCGAATCTCTTCTTTCCCAATAACCCGCCCGCCTTCCGATGCCTTCGGCCAGCTGACGTTCTCACTCATGAGCGCCAGAGCGCCGTCGATATCCCTACGATTAAAAGCAGAATATGCCTGCGCTATCAGTGTCTGTGTCTTCGCCATCTATCCTCAAATCATACGTATAAATAGCAGAACTCCATTAAGAGTGTGGTAGTTGCACGTCGCACAATCTAAAAAGTTGCCTAACCGATCTTAGTTCTGGACCTCTTTAGGACTCCCTTGGAAGGTCCGTCTGAGGTACTGCCCGCACGATGCACAATCCATTCCACCAGATACTCTAGTACGGCTTTAGTATCCTCATATTGACCTAAAAGTCCACCATATCGAGCAAATGTGTTTCGGAGTATCCGGGAAACTAAACCAAGCAGAACAAAAGAACAGGATCTCGCCGAAACTGGATCCTTCCCTGCTCGTGGTTACTCCACTCTCCAAGAAGTTCAGGTACTATCCCGCTGCCAAGCGAGGGGCCCCATCGCTTCAGGGCCCCTGCACCGCAGACCGACAGCTATCCGAAGCTGGCAGTGCAGCTCCCTCAGAAATACTTCATATTCGTTAGGTCTTCAATCAGCCCCGGCCCAGTCGGCTCCCAGCCCAGCGCTTTGCGCGTCCACGCGCTCGACGCCGGCATATCCAGCCCCGCAAAGTGCGCGAACCACCCAAAGTGCTCGGCAGCCTTCTCCGGATCGATCGACACCACCGGCACCTTCAGCCCGTTGCCGAGCGTCTCCGCGATCTCGCGTGCCGTCACGCCCTCTTCCTGCACCGCGTGATACACCGTCAAGCCCGGCCCCGTCTGCTCGACCGCCAGACGATACAGGTGCGCTACGTCCTTCAGCGGAGCCGCCGCCCATCGGTTCGCGCCATCACCGACGTACGCCGAAACGCCCTTCTCCCGCGCCGTCTGCGTCAGCAGCGGCACAAGCCCCTGCTTGCGCGTGTCATGCACCTGCGGCAGGCGCACAATCCCCACACGCACACCGCGCTCGGCGACAGCCTTTGCGGTGTCTTCAGGCTGCCGCGGCACGGAAGCCGATCTCTCCGGCGGATCGCTCTCCGTGCGCAGATACCCCGGCCCGCCGCTCGCCAGTCCCGTCCCGGAGGTCACGATCAGCAGCGTGCCTGGCTCCAGAACCGACCCAAGCGCCTCAATCGCCTTGCGCTCATCCTCCCCATTCTTCGCGAAGTTCGAAAAGTCGTGGTTGAACGCCAGATTCACCACGACGTCCATGCCCGTGGCTCCGCTGCGCAGGCTGTCCAGGTCCTCCAGATCGCCGCGATGGACGTCAGCGCCCACTTCCTTTAGCTGCGCCGCGCTGGCGTCGCTGCGTGCAAGCCCGCGCACCTGGTGCCCTGCCCCAAGAAGCTCCTTCACCAGCTCCGTCCCGATAAAACCCGTCGCTCCCGTCACAAAAATGCGCATAGAACCCTCCCTCTCAGCTGTTTTGCTGGCACGACCACGAAAGTACCGCGCCAGAATTGACATCCGCGTCTCCGCATCATAAAACGGAGACTGTCTCCGCATATGTAGATAAGCGGGGACCGTCTCCGGTTGCACAATATTCTACAAATGTACTCATGGCTAAATTGCAGCCCTCGGCACCCTCGGCCGCACGCAAGCCTCGCGCGGATGCGCGGCGCAACCGCGAGCGCATTCTCGAAGTCGCCCGCCACGCCTTCACCCGGCACGGAGCCGAAGCTACCCTCGACGACATCGCCCGCCAGACAGGCATCGGCTCGGGCACCCTCTACCGCCACTTCCCTACACGCGATGCCCTGATTGAAGCCGTCTATCGCAACGAAGTGGAAAAGCTGACGGCAGCCGGGCAGCGCTTCGCCGCCACCATGCCGCCGCTCGAAGCCCTCCGCGCCTGGATGCTCCTCTTCATCGATCACGTAGCCGACAAACGGCTCATCCTTCCCGCCATGGAGTCTGTCGCGGGCGGCTCTATGCGCCTCTTCGAAGGCGTGCGCGGCCTCATCCATGGCGCATTTCTCGCTTTGCTCGAGCGTGCCATTCGCAATGGCGATCTGCGTTCAGACACTGAACCAAACGATATCGTCCGCGCCCTCGTCGGTGTCTTTCATACCATGGCCATGCCGGACTGGGAGCCGAGCGCCCGCCGTATCGTCGACATCCTCATCGCCGGCTCACGCCCAACCAACCCACAATGATAAACCTGTGTGCCGTAACATGATCCGGCCCCACAACACCTACACTCCGATCTCCGCCCGGATCGCCCCCGCGATCGCATCTGCGTGCATCCGCATCGCCGGCTCGCTCTCCGCCTCGATCATCACCCGCGCCAGCGCCTCCGTGCCCGAGTAGCGGATCACCACCCGCCCGCTCTCCGCCAGCTCTTCTTCCGCCGCCCGCGTCGCCGCCACAACCGCCGGCATCATCTCGAGCGCCCGCCGCTCGCGCACCTTCACATTCACAATCACCTGCGGAAATACAGTCAAATCCTCGATCAGCTCCGCCAGGCTCTTCCCCGCGCGATGCATGATGTCCAGCACCAGCAGCGCCGTCAGCAGCCCGTCCCCGGTCGTAGACCGCCCGCTGAAGATGATGTGCCCGCTCTGCTCGCCGCCGAGCGCCGCCCCCGTCTCCCTCATCTTTTCGAGCACGTACTTATCGCCCACCGGCGCTCGCAGCATCGCAATGCCCGACCGCTTCAGCGCCGCCTCCAGCCCCATGTTCGACATCGTCGTCGCCACCACCGTCGCCCCCGCCAGCAGCCCGCGCGCCTGCAGATCCCGCGCCGCCAGCAGCAGCACCGCATCGCCGTTCACCACGCGCCCATGCTCATCGGCAAACAGACACCTGTCCGCATCGCCGTCAAACGTCACGCCGAGCGACGCACCCTCCCGCATCACCTCTGCCGCCACAATCTCCGGGTGCAGCGCCCCACAGTTCGCATTGATGTTCCGCCCCGTCGGCGAGGCATGCGTGATCACCACCTCGCCCGCCAGATCGCTGAAGAGCTGCGGCGCCACCGAGCTCGCCGCGCCGTTCGCGCAGTCGATCACAATCCGCCGGTTGTCGAGCGTCAGCCCCGGTACCGCCGCCAGCAGGAAGCGCACATACTCCGCCCGGTCCGCCTCATTCACCGCTGGCGCCTGCTCTTCAACCACGGCATCCTCACCCGTCCGCTCGAGCGCGCGGAAGATCTCTTCTTCGATCCGGATCTCCGTCGCATCCGGCAGCTTATAGCCATCCGGCCCGAACAGCTTGATTCCGTTGTCCTCCCACGGATTATGCGAGGCCGAGATCACCACCCCCGCCGAAAACCTGTGCTCCCGCGCCAGATACGCGATCGCCGGCGTCGTGATCACGCCCGCGCTCTCAACCGTCGCCCCGCCCGCCGTCAGCCCCGCCGTCAGCGTCCCGGCAATCCACCCGCTGGACTCCCGCGTGTCCATCCCCAGCAGCACCTTCGCCGCTCCGCTCGCATGCTTAAGCGAGTGCGCCAGCGCCACGCCGATCGCATGAATCGTTCGCGGATCAAGCGGCGCCTGCCCCGCAATCCCGCGAATCCCATCCGTCCCAAAAAGCTTCTTCATCCCTGCTCCGTCTCCGTCACCTCGGCAAGCAGCGACCCCTGCGCCAGCCGCGCCCGTATCCGCCGGCCCGGCACCGTATCCGTCGATGAGGTTATCAGCCCACTCGCCTCTCCCGTCGTCCCCTCAAGGTTGTAGAGGAGCGCATACCCCCGGGCCAGCACCGCCAGCGGCGACAGCGCCTCCAGTCGCGCCGATACCCTCTCCACCGTTCTCTGCCGCTGCATCACTCCGCCCCGCGCCCCGGCTTCAAGCCGCGCCTCCAGCCGCGCCAGCCGGTCCCGCCCCCAGATCAGCCGTGTCGCCACATTCTGCTGCTCCAGCCGCGCGCGCATCTGCTCCAGCCGCCGCAGCCGCGCCGCCCCGGCCAGCTCCACCGCCCGCCGCAGCCGCCGTTCCAGGTCGTCCAGCCGCTGCCCCCGCCGGTCCAGCCCAGCCTGCACCCGCCGCAACACATGATCCGCCGACATCCGCGCAAACCGCTGCCGCGCCTCCAGCAGCCGGTATCGGCTCGCCCGCCGCAAGCTCCGTTCCAATGCCTCCAGCCGCTCTTCAATCTTATGCTGCGACTGCGTCATGATCTCCGCCGCAGCCGAGGGCGTCGGCGCGCGCAGATCCGCCACAAAGTCCGCAATCGTAAAGTCCGTCTCATGCCCCACCGCCGAGATCACCGGCAGCGCCGAATCCGCAATCGCCCGCGCCAGCGCCTCATCGTTAAACCCCGCCAGATCCTCCGGCGCTCCCCCGCCGCGCGCGATCACGATCACCTCCGCCCGATCCGGGTTCCGGTTGAACCAGCGCAGCCCCGCACTCACCGATGCCGCGCACCCCGGCCCCTGCACCACCACCGGATACACCAGCAGATTCAGCCGCGCATACCGCCGCCGCACCACCGTCACAATGTCATGCAACACCGCGCCCGAGGTCGACGTAATCAGCCCAACACACCTCGGAAACGGCGGCAGCGCCCGCTTCCGCTCCGCCCGAAACAGTCCCTCCGCCGCCAGCCGCGCCTTCAGCTGTTCAAACGCCACCAGCAGCGCGCCCGCCCCCCGCGGCTCCAGCACCTCGCCGATCAGCTGCAGCTCGCCCCGGCCTTCGTACACCGAAAGCCGCCCCCGCACCAGCACCGCCATCCCCGCATTCGGCCGAAACCGCAGCAGCTGCGCCTGCCGTCGAAACAGCACCACCGGCAACTGCGCCTCGCCATCCTTCAGCGTCAGATAAAGGTGTCCGGAGGCCGCCGGCCGGCAGTTCGAGATCTCCCCCTCAACCCACACCTCGCC
>CAXTRT010000074.1:11860-13434 GCA_964246835.1 uncultured Acidobacteriaceae bacterium | reverse complement strand
GCCCTCCACCCCACCGTCACCACCTCCGACGGCACCGCCGTGGACAACGCCGCGCAGCTCTACGACCGCGACCTCAACTCCGACGTCCGCTTCCTCGCCGCCAAGCCCGGCGACACCGGCTGGATCCGCTACGAGTTCACCGAGCCCACTACCATCCAGTCCGTCACCTACGCCGCCGGCGGTCCGCGCGATCCGCTCGCCATGTTCGCCGGCGAATCAAACGGCGGCCCCGTCCTTCAGTCCTCGCAGGATGGCGCCACCTTCACCGACGTCGTCCGCATCCCCACCTCCGGCGCCGTCGAGCACACCATGGACTTCGCTCCCGTCACCGCGCGCTTCTTCCGTATCTCCTATCTCGAGAAAGCGCCGCCCTCAAATAACCTCGGCGACATCGACATGAGCGACTTCGGTGGTGCACCGCCCTCCGGACCGCCCATGCACTCCATCGCCGAGTTTGAGCTCCACACCGGCCCGCGCATTAATCGCTTCGAAGAGAAAGCCGCCTTCTCCACCCTGCCCGATCTCTACGCCTCTGCCACCCGCGAGGTCCCCGCCGCCGCCGTTACGCCTAAATCCGACGTCATCGATCTAACCTCAAAAATGAAGCCCGACGGCACCCTCGACTGGACCCCGCCCGCCACCGGCCAGGACGGCCAGCCAGCAAGGTGGACCATCCTCCGCATGGGCTACTCGCTCACCGGCATCACCAACCACCCCGCCCCACCAGAGGCTACCGGCCCTGAAGTCGACAAGCTCAACAAGGCCGACGTCCAGGCCTACTTCAGCCACTACCTCGACGGCTACAAGGAAGCCTCCCACGGCGATATGGGCGCCACCGGCCAGGCCAGCCCGCTCGCCGCGCCTGCACCCGGCGGCTCCCCGGGCAAGGCCGGCCTGCAGTTCGTCATCACTGACTCCTGGGAGGCCGGCACCGAGAACTGGACCAACGATATCCTTGCCGAGTTCCAGCATCGCCGTGGCTACGATGCCCGCCCCTGGCTGCCCACCATGGCCGGCCGCGTGATCGGCTCCGCCGCGGAGAGCGATCGCTTCCTCTTCGACTATCGCCGCACCCTCGAAGAGCTCCTCGCCGAAAACCACTACGCCGTCATCGCCGATATGCTGCATCAGCGCGGCATGGGCCAATACGGCGAGTCGCATGAGTCCGGTCGCGCCACCATCGGCGACGGCATGGAGATGAAGCGCTCTGACGACGTTCCCATGGCCGCCATGTGGACGCAGCGCCCCGGCACCAACGAAGATCTCCCCATCCCTAACGCCGACATCCGCGAGTCCGCCTCCGTCGCCCACATCTACGGCCGTCCCTTCGTCGCCGCCGAATCCATGACCGCAGCCGCCGCGCCCTGGGCCTGGTCGCCCGCCACCCTCAAGCCCACCGCCGATAAGGAACTCGCCATGGGCCTCAACCGCTTCGTCATCCACTCCTCCGTCCATCAGCCCCTCGTCGCCCCCCCCCGCGCCCGCCCACGGGGCAAACCCCGGGCGCGCGGGGGGGCGTCTAGCCTAACCGGCGGACGGGACGGCTCTTCGGGCCGACCCTAGGCGTCTACGTG
>CAXTRT010000074.1:0-11850 GCA_964246835.1 uncultured Acidobacteriaceae bacterium | reverse complement strand
CCCCCCCGGCCCCCCCCCCCCTGCCCCACCCCCCCCCCCCCCCCCCCCCCCCGCGGCGCCCCCCCCGGCCCCGACGATCGGTCAAAGGCCGGTCCGGGCGGTGCGGCGCTGAACTCGCCCGGCCCCGGTCTCACCCTCGGGCCCTTCGGCCAGTGGTTCAATCGCAACGAGTGCTGGGCCGAGCAGGCCAAGCCCTGGATCGACTATCTCTCGCGCAGCTCCTTCATGCTCCAGCAGGGCCGCTTCGTCGCGGACATCGCTTATTACTACGGCGAAGACTCGAACGTCACCGCCATCTTCACCGATCACAACCCCGCCTTGCCCGAGGGCTACAACTTCGACTTTGTGAACGCCGACATCCTCGCCCACAAGCTCAAGGTTGATCACGGCGATCTCGTCACCGACTCCGGCATGCGCTACCGCGTGCTCGCGCTTGATCCCTACGCGCAGCACATGTCCCTGCCCGTCCTCCGCCGCATCAGCGAGCTCGTCCACCAGGGCGCGACCGTCGTCGGCAAGGCCCCGGTCGACGACCCTTCTCTTGCAGATGATCAGGCCGCCTTCAAGAAGCTCATCGCCGAACTCTGGGGTACCGGCTCTGAACCCTCGCGCAAGGTCGGCAAAGGCCGCGTCGTGAGTGGAGAAACCGTCGAGGCTGCTATGAAGCCGCTCGCGCTCCAGCCTGACACCACCTACACCAAAACCTCGCCCGACACCAAGGTGCTCTTCGTCCATCGCACCATGCCCGGCGCTGACCTCTACTTCGTCGACAACCGCTCCGCCACTCCGCTCACCACCGAGGCCAGCTTCCGCGTCACCGGCCGCGCCCCCGAGCTCTTCCACCCTGACACCGGCGCCGTCTCCCCCGCCGCCTTCCAGTCAGCCAACGGCCGCACCACCGTCCCACTCACCCTCGAGCCCTGGGGCACCACCTTCGTCGTCTTCCGCCACGCCACCAAAGAGACCACGCACGCACTTCCCAAGATCACCGAGGCCACCCTCGCCACCGTCGAAGGCCCCTGGGACGTGGCCTTCGAAGACCGCACCCCCAAACCCGAAGGCGAACCAAAGACCTTACACATGCCGCAGCTCGCCTCCTGGTCTGACTCGAGCAACCCCGGCGTGAAGTACTTCTCCGGCCACGGCACCTACACCAAGCACATTAACGCACCAGCCGATTGGTTCAAACCCGGCACACCCGTCATGCTCGATCTCGGCGACGTCGCCAACCTCGCCGAGGTCTCCGTCAACGGCAAGCCCCTCGGCACCGTCTGGAAGTCGCCCTACCGCCTCGACGTCACCTCCGCGATGCACCCCGGCGACAACCTCGTCGAAATCCGCGTCGTCAATCTTTGGGTCAACCGTCTCATCGGCGACGCCCAACCCAACGCCGAGAAACTCACCTTCACCGCCCGCAACCCCTACAAGGCCAACAGCCCCCTGGTCCCCGCCGGCCTCCTCGGCCCCGTCCGCCTCCTCCGCGAAGACTCCACCGCGGCACCCTCAGGCGGTGAAAACTAAGCCACTCTGCAAGCGAAATCTTCCTGCTCTACGGACCATCTTCGGTCCGCCACCGCTCTCCGTCGAGCGCCTCAACCAGAACGGAACAAAACACCCGCAGCCTCGGTAAAAATAGCGCGCACCTCTGCGAAAAATGCACATCTATGACCTCTCGACTGTCCCGCCGACGCTTCCTCCACAACGCAGCAGCCCTCGCCTGCGTCGCCGCTCTTCCTCCTTCAGCGGAAGCCTCTGCACCCCTATCCACACCCATCGCCGACACCCACATCCACCTCTTCGATCCCTCCCGCCCCGGCGGCGTTCCCTGGCCTGAGCCCTCCGACACAGTCCTCTATCGCCCTGCATTACCAGCAAGATACGCCGCTCTGGCAAAGCCCGCAGGCATCCTCGCCGCCATCGCCATCGAATGCAGCCCACTCCCGTCCGATAACGACTGGCTCCTCCACATCGCCGCCGGAAACGACCTCATCGTCGGTGTCATCGGCGACCTCGACCCCGTCCTGCCCACCTTCGCCGCCGACCTCGACCGCCTCGCCGCCAACCCTCTCTTTCGCGGCATCCGTTACGGCAATCTCTGGAATCGTGACCTTGGCCGGCACCTCGGCGATCCCCTCTTCCTCGCGAACCTGCGCCACCTCGCGCGTCGCGCTCTTCTTCTGGAGAGCGCAAATCCGAACCCACAGCTCGTCGCGGATCTGCTTCGCCTTGCAACAACAATCCCCGACCTGCGGATCGTGATCGATCATCTCCCGCAGGCCATCCCTCCCAAAGACGATGCGGAGCGCGCACACTACCTCGCCACTCTCAAACAACTCAGCCAACGGCCCAATATCTTCGTCAAGGGCTCGGAGATCCTGCGCCGCATCGATGGCCGCGTTCCGTTGTCCCTCGCCGCCTACGCGCCCTGGCTCGATAGCCTCTGGCAGCTCTTCGGCGAGGACCGTCTCTTCTTCGGCAGCGATTGGCCCAACAGTGATCCTCTCTCGCCGCTCTCCGATGTCGTCGCGCTCGCTAGAAGCTATTTCGCCACGCACAGCCCGTCAGCGGCCCGAAAGTTCTTCTGGGCCAACTCCCTTCGCGTGTACCGGTGGCAGCCGAGAAATCAGGCGCAGCGGCGCGCCTGATCGCGGCTCCATGCCTGCCTTCACGTCGGAAACGCATCCATAGCCAGCTCTGGATGCATGGTCGAAATCAGCAGCCCTGCCCAAGCCGCGACGCGCCCCGCATCAGCGCCCGTCTGGTCGTTGCGGCATCCCTCAAGCGTGGCGAGCTGCACCGCAAAGTTGCCCAGTGTGGAGCTCTCCGGCGCGCCCCGAAGCACCGTCAGCCCCGTCGCCCTGGCGGTCAGGCGGCTCAAAAATGCATTCTGACTTCCGCCTCCGACCACAAACAGCCGTTGCAGCGATCGTCCGCTATGCAACTCAATCTGCCGCAGCACCTCCGCATAGCGAGCCGCGAGACTGTGAAAGATCAGGCTCCCCAACGCGGGCGCTCCTGCCGGACCATCCTCCATGGCCGGCAGGCCGTTCCGGATACGCTGCCGATTGATGCGCGCCGGCATCTCGCCCGCCAGCCAGAGCTCCGGGTCGTCAACGTCCAACAGACCATCTGGCGCCGGCGCCGACTCCGCGCGGACCACGAGCTCCGCTATCTCCCACGGCCGCCCTACTTCGCTCCAGAACTCCATGCACTGCCGCAGCAGCCACATGCCGTTCACATTGCGATGAAAGCAGAAGCGCCCACCCGTACCCGCCAGGTTCGTAAAGTTCTGCCGCGCTGCATCGCTCCCACGTATCGGCTGCTCAAGCACCGCGCCGACCAGCGACCACGTTCCCGAACTGAGATACGCCCAGTCGTCGCCATGCGCTGGGATGCCGGCTACAGCGGATGCTGTATCGTGGCAGGCCGGGGCGATCAGCTGCACGTCTGACAAAGACGGCGTCGCCGCCAGTTCGCCTGAAAGCCGGCCCACCACCGTGCCTGGCGGAATCAGCGGTGCGGCGCAGCGACGCGAGAGGCCAGCCGCGTGGAATACCTCGTCGCACCATCGCATCTGCCCGAATGCAACCATCTGCGTGTGCGTGGCATTGGTGTACTCCGCCACCGGCCGGCCGCCCCAGCGATGCAGCAGATACTCGGGCAGGTTGAGCCAGAGCTCACCCTCAGCCAGCGCCATCTGCCGGTCGGCGAACTGTTGGTAGACCGTGTTGATCCGAAGAAGCTGAACTCCCGTCAGCTCGCGCATGCGAGCGGCGGAGATGCGCTCGTGAAGCTGGCTTTCGGCAGAGACGGTTCGCTCGTCGCGGTAGCAGAACGGATCGTCAAGCGGCGTGCCGGTCGAATCGAGCCGAACATAATCGACCGCCCATCCATCGACAGCAATGGCGGCGATGCCTTCCGTTGCAATTGCCCCACAGCGCCGGATTCCTTCTTCAACACCTTCTGTAATGCGTAGAAGATCCCAGCGAAGATAGCTGTCCGTGTGTCGCGCTGCATTGGCAAAACGGTAGACCAGCTCTATCTCGGGACGTTCTTGTTTCCACCGCAGCAACGATACCCGGCAGCTCTCGGCACCCAGATCGACGGCGATCAGAGCACGGCTGTCCGCTGGATGCAGCGGAGCCATACCGGTCTCCTGCCTCATCGCAGATACGCCTCTACCAGACCGCCATCCACCGGAATTAGATGGCCTGTCGTACATCGCGCCGCCGGGCCGGCAAGGAACAAAATCGCCTGCGCGCAGTCCTTCGGATCGATCGGCTGATGCGTCGATATGCGCTTCGCATAAAACTGCGCCAGCTCACTTCGCAGCTCCTCATCTGTCCCGGACTCATCCCCGTCCATGGGGTCCACCTGATTAAGCTTGGAGCTGGTATTGCCGCCGCCGAAGTTCGTCATTCGCAGATCGGAGCCCAGCAGATTCGATCGATAGCGCAGCAGCTCCGGCGCACCCAGCTTGGACGCAAAAGCGTGATGCCAGCGATCTTCGAGGTACTTCACGTGCGTCTGTACCGCCATACCCTGCATCCCTTCCTGGTTGATCTGCGAATCATCATTCCACAAGTACAACCAATAGGGCAATCATTCCCAATCTGAATAAGGCCTGACCCTAATTGCATAAATTATCCACACTTAGGGCCGCTGCGTACGCTTCACCAGCTTGTGCGCCACGTAGTTCTAAGGAGGAACCGTCTGCCCGCGCAGGATCGAAAGACCGAGGTGAATCAGGTTCAGGCCATAGGTGCTGTCCTCACGCGATGAAGGGCGAGCGGGCGCGCTTAATCTCGCGAGCGCCTCCTCGATGCAGTCCTGCCCGACGATGGCAATGTGCCGCTCCAGCTTGCGCTCACGCACAGCATCCCGAGCCCCCAGCGCGCTCGTATCGTTTGCCGCCGCAATCAAGGAAATGGCCTTCACAGCAGGCGAGCTACAGCACCAGGAGAAATGCCCTAAGCGTAGCTCCCGACCGCAGTTGCATTCTTCGCCGCGCGCTCTTTGGCCGCCCGCTCCACATACCCGCTGCGGCGCAACTCGGCGAGTGGATTCGCGGGCAGGCCGCGAGTCTCGCGCCACGCGCGCACCAGCGGCCGTACATCCTGCCAGAAGCTCTCGCGGAAGCACCCCTCCGCCTCCACCAGGTCGCAGCTGTCCTGCAGCTTCGTGAGCTTCGGATTGATCGAGCCGGCGCGAACGCCGTATTTCGCCTCTAGCCGCTTGATCTCCGGCACGTCTCCGACGCCCTTCGGCAGATCCCAAAGCACGTGTAGGGCCACCGTCGGGCTTGTGCCGGTCAGCGCATGGACCTGGCCCGCATCGGCAAACTTCTCCTCGATTGTTGTCGCGGCGGACGCCTGCACAAACTTGCCGAAGCGTGTGCCGGTGTTGGCGAAACCCCACGAAGGAAGCTCAATGTGAAAGCCGTCCAGAGCATTCCACACCGTCTGCTTCTCTGCTGCTCCATTGCCCGAAGTTTCCATCGCAGCCCACCCTTTCTCTCTAAAAAGGTTACAGGGGAAATACAATCCGTATTGAAACATGAGCGAGCCTGCATGATCGCGCTCCCCACTTTCAAAGATTTCTAAAGCTCGCCGACAAGATCAGACGACGGCTTCAATAGAAATCAAATTTCCCTAAGGCAATCGCGCTCCAGTACGATGAGACGCGCTCGCGCTACAGATTCCGCTCCATGAGGCTATCTTGGGACCAAACCCCTTTCTCGGCGTTGTCTTCCATTGGATCGGCGGCTTCGCCTCCGCGACGAACTTTATTCCGTTTCGCGGCATCAAGCGCTGGTCGTGGGAGATCTACTGGATTATCCAGGGCTTTGCCGCCTGGATCGTCGCGCCCGCTGTGCTCGCATACATCTTCGTTCCCCATCTCAGCACGATCCTGCGGGCCGCGCCGCCTTCGGCCATCGGCTATGCCGTCCTGTGGGGCGCGCTCTGGGGGCTTGGTGGTCTTACCTTCGGCCTCGCCATTCGGTATCTCGGCATCGCCCTCGGCTATGCCATCGCCCTGGGCCTCTGCACCGCCTTCGGAACGCTCATACCGCCCATCTACTCCGGCCAGATAGGCAGCATTCTCCATGAGCGTTCCGGCCAGATCATTCTCGCAGGTGTCTTCGTCTGCCTTCTCGCCGTGGCAGTCAACGGCGCTGCCGGCCTCTCAAAAGAGAGAGAAGTAACGCCTGAAGAGAAAGCCGAAGCCGGCGAGACGGACTTCTCCTTCGGCAAGGGCATCGCCGTCGCCATCTTTGCCGGCATCTTCAGTTCCTTTTTCGCCTTCGGATTGACCGCCGGCGCGCCCATTGCCGCCATCGCTAAAAAGCATCTGCTCGCGGACGGCCGGCTCGATCTCTGGCAGAACCTTCCGGTCCTCATCGTCGTCCTCTGGGGCGGCTTCGTCACCAACTTCGTCTGGTCTGGGATCCTCATTCTCCGCAATCGCTCCTTCGCCCAGTTCGCCGGTGTTCCGGGCTCAAATCCCATGCGCTCCACCGCGACCAGCGGCAACACCCTCAGCGACTTCGACCCGCGCACCCAAGGAGCCATCCATAAGCTCGCTCCTTCCACCCTCCTCGCCAATTACATCTTCGCCGCGCTCGCAGGCGTCGTCTGGTACTTCCAATTCTTCTTCTACTCCATGGGTCAGACCAAAATGGGAAAGTACGACTTCTCGTCCTGGGCGCTTCACATGGCATCCATCATCATCTTTGCCACCCTCTGGGGCCTTGTACTGCACGAGTGGCGCGGAACGAGCCGGCGCACCAGAAGCCTGGTCACAGCAGGTCTCGCTCTGCTCATCGGCTCCACCCTCATCATCGGCTATGGCAACTTCGCCAAAGCAACAACGAACGGAGAAGCAACCGCGGCCTCGACTGCCGCAGCACGCTAGCTCTAGCGTGCTGTGATTGTCTCTCTGTTGTCATTCCCGTAAGGGGATCCGCGGTTGCACGTGTCTTTGCAGCTGCTGTAAACCATCAGTGAATCAATACATGCCAAGGTCAAGGCCTCGCCGCAACCAGTTCTTCAACTGGCTTGGCCGCCATGTTCCGCAGCGCTGCGGGCGTAAGCTTCTCGAGCTCCTTGAGCTCGGTTTGCTGCTGTGCCGTCGTTTCTCTTCCCTTGCCCCCGCGGCCTTCGATACGGTCCAGAGCCTCTAGCCCAATGGCTGCCGTCCGTGACAGGTTGTGCGACACCTGGATCAGCTCCATCGTCAGCGCATTCGCCGCAAGCGTCGGGGCCAACAGCGTGTCGTTCCCTACCCAAAGCGTCAGCCAGGCCCGCGCCTCCGCATGCTGTGCCGGTGTTGCAGTGCCCGCCGCCACAGCATGCGCCAGCTCCGCAAAGTGTCGTGCCGTCTCACTCTCCGCCGGTACCGCATCTGTCATGTGGATCAGCGGCCTGATCTCGTCATACGCCTGCCCCGGCACCGACTCGCGACTGTAGTCCAAAGGTGGCTGAACCATCGCCGCAAGCACCTTCAACCGGTCGGTCGCCGTTGTTCCCGCCATGCGCTGCACCATGCCCTCGATCACACCGCCGTTTTCCACGCCCTGCATTCGCAATTCGTGCGAAATCCAGCCCTGCCGCGCAGTCATACTCGCGACATCACGATCGGCCTGCGGCGACCAGAAGCGCTCCGCGATCACTGCCGACCGAGGCCACACGCGATTGCTTAGGATCTCCGGTGTGATGTACTCCGTCCACTCCGTCGCTTCGCCGCCCAGAATCCTTCCCTCCTGCTCCGGTGTCAGGTGCTCCGGCACCTCCGATCCTTTCGCCGTCGGATCGTTCTTGTCCGGCGGTGGCAGCACACTGGGGTCCACCAGATAGTGCTGTGACGCCGGCTGGTTCAGGTCGATGTAGTAGCCTGCAGAAAGAATCCCGCGGTATCCCCGCGACGCTGCCTGGAACAGACTTCGCTGGCCACGCCAAGACTGAATCACGACATCCTTCGGCGTGTCGGGCTGCAGTATCTCGTCCCACCCGATCGAAATCTTTCCGTGCTTCGTCACTAGCTTCTGGACCCGGCCAGTGAAATAAGCCTGCAGCGCGGGATCATCCTTGATCCCGCGTGCCTTCATAAACTCCTGCACATGCGGCGTCGCATCCCACTGCTTGCCGTCGCACTCATCCCCGCCGATGTGAAAGTAGTGATCTGGAAACAGTGCTGTCATTTCGGTCAGAAAGCCGTCAAGAAACCGGTAGACCGCTTCCTTCGTAGGGTCCATCGCCGCGTCCTGCTTCGGATCAGGATGTTCAAAGTCTTCAACCGTGTAGTGGTGCACCACGGTGTACGGTCCCGGCAAGGCCGCCAGCTCCGGATAGCCCACAAACCACGATCGCGCATGGCCCGGCATGTCAAACTCCGGCACTACGCGAATGCCGCGATCCCGTGCATACCCCACCACCTCACGCATCTCGGTCTGCGTGTAGAACCTTCCATCGGATCCCATCTCCTGCAGCTTCGGGTAGCGATGGCTCTCAGCCCGGAATCCCTGATCGTCGCTCAGATGCCAGTGAAAGACGTTCATCTTGACCATCTCCATCGCATCCAGCTCCTTAAGCACCTGCGGCATCGGCTGAAAGTGCCGCGATGAGTCGAGCATCAACCCACGCCACGGAAACCGCGGCTTGTCGCGGATCGTCACTGCATCCAGAACAAAACCGTCCTTGTCCGGGTGGATCAGCTGCAGAAATGTCTGCATGCCCCGCAGCACACCAAGTGGGTTCGCCGCCGTCAGCGTCGCCCCGGCGGTCTGCACCTCTAACGTGTACGACTCATCCTCGCCCAGCTCCTGCACCGGCTTACTCGCTCCGACTGTCCGCACCGTCAACACACTCTGCGCCTCTGCCTTTTTGGGCAGAAGAATGAGGCCCGTCTCGCTCTGAATGCGTGCCTGGAGCCGCTTGACGGCACGGTCCAGCCTCGCCTCGCGATAGCCCTCGAGCACGATCACGAGGTTTCCATCGAGCCGCATCTCTCCCGTGCCCCGCTCCATGCTGGCCGGCAACGGCATCAACGCCGGTGCAACAGACCCTGGAAGCAATGGGGTAGAAAGCAGCGCGGCCGTCGTCTGTGTGCCCTGCGCTCCAGCGTTGCACAGATTCATTCCCAGAAGCAGCGCCGCGCCAGACGCGGCAGTTAAAAGACGGTGTCCGATTCTCAGCTCAAGCATCTCTTCTCCCTAAGCAGGTGTGGCCCCTGCGCCAGCGTCTCGATTGGCAAAAGCATGAATTGCCAAAGTGGTGCCCGAAGGGGGACTTGAACCCCCACGACCGGTTAGGGTCTGCGGATTTTAAGTCCGCTGTGTCTGCCGATTTCACCATTCGGGCGTCCTCTCATGCTAGCGCAGCCCGCCTATGGCAACCACTCTATCGTGGCGCGTACAGTGCCCGATACATCTCCCGGTTTCGCAGAATCGCCTGCACATACTCCCGCGTCTCCGTGTACGGAATCGATTCGACGAACTCCGCCGTATCTTTGTAGTCGCTGCTCGACATCCATTGCCTCACCGGCACATCGCCCGCGTTGTAGGCCGCGAGCGCATACTCTGGCTGCCCGCCAAATCGGTCCAGCACCTCGCGCAGATTGATCGCTCCCAGCTGCAAATTCACCGCCGGCACCAGCAGCTGGCCCGCATTGAAGCCCTTGAGCCCCCGCTTCTTTGCGATAGATTTCCCTACAGAAGGCAGCAGCTGCATCAGCCCATATGCATTCGCCCGGCTCACCGCGCCCGCGTTGAACTCCGACTCCTGGCGTATCAGCGAGGCGACAAGATACGAATCCAGCCCATTCGCCTGTGCGTTCATCAGAATCCCGTCCCAAAACGGCTTCGGAAACAGGAGCCGCCAATACACCTGCGGCACCTGATCCATCGGCAGCGCGAAGAATGAAATCCCGCTGTGCTTCATCGATTGCAGTGACCGCGTCACCTCGCCATAGGAGGAGTAAATCTCCGCCTGCCCCAGCGCGCCCCATTCGCCCGCCGTCGGACTCGCCTGGATCTCCGGCCCGATGTACTCATTCAACGACGCATTCGCCAGCAGCCGCGCCTTGATCAGGTGCGGGTCATCCTCCGGCAGCTCACCCGTCAGGTCCGGCGTCGCCGGCCGCCGAACCCCCGCCAGCACCGCACTCGTCTCCACCGGCTGCGCGCCCAGCACGTTCAGCCTCTGCCGCGCCAGCCCTGCATAAAAATAGTTCGTGTACGTCACCGCCAGTGACTTGTAGAAAGCCGCCGCCGCCGGCAGATTCCGCTCTTCATCCTCGTAGATCCGCGCCCGCCAATAGAGCGCCGAAGGAATCTCCTGGCCGCCCGGATAGCGCTCGATCTGCTCCTCCATCAGCCGCGCTGCCTCCGCATAGTGCCGCTGCCGATAGTTCATCCACGCCGTTCGCCAGTGCGCGGAGGGCGCATACGTACTCGTCGGAAACATCTTCGTCAGCAGAGCATAGTGGTAGATCGCCTGCCCCGAATCATGCAGCAGCAGGTACATATTCCCGCCCGAGTACAACGCCTCCTCCAGCCACCGGCTCGCCGGATACTGCGCCACCATCTGCGTGATCAGGGCATCGTGCCGGCTCCGGTCGCCCTCACTGCGAGAAAGCTCCGCGAGCAGATACATCTTCAGCGCCCCGCTGTCGTCCGTCGTGGCCGGCAGCTTCTCCACCTCACGCCGTCCGATCTTCTTCAGCTTGTAGTCGCAGGCAGCCGCATAGATCGTCAGCGCGTCTTTGTCCGCCTGCGAGAGCGTCGCGTCATCCCGCTGAATCGAGTGGTACTCGTCCGCCGCTTCGGCATAGTGCTTTGCGTCGAACAGCTGGTCGGCGTGCACCTTCCGCTGCGCCGCCGTCAGCCCCTGCCCCATCGCCTGCAGCTGCTGCCTGGCCTGAATCGCCTCGTTCGTCAACGGCTGCCCAATGTAAATCTCCCGATACAGCGCCGCCGCCTGGCCCGTCTGGCCGGCCGTCTGGTAAGCACGCCCCAGCGCGTACTGAAAATCCACGTTCTTCGCAAGCGCCGTCTCTCGCAGCGGCTCCAGCAACCGTATCGCACCCGCCGCGTCCCCCTGCTGCAGGGTGAGGTTAGCCAGCAGAACCGGCGCATTTGCCAGAAAGATACTGTCCGGGTGCCGCTCAGCAAAGTTCTTCAACAGCCCGGCCGCAGCATCGATCTGGTTGGCATGGATCGCCGCCTGCGCTCCGAGATAGTCCGCATAGTCACTCAGCGCATCACTCCCCGTCAGCGCCGCCCGGAATGCCCCAACTGCCTCGGGATACCGGTGATCCAGAGCATACGCATGGCCCAGCGCCAGGTACGCCGCGGAAGCCGCGTCACCCGGATGCCCCTGTGCATATGCCTGCACCCCCGCGTAGGCTGCCGGCGACCTCTGCGCGGCCAGCTGCTGCGCCATCGGCCGCAACTCCGTGGTCGCCCGGAACGCGCTCGCCAGCTTCAGCGTCTGCGGCGTGGGCCCACCGCTCGCCCCATGTCCCTTCGCCGAAGCCGCGACCTTCTTCCCTCGCCTACTGGTCGAGGTCTTCGTCTTTCCTGTTTTTGATCTCCCAGCAGCCGCCTTTGAACTTCCGGCAGACGACCTTCCAGGGGACGTCTTCTTGGACGCAGCCGACATCGTCTTCTTGCCCGCCGCCCTCCGCCCGGAGCTGGCAGTCTTCTTCGCATGCGTGGGCGAGCTCTCCTGCCCCGCCATGGGCAGGCTCGGCAGGAGGAGAAGAAGAACAGCCGGCAGCAGCTTCAAGGGCATCCAGAACATCAGATCGAATCTCTCGCAGGGGCGTTCGGCCCCAGCTTCCAGTATGCCC
>CAXTRT010000073.1:0-13573 GCA_964246835.1 uncultured Acidobacteriaceae bacterium | reverse complement strand
CCCCGCGGCCAACCCCAACCCCCGCCAGCAACCTGCGACACTTTTAGCCAACTTTGTATCTGATTGTGGTTTTTGTTTGTCATTCTGAGCACAGCGAAGAATCCCCGCACTTGCTTCTAACGGACGGAGCGAAGCGACGTACATCTCTCGAGACCAGCCGCAATCCCACCAGCTGCGTCAGACAACATTGGAGCCGCTGCCATCCTCTGCCCAAGTCCCCGCAGGCATCGCCTTTGCTTCTATCATCGAGGCTGCAATGCTCTCCGCCTCCGCCATCCGTGACGCTCTCCGCGACTGCTACGATCCCGCCCTGCCCTGCAACATCGTCGATCTCGGCCTCGTCCGTAGTCTGGAGATTCAGCCAGACCCCGATGCACCGGGAGCCGGCATTCCGGGCGTCCCCGAAAGGGTGCAGGTCCACCTCGCCGTCACTTCCACCAGTCCAACCGATGACGCCATCGCGCAGCTCTCGGCGCAGATCCGCAATCGCCTCGCTGGTCTTGAAGCGATCAGCCGCACCGACATCGTCTTCGAACCCGAACCCGCCTGGTCGCCCAACGATATAACCCCCGCAGGTCGTCGCGTGCTCGGACTCGACGGCAACCGAACGCTGGTCCAGATCCGCTGACCATGCCCGCTCGCCGCCTCAAGTCCGTTCCACCGGAAAGCTCCCGCCGCCCCACACCAGGCGCCGCAGTCACGTCGCCCATCCATCCCTTCGATGCCCGCTTCGGGACCGAGACCGGCGGCCTCATACCTCGCGTCGACCTTCGCACCGGAGCGCCCGCGGACCGATACGTCACCGCATACTACGCCGTCGCCCCGTCCATACTCAGAGCGCTCCTGGACCTCTGGCAGGCCTGCGCCGAGCCGCCCTTCCCACTTGATCGCTATACCTTTCTCGACGTGGGCTGCGGAAAGGGTCGAGCCCTCATCCTAGCCGCGGAGAACCCCTTTCAGGAGGTCGTCGGTATCGAGCTCAATCCCTCGCTCGCCGCGATCGCTCGCTCCAACCTTGCCGCGGCCGCCGATCGCCTCGCACCCGATCGCCTCGCGCCCATTCGCCTTGTTGAAGGCGACGCGCTGACCACACCTCTTCCCGCGTCGCCCACCGTCGTCTTTCTCTTTCACCCCTTTGAAGCTCCGGCCATCCGCCGCTTTCTGCGCCTCGTCGAAGCTCACTGTGCCACTCGGCCCAATCAGCTCGACATCCTCTACGTCAACGCCGAACACGCGGCCATCCTCGACCGCAACCCCGCTTTTACCCGCCTGTGGCAGGGCCGCCTGCCCATGTCGACCGAAGATCATCTCGCCGACCTCAAAGAGATCGCCAACCAGCTGGACTACGGCTCAACCGGCGACGAGCTCTGCGCCATCTTTCGCTTCACCGGCAGATCAGGTTAGATCGCGAGCGCCCCCGTCGGGAAGTTCGCCAAATCCGGAAAGACGCTCGCCAGCTGCGTTGCATTCAGCCCCATCCAGCCGCCCACACCCGCCGTCATCTGCGTCACCGAAGTCGTCGGAATCCACGTCCCCAGAGTGCCCAGGTCCGAGCTCCCGCCCAGCTCCAGCACCGGCATCGTTCCCAGTACCTGTCCGCCATGAATGCCACCTCCCAGGAGGATCTGATGGTTGCCCCACGCGTGGTCCGTTCCCTGCGTGGAGTTCGCCTGCATCGTGCGGTTGAAGTCCGAGTGCGTGCAGATCAGCACCTGATTCGTCAGGCCCAGCTCATCGAGTGCCGCCATAAATGCGCCCAGCCCCGCATCCAGGTCCGCCAGCTGCGCCGCATGCGCGCCCCACTGGTTCTGGTGCGTATCATAGCCGCCCTGCGTGCAGTAGAAGATCTGCCGCGCTGCCCCCACGATCGATCGTCCCGCCATCACCTGCGCGATCGTCTTCAGCACATTGCCGAAGCCGCTCGTCGGAAACACAGTGTGCAGGCCGCTTCCGGCTGCCTGCGCCTGCCGCAGCACCACCTGCTGCTTCGCCGAGAGCACCCGCAGCTGCGCAGCCTGCGCGATGATCGCGTTCGGCGACTGGCTTTCCGCCTGCGCGATCGCCAGGACCGCCGCATCCATCCCCGTCGGCAGCGCAACCAGGTCGCCGCCATCCGCCTGCACCGCAATACCCTGCACTGCCCTTCCGACCGTGAAGATGCTCGACGGACCTGCATCGAGCAGCGCTGGCAGCGATCCCGACTGGGTCGACAGCAAATCCGCCATGCGTCCGCCCCAGCCCGTCACCGGAGCCGCCGACGTCGTCGCGCTCTCCCACTGCGCCAGCTGCTGCGGGTGTGATAGCAAAGCCTCCGGCAGCAGCGTCGAATCCGCCAGAATCTGCGCCTTCGTCGCCGGTGTCCGCATCGGCCCGATGTTCGCCACAAACGAAGCCCGTTTCTGGTTGTAGAGCGACGACACATTCTTGAGCGAGGGATGAACCGCATAGCTCTTGCCGTCCGACGTACCCGCCAGCGGCAGCAGCGTGCCCTGCGAGATCGCCAGCGTGTTCCCGCGGATCGTCATGTACTCGTTGTACTCGGCCGCGTCCACCGGGATCAGTGTGTTATTGCCGTCATTGCCCCCGGGCAGGCTGACCAGCACCACCGCCTTGTAACTGCCGGCTGCCTGCGCAAAGGCCTGCGAGCTGAGAAGGTTGAGCCAGAGTGGCGCGGAGGCGCCGGCGAAACTAGCCTTCGAGACACGAGAGAGAAACGTTCGACGATTGATCACAGGGGCCCCTTTTAGTGCACAACGTTGTAAGAATCGCTATTCATTGCTAGAAAGATCGCGGCTGCAAACGCATCGTTCTGATTGGAAATACCGGAGCAGTAGTTCAAAATCTCGCTCTGCGTCGCAGCCGGCATCTGCCCGTGAAACAACTGATGGTTCAACCCGGCGATCAGGTCAGGCACATTGGTAAAGGCCGTGAACAACCAGGAGTTGGCCTGGTACTGCGGAAGAAACCCACTCGTCTGGCCGCTGATAATTCCCCAGAGGTATTGCGTCCGGTGTAGCTGGGTTAGGTTATTCAGCAGATCGAACTGCGGACTGTTGATCGTCGTTCCCGGTATCTGATACGTAGCCGGAAAGAAGCCGAATACGGAGTTCGGGTGCCAGAAATCCTCGCCCAGTTTGCCCGGCAGGTACACCGGCTCTCCATCCCACTGCGTCTGTTGCAGGGCATTCATGGCAAACGCCTCGAACAGCAGCGGATCCTGCAGAAATCCATCGTTTGCGGCAACCTGCGCCGTATCGCCGGCGCGTGCCTCCGCGTCCAGCAGAATCGCGCTTACGACGGCGGTCATATCGCCTCGCACGCCCTTGCCGTTGTTCTCGAAGACCGCCGAGATTCGCCGGACATAGGCCGGAGTCGGGTTGCTCTTCACCAGCTGCTGAATCAATCGCACAGCCACAAACGGCGGCAGATTGGAATGATTGAAGATTGCATTCAGAGCCGCCGTCCGGTCCGTGGTGATGTCCTGCCCCGCCGGCAGGTTTACCGTTCCGAACAGAGTCTTGGCCCCATGATCGTGGTACTGGTCAAAGGGCGCCAGCGGCTGCGAAAAATCGATCCCATACGACACGTACTGTGAGTTCACCACCGGCCCATAGTTCCAGCCGGTAAATGCCCGCGATAGATCAAGAATTGTGTTCTGGTCATATGTCGGGATCACCGCGCCATTCGCACCCGTCCGAAGTGAGCCGTCGTCGTTCAGCAGGGAAGTCCCTAGCGTGAATAACTGCATAAACTCGCGGGCGAAGTTCTGGTTCGGATGGGTCGTCCCACTGGTCATATTGTTCCCGGCAAGATTGAGAAACCCGGCCATGCGCGCGTCCGACACCATATCGTTCATCAACTGGCGATAGTTCCCCAGCGCATCCGCCTCCAGCTTCATCTCCCACGGCGCATACGATGGAAACTCATCGAACGTCCCCTGGTTCACGATGAAGGTCTGCAGCGCCATCGCCACTCGCAGGCGAAGCAGCGAGTTGCCGGCGGCGACAGCCTGCAAGTAGGGGTAACGCGGCAGCGTAGGCCCTACATATGTCACACCCGGAAGCTTGATCTGCTCTGCGATAAATCCCGGCATACCAACCTGCTGGATATGCTCAACCAGCCCCGGTCTTGGTCCAAATGCAGCCTGCGTTGAGAAGCGCGCCGCCATGTCGTATGTCGTTGCCGGCTTCAGCAGCGTCACGGTATTCGTACTACTGGCTGGTGATCCAAGCTGAGGAATCACGGTGACCGTCGCTGTCGTTCCGGCATGCCATGGCGGCAGATATCCATGACCTGTCAGCGATGTGGTCGAGTTGAAGGTCGTCTGCATCAGCTTGCCATCGAGCAGCACCCTCGAACTCGTTGTGTATCCCGTCCCCGTGAGTGAAAATGTGACCCACCCTCCCTGCACTGACGTAGGTGAGATCCCGCCCATCATCGGAAAAACCGCCGGCACCGTCAGCGTCGCGCTTGAAGATCCAGGATTCGGATTTGTAACTGTTACAGGTACAGGACCGCTTATCGGAGCACTCAGGACGGCAACCGTCGTAATCCAGCTCTCACTGACATAGTTGGTCGGCATCGCATTGCCTTGCACGTAGATCACTGTGCTCGGCAGAAATCCGTGGCCGTGAATCGCGATCGGAGTTGAAAGCTGTGTAAACGACGACACATTGATCGAGTCCGGCTTCGGCACGGGATTCGTGATCGCCACCTGCAACTGCGCCATGGTCGGCCCCATGTAGTACACGATCGTAGCCGTTGGCTGCGGGGCGATAGATAAAGGAGCCGTATAGAATCCCGTATTGCTGATCCATCCTCCGCCGCCAGAGGTCCAGTACCCATTCGTGGCTGGAACGCCATTCTTTGAAACGCTGAACTGTACCGTGTCGCCCGCATGCACCGTCGTAATCGCGGGAGAGATAACCGTGTCCGTCACGATCGTCGCTTGTCCAGCCATCTCCCTCTCCGCGCCCGTCACAAAGAGAAGCAGGAAGAGAAAAGGCATAAGTGCGATCGGTCGAGGAGTCGTTCGAGGGTTCGTTCGAGTCGTCATGCGGGGCCCTGGTCGTGCAAAGATGCGCAGGTAGACCGAGTACCTCCACAGAGGAGATAGGCCATGTCTTACCTTCGTTGTCACAGGGTGACACTCCCGCTAAAGCACGTACATGACCACTTTGTGGGATAGCCGTATGTCCTTCACTTTCTATGCATTCTTCTGCACTGCATCACCCGCCCACACTCTGCGCCATTTCGCTTTCTTCCCGAAGTAACGAAGATTCTTCGTACGCAGGCCATCCCGCCCGCAATTTGCGCCATCTCAGGGCAGGCAGCAAATCGCAGCTACTCACCCGACTATCCGGGTCCATCGGTCAGGGATCTATCGGTCCCACCGGATCACCAGCAGCCGCTCCTCCTCCGTCTCACCCTGCCCCATTGCAATCTCTGCTGTCGCCATCGCCACCACGCTCTCAAAGCGCTCGCCCCACTCCACCATCACCAGCGCATTCTCCTGCGCCGCCATCTCCTCAAGCCCTAGAACCGCAATCTGCTCCTCCGTCTCCAGGCGATACAGATCCAGATGAAACAGGTGCACCTTCGGCCCCACATACTCATGCACCAGCGTGAACGTCGGACTTGTCACCTCATCCTCGGTCGCCGCGCCCAGCGCCTCCGCAATTCCCTTTACCAGCGTCGTCTTTCCCGCGCCCACCTCACCGCGTAGTATCACCAGCCGCGGCACCGGCATCAGCATCTCGGCAAGGGTGGATCCTAACGCTTTCGTGCCCGCAACACTCCGTGTCCGCAGCCTTTTCTCCCGCCGAAACTCCCCGCTCACGCACCCGCCTCCATGCGCGGCCCACGCATACCGCAGATCCACGTCAGCCCGTCCTCGTCCCGCACCCGATAGCGAAACGCATCGCTCAGGTGCGCGACCGTATCCGTCGCCAGCAGCGTATGCTCGTCGCGGCCGCCGCCCGCACCTCCGCCATGCACCGCGACGTCCGCCGCCAGTCCATGCAGATACACCGCCGCTTCCACCGCGCCGGCAACGTCCTCTCCGTACTGCCCCAGCATCGCCGCCACAACTCCCGTCAGGATGTCGCCGCTTCCGCCCTTCGCCATCCCCGGATTGCCCGTCGTGTTCACCACCACGCGCCCATCCGGATGCGCTACCAGCGTGCGCCATCCCTTCAGCACCAGCGTCACCCCATGCTCCATCGCAAATCGCCGCGCCATGCCGATCCGGTCCGCCTCCACCGCCTTCACCGTCGTCCCCAGCAGCCGCGCCATCTCTCCCGGATGCGGCGTCAGCACCACCGTCCGCGGCGTCTCCTTGCCCGCAGCCCTCCCGCTGTACTCCGTCAGCATCTCGGCCTTCCCGGCAAACGCATTCAGCCCATCCGCGTCGATCACCACCGGCACCGCCGTCCGCGCCAGGATCTCGTGCACAAACGCCGGCGCATCTCCCTCGGTCGAAAGTCCCGGCCCGATCGCCAGCACCTTGGTCCCCTGCATCAACCTGTCCAGCCTCTCGCCCGCGATCGCCGCCAGCGATACCGCGCCCGACTCACCCTGCGCCAGCGGAACCGTCATCAACTCCGGCGTCACCAGCGCCACCGTATTCAAGATGCTCTCCGGCACCGCCGCCGTCACCAGCCCCGCCCCCGCGCGCAGACACGCCAGCCCCGCCATCGACGGCGCGCCCGCCTTACCGTAGCTGCCACCGATCAGCAGCACATGCCCGAACTTCCCCTTGTTCGAGTTGATATCCCGCCGCCCCTCTGTGAGCGCCTTCGACGCACCCGTCCACGTCAGCCCCTGCTCGGAAACGATCGCCGCCTCCGGCGATCCAATCTCCCCCACAACCACAGCACCAAACACCGTCCCCGGCGTCAGATGTCCGAACACATGCGCCAGCTTCGGCGCCGTAAACGTCACCACCGCCTCCGCCGGAAACGCCACCCCCGCCGTCTTCGCATCATCGCCGTCGCTTCCATCCGCCGCCTGCGCGATCGCGTCTGCATCCCATCCGCTCGGCAGATCCACCGCCACCACCGGTACCGTCAACGTCCGCACATGATCCCGCACCGCCGCCGCAATGCCCCGCAGCGGCGGTTTGAACCCGGTCCCCACAATCGCGTCCAGCAGCAGATCCGCCTCCGCAAACGGCTCCGCGAACCCCGCCAGCCCGCTCTCCTCCGTCAGCTCCTCCACACTCTCTTCCGAGGTCGCCTCGACCAGCTCCGCCAGCGCCCGCGCCGCCTCACCCTTCAGCTCCTCCCGCCGGCCCAGCAGCAGCACCCGAACGCCCACGCCTTCACCCGCCAGCAGCCGCGCGGCCACCATGCCATCGCCGCCATTGTTGCCCTTGCCGCACAGCACCATCACTCGCCCAGCCTCGGGATACTGCCGCAGCACAAACCGCGCCACCACCTCGCCAGCGCGCTCCATCAACACCCACAGAGGCACGTCAAACTCCGCCGCCGACCGGGCATCCACCGCCCGCATCTCCGCACTTGTCAGGATCTTCATCGCACACTCCTCCTGCCTCAGATGCAGGAGCTATTACACCAGCTCAGACGCGCAGGAACCCACCCGTTCACGCCGCACAATGCTTCCTGGTTTTCATCCCGTAGGGATCTGCTTCTCCACCAATTCCGTCAAGAGCGGCTCAGTCTTCCTCATCGAGGAAGCCAGCTACTCCATGCCGCCACCATCCGTGTTGTCATCCTCACCCGTATTCGTCGGTGCGGGCTGCGGCGGCGCTAACGGCGTCAGCGGCACGCCCCTCGGCTGGAAGTAGCTTCGCTCATACATCGCTCGATAGAACTGCCCGGTCAGCTCCGCCGCCTTCGGCCCGAACGTCGGCCGACCACCCTCAAGAAAAATCACTGTCACAATCCGTCCCGTGGGCGACTCCGCATAACTCGCAAACCAGCCAAACCGCGTGCCGTTGTTCGAGCACGTCCCCGTCTTTCCCATCACCGGAAACGCGCTGAAGTTGGCCTTCAGACTGCGCGCCGTCCCGTACGGCTCTTCCACCGCGCCACTCATGCCCGGAACCATCTCCGGCAGAATCGGCGCAATGTTCAGAATCCGCTTCACCTTCGGTGTGAAGTTCTTCGCCGCATCCTGCGTCTCCGGGTGCTGCAGGTAGTAAAGCGTGCCGCCGTTCGCGATCGAGCTCACAATCGCCCCCAGCTGCAGCGGCGTCATCGAGATGCTCTCGCCAAACGAGCACATCCGCCCCACTCCGCCCAGCTTCTGCGGTAGTTCGGTATCCGGGTAGGTGCCCAGCTGCTCGCCCTGTATGTTGTACCCCGCCAGCTCGCCCAGCCCGAACTCGTTCGCGTAGTGCTTCACCCGCTCAAAGCCCATCGTCCGCCCGAGCTGCTCGAAGTACGGGTTGATCGACTTCGCTAACGCGTAGTCCAGGTTCACTCGGTATCCGCCACCCAGGCTCACCGGTGTGTCGTGCTTAATGATCCCCTCTTCAAGCGCCGCCAGCGCCACCGTCAGCTTGATCGTCGAACACGGCTCGGCCCCGCTTGAAAGCGCCAGCTTCTGGTTCACCATCGCCAGAATGCGCCCGCTTGATGGATCGATCGCCAGCGCCGTCCCGTTCATGTTGCCGAGCGCCTCGATCGCCGCCGCGCGCACCACCGGATCCTCGCCCGCCGTCACATCGCCCAGCGTCAGATTGTCCGCGAACGAGCTCGCCGTAAACCGTTCCGTGAAGCGCGTTCGCCGCACCGCCAGCACCATCCGCCCGTGCCGCCGCACCATACGCCCATGCACCGCAACCACGCTCGCACCATGCCCACGAACGGCAGCCGTCCGCATCGATCCCGCATGCGCCCGGCTTCCAGCATGCCGTGCCACAGTAGCGCGCACCGCCGCCTTATGCCGAACCACCAGCTTCGTGGGCTTCGCCAGCATAGGAACTCCCAGCGAGAGCATCCCCCCCACTAGCAACAGACCTCGCACACCAGGCAGCAGATTCAACCAGCGAAGCAAAGACACCATACCGTGCACACTCCAGAACTCATCCATTCAGCTAAACCGGATCTGCTCCGGTGCGGCAATCCCTCAAAAGAGGCAATCGGCAGCTGTTAGTTGCCGCGCCGTAGAAACGCCGGGATATCCAGCTCGTCGGGCTCGCCGCTGCTGCTGTCGATCGTTGCAGCGCCCTGCGCCCGCACCGGCTCCTCCGCCGCGTGTACGTGGAAGACTTCCGCACGCACGGCTTCGTGTTGGACGTTCCGCTGCGCCGAAGTGTCACGCGTCTCCCACCCTCGGCCACTCGCAGCCGCTGGTTCCCCGCTCTGCACCGCCTCGCGCGGCCGCCCCCGAAAAAAGTCATCGTCAAACACTGAAGCCCGCACCGGCACGAGCTGCGGCGCCGGCTCTCGGCCCCGTATCTCCTCGGCCGGCTGATCTCCTGCCTCCATCCGCACTGGTGTCTCGGCACTGCCCTGCGGCGCCGAGCCAGGCTGCACACCCGCCCCTGGCTCCATCGCCCGCTCGCTCCGCCAGCTCTGCGGCTGCGCCTCACTCCCCCGCGCCGGCTCCTGCCGCGTCTCGGGCGGCTTCACCGGATCGAGCGACGCATACCCCTCCGGCTCCGGAGCCGCCTCCCTGGGCGCCGGCGCGGACGCCGCCTGTACCTGCCCCGTTTGAACCTGTCCCACCGGCGACATCGGCACAGCACGCTGCGTCTGCATGCGCGGCTGAATCTTTACCTCCACCTGCCGGCCCGGCGTCTCATACCGGCTCTGCTGCTCGTAGCGCGTCCCCGGCATCGTCGTCTCCGCCAGCATCCGCTCCCGCCGCTCCGGCATCTCCTGCTGCTTGAAGCCCGTAGCGATCACCGTGATCTTGATCTCGTCGCCCATCCCGTCGTCCTGCACCGCGCCGAAGATAATGTTCGCGTCCTCATGCGCCGCGCTCTGGATAATGCTCGACGCCTCATTCACCTCGCTCAGCTTCAGATTGCTCGAGCCCGTGATGTTGATCAGAATCCCACGCGCCCCATCGATCGCGCCCGACTCCAGCAGCGGGCTCGCCATCGCCGCCATCGCCGCCTCGCTCGCCCGGTTCCCGCCCGACCGCATCGCCGTTCCCATCACCGCGTAGCCCATCCCCGCCATCGTCGTCTTCACGTCGGCAAAGTCGCGATTGATCACGCCCGGAATCGTAATGATGTCCGAGATCCCCTGCACGCCCTGCCGCAGCACATCGTCCGCAATCCGGAACGATTCAAAGAACCCGGCATCCTTCGCCACCGCCAGCAGCTTCTCGTTCGGAATCACAATCACCGTATCGACAGAGTCCAGCAGCTCCTGCAGACCGCGATCCGCCTGCATCATGCGCCGCTTGCCCTCAAACGCGAACGGCCGCGTCACCACCGCCACCGTCAGCGCGCCCATCTCACTCGCCAAGCTCGCAATCACCGGCGCTGCCCCCGTCCCCGTGCCTCCGCCCAGCCCCGCCGTCACAAACACCATGTCCGCGCCCTCAAGCGCCTCAATGATCTTGTCCGAGTCCTCGAGCGCCGCCCGCCGCCCCACATCCGGGTTTGCCCCCGCGCCCAGTCCGCTCGTCAGCTTTACCCCCAGCTGCAGCTTCACCGGCGCGTTCGAAAGCTGCAGCGCCTGCACATCCGTGTTTGCCGCGATAAACTCCACGCCCTCCACCTCGGCCGCAATCATCCGATTCACCGCATTATTCCCGCCGCCGCCCACACCGATCACCTTGATCCGCGCGCCCCGCGGCATCTCATCGTGGTAGTGAATGCGAAGGTCGTCGTCATGCGAAAAGTTCGGCATCGGGGCAGGCTCCTGAATCTAGGCGAAAGTGTCGGCCCGCGGTGTTGAAAGAACGGCCGCGCAGCCGTGTTAATCCTCTCATCAACCCCGCAACCCTCGCATCTGCCTTTTCCACCGCCCGTACCACCGCTGGTTCCGCCGCACTCGCCAGGAACGAGTGCCCCGGAGACATCCGCATTGCACGTACCATGCCTCTGTGAAGTCCTCCATGCGCATCGGCGATCTCGCAAAGCGGGCAGAGGTAACGCCGCGCACCGTCCGTTACTACGAGAGCCTCGGCCTCATCCCCACGGGCGAGCGCGAAGGCACAAGCCAGCACCGCTATCCGGAGCAGACCATCGCCCGCCTGCAAAAGATCGATGAACTTAAGCGCCTCGGGCTCAGCCTCGACGAGATACGCGGCGTCATCGATCTCTACTTCACCGACCCCTCAGGCCGCCAGCCCAAGCGCAAAATCCTCGCTCTCCTCCGCCGTCACCTCGCCGAAACCGAAGACCAGCTCGCCGTTCTCGGCCGATTTCGCTCTGATCTGCTGGGACATATCAAGCGTTTTGAGGACTGGTTCGACAAAACCCCTAAAGGCTGACCCTCTCGGCCTAAACGTAACGTTTACGTTAGGATTACGTTATGGAGAGACAGGACATGAGCGAACAGATCGGTTTCATCGGCCTCGGAAGTCTCGGCCTTCCCATGGCCGCCAACCTGCTCGGCAGCGGCTACACCCTCACCGTCTACAACCGCACCGCCAGCAAAGCCGATTCGCTGGTGCAACGCGGCGCACGCCTCGCCGCAAGCCCCGTAGAAACGCTGACCGCAGGCGGCATCGTTATCAGCGTGCTCTGGGATTTCACTGCCGTGGAAGAGGTCGTCACCAGCGAGGGCTTCCTCGATCGACTCGGCCCGAACGGCATTCACGTCTCCATGTGCACCGGCTCCCCGGCTGCGGCAAAGCGGCTCGCGGCTCTGCATGCGCAGCACGGCTCCACCTTCGTCGAGGCGCCTGTCTTCGGCCGGCCTGAAGCCGCCGTCGCGCGCGCTCTGTCGGTTCCCTTCACCGGCCCACAGGCCGCCAAGAACCGCATTCGCCCCGTCCTCACCGCCCTCGGCGCGCAAAACATCTTTGACTTCGGCGAGGAGACGGGCGCGGCCACCATCGTCAAGCTCGTCGGCAACTTCCTCATCGCCTCCGCGGGGCGCTCCATGGTCGAGTCCCTCACCCTGGCCGAAAGGTCCGACGTCGATCCCAAAGCCGTCATCGACATGCTCACCCACACGCTCTTCTCCGCGCCCATCTACAAAAACTACGGCAAGCAGATCGCCGAAAAGGCTCCGGTCTTCTCCCAAACCGCAATTCCAATCAAGGACCTGGGCCTGTTTGAAGCCGTCGCCCATCAGGTCGATCAGCCCACACCGATCGCCGCCACCCTGCTGGAACTCATACAGGCAGAAACTCGCTGATTCTTCTCTAAACCGCGGGCGCTGTTCGAGCCGTAGGTGCCGCAACCAGCCCATCCTGGAGGAATAGGCAACTCATTTGGTGAATTGTGTAAGTTCCTTCTTCGCGCCTAGGGAATCCAATCGCAAGTTGGACTATCAGGAGGAAGAATGGGCAAACTTGACGGCAAGATCGCACTCATCACCGGCGGCAGCGAAGGCATGGGCTTCGACACAGCAAAGGAGTTCCTGAGCGAGGGTGCCTTTGTGTTCATCACCGGCCGGCGAAAGCCCGAACTCGACAAGGCCGTCGAAAAGCTCGGCTCGAACGCCGCCGGCATCCAGGCAGACTCAGGCTCGCTCAAAGACCTGGACCGCCTCTACGCCGAGATTAAAGACAAGAAAGGCAGACTCGATATCGTATTCGCCAACGCGGGTATCTACGAGCAGAAGCCGATGGCTCAGGTCACCGAAGACTTCTACGACGCATGCGTCGACATCAACGTAAAGGGCGTCTTCTTCACCGTGCAGAAGGCTCTCCCGCTCATGGATCAATCCGGCTCCATCATCCTCAACGGCTCTTTCATCGGCAGCTCAGGCTTCCCCGGCATGTCCGTCTACGGAGCGACTAAGGCCTCACTGCGCAGCTTCGCACGAACCTTCACCGCGGAGCTGAAAGGATCCGGCCCGCGTGTCAACGTCCTCAGTCCGGGCCCCATCCACACTGCCGGAAACGCCGCCAACCTGGCCAACAACCCGGCTGTTCTTGAGGCCGTAACCGGCATGGTCCCACGCGGCCGCGTCGGAGAAGGCAGCGACATCGGCAAGGTAGCCGTCTTCCTCGCCTCCTCCGACTCCAGCTTCGTCGCAGGCGTCGAGCTCTTCGTCGACGGCGGCGTCAACGCAGTCTAAAAACCCCTCGACACAGTCTGATCTATGCAGCACAGGTGCCCCATCCATCGCAGCGTCACCGCGATGGGTGGGACGTTAAAAAGTGCGATCTGCTTGACCTTCCCCCTTAGTGCCGTATCGCAATCTCCTCCGCGCCACCCTCCACCATCCGCGCCCGAAACATACCCGCCGTGTTGAAGCTCCACACCGGCGCCTGGTTCGGGCTCAGCACGATCACCCCGCCCTCGCCGCCCTTCAGGCTCGGCAGCGTCGTGTGCAGCATCTCATTCGCCGCCGCCTGCACCGTCATGCCTCTGTACTGCACCGCGTCGCAGATCGCCCGCGCCAGGTTGAGCCGGATAAAGTACTCGCCCACACCCGTACCCGAGACCGCGCAGCTTGCATTGCTCGCATAC
>CAXTRT010000072.1:3349-13971 GCA_964246835.1 uncultured Acidobacteriaceae bacterium | reverse complement strand
CGCGGGCCCGGCCGGCGGGCACCCCACCCACCGCTCCCACCCACCCCAACATCGTAAAAGGTAACCGCGCACAGGTGACACACAGAGCCCCGCCACGCGCCCCTTCAAACTTTTCCAAGGAACATCACCTCGACACACAACCTCAAAGCCCCGCATCCCCTTCTGACACGAGAGCACCAAGCAGAGTAGCTGCAGGTATCGACCCGAACGCGCTCTGTCCCGGCCCGCCCTCCCAGCCGCACCCTCAGCCGCCACCTACCCGGGTGGCCAAACCGTCATGCGCGTCCAGAACGCACACGACACAGGAGAGCGGAAGAACATGTTCATCATCTGGTGGATCATCGTAGGTCTTATCGCCGGCTTCATCACCGGAAAGCTCATGAAGGGCTCCGGCTTTGGCGCCCTCGGAGATATCGTCGTCGGCATCCTCGGTGCCATCATCGGCGGCTACATCATGCGCGCCGTCGGCTTTGCCGGTCAGGGCGGCCTGCTTTACACCATCCTCGTCGCCGTCATCGGTGCCGTCCTCCTCACCCTGCTCCTGCGCCTGGTCACCGGCAATCGCTCGCGCAACCTCTAACAATCGGCCGCCGCGGCCCGCATCCAAGTGCCCAGCGGCCGCATTGAGTCCTCCACCTTCGCGACAGCCTGATCGTCACCAAGGTGGAGTATTCAGGGCTTGAGCGACGATCCGCCTCATCTATCCCGCGTCCGAGCAACTCGGTTCATCTCCGGGAGCATGACAGCTCGGCCGAGCGCACGCACTCAAGCGATGTCCTCCAAAGTTGGCGTAGTCACCCACCCCGCTCCACTACACTTGCAATAACTCCTCTGCACTTTCATCCAGTTCTCCTCCCGGGGCAAAGGTACTTCCGCTACAGCCCAAGCAGAACTCCTTCTGATCGAAGACTTTGGACCTGGAGTAGGGGAGGGGAGGGTACCGCAGCCGACAGCAGCATCGCCTTCTGACCCAAACGTGCCTCTCACAAGCCATCCGTGGGATCGGCAAACCCTATCCGCCTGGCCGAGCATAATCGGCGAGGTTCCACCGCATGCTCTCCTGTCTCCGCGCCGCAGCTCTGCTCCTCTGCTTCACCTCTCTCGCCCTCACCGCCCGCAGCCAGAGCTGCACCGAGCAGCTCCGCCAAGCCTCCTCCCACGTCTCCAGCCGCACCGTCTCCGCCACCGCCCTCCAAATCCCGCTCAAGGCCTGGCAGCACTTTGAGAAGGCTCGGATCGCCGGCGAGACCAACCAGCCCGAACTCTTCGAGCGTGAGTCCGCCAAGGCGCTCGCCGCGGCTCCGAACTTCGCCGAGGTCTACCTCCTCAAGGCCGTCCGTGACGTCCGCGACCGTCACTACACGACCGCCCTCGCCACCCTCGCAACCGCCCGCACCCTCCAGCCCAACCTCCCTTGGTCCAGCATCGTCGCCGCCAGCGCCCTCACCGCGCTCGAACGCTACAGCGACGCTGTCGCCGAGCTCGACCGCGCCCGCGGGGAAGAGGCCGAGAGCTGGCAGGCCAGCTTCGAGCGCGCCCGTGCCGAGGTCGGCCGCCGCGACTCCACCGCCGCCCTCCTTTGGAGCACCCGCGCCCTCACCGCCGCTCCCGCCGGCTGCACCGACGCCCGCCTCCTCCGCGCCAATGCCCTCCAGCTCGCCGGTCGCCGCCCCGAAGCCATCACCGAGCTCGAGACCTTCCTCGACCAGGATCGGCAGGGAACCAACCACACCGCCGTCCTCACCGCCCTCGCTCATATCCGCCAGAGCGTCGCCTCCGAAGGTCACGACCTGCTCGCGCAGCGTTAGCCAAATCGCTCTCTCACCTCAAAACTCCGGCATACTACTTCTGACAGAAATCTTGTTCCTCAGGAGAAGCCATGCTCCGTCGCTTCAGCACCATTACCCTCGCGATCACTCTTCTCTCCGTCCCCGCGCCCACCCAGAACCCCGCAGCCGTCGACCCCGAACACGGCGATAACCCAGGCACCTACAACCAGCAGGACATGCTAAGGATCGTCCGCGAGGTGCAGCACAAGCTTCTCTCTCTTCCGCGCTATGCCGTCTTCGACTCTCTTTCCTTTGGCCTGCGCGGCAAGACCGTCATCCTTGAAGGCTACGCATCCCGTCCAGTCCTCAAGTCCGATGCCGAGTCCGCCGTCAAGTCCATATCCGGCATCGACTCCGTCGACAACCAAATCAAAGTCCTTCCGCCCTCCCCCATGGACGATCGTATTCGAATTGCAGTCTACCGCCGCATCTATACCCAGCCGGCTCTGCGCAAGTACACCGGCAGCCCTGTCGGTTTCGGCCGCTTCCCCTCTGTCGCTGCGTCTGCAGGCGGGATCACGCAGGATCCACCGCTCGGCTACCATGCCATTCACATCATTGTGAACAGCGGCCGCGTCATTCTCACCGGCGTCGTCAATAATGAGAGCGACTCCACCATCGCCTACATGCAGGCCAACTCCACACCGGGCACCTTCGCGGTCGACAATGATCTTCGTATTGCAGGCAAGTCGGCCACTGGCAAATAGTGCTCGTTTGGTTCTGCCGCCGAGAGTTCAAGGAGTCGCCGAGCTATCAGCAACACCTGTGAATCTCACCAAAAAGGGCCGTATACCCTGGTTAAAATTAACGTTCCATCACGATTTTGTGAGTGTTTTGTAAAGACTTGCGGTAGAGTCTAAAAACCATCTGAAAACTAGTCGTTGTCCGCGTTGCTGTTTGTGAGCGAACTCCTTAGGTGTCTCACAGATAGCTTTCAGGACGGCCGCACCTAACGTTGTGCCTTCGGGCGCCCCGCCGAGGCACACCCATCGTTCCCCGCACGAGAGGTGTCGTTTGATTGGATGTACAAGACGTGACTTCATCACCCGCGTCGGCCAGGCGGGCGGCTTCAGCGCAGCGTTTCTTGCGATGCAATCGATGGGGCTGGCGCCCACCAGCACAGCTCGCGCGCAGACTGTCTCCGCCGCCCCGAATACCGGCAAGGGCATCTCCGTCGTCATCCTTGGCGGCGGCATAGCCGGTCTGGTCGGCGCGTATGAGCTTCGCTCGCTTGGCTACAGTGTCACCGTGCTTGAGGCGCGCGAGCGTCCTGGTGGGCGCAACTACACCGTCCGTCCCGGCGATACTATTACTCTCAACGACGGCTCCAAACAGCAGTGTGGCTGGGAGCCGACGCACTATCAGAACTTCGGTCCGGCACGGCTGCCCTCGATTCACCCCACCATCCTCGGGTACTGTCGCAAGCTCGGTGTCGAGCTGCAGGTGGAGGTTAACTCCACGCGATCCAGCTATCTCCAGAATGATGCGGCGAACGGCGGGAAGCCTGTCGTGCAGCGGCGCGTGGTCAACGATACACGCGGCCACGTCAGCGAGTTGCTGATGAAGTCCGTGCAAGGTGGAGCGCTCGATCAGCAGCTCTCCTCACAGGATCGCGAGCGGATGCTTGCCTTCCTGCGCCTCTACGGCCCGCTCGACGAGGCGGGCAAGTACACGGGCAGCGACCGCGCCGGGTATACACGAACGGCTGGAGCCGGAGACGAAGCCGGGGTGCTGGAGCAGCCCATCGATATGCACACACTGCTCGATGAGAACTTCTGGCAAGGCATGCTGTTTGAGGAGCAGTTTGACATGCAGGCCACCATGTTCCAGCCGGTCGGCGGCATGGATCGGATCCCGTATGCCTTTGCGAAGGCGCTCGGAGACACGGTCAAGTATGGTTCACCCGTTACCGAGATCCGCAAGTCCGGCAAAGGCGTCAAGATCGGTTACAAACAGAAGGGTCAGGCAAAGTCGATCGAAGCGGACTTCTGCATCTGCGCCATGCCGCTGACCATTTTAAAGAAGACCCCGAACGACTTCAGCGCGCCCTACAAGAAGGTCATTGAAGAGTGCAGCTACTCGCATGCTTACAAGGTTGCGTGGGAGAGCCGCCGCTTCTGGGAGCAGGACTACAACATCTACGGCGGGCTTGAATTTGTAAACACCGGCTGCAGCCCGATCTGGTTTCCATCCGCCGGCCTGTTTTCTCCGCGCGGCGTCCTCGTGAGCGGGTATACGGATGAGCGGGATACACCGTTCCAGAAGATGGATCTGCCGGCCAAGTTCGAGGAGAGCCGCAAGTCAATTGAGCGGCTTCATCCGGGGCATGGCAAGGAGCTCGAGAAGCCGATGTATGTGTGCTGGGGCAAGATGGAGCACAACGAAGGCTCCTGGATTCGCAGCTATGCGCCGGACATGGACCACGCGCCGGGTATGTCGCTGACGCGGCAGACCGGGCAGGCGCGCTCCGCTGTGAATGCGCGGACAGAGACGAATCCAAACTACGAGGTGCTGATCAAGCCCGATGGTCCGATCTACTTTGCGGGCGATCATGTGAGCCATATTGTGGGATGGCAGGAGGGCGCGGCGCTAAGCTCACTGCGCGCGATTCAGATGATCTCAGATGTGGTGAAGACGAAGCAGGCCTGATTCCATCATGCATAACCTACCAGGTAAGGAGAGATCGATGAGACGAGTTGGACAAACAGGTCTTGCAGGGCTGGTGTTGCTGGGAGCGCAGCTTGCAGGCGCGCAGGTCGTGGTAAAGCACCTGCAGCCCAATGAGAAGAGCCCGATCGCGAACGGGGTGTGGGCTGGAGACACGCTGTATCTCAGCGGCCAGCTCGCAAACCCGGTGACTCCGGCCGACACGGCCAAAGGTACCGAAGCGACTTACGGCGATACCAAAACGCAGGCAGCAAGTGCGCTGGTGAAGATCCAGACTCTGCTGAAGGAGCAGGGGCTGGAGATGAAGGACGTGGTCAAGATGACAGTCTTTCTGGCCGGTGATCCGGCGAAGGGCGGTAAGCTGGATTTTGCCGGTCTGCAGACGGCCTACACGCAATACTTCGGCACGGCGGACCAGCCGAACAAGCCTGCACGGAGCGCGATGCAGGTGGCCGCGCTCGCCGCGCCCTGGGCCCTAGTAGAGATTGAAGTGATTGCTGTTCGCAGTAAGTAACTTCAAAGGTTACAGATGAAATCTGGCCTACGTGGGCAAGTACGAGCATCCTGTGCGATGAACAGGACAGGCTTGTCTAGGCAAACGTCTTGATCCGAAAGAATAGTAGGCTCCACAACACGACACAGCAAAGGGGAAGGCACTTAGCCTTCCCCCTTGCGTTCATTACGATGATGGTGCGCCAGCTATCCCATGGAAGCGAAGCCGTACTCATCCTTGAAGTCCGCGTGCGCGTTTGCGGTTACCGGCTGATCCATAACGGACTTGAAAGCGGTCTTAAATTGAGCCATCTCCGCGGGGGTGCCGACCGAGACGCGCACCATATTTGGCCAGATAGGCCAGGTCCGGCCGATCAGAACATTCTTTGCCTGCATGGCCTTGATGACATCGCGGCCGTTGCGGCCGGTGTCGATCATAAAGCAGTTGGAGACGGACGGGATAAAGGTATAGCGGTTCTCGGCGAGCCAGGCGAAGGTGTCGTTGCGGGTGTCGGCGATGATCTTCTTGCGGGTTGCTACGAGATCAGCTTCGAGCAGGCTGACGTTCGCGGCTGCCGACCCTGTGATGGGCATCGCGTTCTGTCCGTAGGGCTGCAGGCGCGCGAGGAGGTCCGGCCGAGCGAGCGCGAGACCGCAGCGAATGCCGGCCATGCCGTAGACCTTCGAGAAGGTCCGGAGCACAATCAGATCCTTGTCTGCAGCGACGAAGTCGAGGACGCTCGGCGAGTCCGAAAGGTGTATGTACGCCTCGTCCACGAGCAGAATGGAGCCCTTCGGCTTGTGCTCCAGCGCGTAGGCAATGTCTTCCTTGGTAGTCAGGGTGCCGGTGGGATTGTTTGGATTGCAGATGTAGAGCACGCCGGCGTTCGGGTCCGCCGCGACCATCGCTTTAACGTCATGCGCGTAGGCGGAGGTAAGGGGGACTTTGGAGATCTTGGCTTTGCTGGCGGCGGCGGCCATCATGCCGGCCTCGTAGGAAGGGTCAGCCGTTACAAAGCCGCGGCTCGGAGAGGTAAAGGCCAGCACGGTGTAGTGCAGCGGCTCCGAGGAGCCGGCGTAGACCGCGATGTACTCCTCTTTGAGATTGTTCTGACTGGCAAAGGTTTTGGTCAGCTTATCGGTCTCGCCGAGCAGATCGTAGCGTCCACCCTGGGGCGCGATGGCGGCGATGGCGTCGCAGGCCGCTTTACAGGGGCCGAGAGGATTCTCGTTCGCGTTGATGAGAACAGCATTCGCCGGCATCGCAGGGCGCGACCGCCGGGTGTGTGGAATGGCCTTTGCCGGGTCAGGGTTGGCCGACTGCAGGGCCGCGTAGGCGAGGTGCGCCTCCGTGAGGATCGGGGCGGAGGCGGCCAGAGACGCCAGCCGCAGGAAGGATCTACGGGAGGTCGAGGAGGAGGAAGACGAGGCAGGTACCGAGGGGAATGGCATGCAGTAGCTCCTATCAAAATCAGACTATGTGAAGAGACGGGACGGCTGGAACTGCCGGGCGGAAGACCTGCATTGATCTGCATGGAATCGCACAGAAGAGATGCGCGATCTGGTGCAGATCAAGCTGTGCTGAGTTGGCTGCGTGGGCTTACTGTACCGCAGGATTCACTTTCCAGACACAAAATATTCAAGAGATCCGTAGGATTGTCGCGCAATGAAAGAGCAGTCAGCGCTCGAAGATCACGCGATGTCGCGCAAGCCACCAGCAGGCCTGAAGTCCACCTTGAGGAAAGATAGATCGGCTGCAGGGAACGGTTATGGTGCCGTCCATGTAGTACTCTTCGCGATTGCCTTTGAGCGGAGCGACCACCATGCGGGTGACCTCCATGCTTGCTGTTGGAGGCAAGCCCTGCACGAAACGCAGGCGCCAGACAGACCAATCCATTATCCAGGTGAGCAGACTGAGCGCCAGCACTCCGAGACAGACTCTACCGGCAAGCTGCTGCATACGTTGCCAGTCGGTCATGGACGAACTCTCCTGTGGAACGCTACCAATCCTTCAGGTGTGATTTTAGATGAGTTACCGATAGCCCCAGCATGCGCCATGGTGAGGTTGCGAAGGAGTGCTCCATCGGAGAGAGTAGTGCATGGAGATCATCGGGCCGCAACACCGCTGAGGCTCGAAGCATCGTCTAATTGAACGAGGTAGAGAATTTTGAAAAGGTTTCGAGCTCATTGGGCCGGCAAAATCGGTCTTTGCGTAGCGCTTGCACTGTCTGCTCTGCGAGGAGATCGCGCCCAGGCGCAGGGAGATGCGACGGCTGTGCAGCCACTGGCTCTCTCGGCGTTCGGTATGGGTACGGGAACATGGACGAACGTTGTGGGCGGGCGGAACCTTGGCGTGACCGCCGGCGGAGATCTGGCCTTTCTGACCTATCGGCGATTCCGGCCTGTGATTGAGATTCGGGGAAACTATCCGTTGTACGAGGGCCAGGTCGATAAGCAGAGGAGCTTTCTGGGCGGGCTGAAGGTCGAGCGGCAGATCGGTGTGTTGCACCCGTATGTCAATTTCCTGATCGGACGGGGAGAGATCGACTACAAGAACGGACTTCTACGGGGAAGTTTGCTGTATCTAAAGACGGTGTCGACGGTCTATTCGCCGGGATTTGGTGTGGATTATGATGTAACGCCGCAGTGGTCGGCCAAGGCTGATTTCCAGTATCAGTACTGGAATACGCCCGCCGTCGCGAGTGGGACGGTTCATCCAAAGGCGCTGAGCGCGGGTGTGGTCTATCGGTTTGACTTCAACCATCACTACAAGGTGAGACGGGGCGATCGCTAAATATCGCTATAGATTGAAGAGGTCGCGCAGGCGTTTGGTCTGCGAGCGGCTGACCGGGATCTCGGTCTTCTTCGGGTCGTCCATGCGCAGCTGGTAGCTGGATTTGAACCAGGGAACGACCTCGCGGATGTGCTGGATGTTGACGATAAACGACCGATGCGCGCGCCAGAAGGCGTCGGGATCGAGCAGGTCCATCAGCTCTTCGAGGGTACGGCAGTTGGAGAGGCCTTCGACAGAGGGGGTGACGACGCTAATAGCGCCCTCCTCGATCGAGGCAAAGCAGATCTCGCGCTGATCGACGAGCAGCAGGCGGCTTTGGGCGCGAACGACGATCTTTCCGGTGTGGCCCGGAGGCGGAGCGGTAAAACCGCGGGTGCCATTGGCCTGCTCTCCCATTAGGCGGAGCAGGGTATCAAGCTTGGCCTCCGTGCCGGCGTCGGAGGATAGAGGATCGGAGAGCGATAGATGCGGATCGCCTTGGCGCGTGAGCCGTGCCTGCGCTTTTTCAAGCGTCTTGAGCACGCGTTTCTTCTCGAAGGGCTTGAGCAGATAGTCGACGGCGTTTACTTCAAAGGCGCGTACGGCGTACTGGTCGAAGGCGGTGGCGAAGACGACCTGCGGGAGGCGCATGTGGCGATCGAGCAGCTTCTTGAGTACGGCGAAGCCGTCCAGGCCGGGCATCTGCACATCGAGAAAGACGAGGTCGGGCTGATGGATGCCGATGAGCTCCACAGCCTCGATGCCGTTGGTTCCCTGGGCCAGAACCTCGACGCCGCCTGCGTCTTCAAGCAGGAATTGGAGCTCCTGGCGGCTGAGCGGTTCGTCGTCGATGATGAGGGCGGTCACGCGGGCGTATATGTTTCTTCAGTCACTGTACGCGCGCAGCCGTGCGGGAGAGTGGTCTTCCGCGAGATCGTGGCCGCACTGCGTGCAGTAGATGTCGGTGATCTTTGTGCCGCGGAAGCACTGCCCACAGACGGGCGCCATCTGGAACTGGCACTGCGGACAGAAGTGGAAGTTGGCGGCGATCTCCGTGTTGCAGTGCGCGCAGCGCTTCTGGATAGGCTGGCGCAGCAGGAAGTAGACGACAGCTCCGATGCCGCCGGGCATGAGCACGACGATGAGCATCCAGATGCCGGGAGACATGTTGCGGCGTTTGACGTCGCGGCTGACATAGCCAACCAGAAGCACATAGCTGGCGAAGGCCGTTCCCCAGGAGTAGCCCATGAGGAGGCGCATGGGAAGCATCTCGTGCTTGTGATGGGGCATAACGACGTGGAAGAGGTACTGAATGCCAAGGAAGACAAGGATGGAGAGGGCGATCGACCAGGCAGGAATGACGCTCAGGTCGTCGTCACTCCTGCTGTGGGAGAGACCCGATTCGGTAAGCTCCGAGGTACGATTCCGGTCTGAGAGGAGGTTCATTGCGGTGACTCACGATCAGCGTGGGCGCGATGAGCCCAGGCCAGGGCCAGGATGGCGGCAGAGACAGGAAAGAACCACAGAAGGAAGATGAAGATCTGGCTGCTGGCGTCCGGGACACCGGTGGGCGCGAGCTCGTACTGGTCGAACAGAGACCAGATCGCCGTGCAGAGGATGAGCAGGAAGGCGGCGCTGATCGCCATCGGGATCCAGAGGCTGCGGCCTAGGGAGCGCCGCGACCTGAGGCTTTGGGCGCGCTCGCGAACGATGCGGTGCGTGCGGTTGACGAGCTGCGCCCGCGCGGCGGTGGAGGGCTCGGGATGGTTCACGCGATCACCTCCGGCGAGCGGAGAGAGCGAAGCTTAGCGAGCTCCGGCTTGACGGAGGCGAGGCCGCGATAGAGGCGGGATTTGACGGTGGAGAGCGGGGCGCAGGTGATGGAGGCGATCTCCTCGAGGCTGAGCTCTTCGTAGAAGCGCAGGACCAGCACCTCGCGCGATCGGGGTTCGAGGTGGACGAGCACCTGATGGACCTCGGCACGGTCTTCGGACGAGCGGAAGTGGTCGAGCGGCGAGGGCTCGTTGTCGACGATCTCAAACGGCCGCTCGTTGTCGCCCGCTTCGCTCATCTCATCGAGGCTGGCCATGGTGCGCTTGCGGGAGAGGTCGATGACCAGGTTGCGGGCGATGGTGAAGAGCCAGGTGTCGAAGCGGGATTTGCCGTTGAACTGCGCGCCGCGCAGAAGGACGCGGATCCAGGTCTCCTGAAAGAGATCCTCCGAGACCTCGCGGTTGCCGGTGAGGAAGAGCAGGTAGCGGAGCAGGCGATGCTGGAACTCCTCGATGAGGCGATCGAGCAGTTCGGGGTCCTGGCGCTTGAGACCCTGCGCGATGACCTGGGTGTCAGCCTGGGACTGGGCGGCGGCTGCACCGGTCATCGTGGTCGAGATGGACATCGCTCGCATATCTGGTAAAGACGCTCCTTTTGGGTAAAAAGTCTCTGTGGCGGTGACAGGTTTCAGTGTACTTCGCGGTCTGGAGGTCCCCCGGGTACTTCTGGTTCAAAGTCTTCAACCTGAAGACGTTGCGGGTTGGACTTCTATTGGTGGTTGTTTTGCTCCCGGGGGGAATGTTTGGGATCGCCCTTGAAGGCCATGGCCCTTAACGAAGGGGCACTCAGTAGAGTGCCCCTTGATCGAATGTCTCAAGTGTAGCGAAGGTGCGTGGGTGGTTGCGCCATTTTGGATTCTTCCCCATTCGGCAAGCTCAGGGTCGATGACAAACAAGAAAAGCAAAGGTGAATGCGGGGATCTCTCCACTGCGCGAGACGATGGTGCCGTCTCGCGCAGTGGAGAGATGACGGCTTGTGTTCGCGTCGCTTCGCTCCGTCGGTGAAAGCGAAAAGCGGGTTCTTCGCTG
>CAXTRT010000072.1:0-3249 GCA_964246835.1 uncultured Acidobacteriaceae bacterium | reverse complement strand
AAACAAACAGGAGACTGCGCTCAGAATGACAAACAGAAGCAGGCTGCGGTCAGACAGAGAAACAAGACTGACACATTGAATGCGAAGAGAGGCGGCGCGATAAAGTAGCGGGATGGATGTTTTGTATGGGCTGCACCCGATTGAGGAGGCGGTGCGGGCGAATCCGCGGTCGCTCGATGCTGTGCTGATCGCGCGGGAGCGGAAAGATGAGCGGCTGGAACGGCTAGCGCGGCAGTGTCGCGAGGCCGGGGTGCGGGTGATGGCGGAGGCGCGGCAGCAGCTGACGCGGGTGGCGGGGACGGAGACGCACCAGGGGGCGGTGGCGATGGTGCGGGAGCGGCGGCTGCTGGCGCTTGAAGACCTGATTGGACGGCCGGGGACGACGCCTGCGTTGGAGGCCGGCTACCAGTTTCTGCTCGCGCTCGATGGGGTCGAGGATCCGCATAACCTGGGAGCTCTGCTGCGGAGCTGCGACGGCGCGGGGGTGAACGGCGTGGTGCTGACGGAGCGGCGGTCGGCGCCGCTTTCGGCGGTGGCGGCGAAGACCTCGGCCGGGGCGGTGGAGCATGTGCGGATCGCGCGCGTGACGAACCTGGTGCGGGCGCTCGAGCAGGCGAAGGAGCGTCACTTCTGGGTGATCGGGCTCGACGAGCGCGGGTCGATGGACTATACGGAGTTCGACTTTCAAACCAACTGTGTGCTGGTGCTCGGCCGCGAGGGCGAGGGCATGCACGAGCTGGTGAAGAAGACGTGCGATCACCTGCTGCGCATCCCGATGGCCGGCCGGGTCTCGAGCCTGAACGTGTCGGTGGCGGGCGCGGTGGTGATGTATGAGGCGATGCGGCAGCGGCGCGGCAGGCAGACCGCCGCACCGGAGCAGAAGCCGGCCAAGAAGCTGAAGGGGCTGGGGAGTTGAGGCGACTCTCTCTGCCGCTGCTTGGCGCGCTGCTGCTGGCTCTGGCGAGCCATGCCGATGCGGGACTGATGCCGGAGCAGGCTGGCTCTGAAGCATTTCTCCTGATGCAGTGGCGTTGTTCGCCTGCTGTGAAGGCCATTTTCCTTGAGAGAAAATGGCACGAGCTTTCTTATCCTTCTCTATACCATCAGGAGAAATGCTGTGGCGGCGAGCCCGGACCGGCGCTGGCTAAGGCCGAGGCGGCCCAGGCGGCTGATAACGATGGCAACGATGCGGCGCGGGAGGCGGTGACGTTCACCCGCTACGACCTGGATCTGCACATCAGGCCGGTCGAGAGCCGGATGAGCGCGGTGGCGCGGCTCACGGTGCGCAACGATGGCAAGGTTCCGCTGACGCGGGTGGCGCTGGCGCTTTCGTCGACGCTGGCGTGGGAGGCGGTCTCGGAACGAGTGGGGGAACGCGTGGGGGACGGCGCGCCGGTGAAGCTTGGTTTCGACGCGCGTAGGCTGGACACGGACGCGGACCATAGCGGCGCGGAGAGTGAGGCGGTGGTGACGCTTGCGCACGCGCTGGCGCCGGGGGCGAGCGCGGAGTTGACGGCGATCTACTCGGGCACGATCGCGGCCACGGCGGCGCGGCTGGAGCGGAGCGGCGCGCCGGCGACGCAGGCGGAGAGCGTGGACTGGGACCGCATTGGGGAGGACGGCACGTTTCTGCGCGGGTTTGGCAACGTGCTGTGGTATCCAGTGAGCGCGACGCGCGTTTTTCTGGGCGATGGCGCGCGCCTGGCGGAGATGACGGGGGAGCAGCGTTTGCGGCAGAGGACGGCGACGGCCCGGCTGCGCGTGCAGGTGGAGTACACGGGCGAGGCGCCCAGGACGGTGATCTTCTGCGGGCATAGCCAGAGCCTGCGGCCGCTCGAAGAGGACGCGGGAGCGACGGCGAGCGAGCCTGCCGGGATCGCCACGGCCGAGTTTCCGGCGATGGCGCTGGGCTTTGCGTCGCCGAGCCTGTTTGTGGTGAAGGGGACGCCGCAGATCGAGGGCCGGACGGTTGGCGTTGTGACGATGGACACAGGGGCGGCCGAGCGGGTGGAGACTGCTGCCAAGGCGGCGCAGGCGGTGGTGACGGAGTGGCTTGGCGCGATACGCGAGCGGGAGCCGCTGCTGCTCGACCATGCGGGCCAGCCGTTTGCGCAGGGGGCGTTGCTGGTGGAGTCGGCGGGCGAGGCGGACGGCTCGTTTGCGATGGTGCACCTGCTGAGCCATGCCTGGTTTGCGTCGGGGGAGGTGTGGCTGGATGAGGGGATGGCGCAGTTTCTGCCGATCGTGGCTCTGGAACGCGAGCGCGGCCGGCTGGCGGCGCTGGCGCAGCTTGAGGATCAGCGGCCGGCGCTGGCGCTGGCTGAATCGAACGCGCCTGCGGCTGGGTCTGGAGGGACAGGGGGAGGTCTTGCAACGGCTAGCCGCGAGGTCTTCTATCGGAACAAGGCAGTGGCGGTGCTGTGGATGCTGCGCGGGCTGGTGGGCGATGAGGCGATGAAGAAGGCGCTCGCGACGCTGCGGGGCAGACCTGTGGCGGAGCGGGGTGCGGCGGCGTTTGAAGCGGCGCTCGAGAGCGCGTCGGGCAAGGAACTGGCCTGGTTCTTCAAGGATTGGGTGATGGCGGACAAGGGGCTGCCGGAGCTCTCGATTGTGAGTGCGGCGGCGCGAGCGAGTGTGGGGCGATCGGGCGCGGGCGAGGGCTACCTGGTGGCGGTGGAGGTGCGCAATGAGGGTGGCGCGGCGGCGGAGGTTCCGGTAACGGTGCGGTCGGGGGAGCTGACGGCGACGGAGCGGCTGCGGGTGCCGGGAGGCGGGGTGGCCTCGACGCGAATTCTGTTTCAGGGAAGGCCGCAGCAGGTGGAGGTGAACGATGGAAGTGTGCCGGAGGTGGGGGTGAGCCGGCATGTGCGGGAGCTGGTGTTTTGAAGGGGGAAGTAGCGGTGCTGTGCGGGAGTGGTTCTTGCGGAATGATTAGGGAAGGAAGAAAACAAGAAGGAAGGCAAGAAAGCAAACAGAGGAGCAAGGCAAAAAGGAAGACGAGCGGCAGATAGCCAGAGCCTTTGCTGCATTTAGATAATCGAGCGAGAGGATGTACGTCGCTACGCTCCGTCCGGAGAGGCGAAAAGCGGGTTCTTCGCTGCGCTCAGAATGACAAATAACAAAAGCAAAGGCGAAAGCAGGTTCTTTCTCTTCGGCAAGCTCAGGGTCAGAATGAGGCTAAAAAGAGGCGAGGGTACTGGTTTAGCGATGGTGGCGGTGAAGTGGCCGAGTGGGGTGTTGTTGTAGGGG
>CAXTRT010000071.1:0-14079 GCA_964246835.1 uncultured Acidobacteriaceae bacterium | reverse complement strand
CTCGAACCCCCTCGACGCCGCCCCTGACGACGCCTCCCGCGCCCTGCTCGCCCGCGCCCTCGAAACCGTCTCTATCGCCTCGGACTCCGCCGACGCCGGCCACCCCACCGCCGAGCAGGTCGCCAACGCCCTCCACACCCTCGAGCGCCGTCGCATGGAGCGCCGCCAGCGCGAGATCCGCCACCTGCTCACCGAGGCCCAGCGCCACAACAACGACGTCGTCCTCACCACCCTCATGCAGGAGAAAGTCGCCCTCGACCGAGCCCTCCGCCAGCACACCCCCCGCGAAGCATGACCGGTACCCAGAAGTGCAATCCGCATTCGCACTGCATTGCTATACTGTTCACATATCCCCCCTCGATCTTCGGAGAGAGGGTGCGAGCCGCCTTCGGGCGGCTTTGCCTTTTTCCGGCATCTTCTTGGTGAGCGCTTGAGAACGAACCTTTACGTTGACGGCTTCAACCTATACTACGGAGCCGCGAAGCATACCTCATATAAATGGGTCGATGTAGAGGCGCTCGCAAGAGCAGTACTTCCTCATCCTGGATTGGACATCCGCCGCACGCGCTACTTTACAGCCCTGGTGAAAGCAGATGGATCGGACCCCAAGAAGCGGCAACGGCAGGAGACCTACATTCGTGCACTGGAAACGCTGCCTCGACTTTCAGTGCACTATGGGCATTACCTGAGGAGCGTCGTCACGATGCGTTTGGAGTCGCCTCCACCTTCCCGAGCCCGAGTAGTAAAAATGGAGGAAAAAGGGTCAGACGTAAACCTCGCCACGTACATGCTCGTCGACGCCTTCCGTAAAGACTGCGATCAACTCGTCGTCATCACCAACGATTCCGATTTGGCAGAACCAATCCGAATCATCAACAAGGAACTTGCTCTTCCCGTAATAATCCTCAATCCACATTCAGCCGATACCGCCGCGCGAGATAGCATCCGTCAGGGCCGAAAGATCAAAGCCTCTCCCAGTGTGTCCCTGCGCAAGGTCGCGCGCTTCACCAAAGACATCCGCTCAGATGGCCGCACAAGCCACATGGCGCTTTCACAGTTCCCGGCGTCGCTCGTCGATGCGAACGGACGTACAATCACCAAGCCCAACGGCTGGTAAGTTCTACTCCTGGACCCAACCACCATGGACAGCACAACCAAGCGCCGGCTGTTCCTCGGCTTTCTCTCCAACTGGATCGGCAAGCTTGCCAGCACCATCATCCAGCTCGTCCAGGTGCCCGTCTTCCTGCACTTCTGGTCCGTGCCGCTCTACGGCGAGTGGCTCATCGTCTCCTCGATTCCCTCCACCCTCTCCTTCGCCAACGTCGGCTTCGGCTCCGTCGCTGGCAATGAGATGGCCATGGCCGAGGCCGCCGGCAACCGCGAGGCCGCGCTGCGCTCCTTTCAGTCCTCCTGGTGGCTCATCTGCGGCATCTGCACCGGCACCATCGTCATCGGCGCCGCCGTGCTCTATCTCTTTCCTGTGGCCCGCCATCTCAAGCTCGTCTCCATCGGCGAGACCGACACCAAGTGGGTCATCTTCTATCTCGGCGTCTCCGTCCTCCTCGGCCAGTTGGAGCAGCTCCTGCAGGCCGCCTACCGGTCGATCGGCCGTTACCCCTTCGGCGGCCTGGTCAAGACCATCATGACCCTCGGCGCCTTTGCCGCTATGCTCATACCGGTCATCCTCGGCGGCGGCGTGCGCTCCGTCGCCCTGGTCTTCGCCTGTGCCAACGCGCTTGGGACCTTGATCCTCTCCATCATGGTCAAGCGCGACGTGCCCTGGATCGAGTTCGGCTTCCGTCACGCCTCCTGGGCGGAGATCCGCCGCATCACCGGCCCCGCCCTGGCCTTCATGGGCTTCCCCATCGGCAACGCGCTCAACCTCCAGGGAACGCTCATGGCCGTCGGCTACGCGCTCGGGCCCACCGCCGTCGTCGTCTTCGGCACCGCCCGCACCGTCTCCCGCGTCGCCCTGCAGATGGTCCAGATGGTCAACTCCACCTTTGAGCCCGAGCTCGCCCTCTCCTTCGGCGCCGGCAACATCCCGCTCGTGCGCTCGCTCCATCGCCGCGCCTGTCAGCTGGCCCTGATCGTCGCGGTGGTGATCGTCCTCAGCATGATCACCGTCGGCCCCTGGTTCCTGCATCACTGGACCGCCGGCCGCGTCCCGCCCAGCCGTCCGCTGCTCGCCATCCTGCTTCTGGTCGTCATCGCCTACGCCCTCTGGTCCACCTCGTCGGTCCTGATTACCTCGACCAACCAGCACCAGCGGCTCGCCGCCTGGTATATCGCCGGCACCAGCATCACCGTCTGCATCACGTATCTCGCGGCCAGGCACGCCGGCCTCTATGCCGCCGCCTGGTCGCTGCTCCTGTCCGAGGCCGTCATGAACGTCTACGTGCTGCCCACCTCGCTCCACCTCGCGCAGGATCATCTCCCCGCCTTCCTCGCCGGCCTCACCGAGTACCCCCACTTCCTTCGCCCCGCAGCCCTGCTCGCCCGCGTTCGCCGGTCGAAGCCCGGCCTCGAAAGCTGAGCCTTTCGCATGCCACAGCTGCCTGTCGCCGCATCGAAGCCTCTATGAAAGCCCGTCTGGCCGCCATCTCGGTCTGTACGCTCCTGCTCTCGGGCTGCTTCTCCTCCGGCAACCCCGATGCCCTCAAGGAGCACACCGCGGACGCAACCGCCGCGGCCAAGCGAGGCGCAGGCCAGATCGCCAAGGGCGTCTTCGAGGGTCTGACCCGCAAAGGCCCGCTCGATCTCAACACCGTCTCCGCCCGGCAGCTCCAGACACTCCCCGGCATCACGCCACCCCTGGCCGGCGCCATCGTTGCCGGCAGGCCCTACGGCGCCGCGTCCGAGCTGGTTCAACGGCGCATCCTCACCAAGGCTCAGTTCAACCGAATCAAGGCCCAGATCGCTGTTACCGAAAAGGGGCCCTAGGCTCCCGGCCGGCTCATCCACACCTGAACCTTTTTGCACACCCGCCTCATCTAAAAAGTGTTATTCTGTGCTTCGGGAACGTGCGCCCTTGATGCCCCGATCTTGCCCAAGATCACGGCCGGCCTTAGCGGTCTTTACCGCCCCTCAACACGTCCCGAAACCAGGTACAACTTCAGGGAATCCTCCCGGTGCGCTGTGCAGTGCGTGCCGCTCGTGTGGGAGACCCAAACCATCTATCGCAGGGAGCGCACGCCACCGTGGCTGAAGAACTCGACAAGTACGAAGAAGACATCGATAAACTCATCGATACCGGTAAGGAAAAGGGCTATCTGACCTATGGGGAGGTCAATGATCTGCTGCCCGGCGATATCACTACGCCGGACGATCTGGACGATCTCCTTACCACCATCAACACCCAGGGCATCGACGTGCTCTCGGGTGAGGAGCGCCGTAGCCGCGGGGAGCGCGGAGAAGAGCGCGAGGTTGAAGCGGGCGAAGAGTCCGACGACGTAGAACTGGATCTCTCGCCCGGCACGCTCGAGAAGACCAACGACCCCGTCCGCATGTACCTCCGCGAGATGGGCACCGTCCCGCTGCTCACCCGCGAGGGCGAGGTTGAAATCGCCAAGCGCATTGAGCGCGGGCAGATTCGCGTCATGAAAGCCATCTCCCGCTCGCCGATTGTCATTCGTGAGATCGTCGGCCTCGGCGAAGATCTACGCCGCGGCGTTCGCAACATCAAGGAGGTCGTCACCTTCGACGAAGAGGAACTCACGGAAGAGATCCTGCAGGCGCGCGTCCGCTCCACCGTCACCCGCGTCGACACCATCGTCAAGCATCAGAAGAAGGTTGCGGCTCTTGAAGAGAAGCTCACCGCCGCGAACGATCTCAAGGACGCCAAAGCGAAGACCAAAGAGGTTCGCAAGACGCGCTGGCTGATCGGCCGCGAGCACGTCTTCGTCAACCGCATCGTCCGCGAGTTCAAGTACACCAACGGCGAGAAGAAGCGGCTACTCGACAAAGTCAACAAGACGGTCGACTCCATGCGCACGCTCGAGCGGCAGATCAAGTCGCTCGACGCCAAGTTCGAGGCCTCGCGCTCCGAAGAGCTCAAGAAGGAGTACCGCCGGCAGCAGAAGAACTGCCGCGCCGATCTCGAACGCGTGGAGCAGGACGCCGGCATTCCGCTCGAAGATCTCAAGCGCACCCAGCGCGAGATGGTCCAGGGCGACATGGACGCCGAGAAGGCCAAGCGCGAGCTGATTGAAGCCAACCTGCGTCTCGTGGTCTCGATCGCCAAGAAGTACACCAACCGCGGCCTGCAGTTCCTCGATCTCATCCAGGAGGGCAACATCGGCCTCATGAAGGCGGTCGACAAGTTCGAGTACCGCCGCGGTTACAAATTCTCGACCTACGCTACCTGGTGGATTCGGCAAGCCATCACCCGCGCCATCGCGGACCAGGCCCGGACGATCCGCATCCCGGTCCACATGATCGAGACCATCAACAAGCTCATCCGCACCTCGCGGCAGTTGGTGCAGGAGCTCGGCCGCGAGGCTTCGTCCGAAGAGATCGCCAAGCGCATGGATATCCCGGTCGCCAAAGTCCGTAAGGTCCTCAAGATCGCTCAGGAGCCCATCTCGCTTGAGACCCCGATCGGCGAGGAGGAAGACTCGCATCTAGGCGACTTCATCGAAGACCGCATGGCCGTCAGCCCGTCTGACGCTGTCATCTCGGTCAACCTGAAGGAGTACACCTCGCAGGTCCTGCGCACGCTGACTCCGCGCGAAGAGCGCGTCATCAAGATGCGCTTCGGCCTCGAAGACGGCTCCGAGCACACCCTTGAGGAGGTCGGCCAGTCCTTCCAGGTCACCCGCGAGCGCATCCGACAGATCGAAGCCAAAGCTCTGCGCAAACTCCGTCATCCCAGCCGCAGCCGCAAGCTGAAGGCCTTCGTCGACGGCGTAAAAGACATCTAGTGTGCTCTTGCGGGCGTTTGCTAGGGCTTGGGGAGCACAAGGGGAAGTAAAGCCGAAGAGCAAATCGGCTATTGACAGAGACTTCACGCAATACGAAGTTTCAACCTGCTTCATCAGCTCGCAACCATGAAGCCTAAAAGATGTCTAAAGGTACTAGCTCAGGAGATATTCATGACTGATTATCAGTAGATAGTACCGGCGAAAGAGAGCTGGGGTCGGTAGCTTCGTTCGGTTGGGGAGATTGATTGAGTCTTCTACAAGTTGCAGATTCAGCGAAATGGCTCGGTGAATCTGCAGGATTCTGGATACAGACGACGGCTCTTCTGCTTTCAGCGGGAGCCGCCGTTTGGGCCATACGCGCAGGCGACAAAAGCCAGCAGCGCCGAGCGACTATACAGCTTGTTATCCACCAGAAACTGGATGACAAGTTGCAGCAGGCCAAGGCTTTTCTGACGACATTACATAACCAGAGAGCGACCAACTTCGCACGCCATCTTGAAGATCCGTCGTCGGAGGCCTAGCCCCTGGTGCTTGAGCTCCGAAAGCAGAATGCGCGTGAAACCCTGTTTCAGGAGTTGGAAGCGCTCGCTGTTGAATGGGAACGAGTGCCGCTAAGCAGGCTCCCCCGACCATAAGCAGTACTCGTAACAGGTACGCTAGGCAGCCGATCCTCTCCTTATGGAGATTACATCGGATTCACAACTCATCGCCAGCTCACCACCACTGCCGCTTTTTCCTGCACGAAGCTGATCGCGCTCATCTTTCCCTGGGTCTCCACGCGCACCGGCTTGCCGTCTACTGTCGCACTCATGACCTTGCCGAAGCGCCACCGCACCGTCACGCGTGCAGGCAGCGTCGCGCTCTTCTCCGTAGGTGCGCCGAGAGTCAGCGTGCCACCCTCCCGCTTCAACTCTCGTCCTTCAAAGTCCCGCGTCGTCTCGCTCCCGGCCGCCGTTGCACTCACCACCTCGTACACGCGCCGGTCGTCGAGTGTCTTCAGCGTCTTGTTGCCGCTCTCAGTCGCCGGCACCAGCGTCATCACGTCCTCCGGAATCTCCGGCAGCACGGCACTCGCACGCGCAAAGACCGGAATCGTCTCCGCCGGCGCATCCACTACCAGCGTGCGTTCGCCGGTAGTTGCCGCGCCCGTCCAGAGATCGATCCAGTCGCCCTTCGGCAGGTAGACCACGCGCCGCGTATTCGCGTCCGTCACCGGCGCCACCAGCAGCTCCGGCCCGAAGAGATATTCATCCTTCGCCGTGCGCGCCGCCGCATCGTTCTGGTACAGCAGCGGCAGCGCCCGCAGGATCGGCATCCCTGTAGCCGCCGCCTCCTCGGCCGCCGCATAGCGATACGGAAACAGGCTCATGTGCAGCACCGCATACCGCCGGTAGAGATCGAGCAGCTTCGTCCCTGAGCCTCCGCCCAGCACATGCGCATCCCAGTCCCACGGCTGCAGATTCGTCTGTGACAGAATCTCCATCACCGGTGAGAACGCCGCAAACTCCAGCCACCGCGCCAGCACCAGACCGTCCGGCGCGCCGGCAGTTTTTGTATAGCCGCCCAGGTCCGCGGTCCATAGCGGCAGACCGCTCATCCCGGCGTTCAGCCCGGCCGTCACGATCGTCGGCAGCCCGTTCTCCGGGCTGAAGCTCGAAACGTTATCGCCGCCCCACAGCATGCCCAGTCCATTCGCGCCCTGCGTCACACTCCGCGTGAACAGCACGCCATTGCCCTTCCTATCCTTCTGCACCAGCTCCTCCACGGCATTGTTATAGAGCACGCCATACCGGTTCCGCATCAGCTCGCGAGGCGTGCCGTCGGCAAACCGCACATCGCCCTGGAAGCTGCCTTCGCCGTCGTCATCCTTGAAGCCATCCGCGCCCGCTGCAATCGCCTGCCGCAGCTGATCCTGCCACCACAGCTTCGCGCCCGGGTTGGTGAAGTCGATCAGCGATCCCTCTCCCTTCCACCACTGGCCCACCCATGGCGTGCCATCCGGCCGCTTCACAAAGTACCCGTGCGATGCGGCCTCATCATAGTTCGGCGAGTGCGCCGCGATCTTTCCCGCCATGCCCTCCTCACCCGGTGTCGATGAGTTTGAGTCGATCCACGGCGTATGCCACAGCACCAATTTGTAACCACTTTCGTGCAGATGCTTCACCATGGCCGCTGGATCGCTGAACTGCTGCGTGTTCCATTTGTAACTGTTGTAGGCCGTCGCCCACGGCGAGTCGATCAGGATCACGCTCGCCGGCAGCCCCAGCTCCCGCGTCCGGTCCACATCCTGCCGCACGTCCGCCTCGCTGCGATGAAAGTCCCGCCCCATCCATGGCGCAAACGCCCAGTACGGCGGCACGATGGCACGCTGCGTCAGCTTGGTGAATGCCTCCAGGATCTTCGGGAACTCGGGCTGCGTAAACACCACCACCCGAAACCGCTCGGTCGGCACCATGATGTTGATGTCGTTCAGCCGCGTGGTGTTAAAGTCAAAGCTTGCCTCGGCCGTCGTATCCACCCACAGCCCATAGCCGTTCGTGCTCATGAAGAACGGCATCGGCTTATAGCTGGAGGTTCCCTTCGCGCCGCCGTTGTCCTGCGACGCATTCCGCACCACCGTATGCGCATGGTTCAGTGTGTCGAAGTGCTCGCCCAACCCGTAGATATCCGCGTGATCCGCGACCGAAAACTCCCAGTCCCCCAGCGAGTACGCCAGGCTCGTGATCTCGATCACACCCGGCGACAGCTGCTTCAAGTGCAGCTTGTTCGTCAGCACCGGATCGCCGTTGAAGGTGAAGCCATGCAGCACCAGCTCGCGCGGCGAAGCCGCCTCGCCGCCAGACGCTGGCGTCAATTGAACGGCAATCGACTCGGCATCGCGCCGCGTCACGCCGTCAACCGGAGCTTCAGCACGCTGCTGACTGGGAACCATACCCGGCGAAGCCGAGGGTTGCTGCGCGAAGCCGATCAGCGTACCGGCAACAAGCAGCCAGGCGGCCGCTGCAATCGAAAGCGTTCGAACCGCATTACCGCTTCTCTTCAATCCCTTGCTCCCCGAAAACAGATTGGCCCGCAGCAAAGAAGGCTGCAGGCCAATTCTATCCAGAGCAAGTCGTCCGTGATCTAGTGGCGGTCTCCATCGTGATCGTGATCGTGGTCATGATCGTGATCCCGGTCGCCACCCGATAGATGCTGGACGCCCACATCGTATCCGCGGCGAAAGCCCTCGCGGTAGTCGTGGCGCAGGCCGCGCGGCACACTCGGATGACGGAACTCATCGCGATTGTTCACATCGGGCCGGCGATGATTCTCATAGTCCTTGCGCGCGCCCTCGATGCCGTCGTGAAAGCCCTGCCGTCCTACGTCATTGGCAACATCGCCCGGAGGCTGATCCCATCCGCCTGGACCCTGCCCACCGTACTGCGGCGCGCCATAGCCGCTGTAAACATAGCCCGACGCAGCCTGCAGCTGTGTAGCGCTCACACTCAACACAAGAGCCATCACGCCGGCTCCCGCAACGTACTTCCAGTTCGTCCCATTCGTCTTCATAGCGTCGTGCCTCCGTACACTCTTCTCAAACACACCTCTGGTGTGATGGTTGCGCGGAGTACCGGGGTGCTTGCTCAGTTCCCGCATTTCCGCATGGAGACAGTTACATATTCGTATGGCCGCCGCGCATCTCCTCATTGAAGGTCGGCTTGATGAACGTCAGCGCCTCCTGCATCTCGTTCTCATAGAGCGCGCGATGTCCCATCAGCGCCTCCGTCGGCGTCGCGAACGCAACGTCCGCCGCCAGATGGATCAGCCCGTCGCCCGCCAGCGCCTTTGCCGTCTCCGTCAGCGCCTCCGCGGACGTGTTCAGGTACTGCGCGTCGCGCGGGTCGATCAGCCACACCGGCGCGCCGCCGCCCAGAACGCCCGAGAGCCAGAAGACCTTGGCCGCCAGGTATTCGCTGCGCTGCGTCTCCGTCGTGTCGTTGAAGATGAAGCGCTGCTGCTTCGCGCTGTAGTAGCGCGTCGTCACCGGCACCGGCTGGCGATTGCCGCTCTTCACCAGCTCCAGCTGGCCCTGGTCCATCGTCTTCCGCACCGCATTGTAGATAAAGCCCTCGGCATAGGGCTGCTCCATCGCGGCCACCACATCCTTGAAGGTCTGCGTCATCGCGGCTGAAAGCTTCGCGTGCAACACGCTCTCTTCGCCGTTCTCAAGCTTGATCTCGCCATGCACGATGAAGGTATCCGCACCGCTCGTCGATCCATGAAACGGCCACGCAAACCTGCCGAAGCTCAGCGGCAGCCCGCCCAGCGTCAGATAGCAGTCCGGCCGCGGATTGCGCAGTCGCTTCGCCACCTCGCCCAGATAGATCGCCACCTGGCCGGAGAGGCCCGGCTTGCCCTCCGGATCGAACTCCGCGCTCAGCTCCAGCAGCTGGCCAAAGCCGTTGCCGCCAGCCAGCGAGAGCGTGTAGCGCGACGTGGGACGGCCCGAGAAATCGACGCCCGCGTCCGTCTGCGTCGCTGTAAGCCCGGCTGCCTTCGCGGCTGCCTCAATCTGTGCCGCCTGTGTCGCCGTAGAGGTTGTCATCGTGTCAAAATCTTCCTTTGTGCAGAGTGTCTCGCCGCTCGCCTCCGAATCTTCTCGCGAGCGGATTATGCCGGCTGAAAGCGCATCGTCCGTGCGAATCCTCTGCACGCACAACAGCGTTAAAGCGTGCATCATCGCGGCTGTTCTTCATTCTAGTTGGCCCGCGCTGCCCCGTCACTCTTTCTGCCGATCCCGCCCGCCCGTTCTCTATCCAGTCATACCTGCGATAGCCTTGGCGAAGCATGCCCGCCGACCCGATCGACACCGCCTATCTCGCCTCGCTGCCCACGGAGACCCGCAACCCGCGCTCGGCCCATATTGACGAGCTCCCCACCCTCGACATGCTCCGCCTCATCAACGACGAGGACCAGACCGTCGCCGCCGCCGTCGCCAAAGAGCTTCCCGCCATCGCGATCGCGGTCGACCGCATCGCCGATCGCTTCGCCCGCGGCGGCCGCCTCATCTACATCGGCGCCGGCACCAGCGGCCGGCTCGGCGTGCTCGACGCCAGCGAGTGCCCGCCCACCTTCTCCGTCCCCGATACCCTTGTCCAGGGCCTCATCGCCGGCGGCGACCCCGCCCTCCGCCTCTCCAGCGAGCACTCCGAAGACCGCCCCGACGAAGGCGCGCGCGACCTCTCCGCCCTAAGCCCCGCCTTCAACGCAAACGACACCCTCGTCGGCATCGCCGCCAGCGGCCGCACCCCCTACGTCCTCGGTGCCCTTCAGCAAGCAAAGGAAATCGGCGCCCTCACCATCGCCCTCACCTGCGTGCCCGACTCCCGCATGGCCGCCCTCGCCGAACTCGCCATCACCCCCGTCACCGGCCCTGAGATCCTCACCGGCTCCACCCGCCTCAAGGCCGGCACCGCCACCAAGCTCGTCCTCAACATGCTGTCGACCGGCGTCATGATCCGCACCGGCGCCGTCTTCGGCAACCTCATGGTCAACGTCAAGCCCACGAATGCCAAGCTAATCGACCGCGCCCACCGCATCATCGCCGCCGCCACCGGCTGCACCCCAGACCGCGCCATCCAGCTGCTCCGCGAGTCCGGCAGCGTCAAGACCGCCATCCTCATGGAACTCACCGGCCTCCCCTTCGCCGCCGCCAACTCCCGCCTCAAACGCGCCAGCGGCAACCTCCGCGCCGCGCTCCAAAGCTAAGCTCTTCCCCGCCGGCCGAAACTTGTGCATCTCTCTTCCGGTACCGTCGCACCTGCGTGCATGGAGCTCCGCGCGGCAATCGTCATACGTCGGTCCTGCGCGCTCGATGCTGCATCGATAAGCGCCCGCCCGCACATGTGCTACAGTTGTGCCGTTTCCTGTGGAGCGTCGGGCCAGCCGTTTGAAACGCGGCCGATCGCCCTGCTCTCCTGGAAATCCTCTCCATCCGGGCCCTTGGCATTCAAATCTGGAATCGGAGCCTTCATCCTATGAGACACACGCTTTTGTACTCCGCGGCGGCGCTCGCCCTTGCGGCACCGACCTCGTACGCCAACGCCGACACCTTTCAGTTCATCTTCGCAGGCCCCGGTGTAAGCGGCACGGCCTCTCTCACGTATGGCACAGGCACTGACGCCAAGTATCCGCAGGCCCTCGAAATCACAGGCATCAGCGGCACCTTCTCTGACACCAACATCAGCATCGTCAACGCGCCGATCACCGGTCTTGAGTCCATCCATCGCTCGCCGCCTGAGCCGACCAACCTGCTCGCGCCCAACGACTTCAGCAGGTTCCCGGTCGCCGTGGGCACGGCGCACGGCTCCCTGAACTACGACGACCTCTTCTATCCCGGCGGCTCCCCTCAAACCGCCACGGACTACCCCTTCCACGGTGGCTTCCTGGACATCTATGGTGTGCTCGCCGACATCGGCGGCGGCCGAGTCGTCAATCTCTGGAGCAACGGCGTCGAGCCCGGCAATAACTTCGTCGACTACGGCGTCGCGGTCGCCACCAGCGCCGCCTCACTGGACTACGTCGGCGGCGGCGTAGCCGTCACCCCGGAGCCCGGCACGCTTGGCCTGCTCGGCACCGGCCTGCTCGGACTCCTTTACAAGCGGCGTTCCTAACCGGTCATGCGGGCAGCCATTAAGTAAGCATTCCTGACTTAGCCTCTACCCTAAGTAAGAAATCCGCCCTTTTCTTACTTAGGGTATAAGGTCAGAGCTGCACCGTCTCGCGAAGCGGAGAGACCTGCGGCTTGCTCATACCGGCCGCACACCTCCCTTTGCGCTTCACGCCAGCCGAGGCTCCGAAATCACCGCACCCGCGTTTACGCCAGAGGCCACGACAAACCCCAGCAGATCATTCGCCAGCCGATCCGCCGCTGTCGCCGTTAGCCCATGCGGCTCGCCGTCGTACTCCACCAGCGTTGCGCCCGGCACTAGCGTCACCGCGCGCCGCGCCGAGACCTCGATCGGCACCGTCTTGTCGCTCGTTCCGTGAATGAACAGCGTCGGCACCGTCATGCGCTTCAGATCGCCGCGGAAGTCCGTCCCCGACCATGCATCCACGCACGCCAAAGTCGCCCGCGAGCTGCCCTGCAGTGCCATCATCAGCGACCACTCCAGCACCTCGTTTGAGACTGGCGTATGCAGCATGCCGCCGCCATAGAAGCTCGGGAAGAACTGCTTGATAAAGTGCGCCCGGTCCTTCGCGATGCCTTCCTTGATCCCCGCGAAGACCTTCGCGTCTACACCCTCCGGGTTGTCATCCCCTTTCAGCAGATACGGCGTCACCGCCGCCACAAACACCGCCTTCGTCGCCCGGCCGGAGCTGCCATGCCGCCCGAAGTACCGCGCCACCTCGCCCCCGCCCATCGAAAACCCAACCAGCGTCGCGCCCTGCACCTCCGCGGCCTCAAGCAGCGCCTCCAGATCGTTCGTCAGCGTGTCGTAGTCGTAGCCCGTCCATGGCTGCGACGATCGCCCGAACCCGCGCCGGTCATACGCCAGTACCCGGCAGCCATTCTCGGCCAGAAACCGCGCCTGCCCCTCCCACATATCCGACTGCACCGGCCATCCGTGAATCAGCACCACCGGCGTTCCCGTGCCCCAGTCGTTGTAGAAGATCTCCGTTCCATCCTTGGTCGTTACGAAAGCCATGTCTCTCTCCTGTTCGTCTCTGTCGCGCCCTGTCCGCCTGCAACTTTCAGGCAGTCTGGCGTCAAGAATCGATCTGCTTTCCCGTACGATGCAGAGCAGGCCATTGAAGACGTTCGCCCTTCAGCACGGTAGTGCCTGCCTGCCAGTGCCTGTTGCGATTGCGCCAAGAAAGTCGTTGAAGAAAGCTCCATGATCCTGCCCAAAAAGCTTCTCCGTACCGCCGCCCTGCTTCTGGTGCCGTTCGCCATCGCGCCGCAACGCCCTGCCCAGGCCTACTCCCTGCTCACCCACGAGCAGCTGATCGACCTCACCTGGAAGAGCTCCATCGTTCCGCTTCTGCTCAGCCGCTACCCCACCCTGACCCCCGCTCAGCTGGAGCACGCGCGCGCCTACGCCTATGGCGGCTGCGTCATCCAGGACATCGGCTACTACCCCTTCGGGGACGCCTTCTTCTCGGACCTCACCCACTACGTCCGCTCAGGAGACTTCGTGGTCAATCTCTTCCGCAACGCCGGCAACGCCGACGAGCTCGCCTTTGCCGTCGGCGCCCTCTCGCACTACATCGGCGACTCCATCGGACACAGCACCGCCACCAACCTCGCCGTTCCCGTCGAGTTCCCTAAGCTGCGCGCCCGTTACGGCAGCTCCGTCAGCTACGCCGAAGGCGAGCGCCAGCATGTGCAGACCGAGTTCGCCTTTGACATCAACGAGATCGCCTACCACCGTCTCGCGCCCGTCCACTACCTCCGCCACGTCGGCCTGGAGGTCCCCACCAAACAGGTCGCCCTCGCCTTCTACCAGACCTACGGCCTCTCGGAGGACTTCACTGCCGGGCGCGGCCGCCGCATCAACGTCCGCGGCTACCGCTTCGCCGTCCGCAACTTCATTCCGCGCATCGCCTACGCCGTCACCCTCCTTCATCGCGCCCACGAGCCCGCCGACCAGCCCAGCCCCGAGCTCGCCGCGCTCGAGCGCGACCTCGCCACCGTCGCCGCGGAGAACGACTGGGATCACTACCGCAAGAAGCCCGGCATCGGCACCTATTCGCTCGCCGGCCTGCTCTGGGTCCTGCCCAAGGTCGGACCGATCAAACTTGCCGCCGTCAAAGGTCCCACTGCCGCCACCGAAGAGCAGTACATCCACAGCGTCACGCAATCCATCGACTCTCTCCACACCACGCTCGCCCGCTTCACGCCGCCGCCGACCACCCGCGCAACCGCCAAAGTCGCCGCTGCCGCCGATACCCACTCCGAGCCCCGCCCGCGGGCCGCTCCTCTTCCGCAGCGCCCGGGCAGCAGCCAGGATGTCCCGCGCGACTCACGCGACAGCCATGGAAACTTGGACCCACGCCACCCGCTGCCCAACCGCGACCTCGACACCGGCGTCACCGTCAAGCCCGGCGGCTATCCCCTCACCGACTCCACCTACGCCGCGCTTCTCCACCGCATCGCCGCCACCCCCACCCAGCC
>CAXTRT010000070.1:4263-14105 GCA_964246835.1 uncultured Acidobacteriaceae bacterium | reverse complement strand
CGGGATTGGGTGTGGGCGATGGTGCGGCAGGCGGGCGTGCAGGAGGGGATCAAGGCCAGTCCGCACATGCTGCGGCACAGCTTTGCGACGCATATGGTGGAGCATGGGGCGGATCTGCGGAGTGTGCAAATGCTGCTGGGGCACGCCGATATTGCGACGACGCAGGTGTACACGCATGTGGCGCTGGGGCGGCTGAAGGCGGTGCATCGGGCGCACCATCCGCGCGGGCGGAGACGGACGGTGGACGAGAAGGGCGATGCGGCGGCGTCTCGGACATGAGCGAGCCATGGAGTGAGTTTGAGGAGATGGCGGCGGCGTTTCTGGCGATGCTGGCGGTGGAGCGCGGGGCGAGCGAGCATACGGCGCGGGCGTACCGGCGGGAGGTGCGGAGTTTTGCGCTGTACCTGCGGGCGGAGATGGGGGCGGACGGCGGTGTAGCGGGGGTGGAGCATACGCATATACGGGCATACCTGGGTGTGCTGTTCGGCCGCGGGCTGACGAAGGCGAGTGTGGCGAGGGCGCTGGCGGCGATCCGCAGCTGGTTCAAGTGGATGGCGAAGACGGGCCGGGTGGAGAAGAATCCGGCGCTGCTGGTGAGTACGCCCAAGCGATCGCAGCATCTGCCGCGGGTGCCGAGCATGGAGCAGCTGAATCGCGTGTTGAACGGGCTGGAGGCGAGGCCGGTTTTGCGGCAGGGCGAGGTTGAGGGAGGAGATGATGCTGAGCTGGCGGTGAAGGGGGCGGCGGCGGAGTCGGCGTGGCCGGCGCGGGATCGGGCGATCTTCGAGCTGCTGTACGGATGCGGGATACGGAACTCGGAGCTGGTGGGGATCGATCTTGAGGATGTGCGATGGCGGGATGAGCTGATTCTGGTGCGGGGCAAGGGCAGGAAGGAGCGGCAGGTTCCGCTGGGGGATGAGGCGGGCGTGGCGGTGCGGGCTTACATGGCGGAGCGGGCGGCGCGGCTGCAGGCCGGGGGTAAGAGCGGCCTAGTGGTGGCGGGGCCTTTGCTGCTGAACGCGCGGCTGCGGGGCGATGGGCGGCTGACGACGCGGAGTGTGGGACGGATCGTGAAGGCGATCGCAATGGGCCGGGGGCTGGCGGCGGATGTGCATCCACACACGCTGCGGCACGCGTTTGGAACGCACATGCTTGAGGAGGGGGCAGACTTGCGGGCGATTCAGGAGATGCTGGGCCATGAGCGGCTCTCGACGACGCAGCGCTACACGCAGATGACGCTTGGGCAGGTGCAGCGGGTGTATGACGACACGCACCCGCGGGCGAAGTAGACGGTACTATCGCGACCGGGAACGGTCCGCCGCCTCTCTACAAGTTGTAGTCCGGCACGAAGATTTCTCTTGCAATTCATCGCGTTGCCACCTAAGTTTGACGAACTATACATACCTCAATCGCTCTACTTGCTTGCTCGGCGGCCACGCCCGGCACTCTGAGTTTCCTTTTCCTTGTAACGCCCGCTTGAGGGCAAATACGAGAGCTGCATCGTTGTTGCGAGCCTGACCGCGGTCCGCGATCGGCTCCTCTCCCCTCAACATAACTACCTATATAACAACGTCCGTCATCGGAGACAGCTTACGCATGAATCGATTTCTCTTCTCGAAACCCTTTCTGGCCTCGAGCCTGCTTGTTCTGGCCACGTCCCCTGGCTGGGCGCAGACGATTACCGGAGCGATCACCGGTACGGTGACAGATGCGAGCGGCGCGGTTGTACCTGGAGCGAAGGTGACCGCGACCAACACGGCGACGGGTGTGGCGACGCCGACTCAGACCAGTGCAAGCGGCTCTTACACGTTGAATTTTCTGCAGATCGGCCCTTATAAGGTGACGGTTGAGGCACCTGGGTTTACGCAGCAAAGCACTAACGATTTCACTCTTGAGGTGGCTCAGCAAGCACGCATCGATGTGAAGCTTAACGTGGGTGGCGAGACGCAGGTGGTCTCTGTGACGGACACGGCGCCGATTCTGAATGCGGAGAACCCGACGACCGGGGATACGATTACGGCGGCGCAGGCGACCGAGCTACCGCTCCAGGCACGCAATTTTTCTTCGCTGACGACGCTGGTGGCAGGAGCGATCTCACCGAACCCGGGAGCGCAGAACAATATCGGCCGAAGTGGATACAACGGCGGATTTTTCGTGAACGGCAACCGCGAACAGACGAACAACTACACACTCGACGGCGCGGATATTAACGAGGCGATCGACAACTATATCGGGTACAGCCCAAATGTCGATGCGATCGGTGAACTGCGCATTATTACTGGCAATGCAACGGCCGAGTACGGCAACGCCAACGGTGGACAGGTAGTTGCTGTGACCAAGAGCGGAACCAATGCGCTGCACGGCAATGCGTTCTGGTTTCTTGAGAACACCAACCTGAACGCAAATAGCTGGACGAACAAGCACACGGCGAACAGGGCGAACTTTGGAGCAGTGCCCAACCTGAACCGGAGCCAGTTCGGTGGAACGATCGGCGGCCCTGTTATCAAGGATCGGCTCTTCTTCTTTGGCGACTACCAGGGAGGACGGCAGCATACGAGCACGAACGAGTTCCGGTCGGTCGCAACCGCAGCCATGCGGCAAGGGTTCTCGCCCGCGACAGGCAAGACCTATACGATTTCGAATCCGGCGGCGATCTATCTTTTTGCGCATCCGGAGCTGTATCCGCTTCCCAACGTTCCTTCGGCCAACATCGTTAACAACTTTCAGGGAAGCAGCGCGCAGGCTGTACGAAATGACCAGGGTGACATCAAGGTCGACGGCAAACTTACGGCGAAGGACACGCTCTCCGGGCGGTTCTCGATCGGCCGCGAGTCAAGTGGTTACAGCAAGATTTCACTGCCGACGGATACGCCTTCGAATAACAGCGATCCGTATACCGGCTTTGTGGTGAACTACACACGGGTATTTACGCCGAACCTGGTGAATGAGGCGCGCGCGGGTTTTGGGCGCACGCGCTATACCAACGTCGCGACCGATATTGCCGGCCAGCTCGGGTTGACGGGGAACGCGAAGCTGGGAATTCCCGGTACCCAGGTGGCGCCGGGAATCACAACTCTTGATGCCTCAAGCTCGAGCGTGCAGGCGATCGGCGGCGGCTCTGGCGGAGCGAACGGTGTTCAGTCGGACAGTATCGTCAATGCGTACATTTATGGAGATAACCTGAGCTGGCAGCGAGGCCGGCACAATATACGGCTGGGTGGGCAGGCAATCCGGTACCAGGCGAACCGTAACTACAGCGGCAACGACGGCGCGCGCGGGTTCTTCTCGTACAACGTTGGCGATGCATGGGGTCAGTTCCTGACGGATAAGGCATCCGCTTACGGGCAGGGTTCTTACAACGATGAGTGGGGCCAGCGACAGTGGCGCGACGCGATCTTTGTGCAGGATGACTGGAAGGCGACCCCGAACCTGACGATCAATCTGGGGCTGCGGTGGGAGTGGGATCAGCCGCTTTACGAAGTTCATAACAAGCAGACCAACATCAACCTGACCACGGGCGCGATCGAGTTCGCGGGGCAGAACGGGAACAGCCGTGCCCTGTTCAACGACTTCTGGAACGGCTACATGCCGCGGCTGGGCTTTGCATACTCGCCGCCGAACTTCAACGGCAAGTTTGTGGTCCGGGGTGGATACGGGATTACTAACTTCTACGAGGGAACGGGGGCGAACCTTCGCCTGCCGCTGAACCCGCCCTACTTCATCGACTCGGCGGCACAGACGGACGGTGTCAATAACTCCTTCTCGGTCAAGAACGGCTTTCCGCGGCCTGCGAATGCCGGTACATTTGCCGGGAACGTCCGTGCCTGGGATCCGAAGCTGAAGCCGGCGCTCATTCAGCAGTTCAATCTGACGACCGAGACACAGCTGAACGCGTCGACCTCATTGGTCATCGCGTATCTCGGACAGACGGGCAACCACCTGGTCGACCCGCGCGAGGGCAACCAACTGAGAGCTCCGCTGACGGGGACGCAGACCTTGGCGACGCAGGGCCCGGTCTCCTCGCTGCCAGGCCTCAGTCAGGTGACACAGGTGAGTCTGACGGAGTCCGAGGCGACGATGAACTACAACGCCGTTCAGGTCACGGGACGACATCGTGCGGCGCAGGGTCTTGAGTTCCTGACTAACTACACTTACAGCAAGGCTCTGACGAACAACCTTGGCTACTACGGTGCGGGCGGCGGGGCTTCGGCGTCGCAGAGCGCATATTGGCAGGACTCGTATAACGGCGCTGCCGACTACGGCCCGGCGTTCTTTGACTCGACCCACATCTTTACCTTCTCCGGCTACTACGATCTGCCGTTTGGCCGCGGGCGCCGCTTTGGAGCGAACATGAACCGGGCGGTCGACCTGGCGGCTGGCGGGTGGAAGCTGGGTGCGATCGCGAGTTTGCACTCGGGTTTGCCGCTGACGGTTTCCTCAAACCAGAATTACTTCGTCAACCAGCGCACGAATCGCGGGGACAAGTACCGGACTTTGAAGGTGACGAATCGAGGGGTTGACCGATGGTTCGGCAGTGATGTCACGGCGTATGCGCCGGTGCAGGTTACGGACGCCACGACTGGGGCCACGACCATCGTGAACGGCTGCTCAAGCCTGACGTACAACCCGGCTGCGCTGGGATGTGCGTATGGTCCGGAGAGCGCAACGAGCCTTGGCAACTCGCGGGTCGGTACGGAGCGGAATCCTGGATATCAGGACCTGGACATGGCGCTGAGCAAGGGCTTCACGTTGATCGGAGAGAGGGAGCTCGCGTTTCGGGCGGATTTCTTCAACATCCTGAATCACCCGAGCTTGTCGCCACCAAGCAACAACATCACCTCCACCAACTTTGGACAGATTACAAGTACGGTATCGACAGAGCGGCAGCTTCAGCTGGCGTTGAAGTTGAACTTCTAAAGCAAGTCCTAACAGACAGCTGCCGTAGAGCCGGGTCTCTCTTTTATGAGGTCCGGCTTTGTTTTGCCGTGAAGCTGCCGACAGAAGCTTAATACCTGGGGATGGTGGGGTCGATGGAGCGGGACCATTGGTCGATGCCGCCGGCGAGGGACTGGACGTGTTCGAGGCCTTGCTGGCGGAGCCAGAGGGTGACGTTGAGGGAGCGGGCGCCGTGGTGGCAGAGGACGACGGTGGGCCGGTCGGGGTCGAGCTCCTGGAGGCGGGAGGGGATGTCGCCCATGGGGATGTGGGTTGCGCCGGGGATGGCGGCGATCTCGAGCTCCCAGGATTCGCGGACGTCAAGGAGTAGGGGCGGCGCGGGCTGGCGGCGCTCGGCGGCGTAGGTGTCGACGGAGATTTCGGGTGGCAGCGCATCAGACATGGTGTCAGGATACGGGGAATTCACCTGTAATCGCCAGTTGGGGGTGCTTGCTTACTTTCTGCGGGTTGAAACGGTCGTACACTTGGAGTTGAAGAAGGTTTGGGTCGGGGAAGGCTCGACGAGAAGCAGGTTCCTCCCCTTCCCACCCCAGCGAGCAAACGCGCTCGCCGGGGGCCCCGGCTTCGGCAGGCTCAGGGTCGGAATGGAAGAAAGAAAAGCAAAGGCATACGACGAAGGCAGAGAAGCTAAGGCAGAGAAGCAAAGTTAAGGCAGAGAAGCAGGGCGGCGACAGAGAAGTACAAGGTGGCGTTGGATAGAGGACTTTGTGGAGAGGCGTTGGGCGGCGTCTCCCCTGCGGGCCTGGCATGAGATTGAAGGGATGGGAGTTGATTTGGAGAAGGTACTGATTGTCGAAGACGAGGTTCACGCCCGGACAGGGTTGACGGAGCTGGTCGAAAGCTGGGGGTACAGGACGGAGGGCGCGGCCAACGGGTTTGAGGGGCTGGAGAAGGTGCAGCAGTGGAATCCTTCGATCGTGGTGACGGACCTGAAGATGCCGCGGATGGACGGCATGGAGATGCTGGGGCGGCTGAGCGATCTGCCGCAGCGGGTAGCGGTGGTGATGCTGACGGCGCAGGGCTCGATTGAGAGCGCGGTGGAGGCGATGCGCATGGGCGCGTTCGACTACCTGCCGAAGCCGGTCGACCCATCACGGCTGCGGGCGATTCTGGATAGTGTGAGCCGGCAGATGGATGAGGTGGCAGCGGCCGAGGTGGAGGTGGCGAGCCGGCCGTCGCGGGATGCGGGGAGCCTGGGGCCGCTGGTGGGGTCGTCGCCGCAGATGCGGGCGATCTATAAGTTGATTGAGCGGGTGGCGCCTTCAAATGTGTCGGTGCTGGTGACGGGGGAGAGCGGCACGGGCAAGGAGCTGGTGGCGCGGAGTCTGCACGAGCTGAGCGGGCGGCGCAACAAGCCGTTTGTGGCGGTGAACTGCGCGGCGATTCCGGAGACGCTGATCGAGAGCGAGATCTTCGGGCATGAGAAGGGCGCATTTACGGGGGCGCTGGAGCGGCGGGCGGGCTGCTTTGAGCTGGCAGAGGAGGGTACGCTGCTGCTTGATGAGATCGGCGAGATGCCCGCGGCGACGCAGGCCAAGCTGCTGCGGGTGCTTGAAGACCGCAAGCTGCGAAGGCTGGGATCGAAGGCGGAGACGCCGGTGGATGTGCGGGTGATTGCGGCGACGAACAAGGATCCGGAGCGGGCGGTGGCGGAGGGCGAGCTGCGCGGCGATCTGTATTACCGGCTGAACGTGTTTGCGATCCAGATGCCGCCGCTGCGCGACCATCTGCAGGACGTGGGAGCGATCGCGGAGCGGATGGTGGCGGAGATGAATGCGCGGCATGGATGTGCGATCTCGGGGATCGATCCGGCGCTGCTGGAGCGGCTGAAGACGTATGCGTGGCCGGGCAACGTGCGCGAGCTGCGGAATACGATTGAGCGGGCGACGATTATGGCCGGCCGAGGACGGCTGGGTGTGGATCATCTGCCGCCGCACTTTGGCGAGCCGGGCTTTGCGCCGGCGGCGACGCGGCCTCGTATGCCGCTGCACACCGTCACTCCACAGGTCGATCCGGCGGCGGAAGCGGAGCGCTTTCGCAGGGAGGAGAATACGGTCCGGGTAGAGGTGGGCACGACGGTCGACGAAGCGGAGCGGCAGCTGATTCTGAAGACGCTGCTTTCGACGCATAACAATAAGACCCGTGCGGCCGAGATTCTGGGGATTAGTTCGAAGACGCTGCAGAATAAGCTGAAGGAGTACTCCAACGGGACGGGGAACGGACTCAATGGAGCGAGCGGACTGAGTGGGGCCGGCGGAACGGAGTAGGGTGCGGTGAGGCTGAAGACCAAGCTGGTGCTCTCGGCCACGGCGCTGACGTCGGCGATCGTGCTGGTTCTGTCGACGATGTTTCTGGGGGAGCTGCTGCGGCAGCGGATCGAGCAGACGGCCTCCAGCAATGAAGTTCTGGTGCATGAAGTTCTGCTGCTGACGCGGCAGACGGTGGAGGGCGGGCTACGGGATCACCCGCCGACGAAGCCGGGCGAGGGCTCGTTTGACGACGCTGTGGCGGATGCGCTGCGAGCGCAGGGATCGCTGATGGATGTGATGCAGGCGATCGTTCGCTACTCGCCGACGGTGCAGGATGTGAGTGTGACGGATGCCTCGCGCCGCATTCTGGTCAGCACGGATCCGGACGCGATCGAGACGACGATGCCGGCGCGCCCGGATCTGCTTCGCATTCGCGATGAGAGTATTTTTTCGCAGACGCGGCAGGTGTTTGGCCGGCCGCGCGTGCTCGATCTGACGGAGCCGCTCGATCGCAATGGCAAGCCGTTTTTGATTGTGCATGTCGGGGTGCGGTCAAGCTTTGTGCGGGCATCGTATGAGCCGTGGTTGAAGGCGGCGCTGCTGTTCGCGCTGCTGGCGGGCGCGGGCGCGATGGTGGCGGCGGGTCTGCTGGCAAGCGCGGCGCTGCGGCCGATTGAGCGGATCAATGAGCGGCTGGCAACGCTGGCAGGGGCGGAGCACGAGCCGCCGGAGCTGGCGGAGGTCGCGAGCGAGCCACGCGATGCCGTGGTGCGGATGACGCAGACGATCGACCGGCTGGACGCGCAGATGCGATCGACCGAGGCCGGCTATACGACGCTGCGGGCGAACGTGAACCAGATGCTCGAGACGCTGCGGGACGGCGTGCTGCTGTTTGGCGAAGACGGCCGGGCGGCGATGGTTTCGGGTGCGGCGACGTACTTCCTGGACCGGACGGAGAAGGGCATGGTGGGGCGGCTGCTCGAGGAGATCTTCGTTCGCGGAACGGCGCTGGGGGAGGCGGTGCTGTGGGCGTATCGCGGGGGCGAGCCGCAGGTGATCGACCGGGTTTCGCTTGAGGATGGCAGGATTGTGCAGTTTTCGCTTGAACACATCGGCGCGGGGACGGGGCGGCAGATGGGGACGCTGGTGCGGCTGCGGGATATGGAGTCTGCGGCGCAGCTCGAGAAGGAGCTGGAGGTTTCGCGGCGGCTGGCGGCGGTGGGACGGCTGACGGCGGGTGTGGGGCATGAGGTGAAGAACCCGATCAATGCCATGGTGGTGCATCTGGAGCTGCTGAAGTCCAAGCTGGCGAGGATGGACAGGGCGGCAGCGGCGGGGGCGCAGCGGCATGTGGACATTCTGACGGGCGAGATGCAGCGGCTGGACCGGGTGGTAGAGACGCTGGCCGACTTTTCACGGCCGATGGAGCTGCATCTGGCAGAGCGCAGCATTGTAGATGTGATCGAGGCGGTGGCCGAGCTGACCGAGGCGGAGATGGACGAGAACGGCGTGCGGATTTTGACGGAGACGCCGCGCGAGCCTCTGCTGGTGCGGATCGACGGAGAGCTCATGCGGCAGGCGCTGCTGAATCTGGTTCTGAACGGGATGCAGGCGATGCCGCAGGGGGGGATTCTGCGGCTGGCGAGTTATCGTGACAGGGGCGATGTTGTCGTGGAGGTGGCGGATGCGGGGGACGGTATCACGGAGGATATTCTTCCGCGTATCTTCGATCTGTACTTTACGACCAAGGCGAAGGGCAGCGGCATTGGCTTGGCTATGACCTACCGCATTGTGCAGATGCATGGCGGATCGATGGATGTGCGCTCGACGACGGCGGAGCAGGCTGCGGCGATGGGAGCACAGCAGGGTACAGTATTCACGGTGCGGCTGCCGACCTCGGCGGCGATTGAGGTTCGGAAGCGTGTCGGCCTGGGGAACGCGGAGCGGCGGCCGGCAGGAGAGAGTGTGTGAGGGTTTCAGGAAGGATGGGCGGAAGAGCGCGCGAGGCGCGGCGATGGATGGCGTTTGCCGGCATGCTCGCGTGCGCCGTGCTGACCGGCTGCCATCATAGGCAGGCGCAGCCGGTGCTGCTGCCGCCGCAGACGCCGGTAGCGCTGATCGAGGTTCCGGAGCCGAATACGCCGCCGCTGGTGGAGGCGCAGAGCCCCAAGCTGCCGGCGGTGCCTACGGCGCAGGCGGTGAAGCCTGGCCGCGTCAAGAAGCGCTCGCCGAAGAAGACGCAGGACGCGGGGGTGCAGGGGACGACAACGACTGCGACGGCGACGGGCGCGGGGCAGGCGAAGAAGCCGGGAGAGATTGCAGGGACGGCGACAGCGCCGAAGCCGGATACATCCGTGGTGGGCATTGGGGCGCTGACCGTGGGCGGCGAACAGAGCCCGAGGGCGATGCAGGAGGCGAGTGAGCTGGCGGCCGCGAACGAGCGGAGGCTGAACGCGTTGAGTACTGACGCGGTGAAGGCGCAGGCCGACCTGGTGGGGAAGGTGCGCAACTTCCAGAGAGAGGCGCAGCTGGCGCTGGGCTCCGGCGATGCCGAAGGGGCGAAGACGCTGGCGACTAAGGGAAAGCTGCTGCTGGATGATCTGGAGAAGGGCGGGTCGCAGTAGGGGCGGGAGCGAT
>CAXTRT010000070.1:0-4253 GCA_964246835.1 uncultured Acidobacteriaceae bacterium | reverse complement strand
CGATGGATCCCGGGCGCGTCCTTGAGCTTCTCGGCGCCGGCGTCGATGTCGCGCCGCGCCACGCGGGTGAGCGCCACGGTGGTGCGTTCGAGGTCCGGCGGCAGGGGCACGCCGGTGACGCGCCTGCTCTGGCCGCCGCGCACGCCGCGCACGCCGCGTCGGAGGCGCAGGTGGCGCTGGGCGCGGGCGTTGCCTATGGGGCTAAGAGGCTGGCTACTATGGTAACGCTGCGGGTGTATTATGTGGAGATGGGCGGGGCGCAGTAGGGGCGGGAGCGATTGCCGAGGGTGAGTGAAGTAAAGCGTAAGTAGATCCGTGCGGGATCACAAGCAAAGAGCGAAGGCAGATCCCTGCGGGATCGTAAGCAGAGAACGTACGGTACATCGCAGCCCGAAGCAAGTGCGGGGATTCTTCGCTGCGCTCAGAATGACAACTCAATCTGTATTTGCTGAGGCCTCTATTGCTGTGGCCTGCTGTCGACCAGCTAGGCTTCTGCTCCGTGGCACTTTTTGAATTTCTTGCCGGAGCCGCAGGGGCAGAGGTCGTTGCGGCCGACCTTTTCGCCTACGAGATGCGGGCCGGAGCCGTTGGTTGAGGTGCCGGAGCCGGCGGTGCGGGCCTGCTCAAGCGTGCGCTGGCGTTTTTTTTCGAATTCGCGCTCGAGGGCGTCGATGGTGGTGGTGGGGGCTTTAGAGACGCGGGGCGCGGGGCGCTGCTGGAGCGGGGGTAGGTCCGCGATCTGGGCAGGGGCCTGTTGCGGGGTGACCGGCATGGTGGGCTGCGCGCCGTTTGAAAGCAGATCGGGAAGGCCGGGATCGGGCACGGGCTGGTGCTGGAGCGAGGCGAGCTGCGCCTGTTCCAGTTGGGATGTGCTCTCGATGGACTGGCCGTCGGGGCCGATGATCTGCATGCGGAAGAGATGGCGCGAGGTGTCTTCCTGGAACTGCATCATCATGGTTTCGAAGATCTCGAAGGATTCCTTTTTGTAGGCGACGAGAGGGTCCTGCTGAGCGTAGCCGCGCAGGCCGATGCCTTCCTTGAGGTGGTCCATGGAGAGCAGATGGTCCTTCCAGAGGCCGTCGAGGACGGAGAGCATGACGATGCGCTCGTGGTAGCGCATGCCGGACGCGCCGAGGATCTGTTCCTTGATGGTGTAACGCTGCTGGAGCTTGCTGAAGATAGTCTCGCCGAGGTCGTGGCGGGTTAGAGAGTGGATATCGACTTCGTTTTCAAGGTGCGCGCCGAACTGTTCGTAGAGGGCATTGAAGAGCTCGTCGGACTTCCAGTCTTCGACGTGAGCTTTCTCGGGGATGTACTTGTCGAGGAGGTTCGAGAGGATGGTGGAGAGGTAGTCCTCGGTGACGAGGGCCTTCTGGTCGATGCCTTCCATGAGCTGGCGGCGCAGACCGTAGACGGCTTCGCGCTGCTTGTTCATGACGTCGTCGTACTCGAGGACGTGCTTGCGGGACTCGAAGTTCTGGCTTTCGACGGCCTTCTGCGCGGCCTCGATGCGACGGGAGATCATGCCGGACTCGATGGGGACGCCTTCCTCCATGCCGAGGCGCTGGAGAAGGGTGGAGACCCACTCACGGGCGAAGATGCGCATGAGATCGTCTTCGAGCGAGAGATAGAAGCGGCTTGCGCCGGGGTCGCCCTGACGGCCGGCGCGGCCGCGCAGCTGGTTGTCGACGCGGCGGGACTCGTGGCGCTCGGTGCCGAGGATGTGGAGGCCGCCGGCGGTGATGACGGCGTCGTGCTCGGATTTGGCAGCGCCCTCGTGGGCGGCGGTGGCGGCGTCCCAGGCGGCCTGGGTGGTCTCGAACTCCTGGCCGGAGTAGTAGAAGCGGACCATGCCGGGGCCGGCGATCGGAGAGATCTCACCCTGTGCGGCGGAGACGGCGCGAGCCTGCGATTTGCGGACGAGGTCCTGGCGGGCCATAAAGTCGGAGTTGCCGCCGAGCAGGATGTCAGTACCGCGGCCGGCCATGTTGGTGGCGATGGTGACCATGCCGAGACGGCCGGCCTGGGCGACGATCTCTGCTTCTTTCTCATGGAACTTGGCGTTGAGGACGACGTGGCGGACACCCTTGCGCTTGAGAATTTCGGAGAGCAGCTCGGATTTCTCGATGGAGGTGGTGCCGACGAGGACGGGCTGCTTGAGGTCGTGCAGGCGGGCGATCTCGTCGGCGACGGCGAAGTACTTTTCCTTCGCGGTGCGATAGACGACGTCCTGGTTTTCCAGCCGGCGCATGGTGCGGTTGGTCGGGATGACGACGATGTCGAGCTTGTAGATCTTGTCGAACTCGGCGGCCTCGGTCTCGGCGGTGCCGGTCATGCCGGAGAGCTTTTTGTACATGCGGAAGTAGTTCTGGAAGGTGATGGTGGCGAGGGTCTGGTCTTCCTTGCGGATGGCCACGCCTTCCTTGGCCTCGACGGCCTGGTGGAGGCCATCGGACCAGCGGCGGCCGGGCATGAGGCGGCCGGTGAACTCGTCGACGATGATGATTTCGCCATCTTTGACGACGTACTCGACGTCGCGCTTGTAGAGGTTGTGGGCTTTGACGGCGACTTCGACGTGGTGCTTGAGGTCCCAGTTTTCGGGGTCGGCGATGTTGCCGATACCAAGCAGGCCTTCGATCTTCTCCCAGCCGTCGTCGGTGATGGTGATGGAACGGGACTTTTCATCGACGACGAAGTCGCCGGTGTAGATCTTTTCGTCGACCGTCTCGGTGAGCTCGCCCTTCTCGAGGTTAGGGATGATGACGTTGACGCGGGCGTACTTATCGGTGGTCTGGTCGGTGGGGCCGGAGATGATGAGCGGGGTACGCGCTTCGTCGATGAGGATGGAGTCGACTTCGTCGACGATGCAGTAGTAGTGGGCGCGCTGGACCTGGTCGGCGATCTCGAACTTCATGTTGTCGCGCAGGTAGTCGAAGCCGAACTCGTTGTTGGTGCCATAGGTGATGTCGGCGGCGTAGGCAGCGCGGCGCTCGGAGTCGTCGAGGTCGTGCACGATGACGCCGACCGAGAGACCGAGGAAGCCGTAGATCTTGCCCATCCATTCCGCGTCACGCTTGGCGAGGTAGTCGTTGACGGTGACGACGTGGACGCCGCGGCCGGCGAGGGCGTTGAGATAGCAGGGGAGCGTGGCGACGAGGGTCTTGCCTTCGCCGGTGCGCATCTCGGCGATCTTGCCGGAGTGGAGGACGGCTCCGCCGATGAGCTGGACGTCAAAGTGGCGCATGCTGACGACGCGCTTGCCGGCTTCGCGTACGACGGCGAAGGCCTCGGGCAGGAGCTCGTCGAGGATGACCTTTTCGGCGGCGTAGACGGCATCGTTGTAATCGCTGCGCTGCTCCATCGTGAGGGTCGCGGGGTCGCCTGGGGAGGTTACTTTGGCGACGGCATCGGCGATGCGGCGGCGGAACTCGATGGTCTTCTCGCGGAGCTGGTCGTCCGAGAGCGACTGGACGGAGGATTCGAGGGCGTTGATCTGGGTGACGATCGGAAGCAGGCGCTTGATGGCGCGTTCGTTGCTGGTTCCGAAGACTTTGGCGATGGCGGAGTTGAACAAGAGGGATCCTTAGAGGGGCACCGGAGGCGGCTGCACGAGATAAGAGGGCGAGGACCAGATTCTTCTACGCGTAGGATCGCGGAGACCGGAGAGAAGACCTGCGTGGAACGAGAGGCGCGATTCAGGGAGCGTTCGCGGCGTAGTTCCAGCCCAGAGACGCGGAGAGCGGCCTAGAGACTGTTCCGGGTTGCATTCCAGACAGCTGGGCAGGCATTTGCGGCGCTTCCGGCCGGGTGAGGAGCACGGACGGCGGCGCGATCTGATCGATTTGCTGCGCTGGGCGGGATGCTGTCCGCTGGGCCAAAGCTCGCGGGTCGAGCAGGGGCTGGCTTGGCGAGATGATGGGGAGCGCGGCTAGCATCGTCTGGGCGTGCATCGGCGCGAGTGTAGAGAGGATCGCGACGAGGACGAGGACCACGTACATAGAGCTAGTTTACTTCAACTCAAGAGGGCCGGCTGGGCGTTCTGTTGGGATTCAAGCCGGGTTTATAGGATGATGAGGAACGAGTTCGTCCGGAGCTGTTGGTGTGACGGACGACCAAAGAATGGAGCGAGACGAAATACGGGGATCTCTCCGCTCGCGGTGCTCGGTCGAGATGATGGCTTTCTTCTGGGGTGATCGGATGGTTCGAGTTTCAGTGAGGAATCGGATGTGGGGGTGGCGACGGGTAGGGGTGGC
>CAXTRT010000069.1:0-14146 GCA_964246835.1 uncultured Acidobacteriaceae bacterium | reverse complement strand
CCTCCGGCGCCGGCTGCGTGGTAGGGCCACCCGAATGGCCGGGGCGCGGGCACTCACGGGCCTGCGCGGCTGCCGCGGGCCCGAGATCTACACGCCGCCCACTGGACCGATGCCTGCGAATACCGTTCTGCTCTCGCAGACGATGCGGCGGTTGAGCGCGCAGCCTGGCTTCACCGATGCGGTGATGGCCCAGCTCGATCGCGGCGGAAAGAACGGCGCCGCTCTGATGACGCCGGAGCTGCTGCATCGCATGCGCGAGTTGATCCTGGGAAAGCAGTGGGAGGGTCTCGATCGCTTTCCCGGCTGGACTATGGACGCCATCACGCCGACGGTGCATGTCGCGGGACGCCTCTTCGGCAAGAACGAGAAGAATGCGGATGCGGTGGCAAACGCGGATGCGGCGCCGAACCTCTCGCGGCTGCCCGCGGCCAGCGAGGTGGCGGAGTATCTGACGCTCGGTGACCTGCGCCTGGATAAAGCTGCACAGATCGATCTGGACACGCCCTCGAGGCTTCCCGGATTTCCGGAAGCTGAGCTGGTGAAGCCGCTCGGCATGGACGTTGTCGCCGGCGACGGCGCCGATTCCAGGCTGGTTGCCGAGCATGGCGAGAGCGCCCGCCTCGCCATGCTGCTGAACCGCCTGAGCGTGAACGGATTAAACCTCGACGGTCCGGAAGGAACGCGGCTGGTGACGGCCGCGGTCGGCGGCAAGGTGGTGCAGCGGCCGGAGGAGCTGATGCGGGCTCTGCTGGAGAGCGGACACACCGTCACCGTCGCCGATGCGCGCTACTTCGCAAACTTCGGCCATCTGCACGACAACGGCAAAGACGTGATGATGCCGTTCTGGGTGAACACACGCATGCGGGTCCCGGGGACGCGGCGGCCGCTGCTGGTTCCCGTTAGCCACGCGGAGTATGAGTGGGCAGTGCGCGGGCCGAAGATCAACGCCGACGTTGCGTTCTATTACGGCATCGACGGGCACGCGGAGTTCCGGACCATGGACGAGCTGAACCAGCCGTGGGTGCTGGGCCGCCACGCGCATGAGTACACCGGGGCGGACGCGATCGAGGTGACGCGGCTGACCGCAGCCATGGTGGTGGCCTACGTGCACCAGCATGTGGCGCGGCCGAAGCTGCCCTTCGGCGGGTACTATACGCTTGGAGTCTGCCAGGATGTGGTGTCGGCGATCGAGAAGAAGATGACCGGCACGACAACACTCTTTCCCAATACCGCCGACGCGCGGCTGTTCGACGACCCGCGCGATGAAGAGGTCAATGCACTGATCGCGGCCATTCCCAAGGATCGGGACGGCGGCGTTCCGGAGCCGGAGCGCGTCTTTGGTTCGCTGCCGGTCAGCGATCTGCGATCGATCACCATTCCCAGTCTGGCAGACGATCTGTTGAAGACGGAGACGGCTTGGCATGCAGGCCGCCTGCGGCGCATGCGCAGTCCAAAGCGCGAGGCCACGGTGGCGGCGCTCGAAGCGATCGGGGCCCTCTGTGCGGCGACGGTGGTGTGGTGGCTGATGCGGCGGCGATCGAGAGCCTGAAAGCGAGCCTAAAAATAGCAGGCGACATATGCACCAGGAATGGTGCATCCTATGGAGCGGGCGCAGACAGCGCCTTGGCTCTTGAAATGAGGTGACGCATGGCAACTGCGAAGAAGGCTGCAAAGAAGACAACAGCAACCAAGAAGACGGCCGCAAAGAAGACTGTGGCCAAGAAGACCGCGGTCAAAAAAGCGCCCGCGAAGAAGACAGTAGCGAAGAAGACCGCGGCAAAGAAGTCTCCAGCAAAGAAGACGGCGGCCAAGAAGGCTCCGGCGAAAAAAGCTCCGGCAAAGAAGACGACTGCTAAGAAGGCGTCGGGCAGGAGGTACTCGCCGGGAGCCAGCGCCAAGGTTGGTGCTGGTCTCAAGGCGATGAAGGAGGGCAAGCTTCGGAGTTCGAGCGGGCAGAAGGTCACAAATCCGAAGCAGGCTATAGCGATCGAGCTATCAGAGGCTCGGCGTGAGGGCGAGACGGTACCACCCAATCCGAACGAGTAGAGCAGAGAAGAAAACCCTGGCTTATGGCCAGGGTTTTTTGTTGTCGGCGAGGAATTGCAAAAGGGTGCTACTTCTTCTCAGAGGAGGCAGGCGCGGCCGGTGCCGGTGCGGCGGGTGCGCTTGAGGCTGGCGTGCTTGCCGGCGCGGCACCACCGTTCGCGGAGGGTTTTGCGTCGGTCTTGGCTGCTGAGGGCTCGCTTCCGGAGGACTCGCTCGAGTTCGCCGCGGCGGGCTTTGCCGAGGAGTAAAGATCCTTGTACCAGCCGCCGCCGGCAAAGGAAAACGCCGGCGCTGAGAGGACGCGTTTGAGCGGGCCGCCGCAGAAGGGGCACTCGGTGATCTCGGGATCGGAGAACTTCTGGCGTTTCTCCGTGTGTTTATGGCACTGCTGGCATTCGTACTCGTAAAGCGGCATTGCGGAGTCCTTCTGACGATCGTCTGATTGCATGCTATCGCGCTCGGGACTGGATTGCTGCACCGCTGCCGCGCGCACCAACGCTTTGCAGGCTAAAGCGGTCCTAGCTCTACCAGACGGGCGCTGGCGACGGCTTCCACCTTGCGCAGGGCCTCGACGGCGCTGTTTGCCTGCCGGGTGGACTGGGCGTCGATCTGAACGACGGCGAGGGCCTGGCCCTGCGGAACCCGCTGCGTGCGCGCGGTCTGCTCGGTCTCGGCGCCGCGCCCAAGAGCGAAGTTGGCGATGTTCAGGCCCTGCTCGCCGAGTATGGTGCCGATGCGGCCGATGACGCCAGGGACATCATGGTTGCGGATGACGACGAGTGTCCCGTGCAGGGGCGCTTCAATGTCGATGCCATCGAGGGTAAGCAGGCGCGGCGAGCTGCCGTGCAGAACCGTGGCGGAGCCGGCGGCGTCGCCTTCAGACGAGTGTAGGACGAGCTTGAGCACGGAGCCAGCACCGCCGGAGACGATCTCCCGCTTGTCTTCCTGAATGCGGATACCGCGTTCGGCGGCGATGGCGGCGGCGTTGATACGATTTGCGCCCGAGGTCGTGCCGCTGGCGGACTCGGAGCTGTCGGACTCAGAGAAGATGCCGGCGATCGCGGCGTTGCGGATGAGGTCGGTCTTGCCGGTTGCGATGCGGCCGTTGTACGTGATCTGGATGTTTTCGAGGTTGCCGGGGGTGGCGTGTGCGAGGAACTGCCCGAGGCGGCCGGCCATCTCGATGTAGGGCGCGAGCTCGAGGTACTCCTCGTGGGTGAGCGAGGGGACGTTGACGGCGTTCTGGACGACACCGAGCTTGAGATAGTCGCGGACCTGGCGGGCGAGCTGGATGCCGATAGCCTCCTGCGCTTCGTCGGTAGCGCCGCCGATGTGGGGAGAGAGCAGGCAGTTGTCGAGGGCGAAGAAGGGCGAGTTCTTGAGCGGCTCCTGATGGAAGACATCGAGCGCGGCGCCGGCGACCTTGCCGGAGGCGAGGGCTTCGGCGAGGGCTTCCTCTACAATGAGCTCGCCGCGGGCGCAGTTCACGATGCGGATGCCGGGCTTCATGATGGCGATGGACTGCTTGTTGATCAGGCCTTCAGTCTGCGAGGTGAGGCCGACGTGCAGCGTGAGGTAGTCGGACTCCTTGAAGATGTCGTCGATGGGGACGAGGGTGACTTCGTTCTCGCGGGCGATAACGGGCGCGATGAAGGGGTCGTAGCCGATGATCTCCATGCCGAAGGCGCGGGCGCGGCGGGCGACCTCAAGCCCGATGCGGCCCAGACCGACGATGCCGAGGGTTTTGCCGCGCAGCTCCATGCCTTGGAGGGACTTCTTGTCCCAGGCTCCGGCGTGCATGGAGGTGTTAGCGGCATTGATCTTACGGCCCATGGCGATCATGAGGCCGAGGGTGAGCTCGGCGACGGCGACGGCGTTAGCGCCGGGGGTGTTCATGACGACAAGCCCCGCGCGGGTGGCGGCATCGGTGTCGATGTTGTCGACGCCGACGCCGGCACGGCCGATGACGCGCAGTTTGGGCGCGTGCTCAAGCAGGGCAGCGTCGACCTGGACGGCGGAGCGGACGACGAGCGCATCGGCATCGGCTAACTCGCTGGCGAGGCCGGCCTTGATCTTGTCGGCGGTGACGACCTGCCAGCCGGGTTCGGCCTGCAGAACGGCCAGCGTGGAGGCGGAGACTTTTTCGGCGAGGACGATCTTCATGGGTTTCCTGATCTTACCTCCGTGGCCTTGGGTGCTGTGGCTTTTGAGGCAGCAAAGCGTTTCGAAGGGCACGTTTATACGTGTAAAAAGCTCGATTCTGCTGAGGTTTAGGATGTTTTTGCACGTTTTTGCATGGTTACAAGATGAGGATCGTGTGGGATCCTGATGGCGTGAGACAAACCCAGTGATGGAGTCGAGGCCAGGCTGCGATCCGCGGCGTGCCGGATCGAGCGTGTTGCGGCGTGCAGGCCTGCGCCGCGCTGCTCTGGGAGTGATGCTGGGAGTGCTTTTGCTGGCTGGCGTAATGGGTTGCGGCAGCGGGTTGGCGGATACAGGTGGGTCGGTTGCGACGCTGCCGAGTGAGGATTTGGCGGGACCATGCCGGTACGAGTTGGTCGGGCTGCAGCAAGCCCTGCCGCAGCAAGCTGCGCCGCAACCGACCGCCGTACTGCACGGTGTGCTGGTGATCTTTGAGCGCAGCGATACGGCGCAGCTGATGGAGGATGCGAGCGTGCGGGCGATGGCGGCAACGCTGCATTTCGTGATTTTATGGGCTCACGAGTGCGATGCGCGATCGACCGGCGATCTGCAGGCGGATGCGGCGAAGGGGCCGGCACGGACGCTCGAGGTCGCGCTCCAGAAGTTTGCGCTGGCGACGGGGCATCCGGAGCTGACGACGGCGCCGCTGGTTCTATTTGGGTTTTCTTCGGCCGGGGTGCTCTCGGCGACGATGAAGACGGTTTGGCCGGACCGACTGGCGGGAGTAGTGCTGTATGCCGCGGGGTCGGCGTACACGGATCTGGACGACGTAGGGGTCACAGCAGCCTCGGCGGCGATTCCGACGCTGGTGCTGACGAACGCCGAGGATGACAAGTCCGGGACGTCGCGGAGCTACCGGTACTTCACGCGGGGGCAGGCGATGGGTGCGCGCTGGGGCTATGGGGTGCAGAACAACACCGACCACTGCTGCAGCCTGTCGACGCGCTCCATCCTGCTGCCGTGGCTGCAGGCGATCGCGAAGGGCGGAAATACGTCGGCGGTGCCGGTGAGCTTCGTCGCGACAGCAGACGGGACGGTTGATGCGCAGGGCGAGATCGACGCGGACTTTTCGTTTGCAGGGCTGGGAGCGGGTGCACGTGGGTTGGAGACGGCGTGGATGCCGGATGCGGTAACCGCAAAGGCATGGCTGACGTGGGTGACGAACCCGGGGACGAACTGAGGGCTGCGGGCTGGTCAGGAAAGATGAGCCGGTCCGGGCGAAAGCAGGTCCTTGCGCTGCTCGGAATGGAGAAAGAACAGCAAAGGATTTGCCGTAGAAGGCACCTGGGGAAGCGGCGCTCGGCTGAGGGTGGCGGATAGAGCGAGATACAGGGGCTCTCCGCTGCGCGCTGCGCTAGATGACGGCTTTGTTGAACGAGGTGGCAAATCTCACGGCTCTGGATTGGGTCTGGCTATGTCTGTTTTCGGGTTAGGACGGCCAGAGGCGGGCCATGGGGAGGTTGAAGCCGACGACTGGACCGGAGCCCTCAAGGATCTCCGGGCGGTTCAGGGTGATGGTGGCGGCTCCGGGGTGATAGAGGGCCGCGCTGCTGTCGATGGGATCGATGAGCCAGGCGAGCTGGGCGCCATTTTCGAGCCAGAGCTGCATTTTGAGTTCGAGCATACGGCGCGAGTCGCTTTGGGAGCGGATCTCTATGACGAACTCCGGACAGAGTGGAGGGAAGCCGATTTGCTGCGGGGGGGTGAGGGCGTTCCAGAGAGGGAGCGAGAGCCAGGCGGCATCGGGCGAGAGGCAGGAGCCATCGGGGAGGTTGAAGCCGGTGTTGGATCCGAAGGCTAGACCCCGTCCGTCTGTCCTGGCCCAGATGTAAAGCTCCGAGGCGATCAAGACCTCATGCGTTCCGCCAATGCCACCAACAGGAGTCATAATGGTGAGCTCTCCATCTTTGCTGCGTTCGATTTTGTAGGGCTTGTTGGTCTCGGAGAAGCGCATGAGCTCCTCATCGGAGATGGGCATAGCGGGGCGGATCGAGAGTGGAAGAGGAAGACCTGAGAGGTTGAACAGTGGGGCTCGACTGTGTGATGTGTGCTCGTCGATGTTCATGGACGCCGCCTTTCATTCTTCAGGTGCAATGATCTTATCGAAGTTCAATTTGCGAACGATATCTGCGCGGCTCGGCAGAAAGCAGGTTCCTCGCGTTTTCTCGGAGTGGAGGAAAGAACACTAAGGAGTTTGAGTCGTGGCTGATCGGGAGCGTGGCAACCAAGCAAAAGAGAGGGGATCTCTCCGCTGCATACTTCGCGCTCCGGTCGGGATGGAGGGCTATGGGGGGCACGATGCCGATCGCGCTTTCGCGCGATAGCCCATCCCTGACGGTGGGGCTGTCATGGATGGGTACCCGTTTTGGCGTGGCGGTTCGGTGTGGTGGTGCTAGACGCCGGCGGTGGTGTGGACGGTGCGGGGGTCGAGTTCTTTGGAGTCTTTGGCCATGCTGGTGGGGGTGGTGGCACCTGTGCCGAAGTCGGGGTGCTGGAGGGAGCAGCACGCATCCGTTCGGCCGCAGAGGCATTTTGATTCGGCGGCTGCGGTAAGGGAGCGGCTGGCGAAGAGTTGCTGGGCGGCGATGAGGCCGGCGCCGAAGGGTTGGGCGAGCTGTGGAAGGGATTTGGCGACAACCTGCTCGAGGGCTCCGATGAGGGCGATGGTGTCCATGTAGTCGAAGAAGCCGAGGTGGGCGATGCGGAAGATCTGGCCCTTCATCTCGCCCTGGCCATTGGTGATGATGGCGCCGAAGCGGGATTTGAGTTCCTTGATGAGCAGGCCGGAGTCGACGCCGGCGGGTGGGAGGACGGCGGTGGCGGCGGCGGAGGGAGCGTCGGGTGCGAAGAGGGTGAAGCCGAGCGCGAGGACGGCGGCGCGGGTCATGGCGGCGATGGTCTCGGCGTTCTCTATGAGCTTTGCCCGGCCTTCGGCGAGGCTTCCCTGGGGGTTGTCGGGGGTGGCGGCCTGGGCGGCGATCCAGGTCAGCGCCGCATCAAGGCCGGCGATAAGCGAGACGGGCGGGGTGTAGGCGGACTCGCCGGATCGGGCGTTCTTGCGCTCCTTACGGAGGTCGAAGTAGTAGCGCGGGTTGTAGGTGGCCTCCATGCGGTCCCAGGCGCGCTCGCTGACGGCGAGATAGGAGAGGCCGGGGGGGATCATGACGGCCTTCTGCGAGCCGCCGATGAGGACGTCGACGCCCCAGGCGTCCATGTCAAGGTGTGTGGTGCCGAGGCCGGTGATGGCGTCGACGACGAGGAGGGCCTCGGATTGCGTGTCGCGAAGGAGTTTTGCGATGCCGGGGGTGCAGTGGCGGACGCCGGTGGAGGTCTCAGTGGCCTGCATGAAGACGACGCGGGTTTCGAGTTTGAGGGCGGACTTGACGGCGTCAAGCGAAAAGGTCTGGCCGTAGGGGGCGGTAACGACGTCCACAGCGCAGCCGAAGGCCTTGGCGAGAGCGGTCCAGCGCTCGCCGAACTTGCCGGCGGAGAGCACGAGCACGCGGTCGCCGGGGCAGGTGAGGTTGGACATGGCGGCTTCCATGGCGCCGGTGCCGGAGCTGGAGAGCAGGATGACGTCATTGGTGGTGCCGACGAAGTCTTTGAGGCCGGCGAGGACGCGGGTGAAGAGGGCGCGGAACTCGGGGGTGCGGTGGTGGATGTCGGCGGCGGCCATGGCGAACTGCGCGGCGGGCAGGAGCGGGGTGGGGCCGGGAGTGAAGAGGCGGGTTTTGCGGATCATGAGGGTATTGTATGGCGGTGGCGCGAAACGGCTACGGGGATGCTCGCGGGCGGCACTCAGGGCTTGCGAGTTGCGCGCCAGAGTTCTTGATTTCGCTCCGAGAGCTGTCCAGGAGAAGGATATTCTCAATCAATTGTTTCGGCGTCATGAGACGACCGAGCTTCGGCAGCGCAGTTTCATGACTCGGGACGGTCATGCAGGCGTGATTTTCTCTCCGAACAGAACACTGAACTTTCCGAACATGACATCGAGTTTGAAGACATGTGCGGGATAGGCAAGCATCTCTTCAAGTTCTGCGGAACGGAGAAAGTTTTGACCGCCGGGCCCGAAGTCGTGGGCTTTGCGCGCCGCGGTGTCGGGGAAGGCCTCAAAGACGCCAAACGTGGTGTCCGAGAACCGGAGTCCAAACCATGGACCGGTGCCTGGCTCCTGCTCTACTCCGGCCAGGATGTCGCGGAGGAAGTGTTCCACTCTGTCTCCCTGCCCCGGCTTGGCTTCGAGATTGATGTAGTAGGCTTTGCGGCCCGGCGTGTCATTCCGGCCGCTTCGCACCCAGCCCGGATGAGCTTCAAGCGGCGTAGTCTCGGGGGAGTTTGGACCAGGGGATTCAATGTCTTTGCTCATGTGTGCCTCTTCGGTGATTGCGGTTGAAAAGAGCGACTGGCCTGTTACAGCGATCTCAGCAAGGATGGTGCAGTTAGAGCTTCGAGACGCGCGTTCAACAGGACCGATACGAAGCTCCGTTTGCTTCAGTGGACAGCTACGCCGTCGTCACCCACTCTTTGACGGCATCTTTCCGCGGATGACTCGCGAGTTCACCCGTGCTTGATCTGGTATGTCATGGCTTCGGAGGATCGATGTCATGAGTCCGGGAAAGCGGCTTTCTAAATCTTTCAGCCGCAGATTGTTTAAGTGAGTGTTGCCGACGACATCGACACGGAGCAGGCCCGCGGCAATCATGATCTTAAAGTGATGCGACATGCTCGACTTCGGCCTGCCTAAGCACAGGACACCACAGGAGAGGTCTTTTTCAGCGGCGAGCATACACACAAGTCTCAGCCGCACCGGATCACCGAGCGCCTGCAGCAGCTTCGCCAGATCGAGGTCCTGGACCTGAGGATGGGTGACGACCTTCACTTTGACAATCTTAGCGGGCGTACGTAGGCTGGGTCGAGGTAGTTCGAAGAGAATCGAACTGCTAGACAGGAGCCAAAGATGGGTTCGACAGAGGAGACGTTTCTGATCCTGGGCCTTGGTGAGTTGGGCACTGCCGTGCTCCGATCCTTCGTCGAACGCATACCAGCCTCTCAACTGACGGTTCTGTTACGTCCGCAGACTTTGAGTGCGCCCTCGGCGGAGAAGAAGCTGGAGCTGGACGAGCTTCAGGCGATCGGGGTCAACTTTGTGGCTGCCGATCTCGCGGCTGACTCCATCCAGACACTTTCTACGGTCTTTGCGGCGTTCGATACGGTGATAGGCTGCACGGGTTTTGCATCGGGCACACCCATTCAGCGCAAGGTCTGTCACGCGATCCTCGACGCGGGTGTATCGAGGTACGTTCCATGGCAGTTTGGGGTGGATTACGACCTGATTGGCAGAGGAAGCGCGCAAGAACTGTTCGATGAACAGCTGGACGTTCGCGATCTTCTGCGATCGCAGAACAAAACAGAATGGGTGATTGTTTCGACCGGAATGTTCACCAGCTTCCTCTTCGAGCCTGCTTTGGGAGTGCTTGATCTGAAAGGCGGCGTCGTACGTGCGCTTGGAAGCTTCGATACTGCCATTACGGTGACGACCGTAGACGATATTGGGATGCTGACGGCCGAGATTCTGCTCGCGGAGCCTAGGATTCGCAACACAGTTATCTATACCGCTGGAGACACCAGCACCTACGGGCACTTTGCCCGGATTGTGGAGGATGTGCTTGGCCGTGAGCTTAAGCGCGAGGAATGGAGTGTCGCCGAACTCGAGCATGCTCTTGCTCATGATCCCAAAGACGTGATGAAGAAGTACAGGATCGTCTTTGCGAAAGGCAAAGGCGTGTCGTGGAGCAAGGATCAAACCTTCAACGCGCAAAGGGGTTTGCCGGTTACAGGTTTAGAGCAATGGGCACGCGAACACTTTAAGTAAGATGTTCTGTAAATTGCTGGGCGCGATCGTCATTTCAGGCGATCGACAATCTTCGGGCGGCCGTCCGCATACCAAGCGACAGATGAGTGCGTTCTTCGGGAGCGAACTCGATCTACAGCTTCGGCGCCGAGGCTGCCGGACCGTGGCGATCTGCGGCGTTTGCGACAAACTTTGGCGTGAAAGCTACTGCGCGCGCGGCCTTCGAGCTCAACTACAACGTGGTCCTGGCATCCGACGCCTGCGGCAGCGTCGCACCCGGATTGCATGAGTTTGCGACGGAGAGGACACTTCGCGCATTGCGAGGGTGAAACAGACCAGCGACATACTTCTTGCTTTGCAGAGTTAAGGTTTTCGAGCGTCGAAGACCGTTTGACACTCGCTCAAGTAGCTTGATTCAGGGACGGGCAGGCCGATGGCTACTGCGATCTATGATGGACGAGGATGAGGTGACAAGAGGCTATGGCGGCGATTGCGGAGCGGATGCAGGCGGACATTGTGGTGTCGATGCGGGCGAAGGATGAGCATCGGCTGACGACGCTGCGGATGGTGAAGTCGGCGATGAAGAATAAAGAGATTGAGAAGCGGGCGCCGCTGGATGAGGCGGAGGAGGCGCTGGTGCTGACGACGCTGATTAAGCAGCGGCGGGACTCGATGGAGCAGTTTACGAGGGGTGGGCGGCCGGAGCTGGCGGCGAAGGAGGAGACCGAGATCGGGATGATCGAGGGATATCTGCCGGAGTCGGCGAGTGAGGAGGAGGTTAGGGCGATTGTGCTGGGGGCGCTTGAGCACCTGGCGAAGGATGCGGGCGGGGCGCGGCCGGGGCCAAAGGATATAGGGCCGGCGATGCGGGTGGTGCGGCAGCGGATTCTGGCGAGCGGGATCCGGGCGGATGGCGGGATGGTGAGCGCGATGGTGAAGGCGGAGCTGGCGAAGTAGGACAGGGATGCATAGATGGCCGTTCTGATTTAGTCCCGAAAGTATGATCAAGCTGACCCAGCGGCTCAATGTGAAGTTTCAATGGATCTAAAGTTTTGGGCAGCGGGGGCGTGATGACAACCGCCGAAGGTTACAAAAGTTTTGTAGGTGACAGGATGAAAGCGTAGTAGAGTTCGGGCCAGATTTATTGACTCAATTTGCTGCTAGTACGGAGGCGGCATGGCACATCTGGTCTGGCACGTCCTTGATGTTGGAAGTATCTGGATGAAGGAGTTTGCGTCGGCGTTGAGCCAGACCACGGAGACGGTGGCGTGGTGTCCGCGGATGGAGCGATTTGGACTGCTGAAGCGCGGCTGGCGACTGGAGGAGCAGGCGAGTCCGCCGCTCGCGGTGCGGCACTTTCCCTTGCAGCGCGGGTATGCGCGGGTGCCGCTGCGGTGGTTGGCACCGTATGAGAGTCGGCAGCTGTGGCGGATGCGGGCGGGCAATCGAGGGGCGGCAGGAGCAGGTGAGACAGCGGTGCTGGTGTGCTCGACACCGTTCTACGCGCCGCTGGCAGAGCGATGGGAAGGGCCGGTGGTGTACTACTCGACCGATCTGACGCATGCGTATGACGGTCTGGATGCGGCGCAGGTGAAGGCGCTGGACGTGCGGCTGTGCCGTGTGGCGGCGGTGGTGTGTCCGAACTCGCGGCGGATCGCGCAGTATTTTGTGAGGGAGTCGGGATGCGACCCGGCGAAGATTACGGTGGTGCCGAATGCGACGCGGGCGAGCAACCTGATGGCGGAGCCGCCGGCGGAGCGTGCGGATGTGCTGCCGGAGGATCTGGCGGATGTACCGCGGCCGATCGCGGGGGTGCTGGGCGATCTTTCCGGCAACATGGACTGGAAGTTGACGAAGCAGGTGATGGAGCGCACGCCCGGGCTGAACTGGGTCTTTGTGGGGCCGACGACGCGGGCGATCGAGGATGTGGAGCAGGACGCGGCGCGGCGGTGGGCGATGGGGCGGGCGCGGTTTGCGGGGGCGAAGCCATACGGGGAGCTGCAGCGGTATGCGCGAAGCTTCGACGTGGCGGTGTTGCCGTACCGGCGCAAGGAGCCGACGTACTCGGGCAGCTCGACGCGATTCTATGAGCATCTGGCGGCGTGCCGGCCGATGGTGGCGACGCGGGGATTTGCGGAGCTGCTGGAGAAGCCGCCGCTGGTGTGCCTGGCGGATGCGCCGGGGGAGATGGCGCAAGCGTTGGACGAGCTGCGGATGCGCGGGTTTGTGGACGGATACGAGCGGATGCGCTGGGAGGCGAGCCGGACGGGTACATGGGAGGAGCGCGCGCGGACGATGGGCGCGGCGGTGAAGGCTCGGGTGTTGGAGAGAGTGGCGGAGCACGCGCTCGTTGATAAAGGATTCATGAGAAAGCAGCAGCCGGAGACAACCTAGCGGGCGTAGGCGCTTCCTATGCAATGGCGGCACGCCTTCGGGCCTTGAACGGGATCGTTAGAGAGAGGTATGTGCGATGGGAATTCTGGACAGTATTACGTCGATGGTTGGCGGCGCGGGCGGCGATAACACCAAGGTTGCCGGCGGAATGATGGAAGCGGTGCAGCAGCATCCGGGCGGCATCGGCGGCATTCTGCAGTCGTTTCAGCAGAATGGGCAGGGCGGCGCGGTGCAGCAGTGGGCGAACGGCAACACGCAGAGCGCGTCGCCGGATCAGGTGGAGCAGGGGCTGGGCGGGACCGGGCTGATCGATTCCGTGGCGCAGCGGACGGGACTCTCGCCGACGATGGTGAAGGGCGCTATGGCGGTGATGCTGCCGATGGTGATCCATCACTTTGTTTCGAGCGGGCATGTAACGCCGGAGGGGCAGACGACGGGTGTGCCGGCACCGGAGACGGGCGGGCTGCTGCAGTCGATGCTGGGCCGGCTGGTCTAAAAGTGGGCTGCGGAAGGTCTGCCGCAGGCAATGCGGGGATCTCTCCGCTCCCTGTTCAATTTCGCTCAGGGTCGGTCGCGATGACGGCCGTATGTTTGTTGGGTTTGGAAGGTAACTCAAGGAGAGTGTGATGGCGGATCTGGAACAGTTGAAGCAGAAGTATGCGCCGGTGCTGGAGATGTTTGAGAAGCTGGCGCCGTATGGGGCGCAGTTGGAGGCTGTCGATCTGGACGGCGAGAAGCTGCACATCAAGGGCACGGTGCCGAGTAAGGTGGCGGCCAATCGCATCTGGGACAAGATCAAGGCGTCGGACGCGACGTATGCGGATCTGCACCATGAGATCGGCACGACAGGACCTGACGAGCAGCCGGTGACGATCAAGAGCGGCGATACGCTGAGCGCGATCTGCCTGCTGTTTTATGGGAGCGCGAACAAGTATCCGGAGGTGGCGAAGGCGAACGGGGTGGATGCGAACAATATCCCGGTCGGGAAGACGATTCAGCTGCCGGTGCTGTCGTAGGTTGAAGTCGTGAGAGTGACGGCGAGCCTTCGGGCTCGCCGTTCTTGTTTGCCGAGCTTAGCGGTTGAGGTCGTGGAGGGTGTCGCTGACGGCGTGTGCGGCTTGACCGGCGGCGTCTTTTACGGTGCCCACGGTCTCGTCAACCACGCCTTCGCCGGCGAGCCGGTCATTGCCGGTGAGGTCTCCGACGCCCTGTTTGGCTCTGCCGAGCAGGCTGCCGCTGGTGCCGGTGACGCGCTGCTTTGAGCCCCAGGCGGAGGCCTTGTTTGCGGCGGCTTCGATGTCCGGGTCGCCGCTGGCGTACTGCGTGGAGGGGGCGTTCACGATGAGATAGATCACAACGCTGATGCCGGTTGCTGCCAGGATCCAGGTAAGTGCTTTCATGGGCGAATCTCCTGTGGAGTGAGATGCAGTCTGGGATAGAGATTGATTGGCGTGTGGGGTTCCGCGCGGCGGAGCGGCCTACTCGGGGATGATTTTGACAAAGCGGCCTTCGGGGAGGGTGTGGCCGCCGAGGATATGGATGACGCCGTCGCGGGTAAAGCCGCGGAGCATGGCGGGGGGCTCGGGTTGGGCGGAATGCGGGGATCTCTCCGCTGCGTCTCCGCGTTGCGGAGACTTCGGTCGAGATGATGGC
>CAXTRT010000068.1:0-15503 GCA_964246835.1 uncultured Acidobacteriaceae bacterium | reverse complement strand
CCGCCTCGACTTCAACGAGAACACCTTCGCTCCCTCGCCGCGCGTCCTTGAGCGCCTGCGCTCTGTCACTGCCGCCGATCTCACCATCTACCCCGAGCGCGAACACGCCGAGATCGCCACCGCCGCACACTTCGGCCTCAGCCCCGATCAGGTCCTGCTCACCAACGGTGTCGACGAAGCCATCCATCTGCTCTGCCTCGCCTTCCTCGAAGAGGCCGACGAAGCCCTCATCGCCACGCCCACCTTCTTCATGTACGACGTCTCCGTCGGCATTATGAGCGGCAACCTGCGCCGCATCCAATCCGACGCCACCTTCGCCTTCCCGCGGCAGCGCCTCCTCGAGGCCATCACTCCGCTCACCAAGCTGATCCTCGTTGCCAGCCCCAACAACCCCACCGGTGCCACCGTCCCCCGCCACTACCTTCTCCAACTCGCCGCCGCCGCACCCCACGCCGTCCTCTTTGTCGACGAGGCTTACTTCCACTTCCACGGCGAGTCCACCCTAGAAGACGTAGGCCGCATTCCCAACCTCATCGTCGGCCGCACCTTCTCAAAGGCCTACGGCCTCGCCAACCTCCGCCTCGGCATGCTCGCCGGCAACGCCCCGCTCATGCACGCCGTCCGCAAAGTCGCCAGCCCCTACAACGTCAACGGCATCGCCCTCGACGTTCTCCCCGCCGCGCTCGCCGATCAGGAGTACCTCGACTGGTACACCGGCCAGGTCCGCACCGGCCGCGATCGCATCGAGGCCACGCTCACCGAGCTCGACATCCGCTTCTGGCCCAGCGAAGCCAACTTCATCCTCTTCGAGATCGGCCCGCGCCACGCCGAGTTCGTAACCAACATGCGCACAAAAGGCATCCTCCTCCGCGACCGCTCCTCCGACCCCGGCTGCAACGGCCTCGTCCGCATCACAGTCGGCATCGAAGACCACGTCACGCGCGGCCTCACCGCCCTCCGCGAGACCCTCACCGAGATGAACTGGCAACGCCGCTAAACTCATCGAGTCCACGGCTGCAAGTCAGCCACCGCGAAGCGGGTGCCCCATCCATGACAGTCTTATCGTCATGGGTGGGTTCATCGGACCTGAAAGGGCCGACCCTCGCCCACCTGCCGTATCCTCAAACCCCAAGCTCCTACTTCACGAGAGGAACATGAACCCCCGCACCGGCACCATCACCCGCGACACCACTGAAACCAAAATCGCCCTTACCCTCAACCTCGACGGCCAAGGCACCTACCAGGTCTCGACCGGCATCCGCTTCTTCGATCACATGCTCGAGCTCTTCACCCGCCACGGCGGCTTTGATCTCACCCTTACCTGCAAGGGCGATCTCGACGTCGACCAGCACCACACCGTCGAAGACACCGGCATCGCCCTCGGCGAGGCCGTCCTCCAGGCCCTCGGCGACAAGCGCGGCATCCTCCGCGCCGGCTACTTCGTCATGCCCATGGACGAGACCCTCGCCGTCGCTGCCATCGACCTCTCCGGCCGCACCGCCTACGCCGTCGACGATCAGGTCAACGTCCCACTTGTCGGCGACCTGCAAACCGAACTGGTTACAGATTTCTTCGAAGGCTTCGCCCGCGGCGCCAAATCCAACGTCCACATCAAGGTCCTCTACGGCCGCTCCAACCACCACAAGATCGAAGCCAGCTTTAAAGCCTTCGCCCGAGCCCTCCGCGGTGCCTGCTCCCACGACGATCGCATGGCCGACCTCCTCCCCAGCACCAAAGGCCTTCTTTAACCGAGGCCAGCGTCCCTCCCCTTGTCATCCAGAGAGGAGCGCAGCGAAGTCGAAGGACCTGCTTCTCTACCACTGCCCTTCGCCCACCACGGATGTTGTCATCCTGAGCGAAGCGAGAATCCCCGCACTTTGCTCCTGGCTGAACCAAACTGCTCGTCAGCAGAAACAACAAGGTCTGCCATCTTGCGCAAGGTCACCCATGCAGATCCAACTTCGCAAAGCAAACCCGCACCGACGCCATTGCCTCCCTCCGCCGCTACGCCGAAGCCAACCTCCCCGAACCCCTCAGCGATCTCCCCGCCGGCCAGCTCCTCGACTTCTTCCTCGAAGAGATCGGCCCCGCGATCTACAACAAGGCCATTCTCGACGCCCAAAATCATAGTCAGACCCGCCTCCAGGAGCGCCTCCTCGACCTCCCCGGCGAGCTCTACCTCGACGAACTGCAATACTGGCTCAGGCAATCCGCCAAACGCCGTCGCTGAGCTTGGACTTGATATATACTACGGTCTATACCAAAGTCTCGGAGCATCTCATGTCGCAAACCGCCAAGCTCTTTATGAACGGCCGCAGCCAGGCCGTCCGTCTGCCCAGCGAGTTCCGCTTCCCTGGCCGCGACGTCTACATCCGCAAGGATGAAACAACTGGCGACATCATCTTGTCGAAACACGCTGACTCCTGGAGCGATTTCTTCAAGCTGCGCGATGCACTCGGCGGCGCAGAACCAGAGTTTATGGAAGGCATCAACGATCCGCCGCTTAAGCCAGAGGACATTTTTTAACGTGCCGCGTTATCTGCTGGATACCAACATCATCAGCTTCAACCTGAAACAGTCGCATCCTCTACTCGATCACCGTGTCCAGCTCACCCCCAGTCATGAGCTCACGACCTCCTCGATTGTTGAAGCGGAGTTGCGGTACGGCGCCGCTCGACTTCCAGCCACGGCGCGCATTCACGCGCTTCTGGCAGACTTCTTGCCACGCATCGAAATCCTCGCCTGGGATTCTCGCTGTGCCGCGGCGTTCGCTCTGCTACGCAGAAATCTGGAAATCGCGGGACGATCACTCAGCCTCGCAGACGCGATGATTGCCGCCCATGCCTTGGTGTATAACCTCACTCTGGTCACGAACGATCAGGCCTTCCACAACGTCGAGTCCCTTCCCCTTGAAGATTGGACAAAAGCGCCCACAGCGACCCGCTCATGAGCGCCATCATCGACTACAAAGCCGGCGTTCGTAGAGTCTGTTTCATAGGAGGTCTGGGCGGATTCATCCTGTCGCTCGCCCTGCTCTTCTACAGCTTCGCAAATGCACGCCACATCACTGGGTACTTAGCCCAAGCGGATGCCGCCTTTCCGTATGTACAAAAGGGCATCTTCACTGCGCTCTGCGCCGTATTGCTATGTGCTTCGGCAAAGGTGCGGGTCGCATCATCGCCGCTTTACTGAGTTCCCTCCTTCTGCTGTATTGGCTATTCATCGGAGTCACTCTTTATTAATGATCGCCATCATCGACTACAAAGCCGGCAACCTCACCAGCGTCGTCAAAACGCTCCGCTACCTCGACGCCGAGTCCAGCAAATCCAGCAGTCCCGAAGACCTCATCATCACCCAGAACCCCGCTGACCTCCGCCGCGCCTCCAAAATCATCCTCCCCGGCGTCGGCCACTTCCGCTCCACCCAACTCCTCCACGACCTCGAGCTCACTCAAGCCACCCGCGAAGCCATCGATCCGAAACGAGGACGTGGCACCCCCTTCCTCGGCATCTGCGTCGGCCTGCAATGGCTCTACGACGGCTCCACCGAAGCCGAAGCCACCGAAGGCCTCGCGCACTTTGGCGGCTCCTGCGATCACTTCCCCGCCACCTTCGACAACGCTCCGCTCAAATCACCCCACGTCGGCTGGAACTCCCTCGAAACCATCCGTCCCGACTCCCGTCTGCTGGCTGGCATCGCCCCCGGCTCCTTCGTCTACTACACCCACTCCTGGCGTGCCCCCGTCTCGTCTGATACTGCGGCGGTTACAAACTACGGGGGCCCGTTCACCGCCGTCATCGAGCGCGACAACGTCATGGGTGTCCAGTTCCACCCGGAAAAGTCCGCCGACACCGGCCTCCAAATCCTCCGCAACTTCCTCGCCCTCTAGTCACCGCCTCCTGACCGCCATGCCGAAGGCGGGTGTCCCATCCATGACAGTTCCACCGTCATGGGTGGGTTCTTCCGGTGGCCAAGTCGAGCCAATGCACCCCGCATCGTGAGAAGCTAGGCTGCCACGAAGAAAGGGCCATCGTCACCCATGCTCAAACGCAATTTAGCCGTCCTCGCTCTTCTCACTACCCTGCACGCCCAGACTCCCTCCCCTCACGAGCCCTTCCGCTGGGGAGCCGCCTCCGCCGCCTATCAGGTCGAGGGTGCCTCGGCCGCCGACAACAAAGGGCCGTCCATCTGGGACGTCTACCTCGACGACGATCATCTCGCCGGCCCCGGCATCTCCGGCAAGGTCGCCATCAACTTCTACGATCGCGAGCAGTACCTCAAAGACATCGCGCTGCTCAAGCAGATGGGCCTCACCAGCTATCGCTTCTCCATCTCCTGGCCGCGCATCCTGCCGGACGGCCTCGGCCCTGTCAATCCCGCGGCCATCGCGCACTATCGTCAGTTCATCACCGATCTCAAGGCCGCCGGCATACAGCCCATGCTCACCCTCTATCACTGGGATATGCCGGCCTCACTCGCCGCCGCCGGCGGTTGGGACAATCGAGCCTCCATCGACTGGTTCACGCGCTATGCCCAGGTGGTCTTCGCCAACTTCGCCGATCAGGTCGACCTCTTCGTGCTCGTCAACGAACCGGCCATCGAACGCGACATCAAGACCGCGGCCGAAGAGCGGCTCGCCGGCCGCGAAGGAAAGCTGCGCCTCCTGCCCGATGCCGCGCACCTCGCCGTCTCGCTCAAGACCTACAACCACGTTCTGCTCGCGTCCGCGGCCGCCAAGCAAGCTTTTGACGCGAAGGGCTACAAGGGCCGCCTCGGCATCGCTCTGCCGCTGCTTCCCGCGCTCACAGCAACCAATGCCTCGCCTGCCGATCGCGCCGCCGCGAAGTTCGGCGATGGCGTGCTCAACCGCTGGTTCCTCGACGCGATCTACAAAGGCGCCTATCCCGCGGATATACTCGCGCTCGCCCAGGCGCAGAACATGCAGATCGACGTGCAGCCCGGCGACGCGGCCAAGGTGCATGCCGCTCACTTTGACTATCTCGGCGTGAACTACTACGCGCCCGTCTTCTACCGTCAGCCCCCCGGCACAACAGACGTTCTGGCAGCCGAGACCTACACGCCCGAAGGCGTCGATGCCGCCTTCAACGGTCCGGTTCGACCCGATCAGTTCAAAGCCCTGCTCGACCGCATCCGCGTCGAGTACGGCAACCCCACCGTCTTCATCACGGAAAACGGAGCCGGCTTTCCTGGCGACGACCAGCTCGTCAATGGAGCCGTCCGCGATGTTCGCCGCTGCCGCTACATCGTCGGCCACGTCGCCGCCATGCAGCAGGCCGTCGCCGCCGGAGCCGATATCCGCGGCTACCATCTCTGGTCCAGCCACGACAACCTCGAGTGGTTCAGCGGCTACGGCGGCCGCTTCGGCCTCATCTACGTTGACTTCGACACCCAGCAGCGAATCCCCAAGCTGAGCGCCGGCATCTACGCCCGCCTCATCCACGGCGAGCACCTCACAGCCGAGGCCTGCGGCAAGTAAGATGAGGGGGTACCCGACCCCACCATGCTGACCAAACGCATCATCGCCTGCCTGGACGTCCGCGCCGGCCGCGTCGTCAAAGGCATCCAGTTCGTCGACATCATCGACGCCGGCGACCCCGCCGAGCTCGCCCATCGCCACGCCGCCGCCGGTGCCGACGAGATCGTCCTACTCGACATCACCGCCACCCACGAAGGCCGCGGCACATTGCTGGAGACGGTAAAGCGCACCGCCGCCAAGCTCTTCATCCCCTTCACCGTCGGCGGCGGCATCCGCTCCGCCGAAGATGCCGCCGCCGTCTTCAACGCCGGCGCCGACAAGGTCTCCATCAACTCCTCCGCCATCGCCCGCCCGGCGCTCATCACCGAGATCGGCTCTTCCTTCGGCGCCCAGGCCGTCATCGTCGCCATCGACGCACGCCGAACCATAGGCGCCCGCGATCCAGTGGCCGAGGCAGAGGTCTTCGTCTCCGGCGGCCGCCAGCCCACCGGCCTGCACGTCATCGCCTGGGCCCAGGAGGCCGAGCAGCGCGGCGCCGGCGAGATCCTCCTCACCAGCATGGACGCTGACGGCACGCGCGCCGGCTTTGACCTCGAGCTCACCCGCGCAGTCTCCCAAGCCGTCTCCATCCCCGTCATCGCTTCGGGCGGCGCCGGCAACGCCCACCACTTCGCCGAAGTCTTCAGCCAAGCCCCCACGGGCGGCCACGCCGACGCCGCCCTCGCCGCCAGCATCTTCCACTTCGGCATCACCGACTCCCGCGCCCTCAAGCGAGAGATCGCCACCACCGGCATACCCGTCCGCCTCACATGCTGAACCGACTCCCGCCAGGACTGAACGAACTTGAACGCAAAGTAATCGAACTGCTGCTTGAGGGTGAGGACGAAGACCGGCCCATCTTGAGAAACCAGTACGAAACCATCTACCTCATCGAACGTCAATGGACTTCCCACGGCTACTGTGCAAAGTTCTCCATCAATGACACGCTGCCAACAACGATCGTTTACGACGATTACGACCTTGAAGGGGTCTCCGCAATCGTCTCAGGCGAACGGTGCGACTTCATTCTGAGCATGTTTGAAGGCCGCATCTTTCTGCTGTACGCCATAACCCACAACAAGAGCCCTTGGCCTAAGCCGGCAACTCCCGAGAAAGTATTCCGCTCCGAACCGTGCTGATCCCCTCCATCGACCTCCTCAACGGCCGCATCGTTCAGCTCGTCCAGGGCGAAAAACTCCAGCTCGCCTTCGACGACTTCGACTACTGGATCGACCGCTTCTCCAAATACCCCCTCGTCCAGCTCATCGATCTCGACGCCGCCATGCGGCAGGGCAACAACCGCGCCCTCATCGAGACCTTTACCAAACGCCTCCCCTGCCAGGTCGGCGGCGGCCTTCGCACCCCGGAGGACGGCCAGGCCCTGCTCGACGCCGGCGCCAAACGCGTCATCTACGGCAGCTCGCTCTTCAACGACAAAGGCGTCGATAAAACCTTCGCCGCCAGCCTTAAGAACTCCCTCGGCGAAGACGCCCTCGTCTTCTCCGTCGACACCAAAGCCGGCCGCGTCGCCACCAAAGGCTGGAAGGACTCCGTCGACCTCACCCCCGAAGAAGCCATCACCTGGCTCGAGGACTTCTGCGGCGCCTTCCTCTACACCCACGTCGATACCGAAGGCACCATGCAGGGCTTCCCGCTCGACGTCGCCGCCGTCCTGCGCTCCACTACCGCCCGTCAGCTCATCTGTGCCGGCGGCATCAAACAGCAGTCCGAGATCGACGCCCTCGACGCCATGGGAGTCGACGCCGTCGCCGGCATGGCCGTCTACTCCGGAGCCATAACCGCCTGAGACCCCCTCGGCCCGCTGTCATCCTGAGCAGAGCGAAGGACCCGCTTCTGCTTTGTCTTCCTGAGCAACGCGAAGGACCTGCTTCTCGACCGCAAACTCCCGCGTCCGCACGAACCTAGTCACTCGGCATCGCATCCGCCAGAGCATAGTACCCCTTGCGTGCCTGCACCTTGTAGCCCTTCTGGCACGTCACGCTGATCGTCCGAAACCCGCCATCCAGCTTCAGATTCGTCGGCGTATAGCTTGCCAGATACTGCGTCCGCAGCTCATCCTGGATCTGGTCGAACGCCTCCTGCAGCCGCTTGCCGTTGTTGCCTACGTTGATCACGCGGCCGCCAGTATCGGTCGCCAGCTTCTCCATATCACGATCGCCGCTGTAGCCCATCTGAAAGCCGCTGTAGAAGCCGCGGTCCGCAATCAGAATTACGTACACGATCGCGTTCGCCTTCTGCGCCGCCTCGGTCGCCGACTTCAGCGTCTCCTGCGATCCCTGGTCGCCGCCATCCGTCAGCATAACGATGATCTTTCGTCCTGCCTCCGCCCGCAGCTTGTCATGCGCTGCTAGGTAAACCGCGTCATAGAGCAGCGTGCCCCGCGCCGCCCCGTTCCCCGTCACCGAGCCCGACCCCGTCCCGGTGTTGATCTTCGCCTTATCCATCGCCCGCCGCAGCTCTGAGGGCGAGTTCGTATAGTCCGCGATCAGGTCCACGTTGATGTCGAACGAGATCAGAAACGCCTCGTCCTTCTTCGTCAGCACATCCTTCAAGAATGCCGCGCCCGACTCCTGCTCGAGCGGCAGTACATTCTGCTGCGATCCGCTGGTGTCCAGCAGAATGCCGATCGTCAGCGGCAGGTTCTTCTCCTGCGTAAACCGCTTCGTTACCTGCGGGTTTTTATCCTCGGTGATCGCGCAGTCATCCTTGTGCAGGTTCGTAATAAACCCGTTCTTGTCCCGCACCGAAAAATAAAGGTTCACCAGGTTGGCCGTCACCTTGAAGGTCTGCGTGTCCGCCGAGTCCTCCTGCTGCGGTGCCGCACTGCTCGGCGGAGGCGGACCACCGGGAGTCGGCGCCTCCTGCGCCAGGCTCAGGCGACCCGCGCCGAGCAGCAAGCTCGCCGCTAGAAACGAAAACAGGACAGGCCGGGAACGTCGGGGTTGTCGGGACAGAGTAACTGCATCAGAGCGCCGCATGTCACGTTAGACGAGAGAAGACCGCCGCACGTCAGCAAGCGGCCGGTCGGGTGTCGCATCGCGCCGGAGCGCAACGTCGCCACCCTTCACCGCGTCAAAGTAGAAGAGGCTGAAGAAGAAGTAACGACAGGCCGCCTCGCCGGTCATCTCGCATAAAGCCCGGCACGTTGCCGCGCTGATAAACTCTCATTTATAAAGCATGTGCGTCACGCCAGAAGGCGATGCATCTCGGGGGATTCACCAGTGGTAAGGCAAAGCATCATCGCAGGGTTTCTGGCCGTCTCCATGGCCGGGTTCGGACAACAGCAGAGCTCCGTGCCCGAGGCACCGCGGCAGCAGACGGTTCCCGACGCGCCGCGCCCGCAAAGCTCTCTCCCGAGCTACGGCACTATCGCGCCCGGCAGCGGTTCAGGCCCGGCGACACCCCAGGCCAGCACACCTGTGCCCGCACCGCCGGCCGATACCTTCCAGACTCAGGCTCCGGGCAGCTCGCTTCCCTCCGGCACCCCCGCCACCGCCGCCAACCCGGACGACGGCGCACCGCCCGATCTCCCCGCCGCCGGCCAGGGTCAGGGTGCCATCACCACCTTCAGCACCCGCACCAACTTCGTCGAGATCCCCTTCACCGTCAAGGACTCCAAGAACCAGCTCGTCCCGGGCGTCAGCTGGCGCGAGGTTCGCGTCTACGAGAACAACCTGCGGCAGCACATGGCGGTCTACACCACGGACGCCGCCCCGCTCTCGGTCGCACTCGTCATCGACCAGAGCGTCACCTTCGACGAAATGACCAAGATCAACAACTCGCTCGCCGCCCTGCAGGGAGCCTTCACCCCCTATGACGAGGTCGCCGTCTTCACCTACAACAACGGCCCCCGCATGCGCACGGACTTCACCGCCGCCCAGAGCGCCCGCCTCTCCGCCGTCCTCGAGCAGTCCAAAAGCGTCGGCCGCGAGCCCATGTTCTACGACACCGGCACCGCCCTCGGAAACAACATCAACCTCAACAACAACGCGTCCATGAACACCATGCCGCTGACCAACTCCAATCACGGCACGACCATGAGCAACACCATCAACGTGCCGAAAGAGGTCCACACCCTCAACGACGCCATCCTCGAAGCCGCCAAGACCCTCACCCACGCCGGCAAGGGCCGCCGCCGCATCATCTACGTCATCTCCGATGGCAAGGAGTACGGCTCGACCGCCAAGACCAGGGACGTCATCCGCTATCTGCAGACCAACAAGATCGCCGTCTACGCCACCCTGGTCCACGGCCTGCCCACCATCAAAGGCGAGGGCTTCCTCGACAAGATCCACCTGCCGCTGCAGATGCGTGACAACCTGCTGCCCGTCTACACCTCCGCCACCGGCGGCCAGACCGACCCCGAGTTCCGCCAGAAGGGCATCGAAGCCAGCTTCGCCAAGATCGCCGAGCAGGTGCGCAACCAGTACACCATCGGCTACTACTCGCACGATCCTTTCATCGACGGCAAGTTCCGCAAGGTCGAGGTCAAGGTCCTTCGTCCCAACCTGACCGTCGTCGCCAAAGACGGCTACTACCCCACCGCGCAGGATACGACCCCGCATCCGGCCCCAAGCGCATCCCAGACCACCGTGCAGTAGCGCCCCATAGTGCCCCTTCTCTCCACCCTGCTGGGCGGTAACGTCGCTCTTGCCCTCGCCTCCGCCCTTACCTGGGGCGGCGGGGACTTCGCCGGCGGTATGAGCGTCAAGCAGGCTGGCGGCACCCTTCGCGCCGGCCTGCGCATCGTGCTCATCAGCCACGGCGCCAGCCTGGCCGCGCTCCTGCTCCTCATTCTTCTGCGTCACGATGCCCTTCCGCATGGTGCGCCCGTACTCTGGGGTCTCAGTGCGGGTCTCTTCGGCGGACTCTCCGTCCTCTGCTTCTATATCTGCCTCGCCCGCGGCGCCATGGGCGCCCCCGCCGCCATCAGCGGCCTGCTCGCCGCGGCTATTCCTTCGCTCGCCTCCAGCGCGCTTGAAGGCGCGCCCAGGCCCCTTCACCTCATCGGCTTCGTCCTCGCAGCCGGCGCTATCTGGCTGATCGCGGCCGGCCCGCAGTCAGTCGCCGCGCCGCCCGGCACGCTCGCCCTCTCCATCGCAGCCGGGGCCGGCTTCGGCCTCTACTTCGTCGCTCTCCGCATGGCCGGGCCCGCCGGCATCGTCTGGCCGCTCGCCCTCAGCCGCTCCGTCAGCATCACCGTCTGCCTCCTCGGCATCCTCTGGATCGCAGCCACCACCCGCGCCCGCCCCGATCGACCAGACCGCCCTGGCCAGCCGCTGCCCACCTCCAGCCTGACCCGCAAAGCGATCCTGTGGGCACTCGCCACCGCGCTCCTCGATACCGCTGGCAATCTCTTCTTTATCGCCGCCACCCGCGCCGGCCGGCTGGACGTCGCCGCCGTCCTCGCCTCCCTCTACCCTGCCTCCACCATCCTGCTCGCGGCATGGCTGCTGCACGAGCGACCCGGCCGCCAGCAGGCGCTCGGCATGGCCCTCGCCGCCGTAGCCGTCGTTCTTATCACCCTGTAAACAGCCTTCCAAATCGCTATTGCTTCATGTTTTCCGATCCCGAAGGGATCTGCTTTGCTCACCTTGTTCCCAATCCCGAAGGGATCTGCTTCGCCTTCCCCCACCAACCTCAGGCTTAAACGGGAACGGCGACCGCACCCGCGGCCGCCCTCCGAAAACCCTCGCCTGCTGTCTCGCTTACTTGACGACTGTCTCTTCAGCCTTCGGCGTCACCGTATGCGCGGTCTCGCCGGGCTTGTTCGCCTCTTCGGTCACGCCCTTCATACCGTCCTTAAAACCCTTCAGGCCTTCGCCAAGCCCCTTGCCGAGCTCCGGCAGCTTCTTGCCCCCGAAGAGCACAAGAACGACTACCGCCAGAACCATCAGATGTGTTGGTGTAAATAATTCGCCCATGGGTCCTTCTTCCTGCCGCGCCCCCTGATCAAATCCAAGTCTAAACCCGAAACGCAGCGTGCCTTCCATTGTCGCACAGCGCAACCACTCATAGGCATTACGCTGCCGGACCTCGACTGGATGATCAAACAGCGGCCTTCGGACGCACATCCCCGAACGTTATATCTTGGTTATGGGCTGGTCGACCTCGATCGCGCTCGCAGTTCCCTTGCAAACGCACGGTGCCTCCGGGCATCGTCGACGGGCAGCCACCAGCCGCCCGGGAGAGAGAAGAGACCATTGAGTAATCCGTTCGCAGCAACATGCCCGTTAGAAGTAACCTGCACCACACCAGGCAGACACAGGATCCACAGCAGCACAGTCCGCAAGGCCGCTCGTATCCTCGCCCTCTCAGCCATCAGTCTCACGCCGCTCGGCATCGCCGCCCAGAATAAGCTCGCACTCGCGCCAACCGCCACCTACGACAATCGCTACGAGGTCTTCGGCGGCATCAACTTCGAAAACTTCCAGGCTGGCCAGAACCTTCCGAATCGCATGAACTTCGCCGGTGCCGAAGCGCAGGGCACATACTGGTTCAAGGACCGCCTCGGCGCCACCGCCGACTACCGCTTCGAAGGCGGCACCACCCCGGTTCTGCCCAACAACTACTACAACCGCGTCGCCATCTTTCAGAACAACTTCCTCGCCGGCGTCACTGCCCGCGGTCCCAAAGGCCGCTACGCCGCCGTCGACTACCACGCCTTTGCCGGTGTCTCCCAGGGCATCTTCGACCAAGCCTTCAACCATCACCAGGGCGGCAGCCCCATCACCCCATCGCAGGCCGGCCTCTATACCAATCGGACAAAATTCATGTCCGCCCTCGGCGGCTCGGTCGACTTCAACTACACCAAGAACATCGCCATCCGCATCCAGCCCGATCTCATCCTCGAGCACTACGGCACGGAACTGCGCGAGTTCGTCGCCGTCTCCGGCGGCATCATGTACCGCTTCGGCAAACGCTAAGGCGTGTTCCCCAGGTACGCACAGGCCCAAAGCCTGTGCGTCTACATCTACGCGCGTACCGCTTTCAGGGGCATCGCCTATGACTCGAGTGAATCCTACACTGCAAGGACGTACTCTCAACGAGGTTTCACAGACATGCGATTGGTTCAGCAGGGATCAAACACCGGGGTTGCCAAAGCAACACGGCCGTGCACGAACAGGGCCGTATTCTCTCGTCGAAAGGAGGAAGAAGACATGTTCCGTATCCACATGCGCTTCAACCTTGCAGTCTATCTACCCTTGCGCCGCATAGTCTCAATTCGCTGCGCTGCTCTACCTCGTCGGATAGTAGAGCGTAAACCCTTCCGGTGGTGTGAAGCCCACCGGAGGTTCTCTTCAGGGTAAGCCTGCTCCCCAAAATTGTGAAGCGAATTATTGACCTATCATCCTTAGCCAGCACTAACCAGCTGTCCACCTTAAAATGTGTTCTGCATAAACTCCGGCGACACTGGATTCTCATACACCGAGTAATCCCGCGTCACCACCGTCAGCCCGCTCGGCGTAACGAAGTAGTTCTTCTTATCTTCGTTCGCGTCGTACCCAATTACCGCCCCATCCGGAATATGCACATCGCGATCGATAATCGCGTGCCGGATCCGGCAGTGCCGCCCGATGTTCACATGCGAGAACACCACACTCGAATCCACATCGCTGTACGAGTTCACGCGTACATCATGGCTCAGCACACTCGACCGGATCACCGAGCCCGACACAATGCAGCCCGATGAAATGATCGAGTTGATCGCCATGCCCGTCCGTCCCGGCTCGCCAAACACGAACTTTGCCGGCGGATACTGATACGGCCGCGTCCGCATCGGCCAGCTCTTGTCGTACAGGTTGAAGACTGGCGACACCGTCGCCACATCCATATTCGCCTCGTAGTACGCCTCCAGCGTCCCCACGTCGCGCCAGTAAAGTGCATTCTGTTTATTCTCATCGACGAAGTTGAATGCCTGCACCTTAAACCGGCCAAGCAGGTTCGGCAGAATGTTGTGCCCAAAGTCATGCTTCGAGCCTGGATCCTCGGCGTCCCGGATCAGCTCCGGTAGCAGCACATCCGTGTTGAAGATATAAATGCCCATTGAGGCATCCACCTTCTCCGGATCGAAGGGCGACCGCGTCTTGGTCTCCTTCGGCTTCTCTTCAAAGCCCGTCACCTCGCCGTTCCGCGCCACCTCGACCACGCCAAAGCTCGAGACCTCATCCGGCCGAATTGGCAGCGTCGCCAGCGTCACATCCGCGCCTGTCTCGCAGTGCTGCTGCATCATCAGACCGTAGTTCATCTTGTAGATGTGGTCGCCCGAAAGAATAATCACGTACTTGGGCTCTTCCGACCCGATCGAGTAAATATTCTGATACACCGCATCCGCCGTGCCCGTGTACCAGTTCTTGTTCACCCGCTGCATCGGCGGCAGGATCTCGATGAACTCGCCCAACTCATTGGCCACCACCGGTCCCCAGCCCTCACGAATATGCCGGTTGAGTGACAGTGCCTTGTACTGCGTCAGGATGTACACATGCCGCAGATCGGAGTTGATGCAATTGGAGAGGGTTATATCGATAATGCGGTACTGGCCGGCAAACGGAACAGCAGGCTTTGCCCGGTCGCGCGTCAGCGGAAACAACCGCTCGCCGGCCCCACCCGCTAGCAGAACGCCAAGTGTGTTTCTCATCGTTCAACGACCTCTATCGGTTGAATTCTGCATGCCCGGCGTTCTCGGCACGTTTAGTAAGAGATGGCTCCACATCCGCCGTGCCCTAAAACACACAATCGCCCGGCGACAAACTCTAGCACGCCTCTGTCACAGAATGACGCAGCGCGAAGGAGATGGTCCCGACCTGGCTCAGCTCTTGTCGCCTTCGTCGGTCTGATCGCCCGAGGCCATCTCGGTATCGTTGACCGTAATCCGCAGAGACTTCAGAAAGTGCAGATCGCTATGCGTAAAGCCGTCCGTCTGCACCTCATCGATCTGCTCTATCTCCGGTTCCACCTCATTGAGACCGATCGTCGCCTCCAGCATCAGCAGCACGTCAAACCCCTGCTCGCGAATATTCTTGACCACTCCGGCGATGTCCTCGGACTCCGCGACCGTCTCGTGGATCGCCTCGCCCAACTTCTGGATCAGCTTCTTCACATTCTGATTCAATGCCACCTCCGCCTGCCTGTGTGATGGACCATGGTCGAACTCGCATCGGGTAATCCCTATGGGCGACACTCCATTCAAGAACGCGCATAACGATCGGCAGTGCGTGTTTCGCTGCTTCACTCTTTCCACCATACGCCGGGGTCCAATCCGTCGCAAAAAATCTCACCGACCGTAGGTCCCTCAGCGGGATAAACTTACCTCCGCCCGAAGTACCTCTTCGAAGTGCAACCAGTCCTGGCAGGTCGAATCCCTGCGCTTGGCCGAGACCACAGCATCGGCGGAATGCAGTTACGCGACCGTGTGGTGATCGGCCCAGGCCTCTTCGAGCTTATGCGCCAGCTCTTCCACCGGCTCCCGCCGCTTCTTGCCCCAAACTAGAAATCCCGCTGCCGCGGCACAAACGCCGCCTACCAGAAACAATGCTTTTCTCATCCCGACCTCATCCTTCTTGTGAGTTACGTTCTCTTCGGTCTGAGATGCCGCTTCGAGCGCCTGCGACACCCGGACGTGCGATCGAAGTCATTCAGAAAGCCGTCATCTCGACCGAAGCCATACAGCTTTATCGTATGGCGCAGTGGAGAGATCCCCGTATTTCGTCCTCGCTCCTGCACGTTCCATCATTCGCCCGCGAACTCACAACTATGCCCCACTCACTCCCGCAAAGAATCAACGTCCAGCCGTGTTAATTGGCCATCGTGCAAAATCGGCCTTAAACTCTCTGCATGGATACGGTGCGATTCGGTAGGATACTCGGCCACGGCGCCCGACAGGCGGCCAGGACGCTCGTCTCCGCCGTTGACGCCGCAAAGGCGCCCAACCCCCGTCCTCCCAGCC
>CAXTRT010000067.1:0-15562 GCA_964246835.1 uncultured Acidobacteriaceae bacterium | reverse complement strand
CGCTAGGGATGGCCGGGATTCACCGCTCAAGTACACTAGACCGCGTAGAACTCGCTGAGAAGCAGCGAGTTGACGCGGTTTCTCTTGTCAGAAAAGCAAGATTTGGTCTGGAATCTCTTCGGGTTCTCGCGGCTTTCTTCCATAGAACACCTCCATCTTGCCGAACTGGTGATCCGTTACGGTCATCAGTCGTACTTGTCCAAGCGGCGGAATGATGGCTCGAATCGTATTGCGGTGCGAATCTGCTGCTTCTTCGCTGGGCAGATACCGCGCATAGATCGAATACTGCAACATCATAAATCCATCTTTGAGCAGGCCCTTACGGAAGCGCGTGTAGTTGCGCTTGTTCTCCGGTGTCTCCACCGGCAGGTCGAACATGGCAATGAGCCACAAGGATCGATACGCTGAAAGAAGCTGCCCTTTCATAGCAATCCACGACCATAATCTCAAAGTAGTTTCTAGCCTGCAGCAACCCCGGCTCTCATCTCGTCTGCTTCTACACGGCGAACTCCTCGCTTCATGGTGACTTCCTCTGCACAGGGTATGAGCAGGCTTGGTATCTCAGGATCGCGAGTTTCTCCTGCGATGCACTTTGCCAATGAATTCGCTGTGCGCAAGACGATATCAAACAAGGAACGTTCTTCTCTGTCGAGGAGATAACGCGAAGTTGTTGCGCCAATCATCCAGCTCTTCGCCTTTGAGTCGAACGGTCCTTCTGCATCTTCTTTGGCTATCCATTGACTCACACGTCTATCGATGAGAGGGCGGAACGGTTCCATAACATCAGCGGCAAGGCAGAAGGCATCATAGCGATTCTTGTGCTGAAGACCGATCGAAGGATGCAAGCCGGCGGCGCAGAGAGCCCTGGCAACTGCTGCTCTTAGCACCGTATAGCCGTAGTCCAGATGCCGGTTCTGATCCGCTTTTTCGGAGCCGCGCCGGAACTTGCTGTCGCCGAAGACTAAGCCCCAGTACTTACGAGCCGCCTGAGCTTCAAGATTGCCTTGATCTCCGGTGCGAACTCGCGCAGCCATTGCAATCAATCCGTGATCGTTGCCGTGGAGCTCTTTTAGCAACTCTCCCTGTGCCTTAATCTTTGCTCGGACGATCTGCTGCCAAAGCCGCTTGCGCGTCGGCAGTGTCATCTCCATCTGTTTTGCGAAGCGCTCTGTCTGGATGAAATGACTCTGAATAGGGAGCAGCATGGAGGCTGGCAGAAAGTTTCCGTCGATGGTTACAACGGAACCTCCAGCCTCAGCAATACGCGAGAGAACAGCCTGCGATAGGCTGATTTGCGGGTGGGCAAGCAACAGCACGGCAATCTCGCTAAGGGGCGTAGTGAAGGGCAGCGTGAGCTGCTCCTCTTTTGGACGCTCGATGACGAGTTGTGCATCGCGGATGCTCAAGCGGGCTGGATTTGCGATCTCAACGACGCGATCAATCATTGGCCGGATGAACCCTCCCCAACAGATCGACGACGACTTTCCGGCAACCCAGTTTGCGCAGTGCGTCTGCCGTTGGCGACCACCAGTTCTTGGCCGCTTGGATTTCCTTTTTCATCCGCGCATCCGTAATTTTTACCAGTGAGATCTGGCCGTTTGCGGCGATCGTTCGGACACGGTAAATCTCCGGGATACAGGTGTGTTCCGCGTGCTTACAACTCCGATGAAGCTCGATTGTATCGCCACCCATCAGCGAAAACTTGAACTGATGATTCGGCAGGTTCGGTAAGGTTCTCTGAATTAGGGGAGTGAGCCGATGGAACCGGCGATAGGCATCGGTGCGCTGAGCGGCCGCGGACCGCTCCGCTGCCTCCAGCAACGAGACAATGACACCGTCCCATCGTTTGTCCTTACCCTGAGCATCGAGTTGCGCATAGATCGCCACATGGTGGTTGTTACTTTCCGCGACATATCGCCGGGTGGGTCCTTTACCGATTGCGGTCACATCCAGCACCTTGCGAATGCGAACTTTCTTAATCGGGATGGGAGTGCCCTGCTTTGTCATGAGCACTGGCCAATCCTTCTTCAGATCGCACCCGCTCAGGTCGCCGCCCAGGTTTGCTGCCTTGGCCCGCACCGCATCCCGTACCGCCGAATCGGCAATGGAGGCGATATCTTTCTCCGACAGACCGGCGACGCGCTTCCGCACGTGGACCACCGTCTTCTTATTGTCCTTGTACGGTTTGCCATAGTTCGTCTCATCGTGGAGCGCGCCGGACAGCTTGTGTTCCGGTCGATGCGACACCGACAAACGCTCGATCCACGGCTCGACCGAAAGAACAAAGTCCTTCCAGGGTGATGGAATCTTGGGCCGTTGTCTTGGATCGAGGTTCTGCTCTCGGTTGCGCGCCATCGCCGCGATGACCCGAGGTTGCGTCGCCGCAATCGTAATGGCGTCGATTGCGTGATGCCGATGATCCCCCCGTGGTTTGCCCCGGTCGTCTCCCGGCTGTGCGGGGACCAGTCGACGCAAAATCGCCTCCAGCCCCCAATCGCGACGCAGATCCGCAGTAATCTTTCCGCTCGTAGCAAAGACGACCTGCCGGCCATCGACATAGGTGCTGCCATAGAGCGTCGCCAGGAGCTTCATCGCGGCCACGCTGGTATAGCGCGTGTCGTTGAGTTGCCGCGCGCTGAAACCCTCAACCGAGTTGTCTTCCTTCAGCCCCGGCTCGCCCACTCGAAACCGGTCGAGTTTCGCTCGATTCTTTATGGGCCATCGCCGTACGCGGTCGAGCAGTGCTTCATACTCTTCCGGGCTATTCCTGTACATCTCGTACGGTGTCTGATTGCCCTTCAGCTGATTACGGGACTGATGGCACAGAGTCTTATTCAGGAAAGAGTTATCGGGAAAGCGGCTTCTTGGAATAATGTGCTCGATGTCAAACTCGGGCGAGTCGTTCCAAAGGCTGGACAATGGAATGCTCTTCCCGGTGTAGGGGCATATTCCTCCGCACTCCCGGTGCAGCAGTCCCTTCTCGATCAGCCGCCGGTTGACCAGCGTGGTCTCGGTTCGACCCATATCCTTGGCGAGCAGTTTCGCCACCTCTAGGCGTTCCTTCTCACGCCGCCGGCCCTTGTCGGATTCGTCTTTTCGCTCGCCCCGGGGCTTCTTAAGCTCCCGTGCAAGTTCAACCCGAATCATCTGGGGTTTGCCGTATTTACGGCAAATCGCATTCACCACCTTGCGCATCTCGGTCATGGAACGCTCAACGGCCGGATTGCGGAGCGTCGGCAGGGTATCGCGCACCTGCGGCAACTCGTCTTGCGGCGTTAGATTCGCAAACCGGACGTACCCAGCCGCCAGCTCCGCCTTCTTGAAGGACATGCCTTCTTCCATAAACGGCATGATCCGGGAGATCGCCTTTAGCGAGAGGGAACAGTAGTCGCTTTGTGGAGTTTCGTTGAGGAGTGCGTCAGTTGAAGGTGCATCGAGGCCCCAGTAGACCGCATTCGTCCGAAGTGTATCGTCGGACTCGCTCTTGCGCCAGTTTTCGATGATGTTGTTTCGCTTGCCTTCGGAGAATTCGGTGTCCCAGCGTCTGCCGAAGACCTTTAGCATGGAGGCGCGCGTTCGGTTTCCGGGTATATTTTTCTCGCCGCCTTCCTTTCCACCCCCGGCCTCTAGATTGAAGGTCGTTTCCTTGAGCTTAAGTTCCTTGCGAAGGGCGATAAAACTCTGGGTGCCTTTATCCTCTAGGATGCGCAGCAGCTCGATCCGCTCCGCCTTGCTGAGCGATCTCGTGTTCTGCGTCTTCGTATCGACGATCAGAAGGTCATTGACCTTCTGGAGCATGCGGAAGCGCTGTGCCGCCATGGTAGCCCACGGTGCACGCCGTTCGTCGGGCTCCAACTCGCAGCGTCCGATGAGTTTGTCCTGCTTCGCAATCGGCCGCTGGTAGAAAAGCAGGTAAGCGATCTTCTCCCGCAACTCCGGGGTCATCACAGCAGGGTAGTGGGGCGCCTGCTTCTCCCAGATGAAGGAGAATTCCTTCTGAAACATAGCGCGGCCCGTCCAGCGCCTGCGAACCGCGGCAGCGTGCGGATCGAGACCCGCAAAGTATTCGCCGAGCGTTTGTGCGCCCGCCGCGTCGATAGCTTGCTGCAAGGTATGAATGGAATTCTTGACCTGGCCGACGTCTTCGTTCTCTTTGCCGCTCCTGTTCACATCCTTTCGGTTAGAGAGAAAGCCTCGCCGCTGGCTTAGATGGAAGAACACCCGGCCCAGTTCGAACGGCTCCAGTGGATCATAGAGAGCGCGTTTGCGAAGCAGGTAAAAGGGCATCTGGGCGAACGAAGCGCCTTCGGTCGAGACGAACTTACGCGCGATAGCATTGTCCAACGCGTTAAGGACATGATGGCGTTGCTCCGGACTTGCTCCGCTTCCCGTATCCGGCACGGGAAGCAGCCCTGTTCTCTGAAGCAGCTGAAACAGCTCCCGCTGCCGCGCCGCCCGCCTTCGCAGTTGTCTGCGGTGCAGCCTAGCAACGCGCCGGTCAACCGCCTTCGACTGGTCTTTCCCGAGCTCGATATCGAGCGAGGTTCCGTCCACGCCGGGCTCAAAAATACGTACACCTGCGTCGATGAGGCCGGTAGGGGAATCCCTTTCATCGAGAGCAAGCAGGGCCCAACCAAGCGACGCCGAACCCAAATCGAGACCCAGAACAAACCTCTGCGATACTGCCGTGGCAGCGAACACGTTGCGTTACCTCATGTCAATACAGAGTGATGACTGGAATAGCGTACGGACGACTTGCTGTAATGTCAGCAAGTTTGTAAATAAAACAAACTCTGTGACAAGACTTTGCTTTTAGCTGGGGATGGTCGGTCTTTGCTCAAGTGCGCTGGAAAGGGCTCAGGATTTAAACTGAACTCCTTCTATAAGTAAGAGCCCGAGATGACTTTTGCAGCGGCGTGTGTTTTAATCTTCAAAGTGTACTTGAGCGGCGATTGCCTGGCTATTCCTAGTAAGCTTTCGTTGTGAGGCTCCGCTCATTGAGCGACCTCTGAATGCCCCCCTGAGGGGGCATTCTTTTTGGTCCATAGGTAGCAGATACACGGAGTGACAGAGCGATTGGCATAATCCCTCTAGCGGACGACGACTTTGACAGATGACGATACTCAAACCTTTTCGGCAATCTGACGAAGCATCTTACCAGCGTCAGCAGGGCTAGCCCACGCTAAGCGCTCTGACCAACTCCCCAGCAGGTTTACGCCAGAGGATAACGTGCGAACCGCGGCAGCCTGCTGGTCTGACAGGGAGTGACGCATCGTGCCTTCCTCGTACTTCTACGAAATAATGAACAGGCTCTAGAACCAGTTTTCAGCAGAGACCAGCAACTCGCATCTTCGACTCTCTTCTTCTTTGGCGGAGGCTCTGAGGCGTTTCAGAAGAAATCTCGACCTGGTTTATACTGAGATTGCCCTGCACAGGTTCGGACGCCCGTCCCGCCTCGCAAACCTCCGGGCACGCCTCCGCCCCGATAGGTTGGGTTCGAGCGCTAAGAGCAAAGGTCGTTCTTCCAGCTATGATTCGTCTTTTGCAGCAGAACAGCAGTGCGGTCAAGTTTATCTTCGCGTTCATCATCATCGCAGCCATCGGCACCATGGTCATCACGCTGGTTCCCGGCATTTTTGATACCGCAGGCAATACGGGCAGCGCCGATGTCTTCGCCACCGTGCATGATCCCGGATGGACTGGCCGCCTGGAGAGCGGGTCCACGATCAAGCAGACCGAGGTAGCGCAGCTTGCGCAGCGTCAGCTCCAGCAGCAAAATCTGCCTGACATGCTCATGCCTTACATGGAGCAGCGCGCCGGCCAGATCCTCGTGCAGCGCGAGATCCTCAAGCACGAGGCCGACCGCATGCACCTGCAGGTCAGCGATGAGGATCTGCGCCGCGAACTGCGCACCGGCGCCTTCGCGCAGTATCTCTTTCCGAACGGCACCTACATCGGCGATGACGCCTACATCAACTTCGTCCAGAGCGCCTTCCGTACCACGCGCGCCAGCTTCGAGTCGCAAGTCAAAAGCGATATGGAGCTGAACCGCCTGCAATCCATGCTTACCGGCGGGGTCAACGTCTCCGATAACGCCGTGCGCGAGGCCTCGCTCAAGCAGAACGTCAAGGTCAAGTTTGACTACGTCGTCGTCTCGCCCGAGGACGTCCGCAAGCAGGTCAACCCGACCGACGCGCAGCTGCACACCTTCTTCGATCAGAGCAAGACCCGCTACGCCACGGCCATCCCGGAGACCCGCAAGATCCAGTACGTCTCCTTTGACGCCTCCAATCTGCCCGGCGGTAAGCCCTCGGTCTCGGACGCCGACATCCAGGCGTACTACACCGCCCATCAGGCGCAGTTCACAGTTAAGGAGCAGGTCAAGGTTCGCCATATCCTGATCGCCGTGCCCGCCGGCGCCGATGCTAAGACCGACTCTGCCGGCAAAGCCAAGGCCGAGGATTTGCTCAAGCAGATCAAGGCTGGCGGCAACTTTGCCGATCTCGCTCAAAAGAACTCCGACGACCCAGGCAGCAAGACGCAGGGCGGGGAACTCGGCTTTCTCGATCGCGGCCGCACCGTGCCCGAGTTCGACAAGACAGCCTTCTCGCTCTCACCCGGCCAGACCTCCGACGTGATCAAGACCCAGTTCGGCTATCACATCCTGCAGGTCGAAGCGAAGAATACGGCGCACGTAAAGCCGCTCTCTGAGGTCCGCGGCGAGATCCTGCCCGTCCTCGAACAGCAGCGCGCCAGCACGGCGGAGCAGAGCTTCGCCAGCCAGCTGGTCGCTGACGCCTCAAAGAACGGCATCGAGAAGGCCGCCGCCAACAAGGGCCTGCACGCCCAGACCACGGACTTCATCGCCAAGGACGGCGTCATCGCCGGCGTAGCCGATGGCGCGGGCCTGCTTACCAAAGCTTTTACCACCGCCAAGGGCGCAGCACCGGAGTCCGTCGCCACCGGCGATGGCTTTGCCGTCTTCCAAGTGCAGGACCTCAAGCCCGCGCACGCGCCGGACTTCGACAGCTATAAGCAGCACATCGCCGATGATTATCGCGAGCAGCAGGTGCCGCAGCTCATGCAGGCCGCGCTCACCAAACTCGACGATCGCGCCAAGGCCACCAACGATCTCAAGAAGGCTGCCTCTGAACAAAACCTTCAGGTAAAGACCAGCGACCTCGTCGGCCACGATGGCCAGGTGCCCGATCTGGGCTCGCTCGCTGGCGCCGCCTCCGTCGTCTTCACATTGCCCAAGGGCCAAATCTCCGGCCCAATCAATACCGGCCGCACCGGAGCTGTTCTCGTCGTCACCGATCGTCAGGAGCCTGACGCGCAGGAGATCGCCAAGAACTTCAATCAGACTCGCGATACTCTGCTGAACGCGCAGCGCGAGGAGATCTTTCGCGTCTATCTCGGCACGGTTACGGAGAAGTACCAGAAGGGCGGGGCCGTTCGGCTCTCAAAGCGCGCTGCACCCGCAGGCGGCGCCTCGCCCTTCGGCCAGTAGCTCAAACTTCCTATCTATACAGGTGATTCCCACTGCGCGAGACGGCTTCTCTGTCTCGCGTAGAGGAGAGACCTGCAGTCAGTCGAGCGACTTCGCCGCGCGCCGGGCATCATAGTCACTGCGGAGGAGGTCCGCGCAACTCTATGAGTCTTGATCCCGCTCGACAGGATAGGTTATCCGGCATCCTGCTGCACGTCACCTCGCTGCCCTCCTACGGCGGTGTCGGCGACTTCGGTCCCGCGGCCTATGCCTTCGTTGACTTCCTGCATGCCGCGAAGCAGCGCCTCTGGCAGGTCCTGCCGCTCAGCCCTACCGGCTATGGCAGCTCGCCCTACTCAGCGCTCTCCGCCTTCGCCGGCAACCCGCTGCTCATCAGTCTCGAGCGTCTCGCGCAGGACGGCTGGATCGAGTGGGACAGGATTCAAGGCCTGCCCGGCCACGAGGGGCCCGCCGACTTCGGCGAAGCCACTCGGCTTAAGCTCCCCCTCGTCGAAGAGGCCGCCGCCAACTTCCTCGATCGCGCCACACCCGAGCAGCGCATCGCCTTCCAAAAGTTCTGCAACGAAAACATCGCCTGGCTGCCCGACTATGCCATGTTCACCGTCCTTCGCCGAGAATTTAGCTATGCCAGCTGGAACGAGTGGCCGGCTGAGTTCGCGCAGCGCAAGCACGATAGCCTGACCAGGCTTCTCAACGACCATGGCCGCGAGCTCGCCGTCGAACAGGCCGTCCAGTTCTTCTTCGACCAGCAGTGGTGCGCCCTACGCTCGTACTGCGCGAAGCGTGACATCCGCACCCTCGGCGACGTTGCCATCTTCGTCAACTACGACAGCGCTGACGTCTGGACGCACCCGGAGATCTTCGAGCTCGACGATGAGCGCCGGCCCCTGCGCGTCTCCGGCGTCCCGCCGGACTACTTCTCCGCGACCGGCCAGCGCTGGGGCAACCCCCTCTATAAGTGGGGCCTTCTGCAGGAGCGCGGCTTTGACTGGTGGGTCGCCCGCGTTCGCCGCGCGCTCACCCTCTACGATAGTGTCCGCCTCGATCACTTCCGCGGCTTCGAGGCCTACTGGTCGATCGCCGCAGACGAAGAGACCGCAATGAACGGCCAGTGGGTCAAAGCGCCCGGATACGAGCTCTTCGAGCGCCTGCGCACCGGCTTTGGCGAGCTCCCCTTCATCGCCGAGGACCTCGGCCTCATCACCCCGGAGGTCAACAGCCTGCGCGAGCACTTCGGCATGCCCGGCATGCGGATCCTTCAATTTGGCTTCGCCGATCGTGGCGGCCACATGTACCTGCCGCACATGTTCGTGCCCAACACCGTTGCCTACACCGGCACCCACGACAACAACACCACACTCGGCTGGTGGCAGAACGACGCCACCGCACTCGAACGCGCCAACGTCCAGAACTACCTGCAGGAGATTCACGCTGACGGCGAGATCGTCTGGGCCATGATCAAAGCCACCGCCGGCTCCGTCGCCAACCTCTGCATCTTTCCCTTGCAGGACGTCCTACATCTCGGCAGCGAGGCCCGTATGAACACCCCAGCCGCTGGCCTCGGCAACTGGACCTGGCGCTACAAGTCCGATGCTCTCCACCCGGACTTCGCCACCAAGCTCGCCGCTCTGATGGAGATGACCGACCGCGACGGCTTCCGCATTGACATGCAGTCCCAAACCCCCATGCAGACCAGCGCTTTGGACGCGATAGACTAACAGCACAATCTTTTCCCGAGGAGTTCGAATGCCATTGTCTGGCGAAGCCATCCGCACCATGAACTACGTTGACGATATAGCCGTAACGCTCCGCCGCATTCTGTCCGTGCTGCCGTCCCTCACCCCCGACGAGCGCGCGCGCGTCGCCGAGCACATCAAGGCCTCCGACCCGAGCTTCGAGTCCGTCGTCGCCGCCGTCTCCACCGGAAAATGAACGCTTCAGAGACTGCCAGCGTCCGGTTGGACCACATCGCCGTCATCGGCGCCGGACTCGCCGGACGCAGCTTCTCCCGCCACCTTCTCACACACGGCTTCAGCGTAACCTTGGAAGACGTCCTTCCCTCCAACCTTCGCCGCGTCACTGACGAACTTGAGCAGGCCCAACTCACCGATCGCCGCGACGCCCTGCATCTCGTCGCCACGGTCGAAGATGCCGTCCGCTCCGCCGACCTCGCCATCGACTTCGTCCCCGATGAGCTTGAGTCCAAACTCGAGATCCTCTCCATGATCGATCGCATGGCGCCGCCCCGAACCATCCTGCTTACCCCCACCGACGTCCTTAGCATCTCCGATCTCGCCTCCTGCACCTACCGTGCTGATCGCTGCTTCGGCATCTCCGGCCTCTCCCGCCACACCGCCTTCTCGCCTGAAACCGAGCTCTCGCTCCTCCATCCATCCACCGCCAACCCCGCCGTCCTGGCCAGCCTGCAAGCCTTTCTCACCGCCATCGGCCTCCCCTTCCGCACCACACTCGATCCTCACCCGTCACTCCTCGCTGGCCGCTGAACCATCTGTATTCGTCTTGACTAGCAAAGAAGGCCGTCATCTCGACCGGAGCGTAGCGACGTGGAGAGCTCGCCGTACTCTGCTGCGAATTGGCAAGAAAGCATGAGTAGAAACGGAACCGAAACCGCCCCATCTGCGTAACCCACGCCTGAGCCACTGAGTCCAACCCCCATGCGCAGCGCACTAGAGATCCTCAAGCAGGTCTTCGAGTCCATTACAGCCAGCAAGCTGCGCTCCTTCCTGACCATGTTCGGCATCGCCTGGGGCGTCGCATCTCTCCTTCTTCTGATCGGCCTCGGCGAAGGCTTCCGCTCCGGCCAGCGCCGCTCCCTCGCCACCCTCGGCACCGACATCATCTTCCTCGACGCCGGCACCATCCCCGCTCTGCCCGGCCAGCACAATGGCGGCCGTCCTTACAAGATCACCCTCGCAGACTGCGCCGCTATCCTCGCTCGCGCCCCGCACGTTCGCGACGTCACCGGCTTCGTCATCCGCGGCGATCTCAAGCAGGCCAGCGAGTACAGCAGCTTCGCCGGCGGCGTCTGGGGCGTCCAGGCCAACGTCCAGAAGATCCGCACCATCCCGCTCGCGCAGGGCCGCTACATCGATGGCGATGATGTCGCGCAGCACCGCCACGTCGTCATGCTCGGCTCCAAGGCGAACGATCTCCTCTTCATGGGCCACCCGTCGCTTGGCCAGTTCATCACCATCAACGGCCTCCGCTTTCAGGTCGCCGGCGTCGCCGCGAAGAGCGGCCGCGGCAACAACAACAACGAGAACCAGAAGCTCTATATTCCCGTCTCCACCATGATCGACAGCTTCGCCCTCGTCGGCGGCAATCAGCCGCTCGACTCCCTCAGCGGTATCGATTACCAGCCCACCAACGAGAACACCAACGAAACCGCCAAAGCCGAGGTCCACCAGATCATCGCCGATCGTCACGGCTTCAAACCCACCGACCTCGACGCCTTCCAGGAGTGGGACACCATCAAGGCCAATCGCACCGTCGGCGCCATCTTCACCGCCATGGACGTCTTCCTCGGCGGCGTGGGTGTCGTCACCCTCGCGCTCGGCGCCGTCGGTATCATCAACATCATGCTCGTTACCGTCACCGAGCGCACCAAGGAGATCGGCCTGCGCAAGGCCCTCGGCGCCACGCACCGCAGCATCCTCTTTCAGTTCTTCCTTGAAGGCCTCATGCTCACCGGGATCAGCGGCATCATCGGCATCGCCGCCGCCGCCGCGCTCATGCTGGGTCTCGGCCATATGATGGGCAATAACGATATGGGCTTCGACCCACCGCGTCTCGTGCCCTGGTCCGCCGCCATGGCTCTCGGAACCCTCAGCCTCTGCGGCGTCCTCGCCGGCATCTATCCCGCGCGCAAGGCCGCGATGCTCGAACCCGTCGAAGCCCTCAGAAAGGAGTAGACGCCGATGTCTTCCAGCATGCTCAGCGACATCTTCGCCCAGGCCGTCGAAGCCATGCGGCACAACCTTCGCCGCACTGCCATCACCGTGCTCGGCATGGCCTGGGGCATTGCCACCGTCGTCCTTCTATTGGCCTATGGTGCCGGCTTCGGCCGAGCGTTTGAAACCATCTTCGCGCAGTTCGGCACCAACATGATCGGCGTCTTTCCCGGCACCACCTCCGAGCAGGCCGGCGGTGCCAAAGCCGGCGTCAAAGTCCGCCTCCACGTCGACGACGTCGAACACATCCAGGAGAGCCTGCAGGGCGTCGTCTCCGCCACGCCCATGATGTACAAAAACGTCTCCGTGCAGAACGATCTGCACAGCTACACCTGGGAGGCCGACGGCACCCGCCCCGAGCTCATGGGCATCATGAACATGGACATCGCGCAGGGCCGATGGCTCACCGCGAACGATCTCCAGCAGCGCGCCCACGTCGCCGTCATCGGCTCAGAGGCCAAGCAGAAGCTCTTCTCGGGTGCCTTCGCACTCGGCCAGACCATTCGCGTCAGCGGCGTCAGCTTTGAGGTCGTCGGCGTCCTCAAGGCCAAGATGCAGGAGGGTGACGACAACAACAACCGCATCGTCTATCTCCCCTTCACCACCTACTCGGATATTAAGGACACTCGCGATATCGACGGCCTCTGGTTCAGCTACCACGGCGACCACGCCGCCATCCAGCAGGCCACCCGCGTCCTTCTCGGCACCGCCCACGCCTTCCGTCCCACCGACCGCAATGCCATCTTCGTCGCAGACATCATGCAGCAGCTCTCGCAGTTCCGCCTCATCTCGCTCGCGCTGGAGGCCCTTCTGCTCTTCATCGGCGCGCTCACCCTCGGCATCGCCGGCATCGGCCTCATGAACATCATGCTCGTCAGCGTGCAGCAGCGCACCCGGGAGATCGGCGTCGAAAAAGCCCTCGGCGCCCGCCGCTCCCACATCCTCCTGCAGTTCCTCTCGGAGGCCATGGTCATCACTCTGGTCGGCGGCCTAAGCGGTGTGCTGCTCGCCTACATCATCGCCAAAACCGTCGGCAGCATCACCCTTTATAGCGCTCTCGCCTCAAACGCCGAGGCCGCCGACATCCACCTGCTCATCTCTCCCACCATCGTCATAGTCGCCACCACCATCCTCATCATCGTCGGCACTATCAGCGGCATGATCCCCGCCATCCAAGCCTCCAAACTCGACCCCATCGAAGCCCTCCGCTACGATTAATCCTCCGTCTGGTCCGCTTGCCGAATCGCGGCAACATCCGCAAGGTCCTGCGGTCGTCCCGCCGCCAGCTTTGACGCAATTAGGTCCGCGCTCGACAGAAAAATTGCCGTCTGTCCTGTCTCTGAATCAATGACAGCCTCGACTCGCCGTCCCCATGCATCATTGAAGCTGACCCCGTCTATGTGCGAGAGAATATCCACCATGACCGGATCTCTGCCCATCCGGAAGAACTTGCCTTCGTCGGTAAAGTCTTGCACCTTTACGTCGGAAAGTGGCGCGCCGAACTCTATTAACGCGCGATGTACAGCACTCGCATTCTCAAGATCAGGACTGACGTATAGATCAATGTCTTTGGTAGCGCGGGGCTGTGCATGGAAGGAAACGGCGTAGCCGCCGACAATCAAATATCTAACGCGCAGGCCGCTGAATAACCGTAAGAGTTCTTTGAAGTCGTCGAACATCTAGAGTTGGCTCTCTCATCCGATAGATCATCAGAGTTATATCTGTAACCGCGCGCATACGCTCCGAAGCAGGTCTACTTTGCCAATCTTGATACTCGGCCACCTTCATCGTTTCAAGACTCGTAAAGCTGCGGATAGTTTTATCCATGACTCAACTATGAACCCAGCACTGCCTACGGCGCAATGCGAAGATTCTCTAATTATCCGTCTTAGGCCGCTCATACGGCTTCTGCATCAGCGCCCGCGCCTCATTCACCGCACCCTGCGTATTGTCGTTCGTCTGTACCGCCAACCGATACTCATTTACCGCGCGGTCCCGCTGCCCGGTCACATCAAAGATCCGCCCCAGCTCCACGTGGCTCCAGACCTCAGTCCACTTCGGGTCGCCATCTCCGCGCAGCGTATCGCGAAAGCTGTTCGCCGCCGACTGGTAGTTCCGTTGCATAAAGAACACCTCGCCGATCCGGTACGCCGCCAGCGATGATGTTTTGTTCGCGTCGAGCGCCTTCTGGTACTCGCCCAGCGCCGCAATCAGATCGCCCTGCGCCACCTGCTGCTGTCCGCGCAGCACGGCAACCTTCACCGCCAGATCCGGCGTGCTCTTCAGCAGCCATCCCTGCGGATCGACCGTAATCTTCCGCGGCCGCCCAAACGTATCCACGCTGAACTGCGACTCCTGCCCGGACACATCCACCCGCCGCACTTCTGTCTTGCCGTCCGTCTCGATCCGCAGCTCGACCGGCATCCGGAACAGATCCAGATCCTGGTCGATCGACCCACTCGTGCGGAAGCCCTTGTTGCTCCCCAGCCGGAACACCGTGTACTTGTTCGTGAACGTCGGCGCCCCCGTCCCATCCACCCACTGCGCGAAGAACGGTGTGAACGGCAGCGTCGACTGCGCCTCACTCACCTTCTCCACATCGCTGCTCCGCACGCCCTTATCCGTGTACTGGCTCAGCAGCCCACGCAGAAACTTCGTGAACACCTCATCGCCCATCTCCCAGCGCAGCATATGGAAGATCATCGCGCCCTTCTCGAGCGTCATCGACTGGAACTGCGGCGAGAAGTAATCCAGCCGCCCCAGCGTGCTTAGTGGCTCCGTGTCATACGCCAGCGCACCCGCCGAAACATCGTTCACCGCCGTCTCGAACACCGTTTTGCCCGAGCTGTCCTCCACATACATCAGCTCCGCATATCGGCTCATGCCATTCGTGATCCATGCATCGTTCAGCGTCTGCGGCGAGATCTCCGACCCCCACCACTGGTGCGCGATCGTATTCGCCAGTAGCCGCTGCGACGCATGATCGCTGATCCGCCGGCCCGCAATCGCCACCATCTCCGGCGCCCACGCAGCAGATACTGAGTCATCTGGCAGCTCCACGATGTTCAACCGTCCCGACTCCGGCTGCCCGAAGGTCGATGACATGTACTCAAACTCCTTCGTCGCCGTCTGCCCGAACGAGAGCGCGTCCGCCTTGTGCTTGTCGGTCGTATAGACCGCGATGTTGTTCACACCCGCCGGACTTACCGGAGCCAGAAACTTTCCCGCTATGATCGTTCCCGGAAATCCCGGCTTCGCCCAGTTGAAGACATACTCGCTGCGATTGCCCGGCAAGCTCTTCACCGCGCTCACACCCGACCCACTCCCCACCACCCGCTCGTCTGACGGAACCCGCACGTGCATCTCCGCCGTAAACCGGTTCGTAAACAATCCCACCATAGGGAACCATCGCCCGGGATACAGCAGGATGCTCACCGGGTCCGCCACCGCCGCCAGCTTAATGCCCTCAACCGGACTCGTCTCCGCGCCGGTCAGCACGCCCGCGTACTCAAACGTCCAGGTCGCCGTCGTGTTCTTCGCCATCGCCGCCGGCAGCGTCACCCGCACCGTCGAGTTCGTCGAGAGCCGCTCATTCTGCAGCGGCTTTCGCGCCGCATCCGTCAGCTTCGTGATCTGCAGCCCATTGTTCAACTCGAAACTGGCCGTCGTTAGATCGTCGAGCGCGGTAAAGCTCACTACCGCTGTCGCCGTCAGCTTGTTCGCCGCCGGGTCCAGATCCGCGGTAATCACATAGCTGTTCACCTGCAGCGGCACACGCGGTGGCGCCGCAAACACCGTCGCGGTCAGGGCAGGGAAGACCAGGAGAGCCACACATCTCCACAAAGCACGTCGCATGCGCACAGGATCCTTGGGGCGAAACCTTCCGCCAACATCAGGTTAGACGCATCAGCATCTCGATCAGACGTAACACGCGAGCGGGGAATCAGAGCTGACGCAGGCTGTTACGACTCTTTTGTAGTCATCCTGTAGGATCTGCTTCTCTACTGCTGTCCTCTGTTGACCCCGGCCGATCCGCCATCCGTCATCAACGAAACCACCACCTCCGCCACCCGCTCCGTCC
>CAXTRT010000066.1:0-16425 GCA_964246835.1 uncultured Acidobacteriaceae bacterium | reverse complement strand
CACACACCCACCCATATCGCTCCACTCAGAGCAGCGGTACAGACCACACGCTTACCTTGTAAGCAAAAAATGAGACGGAGGATCTGAAGAGTCTCTGTCGTGAAACGATAGCGCTCGAGCGTGCACCTTCATCGTGCTTGCCCTGCTCATTCTCATAGTCAGCCCGATTGTTATCTTCGGAACTCCTACCGACATATTCCCGAATATCAACGTCCCAGTTGTTGCTGTCGCCTGGACATACACCGGTCTGAACCCGGTAGAGATGGAAGGGCGAGTCACATCAGTCTATGAGCGAGTGCTCACAACTACTGTAGACAACATCGAGCATCTTGAATCGACGACGGTCAACGGAACAGCAATCATTAAGGTTGTACCTCCAGCCAAAGGCGAGCCAACGTACAAGTCACAGCCATCTCGCAGACGATCCTACGGCAGCTACCCCCTGGTTCACTCCCTCCCTTAATCCTTCATTACAACGCTTCCACGGTTCCGATCTTGCAGCTTAGCTTGTCGGGCAAGACCCTGACCGAACCGCAGCTGATAGGTGGGCGGTAAAGGAGATCCTTAATCGCTATGCCAGACAAATTGAGCTCCGGACCTCTACGGGAGATGCCCCTTCGATCAGCTCAGCGTCGAAAGTTCTTCCTCAGTGGGACTACCTACGCCTGTCGCCGGAAAAGAACAAGAATTGAGAAGGAAGGGAACGGAGACACTCCAGAGCGGAGCCCAAAATTATCCAAGTTGCTCTCGCAAATCGATCGATCAAGGCTAAGCGACGTCGACCATCGCTTTTTCCTGCTTCATTAGCGACACTTTATTGCAAGTTACAGAGCCCTTTACGCGTGAGAAGTCGTAGCGGGTTTTCCCCCCACATCTGCGCCGAGAACCGTACCAAACACCTCTTCAGTGTGGCTCGCCTCAAAACAAGATGTCGTTCCACCTATCACCTTCACTGCATCAGCGACGGCATTCGATAAGCCATGCAAAATGAGAAGATGCCCGCCAGCTTTGAGCGAAGCCTCGTAGGTGAGCGCGCGAGCGCGTGGAACACCGAGATTTGCGAAAATGACGCCTAAGACGCTCACATCGCCCAGGCCTGCTTCGTTGTCAAGTGCTTTCAGCATCCAGGACGCGAGAGGACCGCTGACCAGAAAGGGGCCTATTCCTGGAATAACAAAGGTTTGGGCGCCGATGTTGTAGTCATTGGCTTCATCCGCGCCTGAAGGAATGTCCCTTGTGGCAGTCGAAAGCGTCTCCCTCCTGATGTGGGCGCTTTCAAGGTTGTACATAGCGCGTAGTGCTTGCTCGCGTGTTTCGCAGATGCAAACGAAGGAATTTGCTTGGCTCATTAAGGTACCTTCCAGGTTCGAGCTTGAGCAGGTCCCTGCACGCGACCACTCTTCCTCATGTTTCGCTGACAGCGAACGATTTACTGAGCAATGCGATACACCTGCGAGGAAACACCTCATTAGCTGTGCTAGACAGCACACCTCTCTGTTGCCGTAGGGGCAAGATCGGATTTGTGAGAAGGCCCTCCATGCGAAAGACTAGCCCTCCTTGCATTTCAAACAATCCAGCATGAGGAAATACATGACGGCTATGCGTGCAATTCAGATCCATCAGATTCGCAAGCCGGTGCTCTGCGGGAAATTCCTATTCCAAAGGCCGGAGAAGAGGACGCCTTCGTGCGAGGACTGCGTCCGAATTCTGCCGTACAGATTGGCATCTTCGAAACAGTGACTCGTGCTGGGCTGGCGTGACGCTACCGCTGCCGATGGTACTCGGCCATGAGATCCGGCGGTATTGTCGAGCATGTTGGCTCTAATGTTCCTAATCTGAAACTCGGCATGGGTGTGTGCGTATCGTTTGATTTCGCGTATGGCCACTGTCCATATTGCCTAAAAGGTACGCAAAACCTCTGCGACTTTGCCTCTGGGCTTCCCGACGACTGAGTCGGGAGGGTATGCCGAATACGCCCGAGTGGCGAATCCACAGCTCAACTGCAGGCCTCCTCCGAGCAACGCGACGGAGAAACACGAAACTGCATTGGGTTGCCGGTATATGACCGCCTACCGTGCAGTTCGTACCCGAGCGAAAATCCTTGCAGGGGAGACGGTAGTTGACGAGGCATCGGCGCGGTCGGACGCTCAAAAGTCGAGATTGCGAAGGCCATGGGCGGCCTGGTGATTGCAATCGACCAACAAGCCAAGCGCCCTAGAAGCTGCGACACAGCTGGGCGCCCTTGAAAGTGATCAACCCCGACGGTCTGTCCGCGGAGGCTTCTGCTGCGGACAGTGGCCGATGCCGGGAAGAGGCAAAAAGAGGTCAGAGTGGACTTGGTACCACCGACGGGCGTCGCTTGAGCGACTCCGCGTTCCCACCAATCAGGAACACCAATTCGGCGTTTTCCATTTGCGGAGTGCTGCCGGAGACCGGCGCCGCCCAAGAACGCGGTCCCCGCTTTTGTAATAGTGTCGCCGAGTACACGGAATTAGGCAGGGGTAACGGTGGACATCTCCAGGGCTATCGCCCTAGACTGCACGCCCGCCAGTGCGCAATCGGAACCTGTACTCAAGGTTGTTGAGTTCCAGCATTCACAACGCACGACCAATTTGCGCGTGCGCTCTGGCTAAGTTGATTACAATTGCGGGAGCGCCAAGACCAGCTGTCCAGAGGCTCATGCCAGGGCATGTGCTCTATCCACCTTTGCTCCTGATGATCTACCCAGTCTTCGACAGGCGGCCACACCATGATGAGCAAACCGAAAACCAGGCAAAGACAGAGAGTGTTCACGATGATTTCTCCGATGGAAAGCCGTGCCGGCATCAACGCTCTTTGGCAACAAGGACAGATCTCAGTCGGCGCCAGTCTCTGAGTCGTCCAACGATCCGTTTGAACCCGTAGCTTCGAAATCAAAACCTGCTTCAGCAAAGGCATGAGCGGCCTCCTCTTCTCGTTCGTTGTTGTCGGCGTCGTGTTTTAACTCCGCGTAAGCCTCACGCTCGCGCTTATCTCTTCGCACGTCGAGCAGCTGCTCGCCGACTGTGTGTTTTGGTGAAAAACAATACTGCACGTACGCTTCGAAGAGCGACTGATTCCGTAGACCTCGCTTGATGAGGTCCGCTTGATGCGTCTTGTAGAGCTTTGTGAAGGCCTCGGGAGTGATAATGTAAGCGCGTCGCTTGCCTTGGCTGTCGATCGACGCTTCTAGCCAGTTCTGCTGGATCCAGAAAACAACTTCGGCTTTCCTAACATGCAAGGCGGTGGCTAGGCTCTCCACCGAGAACATATCGCAGCGGATCTCCCGTACGCTCAGATCGTTCCTTCTGAGCATGTTTCGAATCGCCTTGGGCGTTCTGTTTAGCTTTTTGGCAACATCCTCCACCGATCGCTTGACGAGCTCTTCTCGAACGAGTTCGACCTCGGCCTCGGTCCAGCGGCGATGATCAATCTTGTCCTTCAAACCATACTGGATGATAAATCGCCAACAGGCTTCTTTGGATCGGCCGGAGTGCCTTTGAAGTCTGACAACCAGCTGCTCAAGTTTGTTTCCGGACAAGACCTTAGCCTGTGCGGCCATGGAGAAGGCTTCTCGACTCCAGCTTGCAGGCTGCAATGCAGATTGCTCAGAAAATCCCATAGGAAATTCCTGAGTGCCCGACTGTCATGCAATCAACCTTTGAAGCGCGATGAGCTCCGCTGACAAGGGACGATCGGCTGCTGACTGATGTGATGTACGGACCGCGCAACTGTAGCGCCGGTTGAGTCGATCTCTCTGCCAACATGATGGCACCTCTTCGACGAGGATGTCGAGGTAAGTGCAAACCTATGTTTTGGGAGTCTCGAGTGTCAATTCCGAACGATCACATGGCTATTCTGGGTTGGAATAGCCGAGACGCTTCGATCATGCTAGGTCGTATGTGTGGAGAGTTTCGGGAACACTCTGGCCGGTTTTGATGACGCTCGCTTCGAGAACGGGCTTTACACAAAACGAGCAAGAGAAGCTCGTCCCATCCGTCATGTCGATCTGCATCTCGGTCCCGTCGCCGTCGTCCTTGTAAATGCGGACCATCTCGATCGTTTTGCCACAGAGTTCTGGACATTCAATAAAGTTCTCAGGCATAGCTTACGACCTCCATCTTCCTTCAATGTGGCCCTTATTAGGGGATTCGTCAAGCAATTCAGACACTTGAGGTGTGCCTACTAGGAAGGGTGTCGAAACTCGCAAGTCCCGGAAGGCAAGAACCGTTCCGCGTCAGGAACTGTATGACAGATTTATTGCTCGCCTGATCCAAGCTCGCGAGGAGGCCGGGCTTTCGCAGCGAGAGGTTTCGGAGAGCTTGGGAATGGCGCATTCGTTCTTGTCCAAGTGCGAGACCAAAGATCGCCGCATCGACGTACTTGAGCTTCTGCAGCTTGCAGAACTCTATGGCAAGCCTCTGGAATTCTTTTTCTCTGCAGACGAGGGTAGCACCGACAAGGCCAGGCGGGCAGCAAAACTTAACCTTTGAATCAGAGATCGGGCTGTGTTGAAGTGCACTCACCTCCTTTATTCCAGATCGTCCAACGTGTATGCCATCAGAGAATGGGATTGGCAAACCGGAAGTAATTTCTTTGCTCTGACGAGAAGCTGGGTCCAGGAGCAGGGTAAGGGCCTTGACAGTACTCAAGAGGCAACGCAAGACTTCTGTTTCGGGGATGCTTCTCCGTACGCCGTCTCCGGGCCCGGGAGATGAATCATGCGCAAGACATCAGCCAAGCATCTGAGAGCCGCCATTGCTCTTGCCGAGGAGGGTAGCTTTTCTCGCGCTGCGATCAAACTCGATATTGGACAATCTGCGCTCACCAAGCAGATCGGCTTCCTTGAACAAGTGCTTGGTTTAGAATTGTTTTCTCGTCTGAACCGGCAAGTCATTCCGACGGTCGAAGGCGAAGCGTTTGTGGAGCAGGCCCGGCTCTCAGTGGAATACGAGGAAAGAGCTTTTCAGGCGGCCCGTGCTGTCCATGACGGTATTGAAGAAATCATTCGCATAGGAAAGTCTCCCTACACAGATCCGTACTTTCTCACACAGGTCTACTCCCTGCGATTGCCCCTGTTCCCGCGTTTTAGCGTGCAAACAACCACGAAGCTCGCTCCAGAACTTGCCCACGACGTGACTGTCGGATCGTTAGATCTGGCGTTCTTGACGGGAGTTCCGACAACCGCGCAACTTAGCTCTGTGACTGTAGGTGATCAACCGTTCTTTGTGGCTATGCTGGACGAAGACCGACTCGCTCTCAAGTACGAGGTCGAGTGCAAGGATCTTGAACGGAATTCCTGCATACTCTTTGAACGTCACGTCCAACCGTTCCTCTATGACAATCTTCTCCGGGTTGCAAAGCCGGCTTCGCAGCCCGGCTTATCTTTGCACCACATGATGACGGCAGAAGAAGGCTCGAATCTGATTCGTCGAGGGCTCGGGGTCGCAGTTCTGACGCAGAATGGTGCCTGGCGCATCGCAAAGAACGGAATCACCATTCGGCCGTTGAACTGCGCTGTGAGATTAGACACTCGCCTTACAAGTAGAGCTGATTCAAGATCACCACTTGTCAGCGCCTTTGTAAGGGGCTTTATCAAGCGCCTTGATCGTCCAGTCGGCCCACGCCAAGGAGCCATTTGACAATCAGCTAGGACCGACAGGAGTGACTTCGCGGATTTCGACACGCAGAGGACCCAAGTGTCCGCACTTGCTACACAGAACCGTGCCAGTTACTGTGACGTCTTCGCCGACCTGTGAATAGCTGAGCTCGGCCCCACAAGCTTCGCATACATGAACAACCTGCAGCTTCGTGTTCTTCCGTTCGCTTTCATGACTCATATGGCACCCGCGATAATCTGCCCAAGAGTTCTCTGGCCGCTTCACCATGACAGGCTGATTAGCACTCACACGATTTCCGCGAGGAAAGGTCTGCATTCATCACGGATACGAGCGGAGATCTCGCCATTCAACCAGCAGAACTAACACAGCAAGAAAGTAGCAGATTTGATTGCAGAGAATCTTCGCGAAACTTGCGATTGTCGATAGAAAACTTGCGATTGCAGCATCAGGACACAGCAACGCAGCACAGAGAAGACCTGTTTCGAGCTCAGCCTCAACATCTTACGTTTGCCGCTATTCGAAAAATTCACAAGTCGTTTGTCCCACAAGGTAATGGGTTCTAAACGTTCCAAAGAATCTTGTCCGTTCCAGAGCAGACTTGAGCGCGGCTTTTCGATCATGTCTCTAGCAGCTAGCAAATCTGACAGATGACAGGTCACTTTCGCTCATAGATCCAATATGCTGAGGTTTCCAGTTTCGGCCGTCGTCGGTAGAGCAACGATCTGCGCTCTATTCTTTCTCAGCAGGTTGTAGAGTATAGCCTTGATATCGTGCTGCTATCTCTTCAAAGCGCATGAACACGCTTGGATCGAATGCAGGCAAAGGGTCGTCTATGCTGACTTTACTGGCGGCTTCTCTGAAGGGCATCTCGTGGTAGTAGGTGGAAATACTCAGAACGCGGGCTGGCTTGTCAGATCGGTTAGCTTCGCCGTGTGGGACGTTCCCCGGTGCGAGAACACACTCTCCGGCGGTGCACGTTAGCCATTCCTGCGAACCATCGGGAAGCAGACGAGCGAAGCTGGCCTCCCCCTCCAGCACATAGATCATTTCAGCAGAGGGATGTTTGTGAAGCGGGATAGCGACGCCAGGGGCAAGCGGGAACTCAAAGACAGAGAACTCGTAACCGGTGTCCTCTCCGCGGGCTTTCCAGGTAAACCTGAGAGGCCCGATCTGTGCTGTCTGGCCCTCGCGTCTTCCGATCTTCTTCACGTTGCGGTGCGCTAATGCTTCGAGGCTATCAGGATTTATCATTTGCTCCGTGTCGCTCCACCACCGATTAGAATCGGTCAACATGTCATTGTGTAAGTCTGATCCGCTAGGCATCGAAGGGCGTGCTCACAGTCAGATATGCTTCCGAGAAGCATTTTACGCTTGCAACCCATTCAGTCTTATGTTTGTACCACCTTGGGAATGACTGGTCTTAACCAAGACTGTTGTTCGTGATAGAAAATGTGCGATTCTGATTGAAAAGCACTGAATGCGAATAGTTGGTGGAAATAACCAGATTGGGCAATATGGCTGTCTGTGAGAGTCGATTTGCCAGAAGCACCGGCTGGACTGTAAGTGTGCAATCTCCGTTGCGCAGGCGGCTGGCGCTGTTGTGACATTACTTCTCGAGCACCAGGCATATTGACCGAGGTGTATTCACTCGCAGCTCCCGTCGAATCGTTCGCGTACAGTCAACGCGTGACCTCGATCGTAGATCTTGGGAGTACATTGCGTGCTGTGCGGCGAACGGATTGTGGAGGATGTCCGAAGACACGCAAAAAGGCACGCCGCATCCGTTCTCCGTCCCCGAAGCCGACAGTCTCCGCAATCTTCTCGATACTTTCGGTTCCGACTTCGATGTGGCCTCGAGCCAGGTCTGCACGGATACGTTCAACAGCCCGTGCTGGTGTTGTACCGGTTTCCATGCGAAAGACGCGACTGAATTGCCGCAAGCTAAAACCAGCCGCCTCTGCCATCTGTTCCACCGTGAACTGCCTGTTGATGTGATTTCGCGCGTATGCCAGGGCGGCTGCGATCTGATCATTCATCGGTAGTGCATCCACCGGCGCTGCAAATTGCGATTGTCCGCCAAGGCGGCGACGGTGAACGACAAGCTCCTGCGCTACGCCCTGCGCGACCGCAAAGCCGTGATCCTGCTCGATTAACGCGAGAGCGAGATCGATACCTGCTGTGATGCCCGCAGACGTCCATATATGCTCATCGCGGCAGAAGATCCGATCCGCTTCCACGCGGATACTTGGATACTCCTTCTGCAGCCGAGCGGCATAACGCCAGTGTGTCGTAGCGCGCCTTCCATCCAAAATGTGGGCTTCCGCAAGCACGAAAGCCCCAATACATACGCTCGCAATGCGTGGACAACCTGCCGCTACCTTCACGAGCCCTGCAAGGCCCGATGTCACAAGAGGTACTCCGGGCAAAGCTCCAATCACAATCAGAGTGTCCACCTGCACGACACCAAGCGGTTCCGTGTCAACCGAAAAGCCGAGGCTGTTTCGAATCGCGCCACCGTGCTCAGAGCAGGTCACCATGCGGTAACCGGGGAATCCGAGTTGCACCTGTGCGATCTCGAACGCAGTAGCGGGGCCAGCGAAATCGAGCAGCTGAAAATCTTGGCAGAGATAGAAACCGACTGTGTGCATGGCCGAAATCGAGGGAACTATGTCCTATTCACCATAGTTGAGTTTGGGTACCGTGAGCAAGTGGAGAATGCTCTGCCTAAGGCGCTCAAGTGATGACCAAAGCAACACAGAACTTCAGGGATGTCCAAGCCGTAGGCCGGACCTTACAAGTCCAGCTGCCGGATAGCAGCGCCGTTCAGGAGGCTTACATTCGTGCCTGCGACATATCAGAGGCTTGGCTATTCCATGACGTCGTCCGGTCATGGCTCTACAGCGTCAAGCTCGCACAGGCGCGATCCCTTTCGCCCGACCAGGAGCTCTTGGCCGTTGCGGTGCTGTTGCACGATCTTGGTCTGGCCCAGGGTGGTGCGGACGACCGCCGTTTCGAAATTGTAGGCGCGGACCTCGGACGCGACTTTGCTTTTAGACATGGTATGGACGACCGACGTTCGGAAGTCATCTGGGACTCGATCGCCCTTCACACAACGGCGTCAATCGCCCACTTCAAGGGTGTCAACGTTGCCTGCTGTCAGCATGGCATTGCGTGTGACTATGGCGGCCTCGGTTATAAGGAACTGTCCCAAACAGAGATAAAGTCGTCTTAACCGCTTACCCCCGGCTCAGGATGAAGGAGGCGTTAACAACGTGTCTCTGTGGAATTGCTCAGAACTATCCAGAAACCACGAGAGATAACTTCATCGCAGACTTCGGTGAACGTTACGTGCCCGGGTACCAGCGTATTTCGTTCGTTGACTTTCTCCTGCATTCACCCTTCGCAGAGTAGCGAGCGTGTCAGACCACCATCCGCACTTCCAGTCTCCAAAAGCGTTCAACGCTCCATTCCACAAAGTTGATGAATTTGGCTGAGGCAAAGCAATGAGCATATATCGATTGAGGACCGTCGGTGTCGACGAAACATCCTGTTGGACTGGAGTGTGCTCCGGTAAGTTGAGCAAGCGCTCGCGATCTGCGACCGGACACGAACATCGACGGCGGTGAAACGGAAGGCTGTCTTCGCGAAGAATAGAGACATCATTGTGAAACGCGAGGTTGGAGAGGTGTCGTTGTACGTCGAGGAGAAGGGGGCAGGAGATCCCTCTCTCCTATTTCTGCATTATTGGGGCGGAACACATCGCACCTGGGGCAGGGTCACCGATCAACTTCAGAGTCGTTATCACACTGTCTCTTACGATTTGCGGGGCTGGGGCCAATCCGCTGCCGCGCGGAGCGGCTACTCCATTTCTGAACTGGCAAGTGAGGCAGCTGCGCTGATCGAGCAGCTGGGCCTCAAGAAGTATGTCCTAATCGGGCACTCCATGGGCGGCAAAGTGGCCCAGCTCCTCGCATCGCGCCGCCCAGCCGGACTCGCGGGACTCATTCTCGTAGCGCCTGCCTCGCCGGCTTCGACGCGCTTTCCTGAGGAACTGGCGCAGCAACAGCTTCACGCCTACGACAATCGGGAAACGGTGCTGCAAACCATCGCCTTCCTCAGCGCTCGCACACCTGAGCCGATGATTACGGAGCAAATTGTCGAAGACAGCCTCAGCGGCAATCCCCAAGCGAGACTCGCGTGGCCTACAAAAGGAATCCTGGAGGACATCTCCCCAGAGATGTCGCGGATTGCTGTCCCGACGCTTGTCCTTGCCGGGGAGCACGACCATCTCGACTCGATCGAACAACACCGTAGCGAGATCATCGCCAGAATTCCTCAATCAGAACTGAAGATCATCGGCGGTAGCGGGCATCTCGTCCCCATCGATGAGCCGCTACAGCTAGCCAGGGCAATCGAAGATTTCGTCGCGCAGCTGCGTGCGTGAAGCCTTGTGACAAGTACAAAGCACCAGAGAGCGACATGTGAAAGTGATGTACGTGCGGAGAGTGACATGAATGAAGGAAAAGACAAGACATTCGACCCGGCGACCTTTCTCGCCTCTTCCGGCCTAGGCCGCAGAGTCGTTCAGTTGAAGGCGAAGCGGACCTTCTTTTCGCAAGGCGACTCAGCCGATGCGGTGTTCTATATCCGAAAGGGATCGGCCAAGCTGACCGTTGTGTCGAAAGCCGGTAAAGAAGCGACGATCACGTTGCTGAAAGCTGGTGACTTTGTCGGCGAGGAAGCTATCACGGCAGTCATGGGTCTCCGCCTTGCAACGGCGACCACGATCAGCAGCTGCACCGCCCTGCGCATTGAGCGGAAAGAGATGATTCGCGTCATGCACGACGAGCATGACTTTTCAGACCTGTTCGTGGCCTTTCTCTTGGCGAGAAGCATGCGAACGCAAGCTGACCTTGTGGACCAACTGTTCAACTCAAGCGAGAAACGTCTGGCGCGAATCCTGCTCCTCATGGCCGAGTTTGGTAAGCCTGGAGAGCCAGAAATGATGATTCCGAGGATCTCTCAGGAAACACTTGCAAATCTGATTGGAACGACACGCTCTCGCGTTAGCTTCTTCATGAATCGCTTTCGAAAGCTGGGTTTTCTTACCTATAACGGCCGCATTCATGTGAACAAATCTCTCTTGAACGTGGTTCTACATGATCAGCTCTCGGGACCAAACGCAATCGGCGCACCGATCATGAACGCCGTGGAAGAAAGAGCCAATGTGGCTGATCGGAAGGTTCTAGCGAAAGCAAAAGCAGAAGCCGACAAATGAGAAATGTGACAAGGCTTTGTCGTTGTCGGCTGTCTGATATCCGCAGAGGGCAGCGACGCATCGCCTGGACGCTGCTGATCATTGCTGGTTCCTTCGGGCACCGGCTTGGTGAGTAGCTTTTTCAGGCCGCTCATGCTCACGGTTGTGTCGGGTACTTTCGCACTTCGAGCTTGCATTCACTTGCACGTAAGTGCACATCGAGTTGACACAGCAGCTACTCACCCAGGTAAGCGGAAATGTCATGCAGAAGGTCTGGCTGATTACGGGTAGCGGTAGCGGCTTGGGCCGCGAGATTGCAGAAGCTGCTCTCGCAGCCGGAGATCGCGTTATTGCAGGAGCGAGGCGACTGCAAGAGCTGAATGCTCTTGTTGAGCAGTAGCAAGCCGGTAAAGTTCGACGTTCGCTCCGAAAGTGCTGCAAAGATCGCTCTGAACAAAGCCTTCCAAGCTTATGGACGACCGCGTGTTTTGATAAACAACGCGATTTATCAGTACAACGCCCCTTCTGAACAAATGACACCTGAGAAGTTCAGGATTGTTATTGAGACATGCTTTTTGGGCGTGGTCTACACGGCTTGGCCGTCGGTGCCGGTCATGCGAAAGCAAAGATCTGGGTGAATGTTTCAGGTATCTTCGATCGGCGGCCAAGTCACCATCCCTGGGAACTCCCCGTACCATGCGGCAAACTGAGCTGTCGCCCGCTTTAGTGATTCCCTCGCGGACGAAGTCGCTCCTTTCGGTGTGAAAGTATGCACCTTGGAGCCGGGTGGGGTTCGTACTGGATTAGAGACCACAGGGAGTGAGAATGTGCCACCGCTGCTGCCCGAGTACGAAGCATTAGTCGGTCTGATTGACAAGATGATGGGTGCTGACGCTGTGAACTCAGAGAGTGAGCCTTAAGAAGTGCCAGCATCGTGGTCTTGTCGTCCAATGTTGAGGATGTACCCGAAGCGACTGATCATTGGCTTCGGATCGGAACGTCAGGTGGGGCTCTCATGAAAGACCCCACCTGCCAGAGCAGTTGGGCGCCTACGGTATTTTCAAAGAACTGAATGGCTGCGGTCTGATCGGGGACGGTGTCCAGATATGATCGACGTGCCGCGCGGGAGCAATTTCCTTTCGCATACGTTCTCATGGCCGAGGGTTGTTTACTCACCTTTCCGTCAATTCTCGTTTTGCACAGGCATCTCGCTTGTGTAAACCGTTGTTGAGCAAAAGAAGACAATTGTGGCGGACGAAAGGGCGCATTATCTTCCATATGCGAACCGCGAAATCAACTCTGGCCCATTACCTGAGAGCACTTCATGTCCAACGCGAATAAACGAGATACAGGTACTCGGTGGGATTTAAAGCCACTCGACAGGCTTTCTGCTGGCGTTCATGAAAAGCCAAACGTTTTACTTATTGATCCCTTTGCTGCACATCGTCCAGAGCATTCGTTGCTTCTGGCAAGCGAAGACTACATAGTCACAACCATCTGTGATTATCGTGAACTGTTCACTCTGGCGCGTACGAAGGTCTTTCGCGTGGCACTTCTGAGCGACACTCTTGACAGGCTCACCCTTCGAGCCGCCGCAGAAATGGTGAGAAAGCAGTGGCCTCGAACGCGCATTGTGGTCTTGGGACATGCGCCGGCGGTGTTGGACGACCCTCTCTATGACGAGTCGCTGGGCCGTCCTTTTCAGGCAGAGGACTTGATCCACCTGATGTTTCGCCTTTCAGATGACCCCTGGAAACACAAATCCGGAGCTGGAATGAACCTATCTTTTCCTGACATGACGACACACCTTTCCCGTGCACCCATTCCACACGTTCTTGGAGTACAGATGGCGCTTCCGAAAGTTCTTCTGGTCGATGACGACGAGATGGTTCGTACCACCTTGTGCAAGATTCTCGGCCAGCACGGCTTTGAAGTCACCTGTGCAGGAAATGTTCGGGAGGCGCTGCAGTACATCAGTAAGGAAACATTTGATGTTCTCTTAAGCGATTTGCACATGCCGGGTGCTGGAGATGGCCTGACGGTCGTTAGCGCGATCCGTCATGCGAACCCCGATGCTGTAACGCTGCTCTTGAGCGCGTTTCCGGAGATGACAGCCGCAGCCAACGCCATCCTCATGCAAGCCGACGAGATCCTGATCAAGCCGATGAAGATTCCTGATCTTATTGAGGTGATCACGCAAAGGCTTCACAAAGGACCGTTGCATAGGCGCCACGTGGAATCCTTGGGAGCGATCCTGCAGCGAACGACACAGGCGAGCATTGATGATTGGTACGAAGGAGTGCAAGCCGAAGACGTCCTAACGGCAATCCCACTCACTCGCGAAGCCCGGTGCCGGCATTTACCCCAGCTCTTCGCTGATCTCGCGACGCGGCTTCAGGCATCGAAGCCGCTCGGCACCAAAGAACTGCTCTCGGATTCCGCCTCAACGCATGGTGTGGAGCGCCGGCAACAGGGCTACACGGCAGCGATGATGGTGGAGGAGAGCCGCATCCTGCAAGTCACCATCTTTCACACTCTCCAGAAGAATCTTGGATCGATAGACTTCAGCGTGCTGCTGCTTGGCATTATGACGATCGCGGACGAAGTGGATTCGCAATTGAGCCAAGCCATGAAAAGCTACACGAGCGAGTCGCAAAGACAACCTGCAGCGGCCTAAGTTTTGGTGATCCTGCGCACATCTTTCCTGAGATCGATTTCTGCTCTCTTTTGATCGCCTCTGACGATGAAAGCCTACGCACTCCGAGAAGCGGTCTGAATGGATCAGTCAAGGGGATCGTCATAAGGCTACTTTGAGAGAAGTAGGGTTCCGCTGAAGTTTCAGAAAGCCTGCCTTCTCGTTGGGCAGCGGCAATCATACTGGTGGGTGCGGCCGTCGAGTTCTGTGGCGTATCGGAATCGCTTTGCTGGATCGCAACCTAGATCGTAGGTCTTGGATCAAATCTAGATCGCCAAGCCTCCGCCGTAATGCAGTCTGGATAGACACCACGTAAAACAGCAGCGCCTTGGAGCTTTCGCATGAGCAGTCCCGTAGATATAACTTTTGATCCTGCTGTTTTTCTAGCGAGCGCTGGTCTGGGTCGCAGCGTGGTGAGGTTCGCTCCGGAGGAGAGTATTTTCTCGCAAGGTAGCCCTGCCGACTGCGTGTTCTATATGCAATCGGGGAAGGCTAAGCTGACCGTAATAGCGGATAGTGGCAAGGAGGCAACAATCACTCGCTTAGCTGCCGGTCAATTTTTCGGCGAAGAATCAATCACTGCGAAGGCGGGGCTCCGGATGGCTTCCGCCATTGCAGTGACGGCTTGCACAGCTTTAGCAATACAGCCGCAGGAGATGATTCGCGTGCTCCATGAGGAACACAGCTTCTCCGATCTTTTCCTCATGCTGCTGCTGAGTCGCAGTGTGCAAACGCAGACCGATCTTGTTGATCAATTGTTTAACTCAAAAGAGAGACGGCTTGCAAGAACTCTGTTGGTCATGGCGCAGTTTGGGCGATTGGAAGAACCGCTAACTTCGATCCCGAACATTAGCAATCAGGGTTTGGCAGAAATCATCGGCACCACTGCTGAGGAGATACAGAGTTTCCTCGACAAATTCTGCCGGATAAGCTTTATAGCCTTCGACGGTCATATGAAGGTGCATAAGTCGTTGCTTAACGTGCTTTTACATGATCAGTCGCCTGATCAAAACGCCATTAGCGCTCCCTTACTTAAGGGTGCCTCGAGACGGCATCTTGACTGATTTGGGTGTGATATTGCTCCGGCTTGATGGCTTACCGCCCGCTGTAAGAAGCTGTAGTAATGCCTTGGTTTTGAGAAGTTGTCTATATGAGATGAGAGCTTTCCTCGGAGCTCGGAGTGTCGGGTTGCAGGTTCAAAGGCGATCTGCTGGCACAGCCAATTGTGCTTGGTACAGGTTCTAGGAAAAGGCGGAGAGCCAAAATATAGGAGAGACTTCAAGCGTGGGAACCAAATAGAACTTGTCCCGATCGCGATAGGCAGTATGCCTGTTGTTTGTGACGTACCGATCGAAATGGATGACGGCACCATCCTTCGCGCCGACGTATTTCTACCTGAGGAGGACGGTAAATATCCGGTCATCATCACGCTCGGGCCATACGCAAAAGGTCTCTCATTTCAGGTCGGTTACAAAGGCAGCTGGGACCTGATGGTAGCTGCATACCTGAGATTGCGGAAGGCACGACAGCGAAGTATGCCAACTGGGAGCTGGTCGATCCCGAACGGTGGACTAAGGACGGCTATGTGCCTTCGTATGGATGGCCGCGGGTCTGGGCGAAGCCCCGGTAAGCTCGACTTGTTGTCTCCGCGAGAAACTCAAGATGTCTATTCCTGCATAGAATGGGCGGGCACACAGTCTTGGAGCAGTGGCAAAGTCGGGATCCACGGAATTTCGTACTATGCCATCAACCAGTGGGTCGTCGCCGCGATGCAACCGCCGCATCTGACCGCGATTTGTGTATGGGAAGGCGCGGCGGATTGGTACTGCGACTGGAGCCGGCACGGTGGTATCTTGAGCCAATTTGATGATCCCTGGTTTCATGGCCAGGTGGCGTCCGTGCAGCACGGCGTCGGCGAGTGTGGAGCGAAAAGTCTGGCTACGGGAGAGTTCGTCGCCGGACCTGAGACCTTATCGCCGGAAACATTGAAGCAGAACCGTGCCGTTGCCCATGACGAGGAACTGAAACGCCCGCTCGATGGCCAATACTGCCGGGAGCGCTCCTTGGAGCCATCGAAGGTGGTTGTCTCGCTTCTCTCCGTCGCCAACTGGGGCGGAATGGGTTGTCATCCACGTGGGAACTTCGAGGGCTATTTAGCCGCGGCATCGACCCAGAAGTGGCTGTCGGTGCACGGCAGATTGAGCTCGGAACAGACTTGAAAGAAGGAATTCCCCGGGAAAGCAATCCGTTGCGGCTTCTAATCGTCTTTAAGTGTCAGATCCTTTCGTTACGCTTCTATGTCGTCATACTGGACGAGTTCTATGGCATTACCGTCCGGATCATCGACCAGCGCCACCTTCACTCCTGGCCGCAAAGGATAACAGCCGGGTCTTCGTTCATGAACGTTTGCATCGCGAAGCAACGCGAGAAGGTTAGCCATATCGGAAATAATCCTTTGATAGCTACAGGCAAACAACGGTGGATGTGCGGATCCTCTGTAACGGACCTTAAGGCGTGGAGCTTGGTGGCAGCCCTGTGAAAAATAACGACAGGCTGAGAGTTGGCGGTGCCCGTCTTCCCGTCCGGCAAACAAGGTGTGCGCTTTCCCATCTGCTGTCCAGGGTTGGAGGACACTTCAGGGGTGACCGCCTGGGTTTGTTTGGCCGACACACACTGGTCGGATCAGGTGATCTCTCGTACGAAAGCCCGGATGTCCTCCGCCAGCAGCTCAGGCTGCTCCAACGCCGCGAAATGGCCACCGCGCGGCATGGCCGTCCAGCGCCGGACATCGGTGAACACTCGCGACACCCACTCGGGCGGCGGCATCCAAACCT
>CAXTRT010000065.1:0-16724 GCA_964246835.1 uncultured Acidobacteriaceae bacterium | reverse complement strand
CCACCACCTCCTCGGTCGCCGGCACCTCCCCCAGCCCCGAGATCACCGCCCCACTCACATACTTCCCCGGATACCCGCCACTCGCCGCAATCACGCACACACTCGCGCCCGGCCTCATCCGCACCTCCAGCCGGTCAGCCGTCCCGTCGACCGCCGCCTCCAGCAGCTCCAGCACATCCGTCTCTAGCCTCATCAAAATCGCCTCCGTCTCCGGATCGCCCCAGCGCGTGTTGAACTCCAGCACCATCGGATCTACCGTACCGTCCGCACGCGGCACCAGCATGATCCCGCAGAACAGGATCCCCCGGAACGGAGCACCCTCCGCCGCCATCCCATCCACCACCCTCTGCGCCACATTCACCGTCAGCCACGCGCGCATCGCCGGCCCCAGCAGATCATCCGTCGAGTACGCCCCCATCCCGCCCGTATTCGGCCCCGTATCTCCCTCGCCGACGCGCTTGTGATCCTGCGCCGCCGCGATCGGCACCGCTGTCTTGCCGTCGCACAGCGCAAAGAAGCTCAGCTCCTCGCCCGGCAGGAACTCCTCGAGCACCACCTCCGTCTCCGCCTGCCCCAGCAGCACGCCCGAGAACAGCTCCCCCGCCGCCCGCACCGCCTGCGCGTGCGTCTCCGCGATCACCACGCCCTTGCCCGCCGCCAGCCCGTCCGCCTTCACCACCACCGGCACGCTGAACCCCCGCACCGCCTCCTCCACCTCCTCGACCGTCACGCACCGCGCCGAGCGCGCCGTCGGAATCCCCTGCCGCTCCATGAACTCCTTGGCGAACACCTTGCTCGACTCCAGCCGCGCCGCCGCCCGCGTCGGCCCAAACACCCGAAACCCCACCGCCTCGAGCGCATCCGTCGCTCCCAAGGCCAGCGGCACCTCCGGCCCAATCACCACCAGCCCCGGCCGCTCCCGCTCCGCCAACGCCACCGTCGCCGCCACATCCGCCACATCCAGCGGTTCGCACCGCGCCACGCCCCCTATCCCTGCATTCCCCGGTGCGCAGACGATCTCCCCTACCTTCACCGATCGCCCCAGGGCCCACACCAGAGCATGCTCCCGCCCGCCGCCGCCAAGTACCAGAACCTTCACCGCCGCCTCATCGCCCATACCCAGCAGAATACCGGCCTGCTCCGTTCACGGGCACACAACGGAACGCACCCTATACTCAGAGATCATGGAGGAAGTGCAACCTCTCCCCGACTTCAGCCCGGCCGCAAGTGCCGCCGCCTCCAGTTCCCTCTCGGAACCGCCCCTCCAGCCCCGAAACTCCTTCCGCCGCCATGAGATCTGGACCTACTTCGGTCCCGCCTTTGTCGCCTCCGTCGCCTACATCGACCCCGGCAACTTCGCCACCAACATCCTCGGCGGCTCGCAGTTCGGCTACCGCCTCCTTTGGGTGCTGCTCTGGTCGAACGCCATGGCCATCCTCATCCAGTACCTCTCAGCCAAGCTCGGCATCGTTACCGGACGCACCCTTCCGCAGAACTGCCGCGACCACTTCCGCCGGCCCACTGTCTACGCGCTGTGGATCGCCGCCGAGATCGCCGCCATCGCCACTGACCTCGCCGAGTTCCTCGGAGCCGCCCTCGGCCTCGATCTTCTCGCCGGTCCCTTCATGCAGGCCCACGGCCTCTCCCCCACGCAGTCCCTCTTCGCCGCCGCCCTGGTCGCTACCGTCGCGGTCTTTGGCATCCTCGCGCTCGATCTCGCCGGCTACCAGTGGCTCGAGCGCGGCATCATGTTCTTCGTCGGCATCATCGGCCTCTGCTACGGCTTCGAGGTCTTTCTCGTCCATCCCGACTGGAAGACCGCTGCGCTCTCCACCCTGCTTCCATCGCTTGACCCGCACGCCTTCAAGGACTCGCTCTACGCCGCCGTCGGCATGCTCGGCGCCACCGTCATGCCGCACGTCGTCTATCTCCACTCAGCCCTCGTCCAACCCCGCCTGCAACAGCTCGCAAAACCTCCCAAGCCCCCTGGCCGTCGCGTCCGCCGCCGCTATCTCCGCTTCGAGCTCATCGACGTCTTCATCGCCATGAACGGCGCCTGGCTCATCAACTCCGCCATGATCGTCATGGCTGCCGTCGCCCTCGCGCGCTCCGGCCTCGTCGCACCATCTATCCAGGATGCCTACCGCACCCTCGGCCCACTGCTCGGACGCGGCGCCGCCGTCGTCTTCGCCGTCGCCCTGCTCTGCTCCGGCCTGTCCTCCTCAACCGTCGGCGTCATGGCCGGTCAGGTCATCATCGAGGGCTTCCTCGACATCAAGTTCCCCATCTTCTTCCGCCGCCTTATCACCATCATCCCGGCGCTCCTTGTCATCGCTATCGGCCTTGAGCCCCTGCGCATCCTCATCCTCTCGCAGGTCGTCCTCAGCTTCACCCTCCCAGCCGCCCTCATCCCCCTGCTGATCCTGACGAACCGACCCGCCGTCATGCGCGAGTTCTCAAGCGCCCTCCGCACCCGCATCGCCGGCTGGGCCATCGTCGCCGTTATCCTAACCCTCAACATCGTCCTGCTAGGCCAACTCCTGCTCACCGCCTGACCCGAGGCCGTCGACTCTAACCTCCGATTGTCATTCTTGAGCGGAGCGAAGAACCCGCTTCTCGCCTTTGTGTTTAGTTGTCATTCCGACCGAAGCGTAGCGAAGTGGAAGAACCTGTTTCTCTACCGGGAACGCGACACCTGCCGCCGCCATCCATTTACTCATCGATCAAAGCACCTCTGAATCGATCCCCGAATCGCAAGCGACAAAGAAAAGGCAGCCCGCAGGGCTGCCTCTCTCATCGCGTTAGACAAACCGTTACTTTGCTGCCGAAAGCGCCTCGCCCAGCTCCTTGATGTGCTTCGCGTCCGCGCTCTCGCTGCCGCCGGCAACGGTCACCGTCTCCTTGCCCAGCTTGTGCACCAGCGTCAGAATCGCCTTGCCGTCCAACTCCTTGGCGTGCAGCAGCTTCTTCAGCTTGCCCAGATCGGTTACAACAGATTTGACGCCCTCGTGATCATGCTTGCCGAGATACGTCTCCCAGCTCTCAATGTTCGTCACAGCCTTCTCTACTGTGAGGGCCTTCGCGCCTTCGTGCAGCGCCTTAATCGTGTTCGTAAACAGTGCCGTTGACATTTTTTAAATCTCCTGATTTTTTTGGTTCCGTCGTGCTCGGTTCGTGCAGACGACACACTGTCGCTGTCGAACTCTTCGGATGCACCTTATTTCTTCCTTCAATAGAGTCTCCGCTGTCACACCAAAGACTCAGGGCAAATCTCCTGTAGCACGGAAGGATCCTCGCACTCAGCGGCGACCTTCACCCCCGCGCGCCTCGCCACCGCCGCCGCGGGGCGCAGCAGCTGGCGGCTGAGCCCGCTGCTCCATCCGTGGAGCCTGCTGTACCGGTTGTGGCTGCACCTGCCGCGGCTGCTGCTGTGGCTGCGGTGCAATACGCTGCTGCTGCACCGGCTCAGGCCGCTGTTGCTGCACCTGCGGCTGCTGCGTCTCACGCTGCTGCTGTATCGCCTCTGACCGCTGCTGCTGCACCTGCTGTTGCTGGACTGCGCGCTGCTGCTGCACCTGCTGTTGCTGGACTGCACGCTGCTGCTGCACCTGCTGTTGCTGCACTGCCCGCTGCTGCAGGGCTTGCTGTTGTTGAGTCGCCCGCTGCGCCTCTTGCTGTTGCTGGGCTATCCGCTGCTGTTGCTGCTGCGCTACCCGCTGCTGATCGGTCGCGACACTCCGCTGCTGCGCGGCTCCACTCCCGAACTGCCCGGCGGCCTGGGTTGCGGGCTGCTGCTGCACCCTCTGCTGCTGCTGCGACCTCTGCTGCTGCTCGATCCTCTGCTGCTGCTGTACCTGCGGCTGCCCGGCCTGCGCCTGTCCGTTCCGCTGCGCATCAACGCGTCCAGGCTGTATCACGTTTGCCCTCTCGCTGTAGGGAGTCCCCAGCTGCCCTGGCCGGCCCGGCTGCGCCACGATGCTCCCCTGCACCGGCCGCTGCTGCTCAAACGGCCGCTGCTGAACCGCCGGCTGACCCGGCCGGCCTTGACTCTGCTGTTGCAAGGCCGCCGGCTGACCCGGCCGCACACCCGGCGCTGGCGTCAGTGCCACGCCGCCCTGCCGCACGCCGCCGGCAACACCCGCTCCGTACCGCGCCGGCTGACCGCCGAGGTGCATCGGCTGCGTATTGACCGGCGGAGCCGCCACACGATCCGCCGCCAGCATTCGGCCTGCCGTCGCCATCACCGGCCGGCCCTGATTCTGCTGTAAGAACTGCCCGCGATTTGCCTGCGCGATGCGTTGCGTCTGAATCTGCTGCGTCATCGCCGGCGTTCGCTGCGACCGGAACGCCGCCATCTCCGCCGGCACCGGCCGCGCCTGAATCCCGCCGCGTCCGCCGTTATAGCTCACGCGGTTGTTGATCACCGTATTGTTCACATACCGGTTCGTCGTCGAGTTGTTAATCCGGATGTTGTTCACGATCACCGTGCGATTGTAGGTGTTGTGAATGTTCGTGATGTTCACGTTGCTCACGGCGCGGTTATAGGCGAAGTGGTTCCCGCTCCAGTACCCGCCGTAGTAGCCCGTCCCGTAGTAGCCGAAGCCATACGGCACCCCGCCGTAGAAGCCGATGTGGCGTCCCCAGTAGCCGCGATGAAAGCCATATCCCCGGCCATACGGACCCCACCAGCCGGGTGTCCACAGCGCCCCAACATACGGAGCCGCGCACCATGCCCCCGGAACCCAGTAGTAGCCCGCGGGCGCATATCCCCAGTAGCCCGGCGTCCACAGGGTGTCGTCCGCCGGAGCCGGCGGTTGGTCGTAGACCGGCAGCGGTGGCGGCGGCTGCTGCGCCTGCTGGTTTGGATCCACATCCGAATAAATCTGATCGCTTAGCGCCTGCGCGTCGGCGTTCCCGTACTGCCCCCCCGCACTCTGGCCGTCACTATACGTTCCGTTACCCTGGCCGTTGTCATAGGCGCCATTGCTGTACGAGGTATTGCCTTGGGGATACCCCTGCGGCTCCTGCCGCTCGATCGGCGCGGGAGCCTGCTGGCCGTTGGGGTAGTCCTGCGCCGCCTGCTGGCTCTCATTGACTGTGCCCTGCGGCGCGGACTGGTATCCAGCCGTGTTGGATCTCGCCGGCGCCCGGTAGGGTCTCGCCGGCGCCGCAGCGTATCCGCCTGCGGGCGCGTACCCGGCAGCCGGCGCATAGCCCGCCGCGGGCGCGGGCGAGAGACCCGCACCGGTCGCCGCCGCCTCCGCGTCGCTCGCATCCACCGGAGCCATATTCGCCTCCGCCGGGTCCGGCCCCGTGTCGCTCGCCGCCGTTATCTGCGGCTGGTTGGATCGGCATCCGATCACGCCCGCGCCCAGCGCCAGCATCAGCAGAGCCGCGGAACATGCTCCCGCTCTAGCCGACCGGGCTGGCCGTCCGCCTTCCGTTCTGAACCGCCGCATCTCTCTAGAATCGCGCATGGCCTGATCGTCCTATCAGTTCGCCGCTTTGCTTTCACGCTGCGAACGCCGTTCTCTCTACTCTTGAACCCGAATCTTCCAACAAGCTTCGATGCCTCTTTCGCGCAGCAGAGAGACGTCATGCCGGGAGCCGGCAAGCCCATCGGTACCCTTCTTTAGACCCGCTTCGTGCTCATCCGTACCGGCACATGGCTCGTCGCTCAGCTACTCTAATCTTCATCCCGCTCGATCGTCATCAGGTTGCTTCGCCCTACTCCGACACGAGGTCCACACCCATCCGCATGCTCGCCCACCGCCTGACTTTTCTCGCCGCCGCCCTTCTTCTTGCCGCGCCTCTGTCTCCCGCGCAGACCACCGGCCGTACCATGACCGACGCCGACTACCGCCTCGCCGAGAGCCGACTCTCCTACAGCGTCAATCCGCTCATCGCCCACACCGTCGCCCGCCCCACCTTCCTCGCCGGCAACCGCCTCTGGTACCGCGACGCCAGCCCCGCCCGCGTCACCTACGTCCTCGTCGATCCGGCTACGAAGACCGTCTCGCCCGCCTTCGACCACACCGCGCTCGCCGCCGCCATCCTCACCGCCGTCCCCGACGCCAAGCCCGCTCCCGACGCAGCGCACCTCCATCTCGACGGCCTCGATCTCCTCGACCTCGACGCAACCGGCCACCCCAAGACCCTCACCTTCGCGGTTTCCGCCAAAAAGCTCCGCTGCAGCGTATCTACAACTAGCATCACCTCCGGCACCGCAACCTGCGCCCTCGATCCCGACCCCATCTCCAAAGCCCAGCCTGGAACCCGCCGCGCCCGCGCCGCCTCCGTGACCTCGCCCGACGGCGCCCGCGCCGCCTTCCTCCGCGACTGGAACCTCTGGCTCCGCGACACCAAATCCGGCGTCGAGACCCAGCTCACCCACGACGGCATCCCCGACTTCGGCTACGCCACCGACAACGCCGGCTGGACGCACTCCGACAACCCCATCCTCCTCTGGTCGCCCGACTCGAAACACATCGCCACCTTCCAGCAGGACCAGCGCAAGACCGGCATGATGTACATGGTCCCCGTCACCAATCGTCACCCGCAGCTTGAGGCCTGGCGCTATCCGCTGGTCGGCGATAAAGATGTCACCCTGATCGAACGTGTCGTGATCGACATCCCCACCGGCAATGTCGTCCGCTTCAAGATGCCGCCCGACCAGCACCGGTCGTCGATCTGTGACGATGTGAGCTGCTCGGGCGGCTGGGACGACGTGCAGTGGGCACCCGACTCCAACTCCCTGGCCTTCGTCTCGACCTCGCGCGATCACAAGCAGGAGTGGCTGCGCGTCGCCAACACCCGCACCGGCGACGTTCGCGACGTCTTCCACGAGACCGCGCCCGTCTACTTCGAGTCCGGCAACAACCGCGTCAACTGGCACTACCTGCCCGACTCGAACGAGTTCCTCTGGTTCTCCGAGCGCTCCGGCTGGGGACAGATGTATCTCTACGACCTCAAGTCCGGTCAGCTCAAAAACCAGATCACCACCGGCGACGGCAACGTCCAGCAGGTGCTCTCGGTCGACCCTAAAGCCCGCCGCCTTCTGTACCTCGCCGCCGGCAAAGACCCCGCGCGCAACCCCTACTTCGAGTCCCTCCACGCCGTCGACTTTGCCGGCAAACACGACATCCTCGTTACCCCCGACGACGCCACCCACGCCGTCACCCTCTCGGACGACGGCTCCGTCTTTGTCGACATCGCCTCCACCCCCGCCTCCCCGCAGGTCACAACCCTGCGCGACACAAAGTCCGGCAAGCTCCTCATGCCCATCGCCCGGCAGGATCTCTCTGCCCTCGTCTCCACCGGCTGGAAGCCCCTGACCCCCTTCACCGTCAAGGCCCGCGACGGCAAGACGGACCTCTTCGGTTACATGTTCCAGCCCACCTCACTCGACCCCACGAAGAAGTACCCCATCGTCGACTACATCTACCCCGGCCCGCAGATCGGCTCCTGCGGCGGCCGCGACTTCTCCGCCACGCACGGCGACAACCAGGCCCTCGCCGAGCTCGGCTTCATCGTCGTCTGCATTGACGGCATCGGCACACCCTCGCGCTCAAAGGCCTTCCACGAAGGCGCGTACGCCGCCGACCCCGCCGACAACACCCTACCCGACCAGGTCGCCGGCATCAAGCAGCTCGCCGGCCGCTACCCCTTCATCGACCTCGACCGCGTCGGCATCTGGGGTCACTCCGGCGGCGGCAACGCCACGGCCACCGCCATGCTGCGCTACCCCGACTTTTTCAAGGTAGGCATCTCGGAGTCCGGCAACCATGACCAGCGCCAGTATGAAGACGACTGGGCCGAAAAGTGGGCCGGCCTCGAAGTCGTCAAGCCGGACGGCGCCTCCAACTACGACGGCCAGGCTAACCAGAACTACGCCAGGAACCTGAAGGGCCATCTGCTGCTCGCACACGGAACGATGGACGACAATGTCCCGCTCAACAACACCCTTCTGCTCGTCGACGCTCTTGAGAAAGCCAACAAGGACTTCGACCTCGTCCTCTTCCCCAACGCCCATCACGGCTACGGCGAAGCCAGCCAGTACATGATGCGCCGCCGCTGGGACTACTTCAGCCGCTACCTCGCCGGCAACACCCCACCCGCCGCCTACCAGATGAAGCCCCTCGCCGACGCCGCGCGCGCCGCCCAGGGGCCCAATGCCGGCGACACCCCTGACAGCATCCCGTAGCCGCCTACTGCTGTTTACTTGTAGGTTGTCATCCTGAACGCAGTGAAGAATCCCCGCATTGGCTTTAGCCGACGGAGCGAAGCGACGACCATGAAACCGCTACTTCGGAAGACTCTGATCAAGGCCTCTCTTGGTTAAGGGCATGCCTTGAAGCCATGCCGTAAATGCTTTCTTTGGCAATGCGGCTTTCGCCGCTGAGGTTAGCTTGGTCATATCTTTCAGAACGAATCAGACCTTCCCTAGAAGCTGAACCGCCCGCCAAACTCTCCCGTAAACGAGCGTGCAATCACCGTGCTGCTCGGGTTCACAAACCCCAACGGGGCAAGTTGCGTCGTTCCCGCGGCATACCCGCTGATATTGCCGTTATAGTTGCCGCCATAGTTCGCGCGGTTCGTCAGGTTAAAGCCCTGAAAAAACAGCGTCGCGCTGTAGCGGTCCTTAATCAAAATCGTCTTGCCCACACGCGCGTCCAGCTGAATGAACGGCAGACCGCGGATCGTGTCGTAGCTATTCTCGATACAGGAGCCCGCCGCCAGACACCCGGTGTAGAACGCGCTGACACTGCCCGACGCCTTGGCCGCCTGGTACAGGGTCACAAAGTTCGCTACCGTCGGCTTCTGCCCGGCAAAGTAGGCCGCATGCGGATTGCTCCGGCCGCTTCCCACGCCCCACAGATCCGAGGTCGATTCAATCAGATCGCCGTTCGCCGAGTTCACCGGCCGCGCCGAGCCCGCCTGCAGAATCGGCGAGACCTCGATCCGGAACGGCAGCGTCAGCGTTCCGGCGGCCGTGACGTGGTGCTTCTCGTCGTTCGGCGCCACCCCGAAGTCCGGATGCCGGAACTGGCCGAGAAATGGGTTCGTCGCCGTATTGCGGAACGCACCCGGATTGCCCTCAAACGCCAGCGCCTTCGCATACGTATAGTTCACCGTCGCGCTGAACCGCTTCCATACCGACTGCCGATAGCTGACGTTCAACGCGTCGTAGTACGACCGCCCAATCGACTCTTCTTCGCCGAAGCGGCCAAGCTTGGGAACATTCGCCGCCGTGAAGCCCGCGGAGAGCGGCCGTGCGCCTCCATTGAAGTACTCCGTCGGGTTGATGTTCACCGTCTTGTCTTCATGCAGACCGCGCGCCTGCACGTACTCCACCTCCACCACAGAGTGAGTGCCCAGCGCATACTGCAGGCCCGCATTGATCTGCTGCGTGTACGGGTTGCGGAAGCGCGGGCTCATGATCCGCCCAACTGAACCCGCGGCCAGATTCGGCCCGGCCGGCGGAATCACCGGCAGCGGATCGATTCCATAGCGATAGTTGCTCAGCAAAATTCCCGTTCCTGGTACCAGGCCCGTGTTCGCATTGCACTTCGGATCGCCCGGACCGGCGCACGCGATGCTGTAGGTATTCGCAAACACAGCCGCGTTCGACTGCTGGATCATGAACAACGGAATATTCTCAAACGTCTGTCCGAAGTAGAGACCGTACCCGCCGCGCAGCGTCACGCGGCCGTTTCCCAGCACATCGTAGGAGAACCCGATGCGCGGGCTGATGTCGAGATTGTCGTTGCTGGGCAGGCCGGTGTACGAGCCGCCCAGGTAGTTCAGGCTCGGCGTATAGCCAGTGCCGTACTCATTGATCCGCGTTCCCGGCAGGCCCGCGGCTGTCGTCGCCGCGGCCGCGACCAGCTCCTGGTGCGTGCGGCTGTTGGCCTGCTTTTCCTGCCCATAGGTGTTGATGTCGCGATCGTAGCGGAGACCAAGGTTCAGCAGCAGCCGCGAGCTGGCGCGCCAGTCGTCCTGAAAGTAAATCCCCAGCATCTTGGGCGAGAGATTAAAGCTCGGATCGCCCGATGTGCCGGTAGAGGCTTGAATCACACCCGGGCTGGCAAAGCCGTTCGGGTACTTCTTCGGATCAAGCAGGTTCGCCGCCGTATCGAAAAAGTCAAACTCCGGCGTGGGATTGTTCTCGAAGAATCCGCCGACCTGCGGCTCATACACAAAGTCCACACCCGTCCGCAGCGTATGCTTCCCCAGCGAGTAGCTGAAGTCGTCGCGGAACTGGAACTTGTGCTGCGAAGACTTCTGCGGAACGTTCGGGTTCGTGCCGAAACTCGCGCCATCCGGAAACGTAAAGTACGGCGTGCGCGTCGTGGAGTCGATCAGGTTGTTCCAGTACTGGAAGCCGGCGGTGAAGTTGTTTACCGCCTTCGGCGTCAGAATCGAGTTCAGGTTCACGTTCGTCAGGATCAGATCATTGATCGTGAAGTTGCCCTCCGTCTGATCGACCTGGTTGGTCGACTGATCGTTCTGGCTTTTGTTATCCTGCGCCGAGTAGCTGACGTACGCGCGCTCTTTCTCACTAAACTGATGGTCCACCCGGCCGTTGTAGCGCTTCTCGTCATACGGCGTGGTGATCGCCGCAACCGGAACGGCGCCCAGCGGCTTCGCCAGCGTGAGCTCGGCGAAGGTGCCGCTGTCGACGCTCAGGCTCGACCGCTCGCGAAGCCCCTCGTACGCAAAGAAGCCAAAGTCCTTATCCCTGCGGATCGGTCCACCCACCGATCCGCCATACTGCTGCCGGCTGTACGGCGGCTTGGGATTGCCGGCCTTCTGGTCGATCGCATTGATCGTCTGCAGCGCCTCGTTGCGGAAGAACCCATACAGCGAGCCATGAAAGCGGTTCGTGCCGGACTTCGTGATCACGTTCAGCGCCGCGCCTTCGCTGCGGCCATTCTCGGCCGAAAAACGCGCGGTCGAGATGTTGAACTCCAACACCGCCTCGAGCGGCAGCTGCATCACCGCCCCGCCCACCGTGTTGTCCTTGTTGTCGATGCCGTTTACTGTCGTGTTCGTGTTGCGCCCGGACGATCCGTTCACGGCATACACCGCATACCGGTTCTTCGTCGGGTCATAGCTGTCCACCAGCTTCACACCCGGCGCCAGAACCGCGAGATTCGCGAAATCCCTACCATTCAGCGGCAGATCTACAATCTCCTGCGGTGTCACCGCCGTCGAACTGTCCGTCTTTTCCGTATCCACCAGCTGGTTGCCGGTTGAGACCTCAACCGTCGTCGTCACCGCGCCCGCCTGCAAGGGAATATTCGCCGTCTGCGTCGTGCCGATCAGAAGCTCAAGCCTCGCTGTCGCACCCGTGCTAAACCCCGCAGCCTGCGCCGAGATCTTGTAGGCTCCCACCGGCAGCAGGTCAAACCGGTACTCACCGGCAGCGTTCGACGTCGTGCTGCGAACGGCGTTCGTGCTCAGGTTCAGCGCCGTGACAGTCGCGTTCGGAACCGCGGCGCTGCTTGCATCCGTAACGACACCCACGATGCCGCCGCTTGCGGTAGCCTGCGCAAACCCGCCCCGGCCGGAGATCGTCATTGCCACCAGCAGCAGCAGGAACAGCAAAAGTCGTGAACGCATACGCCTCCGAATCAAAACTCCGGTCCTGCTCTCTCGTACCAAAGAGCTTTCAAGCATACGGGGGCTGCCCGATACGAACGGGAGATCCGGTATGCCGGACAATTCAGTTGAATGATTGACCGGAGTGTAACCCGACTTTCACAAATTCCCTAATAAAACTTCTGTGCCTTTATGCGAAACAAGACAGGCCCGCCTCCTGAGAGACGAGCCTGTTCCATTCGTAGCATCCTGTCTAAAAACGCGCCTTAGTGCACCACCTGCCCGTCCGCCGCCGACGCCGGAGCGCTTCCGCCCTGCCGCCCCGATCCCGGAGCGTTCGTCACCTGCCATCCGTTGCTCGTGTTCGTCAGCGTCGCCTGCGCCGTCTGCTGCCCATCCAGATCCGCCTTCACCTGCGGATACGCCGTCTGCGTCTCGGCTGCCTTCGCCCAGTCGGGCGCGCCATCGATGGCATAGAGGTACACCACATTGCTCGTAGCGCCTACGTCGCTCGTCGTCGGGCTCGCACTTGTAATCGACGCCGCCTTGCGATGCCCATAGCAGAAGTTGCCATACCCCGGCTGGCTCTGGTCCGCGGTCCACACCGACCGCCCCTTATCCGACAGATCGTAGTTGTTCGCCTTCTGGTTCAGCACCAGCAGCTTCTTCTTCTCGACCGCCGTCCGCGTCAGCAGCCCCTGATCGACCAGCGCGTCGTAGTCGCTCGTCTTGCTCGCGTTATCCTGGTTCGCCTGCACCGGCAGCTGCTTCGACGAGCTCCACAGGCACACCGGCCGCGAGCTGTAGTACGTATCGATCGCACTTTTGAAGTTGCTGGTGTTGTCTATCTTCTTGTTGCAACCCACACTAGCCAGACACACCAGCCCCGCCGCCGCCGCACCCTTCATCACCGCTAATCCAGACCACTCCGCCATATCGAATATCTCCTCGATCCCATCGGATGCAGCCTCCTCCCACCGCGGCTACGCCCCGCCCTGCAAAGTCACACCACCCCTTTAGAAGCCGTCATCTCGACCGGAGCAACGCGAAGTGGAGAGATCCCCGCATTTCGCTTTACTTGCTAAGCATCTCGCCATACTCCGCTGCCCTTAAGGCCGTCATCTCGATCAACCCTGAGCGAGCCGCAGGCGAGTCGAATGAGGAGCGGAGAGATCCCCACATCCCCTGTGTCGGCCACGCACACCTCGGCTTCGTCAGATCGCACCATCCCCCAGCACCCGCCTCACCTGCTCCAGTACCTCGTCCACCGTGATCGAAAGAATGCACCGCTTCCCCTCCACCACGCACGTCTGCAGCTGGCATCCCGCGCAGTCCACCGGGTGGTACAGCACCCGATGCCTCTTCCCAAACGGGAACCAGACCCGCGGAATATTCCGCGACGCAAAGATCGCCACACACGCCGTCTGCACAGCCGCCGCCAGATGCATCGGCCCGGAGTCATGCCCCAGGAACGCCCGTGCCCGCGCAAACACCGCCGCACTCTCCCGCGGGCTCAGCACGCCGCAAAGGTTGATCACCGGCCCCTCCGCGCTCTCACGCCACCCCGCCGCAGCAAACTCGCTCGTCTCGGCCTCCTCCTTCGCGCCGCACAGCGCCAGCGCATACTGCGGATAGAGCCCCGCCAACCGCGTCAGCAGTGCCCGCCAGTTCTCCTGTCCCCAGTCCTTCGCCTGCATCTTGGTCCCCACACTCACCGCCAGCAGCGGCCGCTCGCCCGCCGGCACCAGCACCTCCGCCGCCCGCGTCCGCTCCGCCTCCGTCAGGTGCAGATCCCAGCTCGCCGGATCCTCAAGATCGATCTCCCCCAGCTCCGCCAGGTTCCGCACCAGCCTGGATGCCTCCGCCTCCAGGTTCCGCAGCCCCGCCGCATCCGGCGGCCCCAGCTCCCGCGGCCGCTGCATCGCCTCCGTCAGCGGCACACCGATCATCCTCCAAATCCCGCAGACTCGAAAAAACATCGCATTCCGCTTCGCCGACGCCACCGTCCCCGACCCGCTCATATACACCAGCACATCCGGCCGCCATCGCCGCAGCTGCCACCACAGTGCCAGCAGCTCCCGCGGACTCCGCGTCGCATAGTTATACCGGAAATACCCCTCGATCAACCCCGTATGCTCCAGCACCGCTGACGACGCCGGCGCCTTCACATGCGGCGGAAAGCTCGTCAGCATCCGCCGCTCCGCCCCCGGAAACGCCCGCGCCACCAGGTGCAGCGCCGGTAGCGCTACCACCGTGTCCCCCAAACTCCCCAGACGATAGACCAGCACCCGCTTCGCTGCCGCTACAGAAGGATGTGTCGCCATACCTTCAGTCTGCGTGCTCCACGCCCAATCAGCAACCCGCCCCCTCAGCCCGGCCAGTACCCCGCGTTCACCAGCCTCCGCCACACGCTCGATCGCAGCCAATCGAGCCTGCTAGGAATTTATGATCAACCCAGAGCATCGCCAGCCCAGATCTCGAGAGATCGAAACCGCTATAAAGTAAAGATAAAAGCGTTTATCGGGACTAAGAGGTTCTATAACGCGGGATCAAGCAGCACTTCCACTTCGCCGAGCGTCTGGGGCGATCCCGCAGCAGAAGGAACGGCCTTTCTACCCCCAAGTACAGCAGAGAAGCGGCGCCACCCCGATCTAACCGAAGCGCGTTGCGGGGTACCATTTGGGCGGCATATACCCACCCAGGTGAAAGAACATGACCGCGATGATGGCGAACGCCCGTAAAGTGTCAAGCCCTCTAAGCCGCCTGTTCACTTCCTCTCTCATCGATCTCCTTCACATCGGTCAACCAACGAGCGCCATCGTTTCCCGAGAGCATCAACACTTCATAAGCAGTACGCTAGCTATAAACATTAGGTTCTGTTCATCCACACAGTTGTCTGGCCACACCAGATGTCCCGCGTGTCAGTCCCTAAAAGGCGATCCGTTTACGTCACTCGCTTGTTGCCGAGAAGCGCGCTTAGCTCGTGCCAGCATTGGAGAGCTTCGTCCTTTGCGCTCTCTCAGAACGATCAAGGACGTTCTCGTCCGTCTCCATCGAGACGAATGCAAAGAGCGCCGCTCTTCAAGTCGGCGCTCTCCCCCGGCAGGCGGTGGCGCTTCGCTATTCCCGATCCCTTTTTCCCGTTCCAACTGCGAGAATAGTGCGATGCATGCAACGCTCGCAGATTCCACCCCCCTCAACACCCCGCGCCAGATCCTCTTCGCCAGCCTCGTCGGCACCACCATCGAGTTCTTCGACTTCTACATCTACGCCACCGCCGCCGTGCTCGTCTTTCCCCGCCTCTTCTTCCCCGCCGCCGACCCCGCCTCGGCCACCCTCGCCTCGCTCGCCACCTTCGGCATCGCCTTCCTCGCCCGGCCCATCGGCTCGGCACTCTTCGGCCACTTCGGCGATCGCGTCGGCCGCAAGACCACCCTCGTCCTTGCCCTCTCCGCCATGGGCCTCTCCACCGTCGCCATCGGCCTGCTCCCGACCTACGCCTCTATCGGCATCGCCGCTCCCCTCCTGCTCGCGCTCTGCCGCTTCGGCCAGGGCCTCGGCCTCGGTGGCGAGTGGGGCGGCGCCGTCCTCCTCGCCACCGAAAATGCCCCGCCCGGCAAACGCGCCTGGTACGGCATGTTCCCGCAGCTCGGCGCGCCCATCGGCTTCTTCTTCTCGGGAGCCGTCTTCCTTTTGCTCTCGCACCTGCTCACCAACGCCCAGTTCTTCGCCTTCGGCTGGCGTCTGCCCTTCCTCTCGAGCGCCCTGCTCGTCATTCTCGGCCTCTACGTCCGCCTCACCATCACCGAAACCCCCGCCTTCGCCCAGGCCCTCGCCCGCGGCGAACAGGTCCGCTTCCCCATGCTCACCGTCCTCCGCGACCACACCCGGCCCCTCCTCGCCGGCGTCCTGCTCTGCCTCGCCACCTTCACCCTCTTCTATCTCATGATCGTCTTCACCCTCTCCTGGGGCACCACAGCCCTCGGCTTCAGCCGCGAGCACTTCCTTCGCCTGCAGCTCCTCTGCGTCCCCTTCTTCGCCCTCGCCATTCCCATCTCCGCCCTGATCGGCAAAACTAGCGGCCGCCGCGTCATGCTCTGGGTCACTGCCGGAATCTTCTTCTTCGGCTTCGCGCTCGCGCCCATCTTCGTCCGCGGCACCATGGGCGCCATCGCCACCATGGCCCTCGGCCTCACCCTCATGGGCCTCACCTACGGCCCCGTCGGCACCGTCCTCGCCGAGCTCTTCCCCACCGCCGTCCGCTACACCGGCAGCTCCCTCGCCTTCTCACTCGCCGGCATCCTCGGAGCCTCGCTCGCCCCCTACATCGCCACCTGGCTCGCCAAAACCTACGGCCTCCGCTACGTCGGCGTCTATCTCTCCGCCACCGCCGTCCTCACCTTCGCCGGCCTCCTAGCCGCCCGCCCAACCGGTGACACCGCGACCATGGACGCAACTCTCCGCGATCCCGACCCCGACCCGATACTCTAACCAAAGAGAGCCGTCATCTCGACCGAGCAACCGGGGTCTCCACGAGCGTCTTTGCTCGGTGGGTGAAACGCGAGCGGAGAGATCCCCGCATTTCACCCGAACCTGCCACGCAGCTTATGCCTCTCTTCTTAGTTCACCCGCTGACAGCAAGAGCGATCCCTGCGCTCGCTGCTTCCTGTTCTCTTGTTTCGCCCTTCTGTTTGGCTCTCCTATCTTGATCCCGTAGGGATCTGCTCTCTCCGGTTGCACCCGTTCCGAGCAATTCTTCCAGCCCCACCCATAACCGCACCGCTACATATACTCCACCCCGTACTGCACCGGAATCTGCGTGAACGCAATCCGCGTCGGCGCACTCTCCCGCGCCGGCAGCATCCCCGCGAAGTGCACCGTCGTATGCCCAAACTTAAGATTCAGCTTGTCCAGCGTCTTCGAGAGCTCCGCCCGATTCCCCGGCTCCTCAAACAACTCCACCTGCCGCTCCTCCGCGCTCTCCAGCTCCCTTAGCACCACCCCCACATAAAACGGCCGCGCAAACTCCGCCCCCGCCGGCCGCTTCTCCCATATCCCCCGCAAAACCCCCAGCAGCGTCAACGTATCCTGCGCGCTCCGAAACCGCGCCTCCATGCCCC
>CAXTRT010000064.1:0-16965 GCA_964246835.1 uncultured Acidobacteriaceae bacterium | reverse complement strand
CAGCCCACCGGCACCGTCGCCTGCCACGTCACCTTCACCGACACCAACGACTGGGGCACCGGCTTTACCGGCGCAGTCAGCATTACCAACACCGGCACCATCGCCATCGCCAACTGGGACCTTATCTGGACCTACACCGGCAACCAGCAGCTCACCCAGTCCTGGAGCAGCACCTTCACGCAGTTCGGCCAGACCGTCTCCCTCTTCGCCGCGCAGTGGAACGCTGCCATCGCCCCCGGCGCGACCGTCTCCGGCCTCGGCTTCAACGCCGCCTACACCGGCCCTAACCCCGCCCCCACCGCCTTCTACCTCAACGGCACCCTCTGCCAATAACCGCATCGCACCTGCAGGACAGGGGGCCGGGCGCGTTCGTCCGGCTCCTCCGTCTCTCTCGATTACTCCTTGGAGCGGCGCCGGCAGCCCGATCGCTTGATCCGGCCCTTCTGCCGGAGGATCGCACCGGAATCCATCCCTCGTGACCATCTGAATGCGCCGTGCACGCTTTGTGTCAGCCCTCTGCCCCGCCTGTGGCATCCTCGCCACAGAGATCCAGCCCCACACTTCTTGCATGCGTTCTGCCGGCCCGGACCTCTCCGGTTCGGGAGGGACGAAGGAGGATCCATCATGGCAGCAGATAACGAGCAACGCTCCAGGCCGCAAACCTCCCGACTTCTGTCCTGCTTCCTTGAGGCGACAGAGAACGGGCCGGATACAAACGCCATCATGCTGTGCGAGGTCATCGGCAACGAGATTCAGAGCATCTCGCTCCGTGTCGCCGCGGAGTTCATGTCGCCGCGTCCTGCCGAAGGAAACGCCTAGCCCTCGTCTCCACAGCGAAGAGGCATCAAGCCATGCTCCAGATCTCGCGCGAAGCGAAGATCCGGCGTATGTTAACCCAATGCGCATGACCGTTCTCGCCTCCGGCTCCAAAGGCAACAGCGCGGTTATCGCCACCGATCGAACCCGCATCCTGGTCGACGCCGGGCTCTCCTGCCGCGAGCTTCTCCGCCGCCTCGCCCTGGCCGGCGAAGACCCCGCGCTGCTCTCCGCCATCCTCATCACCCATGAGCACCAGGACCACGTCGCCGGCCTCGGCGTCCTCGCCCGCCGCCTGCGCATTCCCGTCTTCATCACCGAGCCTACCCATCGCGCCTGGGTCCGCATGCTCACCCCTCGCACCACCATGACCTACGCGCAATGGCTCGATCGCCTCGCCGCGGAGCGGGCAGAAAAAGACCGCACCCTCGCCGCACAGGCCGCCGTCCCTACCTACGCGCCGCTTCAGCCGGCCCCTGTGGATGACCCGACCCCCGGGCTTGAGGCCATTGCCGCCCTTTCCGCGGAAGCCGCCACCCTCGACCCCGTCCTCAACGCGTCTCTGCTCGATGAAAGCGATGTGCCCGAAGAGCCCTGTGAGACCTCCGCAAAATCAAGCGAGACCTCGGCCAAACTCGACCCCACCTACCTGCCCGCCGTCGAGTACTTTCACTCCGGCACCGGCTTCACCATCGGCGACATCGACGTCTGCCCGTTCACCATCCCGCACGACGCCGCCGACCCCTGCGGCTTCGTCTTCAGCCACTCCGGCATCCGCTTCGGTCTCGCCACCGACCTCGGCTACATGCCCCCGAACGTCAAGTCCGCCCTCCGCAACGTCGATCTCCTCCTGCTCGAATCCAATCATGACCTCGATATGCTCAAAGATGGCCCCTATCCCTGGAGCGTCAAGCAGCGCGTCCTGTCGCGGGTCGGCCACCTCTCGAACATGGCCACCGCGGAGTTCCTCGAGCGCGACTACGACGGCGGCGCCCACACCATCATCCTCGGCCATCTCTCTGAAAGCAATAACGTTCCGGAGCTCGCCAAGCTCGCCGCCGAGCATGCCATCGGCGACCGCATGCGGCTGCTCGGCAACCGCATCGTGCTCGCCCGGCAGCACACATGCCTCGATCCGATTACGCTTTGACCTGCCTGGGACGCGCCTAGGAGGTTACGTCCCGGTGAATCTCGACGCGTCCAAGTGCCATCCAACCACGTAGAATGATGTCTGAACGCATGCCTCCTGTGGACTTCAGCCAATCTCGCCGTCGCCGTCTCCGCTCGCAATGCACCGACCCCGTGGTCGGCAACATCCTCGCGGGCTGGCGCTTCGATATCTCCGGTCTCTCCCCCGCCATGCGCGGTGACTATGAGCAGCACTTCGACGACTGCGCCTCCTGCCGCCGCCGCCAGCGTGTCGCCCGCACCATCGACATCCTGCTTATCTCGGTCTCCACCCTGTCTCTCGTCGCCTTTCTTCTGGCCGCCGTCATCATCCATCGCGTGGAGATGATCACGCATCTCGGCTCCCTTCACCTGGAGCTGCACCACACCGCCATCGCAATCTCGCTCGAAGCGGTGGCGATCGCCGGCATGGTCATCTCCGCTCTGCTCTGGCTGCTGATCGCGATTGCGACCCCGCTGCCCGGCCTGGTCGGCAGCTTCGTCGAGCGCAGGCTGCCGACGGAGACGCGTGAGCGCAGTTCCAAGAACGCAGCGTAGGCTCTATTCTTAGGTAAGACCCTCGATATGGAGCCAACCCCACCCTCTACCGGCGAAGTTCTGCCTCCCGCCTCCCGTCCCTTTCCCGACTTTGGCGCGGAGCGCATCCAGTCGGAGCCGCATGCGCCGCTCACGCCCTCGTCGCCGAGCGCGCGCCGGCGCGCCACCAGTGAGGCTACCTGGGCTCTGCTGGGGCTGAACATCGCCGTCTATCTCTGGATGATCGTCCACGGCGTCAGCGCCACCTCACCCACGCCGGACGACCTGGTCCGCTTCGGCGCCAACGCCACCGACTTCACCCTAGCCGGCCAGTGGTACCGCCTGGTCACCGCGACCTTCGTGCACGTCGGCATCATTCATCTGGCCACAAACATGTGGTGCCTCTACAACCTGGGCCTGCTCGGCGAGCCGCTGCTCGGCCGCTGGGGTCTGGTCGCCACGTATCTCATCACCGGCGTCGCCGGCAATCTGCTCTCGCTGCTGGTCAATGTAGTCCGGCGCGATCTCTCGGTCGGCGCCGGCGCCTCGGGCGCGGTCTTCGGCATCGCCGGCATCCTGATCGTGCTGCTCTCGAACGCCAAACTACCCATTCCGTCCGCCGAGCTGCAGCGGCTGCGCCGCTCCGTCATCCAGTTTGCCGGGCTCAATCTGGTCATCGGCCTCGGAACTGCCTTCAGCAGCATCATTCACATCGATAACATGGCGCATATTGGAGGATTTCTCTCCGGCCTCGCGCTCGGGCCGCCGCTGGTTCCGAAGATGACCAGCGGCCGAAGACAGTATCTGCAGCGGCAGAAGCTGACCTTTGCCGTTGCCTTCTTTCTTCTGCTCCTCTTTGGTCACTGGATCTCACGCCTGAAGTAGACAAGGGGTCGTGACTCAGGTGAGCGGCTCAGATAGAATGACCCATCGTGCCGAGATGCACTTGGTACGCCACACTTTCCTAAACGATGCAAGGATTTACTTCGAACTGATGACAATGGTCTCCACGAACGGTCCACAGAAAGATCTGACGCAGGATGTCGAAGAGCGTGTCATTAAGGTGATCGCGCTCACCAAGCGGCTGCCTCGCGAGACCGTGACCCTGGACTCTTCTTTTGAATCCCTCGGCGTCGACTCGCTCGACCGCCTGAACATCCTCTTCGATCTCGAAAGCGAGTTCGACATCGAGATCAATGATGAGGATGCCAAGCGCGTGGAGAATATTCCCCAGATGATCGCCGGCGTTGTGGCGCTGCTTGAAGCCAAAGCCGGCGGCGGCGCGGCCAGCTTCCAGGCCCCATCGGTGCCGCCCGCCCACGTCTCGGAGTCCCCGTCGCGCGCCTCCGGATCCTCCCAGGAACTAAAGCCGATCATGAACGCTGCCACGAAGCCTGCTTCGTCAGGAGAGTAGCGTGCCTCGAGTTGTGATCACCGGCGCTGGTGTCATCAGCCCGCTGGGCAGGGACATGCCAACCTTTGCCGCATCGCTGGCCGCGGGCCAGAGCGGTATTGCGCCGCTCACCGTGATCGATACCGCACAGCTCCGCTTCAGCAACGGCGCCGAGGTCCCCAACTACACGGAGGACGCTTACTTTGAGGCGCGCGACGCAAGCCTCATGGAGCGCTTCGCCCAGTTCGCCGTCATCGCCGCCAGAGAGGCCACAACCCAGGCCGGCATCGAGTGGACCCAAGAGCTGCGCGAGGAGACAGCCGTTATCACCGGCTCGTGCCTGGGCGGCCGCGGCGTCGAAGAGGCAGGCTACTGGGAGCTCTTTCACAACGGCAAAAACCGCGTCCATCCCCTCACCATCCCGCTGAGCATGACCAACGCGGGCACCAGCCATATCTCAATGGCTTTCGGGATCGAGGGCCCGTCCTACACCATCTCGACCGCCTGCTCCTCCTCCGCGCACGCCATCGGGCAGGCCTTTCACATGGTCCGCTCGGGAGCCGCCCCCATGGCCATCACCGGCGGCAGCGAGGCGCCCTTCTTCCTCGGCGGCCTCAAGGCCTGGGAGGCCATGCGCGTCATCAGCAAGGACACCTGCCGGCCCTTCTCCGCCGAACGCACCGGCATGGTGCTCGGCGAGGGCGCGGCCATGCTGGTCCTCGAGCCGCTCGAAGTCGCGCTCGCCCGAGGGGCGAAGCCCCTGGCCGAGATCGTCGGCTTCGGCATGTCGGCCGACGCCGGCCACATCACCAATCCGGTCGCCAGCGGTCCGGCACGCGCCATGCGGCTGGCCATCCGCGACGCCGGCCTCGCCCCCGAGCAGATCGGCTATATCAACGCCCACGGAACCGCCACAGAGGCCAACGACCGGACCGAGACAGCCGCCATCCGCACCGTCTTCGGCAGCCACGCCGACCGTCTCGCCGTCTCCTCCACCAAATCCATGCACGGCCACGCCCTCGGAGCCGCCGGCGCGTTTGAGGCCGTCGCCAGCCTGCTCGCGCTCTCAACCGGCATCCTGCCCCCCACCGCCAACTTCCTCACCGCCGATCCGGCCTGCGATCTGGACGTTATTCCAAACCACGCCCGGCACGCTGTCGTCGAAGCCTGCCTCTCGAACTCCTTCGCCTTCGGCGGCCTCAACGCCGTGCTCGCCTTCAAACGCTTCGAGTAGGACCGTCTCCTTTCAACGCGGACGAAAGGCCGTCATCTCGACCGAGCATCGCGAGCGGAGAGACCCCCGTATTTTCTCGAACCGTATCCCGCCTACTTCGGAGCACTCTGAGTAGAGTTCTCTAGTTATGGCATGGCTCGAGCCATGCCGAAAATGCTTTCATGCAACGCGGCTTCAGCCGCTGAGGTTTGCTTGGTCATACTTTCAGGACTAAGTACCTCGCCTTAGGCCTCAGCCCCGCGAAGCCACGCCGCCGACCGGCTCAGCCCTTCCTCCAAAAACACCGCCGGCGCAAACTCAAAGTGCGCCTGCGCCTTGCCGATAGGAAACTCCTGGTCGCGGCCGAGCAGCACCACCGCGTGCCGCGTCAGCAGCGGTCGGCCATCCAACGCCGGTACCAGCGACCACGGAAGCTCCATCGCGCGAGCCAGCGCAGCCGCGGCCGGATAGGGTAGGTTCAACCACGGCCGTCGCAGGCCCAGCGCGTCCGCCAGGCCATCTACATACGCGCGCCACGTCCCCCCCGCGCCATCGCACAGGTTATAAGCCTCGCCGATCGTTCGGTCGCTGTGCGCAGCGGTGATCATCGCCGTCACAACATCGTCGACATAGATAAAGCCGCCCCGGCTTCGGCCGCCACCGATCAGCAGCATCAGCCGGTCCCGCAGCAGCGCGGCGATGTCCGTCACGAAGGCCTTGCCCCGCGGCCCATAGATTGTAGCCGGCCGAACGATCGTGACTGGCAGTCTGTGCTCCCGGCCGGCCTGCCACACCGCCAGCTCGGCCAGACGCTTGGTGCGGTTGTACGGCAGTCCCGCATCAATCAGCGGCGCGTCTTCCGTTGTGGGAACCCGCGGATAGCCGTAGACGTCCGTTGTGCTGACGTGCAGAAAGCGGCGCAGGCCGCGCGAGCCGATGGCCGCGGCGAGCAGCGCCTCCGTGCCGCGCACGTTGCTCTCCTGGTACACCGCCTCCGTCGCCCAGTCGGTGGAGGCCGCCGCGCAGTGATAGATCTCCGTGGCACCCTCAAGCGCCTGCCGCAGCGCCGCAGGGTCAGTCAGCCCGCCTCGCACAACCCGCAGCGCCGTACCGGAAAGCAGGGACGTGCCGGAAAGATGATCCAGCCGCGCCGTCGGCCGGGCGAGCACAGTTACCGCCTCACTCGCCTCCAGCAGCATCGCTGCCAGCCGGCCTCCCAGAAAGCCGCTGGCGCCCGTCACCAGAGCCGGCAAGGCCTAGTTCTCGCGGAGCTTGGCGAAGACGTCCAGCGCATACTCCAGGTGCTCCTGCGTGTGCGCCGCCGTCACGCAGAGACGCAGCCTGCCCGAGCCCTGGGCCACAGCAGGGAAGAGCACCGGAGCCGCCAAAATTCCGTAGTCCCGCAGCTTACGCGAGAAGAGCGCCGTCGTGGCATCCTCATGCAGCATCACCGGAATCACCGCCGTCTCGGACAGACCAGTGTCGTAGCCAAGGCTGTGGAGACCCTCCCGCATGAACCTGCCGTTGGCTTCCAGCCGCGCCACCCGCTCCGGCTCAGCCTTGAGGATACGGACGCCCTCGAGCACCGCCGCCGCGGAGGCCGGAGCCATCGCGCCAGAGAAGATATAGGGGGAGGCAGCATGCTGCAGAAAGATCGCCGTCCGGCGCGCGACGGCCACAAAGCCGCCATTGCCGGGAATCGACTTGGCCAGCGAGCCGGTCCAGATATCAACCTCGGAGGTCGGCACGCCAAAGTACTCATCCGTGCCGCGGCCGGTAGCGCCGATCATGCCGATCGCATGCGCGTCGTCCATCAGCAGGAAGCAGCCAAACTCTTTTTTGATGGCGATCAGCTCCGGCAGATTGCAAATATCGCCATCCATCGAGAATACGCCGTCCGAGACGATCAGGGTGCGGTTCGCCTCCGGGCCGTTCTCGATCTCAAAGCGCAGCGAAGCCATATCGTTGTGCTGGAAGCGCTGCACCTGCACGCCCGCCAGGCGGAAGGCATCAATCAGGCTGCGATGCGAGTAGATGTCGGCGATCACCCGATCCGCCGGCCCGAAGAGCGCGCTGATCACGGCCAGATTCGCCATGTACCCCGACGTGCAGGTCAGCACCGTCTCGGTCCCCTTGAAATCCGCCAGCGCCTGCTCCATCTGGTGGTGCAGATCGAGCGTCCCGGTCAGCAGACGGGCCCCGCCGGTCGCCGTTCCATACTTGCGGACAGCCGCAATAGCCGCCTCATCGATCCGCGCATCACCGATCAGGCCCAGATAGTCGTAGGAGGACAGCATCAGCATGCGGTGGCCGTCGAGCTCGACCACCGGTCCGGTCCGGCTGCTCAGCGGAGCCTGAAAGGGATATGCATCGAGCGAGCAGGCCAGCGAAGTCGTCTCAAAGAGCCGGCGCGCTCGCGCATCGATCAGATCGGCCTTTTTAAAGCTCTCCGGCCGGCTCTCGCTAAAGTACTCGGCAAACATGGAGCCGGAGGAGGACGGAAACGCTTTCTTGGCTGGGGTCGGAAGGTCTGTCTTAGTGTCCAACTGGGCTAGCATGATCGCATAAGTATAGTCTTCTGAAGGCGGAGCGCCCATCGAAATCGACTCCAGGTGAGTACCGAAGGGCACACCTGCCTGCTCAAAATGAAGACTTTTCGCCACCGTGCCAAATCGCAGGATATCTTCTTATGTCACCAATCTTCAGCCGCGGTACGCGGTAGGATCTCTCCATCGCAGATCGGTCAGGTCGTCGACGTGCATCTCACTTCTCTCATGCGGTCGAGTACGAGCAAACGGAACGAGGAGATGCTGTGAGTAGGGTTTCGCCCCCGTCAGCGAGTGGCAGCCAAACACCTCTTCTGGTCTCCGCTCTCCGCCCGGAGTTCCGCCAGACTCTCCGCCTGGGATCACCGCTCGCCCTGGCCGAGATTGGCTGGATGTCTACCTATCTCGTGGATGCCGTCATGGTCGGCCGCCTGCCGGAGGGCGCGGCCGGCATCGCCGCCTCGTCACTCGGCAATACCATCTTCTATGCCATCGTCTTCTTCGGCGTTGGTCTGCTCTATGGCCTGGACACCCTCGTCGCCCAGGCCTTCGGCCGCGAGGACCGCCAGTCCTGCCTCTTCTTTCTCACCCAGTCCGTTTGGCTGATCCTGCTCTGGGCCCCAATCACCTCGCTGCTTCTGCTCGGCGCCGGCCCCCTTCTGCGCTGGGATGGCATCGAGCCCGCGCTCGCGGCCCAGACCCTGCACTATCTGCATGCCTTGCAGTGGTCGGCCCTCCCGCTGCTGGTCTACATGGCCCTGCGCCGCTATCTCCAGTCCATCAATCTCACCGTTGCGATCATGCTCTCGCTCGTTACCGCCAACCTGGTCAACCTCGTCGCCGACTGGGCGCTGCTCTTCGGCCACCTGGGTGCGCCGCGTCTCGGTCTCGCCGGCTCCGGCTGGGCGACCGGCATCGTTCGCCTCTACATGCTGGGCATCCTCGTCTTTGCCTTTGTCCGCCAGCTCCGGCGCGATCGCCTCCGGCTCACGGCGCGCATGTTCCTCCCCAGCGCCGAACCTCTGCGGGCTCTGCTTCGGCTGGGCTGGGCGCCTGCCATCCAGACCATGGCCGATCTCGGCGTCTCCACCGTGCAAACGCTGCTCTGCGGCCGTCTAGGAGCAGTCGCTCTCGCCATCAATCAGGTGGTTCTTGACGTGAGCGCCCTTGTCTACATGGTTCCGCTGGGCATCGGCCAAGGCGCGACCACCGTTCGCGTGGGCCAGAGTGTCGGTGCCGGCCACCGCCCCGGCGTCGGCTTCGCAACACGCGCCGGCAGCTGGATCTCGGTCCTCTTCACCGGTGCCGCCGCTCTCTGCTTCCTGCTCATCCCCCGGCAGTTAGCCTCGATCTATACGGTCGATCCGTCGGTCATCGCCGCCAGCGTCGCTATCTTCGCCATCGCGGCCTGCTATCAGCCCTTCGATGCCTGGGAGGCCTGCCTCTCCGGCAGCCTGCGCGGTCTTGGCGATACCCGCACCCCCATGCTGGCAGGGGTTCTCTGGTCCTGGGTGATCGGCCTGCCGCTCACCTGGTGGCTCGCCCTGCACACCCCGCTCGGCCTCTACGGGCTCTGGATCGGCCGCGCCATCCCCGCCATCTGCACTGCCATCAACGTCGCTCTGGTATGGCGATCCCGCTTTGACGCCCTCTACCCGCCCCGCAGTCTGCCTCCGAAGAGCCAGGCCGGAGCCGGCCTGCATCTGCCCCGTCTGGCCTGATCGGCTCGACAGCAGAGCTTTCCTTAGCTGAGCGCCGTCTGCGCAAACTTCCTCACCATTGCGAGCAGCAGCCGGCGGTCGCTGTCACCCAGGTTTGCCGAGTAGCGCTGCACCTGCGTCAGAAAGCGAATCTCTTCTTCCCCCAGGTTCAGCCCGCTCATCTCGCGGCCGACCGTCTCCTCCGCGAAAAACTCCGAAAGCTGTAGATCGAGCGCCTTCGCGATCTTCTGCAGCGTCTCGAGCGACGGAACCGTGTGGCCGTTCTCTACCCGCGACAGATAGCACCGCAGTAACCCGGTCTTTTTCTCGATATCGCCCTGCGACATTCCCTTCTGCAGGCGATATCCGCGGATCGTCGTTCCAATGTTCATCGAGATAGGCTGGGGGGCCGGTGGAAGCGCCGCCGAGGGAAATGTTTGCATGTCTGCCATGAGCCGTAACTTACCCAGCCCGGACAGGTCGGTCAATGACTATCTTGGGGGATTTCAGACCTCGAACCAGCCGAGGTTCACCTGCACACGGATACCGGCAAACCTTCATCCTTTACTTGAAGCCGGGAGCGGGGTGGAACCACACTCGCTAGTAACCATCTCGTTCCGGGTACTGCATCGAGAACTACGCCATATGCATCCCGCCGTTCACATCCAGCGTGTGGCCGGTGATGTAGCCGGCCTCCTCGGACGCGAGAAAGCGCACTGCATGCGCTACCTCCACCTCGCTCCCAGCACGCCCCAGCGGAACAAACGATAGCATCCCCGATCGCTGCTCGTCATTGAGGACAGCGGTCATGGCCGTCTCGATGTACCCCGGCGCCACTGCGTTTACCGTGATCGTCCGGCTGGCCAGCTCCCGCGCCAGACTCTTCGTCAGCCCGATCAGACCAGCCTTCGACGCCGCATAGTTCGCCTGGCCTGCCTGTCCCATCTCGCCGACAACCGAGGTCACGTTGATGATCCGTCCCCAGCGCAGCTTCAGCATCTGCGGCAGCAGCGCCTGCGTCAGCAGAAAGGCTCCCGTCAGATTGGTCGAGAGCACGTCATCCCAATCCGTGCGCTTCATCCGCATCGCCAGCCCATCGCGCGTGATGCCGGCGTTATTCAGCAGAATCTCGACCTTGCCGAAGCGCCCGAGCACCGCCTTCGCGCACGCCTTGATCGTGCTCTCATCCCCAATATCGAGCGAAAACGTCTCCGCCGTCCCGCCCGCTCCGCGAATCTCCTCCGCCACGCCAGCCAGCTTCTCGACATTCCGCGCCGCCAGCGCCACCACAGCGCCCCCGCGAGCGAGCTCCAGGGCGCACACCCGGCCAATCCCTTGCGAGGCGCCGGTCACCAGCGCAACCCGTCCTGCCACTGTACTCATAAAGCAGTCTCCCTCAACGCCGCCGCTATCTGTCCGCGCAGACGTTCAACTCGTTGAGTATACGAGGCTTTATAACTTGAGCGGCCACACCGCGCCCGGCTTGTCCTCCCGGTGCAGCCCCCAGATCGTCACCTCGAGCTCCTTCGAAAAGTACAGCACCGGAGCCCGGTCAGGCAGCGTAAAACCGAAGTCCGCCGGCAGATCGTTGCGGAGAAACTCAGCCTCGGCCGGCTGCAGCGGCCACTGCTGGTGATCGATCTCGCCCACCAGCAGATGGCCGCCCGGTGGGGTCGTAAATAGGCAGTACCGCTCTGTCAGAAAGCTGGCCAGATCCCCCGGCTCGCTCCGCTGCACCGGGCCGGTCGGTCGATAGCGCACCTGCACCTCCGCCGGGCGGGCGCGCGGCAGCCATCGCCGGCTTCGGTAGAGCATGCCGCCGTCCGGCAGCATCTCGCGCGACATCGTCGCCGGAAAGTACGGCAGAAAAAACAATACGCGCGCGCCCAGTACTGCCAGCGCGCTGCCCGCATCGAGAGAAAAGAAGAAAATCCCGGGCTGCCCGGTTCGCCTGGACCGCACATACGTCCGCAGGTTGAGCTCCGGAAAGCTGCGCGTCCCCGGAAACCACACCGTCCGCTCCCCCGCCGCGCGGACCCGCACACGATCCATCCAAAAGGGAATCACGCCGAGCCACGCCTGCCCGTCGTATAGATCGGCCTCCAACCCCGGTGGCAGGCACTTCGCCAAAGCCTCCGGAGCGATCGGCCAATGCGCGAACAGCAGATCGTTCCAGCGCTGCGCCATGCGCCACGGCCCGGCAAGCCGCGGATACGGCCGATGAGCGGTAAGGTCAAGAGCAGACATATCATTTGTAGATGCCCGCATTTGCTTGAAGCCCGGCAGCATAGATGATGATAGTTGAAAAGAAAGAGCTTAGAATTTCGTCCCCCGATTCCCACCTGATTCCCACCTGATTCCCAGACCAAGCTCTTGCCTCCTCAGGTAGCCTTGAGGCCATGCCAGCACTGGAGCACCACAGGCCGCTTGCCAACGAGCCGGTTCAGCCAGAAGGGAAGAGCGGATCGGACCAGCTGTCCGCTCCCGCCGCGATCTCCTCGCAGAGCCTGGCGGCTCACCCTCCCGCGACCGAGGTCTACGCGATCCACGGCGCGGATCCCGAGGTGCTGGCCTACGCCATGGCCAAGTACTCCCGTTCGTCGCTCAGCATGAAGCAGTCGCTCGCGGAGATCAGTGCCACCCGCGCCGAGCAGTTCCTCAACACCTTCTACTTTCAGTACGGCCACCGCTCCATCGCCGATCTCGCGCACATCCCCTTCGCCATCGAGCGCCTCTCGCTGCTCGCCGCGATCGATCTGGTCGACGAGCAGCGCTGGGATGGCCAGGAGCGCTCCACGCGGTACCAAAACTTTCAAAGCTCCGGCTGGTTCACGCCCGATCTCGGCCCCGACACCCCGGCGTTCACCGCGGCCGTAGAGCAACTCTTCCGCGCCTATGAGACCGTCGGCGCCGGCATGTTTGAGGCCCTCCGCCGCGCCATTCCGCGCCCGGAGGCGATGAAGCCCGACGCCTACGACCGCACCCTCAAAGCCCGTGCCTTTGACGCCGCGCGCTATCTGCTTCCACTCGCCACCAACACCTCCCTCGGTCAGATCGTCAACGCCCGCACCCTCGAAACGCAGGTCTCGCGCCTGCTGACAAGTGAGTTTGCGGAGATTCGCGGCCTTGGCGAGCAGCTGCGCGCCGCCGCCGCCGGTCCGGCATGGAACGTGCAAGAGGTCACCGCGGCAACGCTGATCGCCAATCTCCACGCCTCGGCCGACCCCCACGCGCGGGCGGCTGCGGAGCGTCTCGAGCGCCCCGTCGCCACCGCGCCCACCCTGGTCAAGTACGCTCAGGCCAGTGACTATCAGGCCCGAACGCGAGCGTCGCTCACGCAGGCGGCGGCCGAGCTGATGGCCAGCCAGCCGATCGCCCCGGCGCCCCTCGTCGACCTGATCGAAGAGGGCGAGCCGCTTGAGATCGAGCTCGCCACCTCCTTGCTCTACCCAAACTGCCACTATCCCTACCGCCAGCTGCGGGATGCCGTCGCCGCTCTGTCGGAGGCTCGGCGCACCGAACTCATCCGTCTCGCCGCCGAGCATCGCGGCCGCCATGATGAACTCCTCCGCGGCTTCTCCGCCGGCGCTGCCCTGCGCTTCGACATCCTCATGGACATCGGCGGCTTCCGCGACATGCACCGGCATCGCCGCTGCATCCAGCTGCTGCAGCCCTATACCGATCTCCACGGCTACGAGGAGCCGGTCTGCCCCGGCCAGCCCACCCTCGCCGAAGCCGGTCTCGAAGCCGTGTACCGCGCCGCCATGGAGTCCGCGCTGGCCGCCTACCGTGCGCTGACTCACTCCCCTGTACCCGAGTCCGCGCAATCCGCACAGTACCTTCTGCCGCTCGGCCTGCGCTGCCGCTCGCTGTTCAAGATGGACTTCGCCGAGGCCCTCTATATTAGTGAGCTCCGCTCCGGCCCCGCCGGGCACTTCAGCTATCGCCGCATCGCCTGGGAGATGTACCGGGCCGTCACCCGCCGTCACCCCTCGCTGGCTCCTCTCTTTCGCATCGAAAACGTCCATCAGCCGGTCGATCTGCTCCGCAGGTAACACGTTCTACAACCTTCGCGTTATTCGCCTTTTCTTTGCCCTGGCAAGCTGCTAGTATCCAGACTGATAAGCCCTTTTAGGAGATCTCCCCCGTGGCTGAAGACCGCAACAAAGCAATCGAAACCGCACTCTCCCAGCTTGAAAAGCAGTTCGGCAAAGGCTCGATTATGCGCCTTGGCTCCAAGGAATCGATCGGCCCGATCGCCGTCATCTCCTCCGGCTCAATCTCCTTCGACGCCGCGCTCGGCGTAGGCGGCGTTCCTCGCGGCCGTGTCGTCGAGATCTTTGGCCCGGAGTCCTCGGGCAAGACCACCATCACCCTCCAGATCATCGCCGAGGCGCAGAAGAACGGTGGTCTGGCCGCCTTCGTCGACGCCGAGCACGCCCTCGATCCCGCCTACGCTAAAAAGCTTGGCGTCGACGTCGATAACCTGCTGATCTCGCAGCCCGACTACGGCGAGCAGGCCCTTGAGATCGTCGAGGCGCTGGTCAAGTCCGGCGCCATCGATGTCCTGGTCGTCGACTCCGTCGCCGCCCTTGTCCCCAAGGCGGAGCTCGACGGCGAGATGGGCGACTCCCACATGGGCCTGCAAGCCCGCTTGATGTCTCAGGCGCTGAGAAAACTGACCGGCACCGTCTCGAAGTCCCGCACCTGCCTCATCTTCATCAACCAGATCCGTGACAAGATCGGCGTCATGTTCGGCAACCCGGAGACCACCACCGGCGGCCGCGCGCTCAAGTTCTACTCCTCCGTCCGCATTGACATCCGCCGCATCGGCGCCGTAAAAGATGGCGACGTCGTCGTTGGCTCGCGCACCAAGGTCAAGATCGTCAAAAACAAGGTCGCCGCCCCGTTCCGCGACGCCGAGTTCGACATCCTCTACGGCGAGGGCATCTCCCGCGAGGGCGACGTGCTCGATCTGGCCGTGGTCAACAACATCGTCGAAAAGTCCGGCGCCTGGTACTCCTACTCGGGCGAGCGTATCGGGCAGGGCCGTGAAAACGTCCGCAACTTCCTCAAGGAAAACAAAGACATCTTCGTCCGCATCGACGCCGACCTGCGGCGCAAGCTGAAGATCGGCACGAACGCCGAGCCGGTCGAGATTCCATCGGCTCCCATAAACGGCGCCGCTCACGCCTTGGAAGTGGTTCGCGCAAAGAAGTAAGTGCCGCCCGCAACTCGAGCCGGCAAAGTGTGGGTGGATCAATCTGCCGGTATGCAGACGCTTTGCATCCCGGCAGATCTCCGTGGTGGATAGAACCTTCCTCGTAGCGCCTGCGATATGCTGCTCTTGCTATGAACACGGTTCGCGCCATCTATCCCGGCACCTTCGATCCGCTCACCAACGGGCATCTGGACCTGATCGCGCGCGGCGCCAAGATCGTCGACCAGCTCATCGTCGCCATCCTGCGCAACTCCGAAAAAGGCGAGCCGCTCTTCACCGTTCCCGAGCGTGAGGAGATGATCGCCGAGGCTACCCGCTCCTTCGGCAACGTCTCCGTCATCACCTTCGATGGCCTGCTCGTCGAGTGCGCCCGAACCCACGGCTGTCGCGCCGTCCTTCGCGGCATCCGCGCCATCTCGGACTACGAGTATGAGTTCCAGATGGCCATGATGAATCGCAAGCTCGACCCCGATCTCGAAACCCTCTTCATGCTGCCCGCCGAAAAGTACACCTACGTCAGCTCGCGGCTTATCAAGGGCGTCTTTCGTCTCGGCGGCGACGTAGCAGCCCTCGTGCCGCCTTTGGTGATGGAACGGCTCCAAGCAAAGATGCTGGTTAGCGAAGGCTGACGCCGCTCCACTGCTCGCGGCGTCCGCGAATCTGGCACACTAGAACACATGAGCAAGCCAAGCGTTAAGGTCTTTGCGGATCGCATCAATCGCATCGAAGTCTCGGCCACCATGGCCATCACGGCAGAGGCCCTTCGCCTCAAGAGTCACGGCGTGGATCTGGCGGACTTCGGCGCCGGCGAGCCCCACTTCAAAACGCCGCAGCACATCAAGGACGCGGCCATCGAGGCGATCCAGAACAACGTCACCCGCTACACCAACGTCGCCGGCACCCCGGAGATCCGCCGCGCCCTCGTTGACCGGCACGCCTGCGACTTCGGCACCGACTACACCCCTGAAGAGTGCGTCTTCTCGACCGGCGGAAAGCTGGCCCTCTTCAACGCCATCCAGGTCCTCATCGATCACGGCGACGAGGTCATCCTGCCCGTGCCCTACTGGGTCTCCTACAAAGACATCATCCAGTACGCCGGCGGTACGCCCGTCCTCATCGAGACCGAAGAAGCCGAAAACTTCCGCGTCACCGCCGCCATGATCGAGGCTGCCATCACGCCCCGCACCAAGGCCATCATCCTGTGTAGTCCGTCCAATCCCTCCGGCGCCGTCATGAGCCCCAGGGATCTCGAAGCCGTCGTTCGCCTGGCGCACGCCTGCGGCATCTACGTCATGCTCGACGAGTGCTATGTCTACCTCAACTTCACCGGCAGGATCGTCAGCGGCGCATCCTTCACGGACTGTAAAGAGCACATCCTCGTCCTCGGCTCCCTGTCCAAGACCTACGCGATGACCGGCTGGCGCGCCGGCTTTGCGCTGGGACCCCGGCCGATTATCGCGGCGATCTCAAAACTGCAGTCGCAGAGCACCTCGAATGCCGCCAGCATGGTGCAGCGTGCGTCCATCGCCGCCGTCAGCGGATCGCAGCTCTGCGTGACCGAGATGCGCGCCGACTACGTCAAGCTGCGCGACCAGATCCTCGCCGGCTTCAAGACCATTCCCGGCCTCACCTGCACCGTTCCCGAAGGCGCCTTCTATGTCTATCCCAACGTCAAAGCCTTCCTCGGCAAAGGCGGCTTGACCTCTGCAGCGGGTATCGCGGCCAAACTTCTCTCGGAGGCCCACGTCGTGGTCGTTCCCGGCGAGGCCTTCGGCACCAGAGAGCATATCCGTTTGTCCTACGCGGTTTCGTCCGAGGTCATCGAAAGTGGTATCTCCCGACTCGGGAAGTACTTCGCTTCTTTGGGATAATCGGAGGACGATCCTCTAGGATGGTCCCCATGAGTCTTCCCGACGCTTCCTCGCCGCCCCGCTTCGCCCCGGTCATCCTCGCCGGGGGAAGCGGCACCCGTTTCTGGCCGCGCAGCCGCCGCGCCCGTGCCAAACAGGTGCTGGCCCTTGATGGCGATCGAACGATGATTCAGGAAACGCTCTCCCGTCTGCAGCCCTTATCCGCGCCTGAAGATCTCTGGGTCATCACCAACGACCTGCTCGCCGCCGAGATCGCTGGGCAGCTGCCCGAGGTCGCCCGCGAGCACATCCTCTCCGAGCCTCTGGGCCGCAACACCGCTCCCGCCTGCGCTCTCGCCGCCTTTCTCCTCGAACGCATCGATCCCGCCATCGTCCTCGGCATCTTCCCGTCGGATCACGTCGTCACCGATCGTCCGCGCTTCCTCGAGGTTCTGCGCGCCGGCATCGCCATCGCCGCCGGCGGCCGCCAAGCAGATCCCAAGATCGTCGTCCTGGGCGTCC
>CAXTRT010000063.1:16760-17007 GCA_964246835.1 uncultured Acidobacteriaceae bacterium | reverse complement strand
CGCCCTCAACCCGCCCTCGTACATCCGCCACGATCGCCCGCACCGACCAGACGCGCTTTTCTGGAGTCAACCCCACCTCACGCGTCTCAACTCGCCGTCCCCACGGAGCCGTCATCGCCTCCGCACCGGCGCCCCCAGTATCGGCCGTTCCTACCCGTTGCACCGGCCTCTCCGCGACACGCGGCAGTGGGGGGGGCCGGCCGCCACGGGCGCCCCCCCCCCCCCCAAGACGCCCCCCACCCACCCC
>CAXTRT010000063.1:0-16750 GCA_964246835.1 uncultured Acidobacteriaceae bacterium | reverse complement strand
GCCGGCATCAGATGCGGCGCAGCCACCAACGAAGGTGCAGCCTCCGCATCTCCGTCTCTCTCCGCGGAGAACAGGCCCATCTGCGGCAGCGTCACCGTTGCATCTTTTCCCTGCTGAGGGTCGCGGCCCGCCGCCGGCCCACCATTCCGTCTCGCCCCGCTACGCGACGATCGCCCGCGCAGGCTCGCCAGCGTGAGCCGCTCTTCCCTGTCTCCCGGCATATCATCGTCCGGCATATCTGCCGAGTCTACAACCTGGCCCGGCTCACGCCGTCAGCAGCAGGTTGCCCGCCTCGCGCAGCACATCCGCCGGCGCGCAGGGCTTCGCCAGAATCGGCAGCGAGCGCTTCAGCGTCGCGCCAAACTCGCGCACCCGCGCCATGCTGGCATACGCTCCCGTCAGCACCAGAATCCGGCAGGCCGGATGGTCCTGGTTCATCGCCGAGATCAGCTCCACCCCATCCTTCTCCGGCATATTGATTGTCGCACAGCATCAGCTCCGGCGTAAACGAGGCCGCGCACGCCATCGCCGCATCCGCCGAGTACGCACTCTGCGCCTCAAATCCGTTCTTCTGAAAGATCAGCCGCAGAGTATCCGCGACAACCGGTTCATCGTCCACAATCAGGACTCGACGCATAGCGTTTCCTACCAATCCCGACGCCATCTGGCGTCAAAGCAGTGCAACCAGGCGTTCTTCTATACAGGTCTACCCCTCGTCCGGCGTGTGTGTCTACGCTCTTTCGGCTAATCCCGGAGAATATTTCTGCTCCTTCATAGCGTACCGAACCGTCTGTCTTCTGTGCGCCAGACTATTGTTTTGGACGCACGAGGCATTGAATAGACTCCGGGAGAAGCACACGTTCATGCATTGGCTCGCCATTCCGTTCGGTCTGCTCTTCTGCGGCCTGGTCGCGCTCGACGCCGTGCAGACCGTCGTCATCCCCCGCCGCGCCACCGGCCGCTTCCGCATCACCCGCTTCTTCTTCATCTTCACCTGGAAGCCTTGGGTCTACGTCGGCGAGCACATCGGCAGCCATAAGCTTCGCGAGCAGTTCTACGGCGTCTACGGCCCTATCTCTCTGATCTTTCTGCTCCTCTTCTGGGCCAGCCTGCTCACCTTCGGCTTCGCCCTCATGCTCTACGGCCTCGGCACCCCCTATATGGACGCCAGCCTCCCTCCCGGCCATCATCCCGGCCTCAGCTTCCTTACGGATATCTACGTCAGCGGCACCTCCCTTACCACGCTCGGCCCCGGCGACGTCGTTCCCCGCCGCCAGGTGGCCCGCCTCCTCATGATCCTTGAGAGCGGCACCGGCCTCGGCCTCGTCGCCCTCGTCATCAGCTACGTCCCCGTCCTCTACGCCGCCTTCAGCCGCCGCGAGGTCTCGGTCGCCCTGCTCGACTCCCGCGCCGGCTCGCCCCCCACCGCCGCCGAACTCCTCAGCCGCCACGGCTTTGATGGCGGCCACGCCGCGCTCATCACCCTGCTCGTCGAGTGGGAGCGCTGGTCCGCCGACATCCTCGAGTCGCACATCTCCTACCCCGTCCTCTGCTACTACCGCTCCCAGCATGACAACCAGAGCTGGCTCTCCGCCCTCACCACCATCCTCGACGTCTGCGCCCTCCTCATCACCACCATCGAAGGCCCTGCCTCCCGCCAGGCCCAGCTCACCTTCGCCATGGCCCGCCACGCCATCGTCGATCTCGGCCACGTCTTCCAGATCGAGATCGATGAGCTCGCCATGCTCAACGTCGTCGAGACCACACGCCTCACCGACGCCACCTTCGCCCGCCTCTGCGACATCCTCGCCTCCGTCGACATCGGCCTTTGCACCGACATCAACTCCGCCCACCGCCTGCTCGCCATCCGCCAGCTCTACGAGCCCCGCGCCCAGGCCCTCGCCGACTACCTCTGCATGCCGCTCCCGCACTGGATCTCCGAGCCCCGCGCCACCGACCAGTGGCGCAAAGTCTCAAGCCTCCGCTTCGGCGCCCTCGGCGGCAAAGTCTCCGTCAACACCGAACACATCAGCAGCCAGTCCACCGCCATGAACCTCCACGACACCGAAACCCACGACCTATAACGCATTTCTCCTGAAGGTGTACTCCGGGCCGTATCAGCCCGTGCCATTTTCTCTCTCAAGGGAAATGGCCTCCCTTGCACTTGAACAACGCCATAGCATCAGGAGAAATGCTCTAAATCAGACCTTCCCTAGAGACCGTCATCTCGACCGAAGCGCAGCGAAGTGGAGAGATCCCCGTATTCTGCATGTACCCGCCACTCCCCGATGGCATTTCTCCTGAAGGTGTAGAGGAAGCCACTCCCGTCGATGCCATCTTCTCTCAAGGAAATGGCCTCCCTTGCACTTGAAACAACGCCACAGCTTCAGGAGAAATGCTCTAAATCAAACCTTCCTAAAAGCCGTCATCTCGACCGAAGCGCAGCGAAGTGGAGAGATCCCCGTATTCTGCTTGTACCCGCCACTCCCAGGTAGACAGCCGACCGGCCAGCACGCATAGCAGGCGTCAACATGGCCAGCAACAAAGGCCGTCGTCGTAGTCTGCGTTGCCGTCCCGAGCGAAACGAAGAACCCTACACAGAATGAGCTTGCCCTTCTGATTCTGAGCTTGCCAAAGTGGAAGCGCCCCGCATATCTTTTCTGGTTGTCATCCTTCGCATTTGGTTGTCATCCTTCGCCAAAGGCGGAGGATCTGCTTTTCGTCATCGCTGCAATGCCATCCACCCTTGCTTGTCATTCTGACCTGAGCTTGCCGAACCTGGACGAATCCCTGCATCTGCCCGTACCCCGGAGCGAAGCGACGTAGCCTTCCACCATCCACCCAATACCGCCGGCATCGTCATCCCAAGATGCCTCGTCTGCCCTGGCGCGACTGCGTCGCCACATTCGACACCCGCTCGCCGCGCCCAGGTTCGTCGGCAGGACAGCCAGCAAACCAGAAAAGCCGCAAACCCATAGGTCGCGGCTCCCCATCAACCCGGAAAGCGTTACAGCTGCGGAGCCGGAGCCGCCCCAGGATTCAGCTTCTGCGCCGCAATCACTCCCGCCGCGCTCTTACCGTCCTTATCCTTCAGCTCCGCATAGATCTTTCGCGCCTCCTCCGGCTTGTTCTCGCCCATGTAGAGGTCCGCCAGCTGCAGCTTCGCCACGCCCGCCGGCACCGCCGTCGAGGGCTTCGCCGCGATCGCGTTGTAGAGCTCAATTGCCTGCGCATCCCGCGCCGTCTGCCGATACATCTGCGCCAGCGCCAGCCGCGCCAGGTCGGCGAGATCGTGATTCCATCCGCCCGCCACCTTCTTCAGCGTCTCCTCGGCTGTCGCGTTCTGCCCCGCCTCGATGTACGTCAGCCCGGCAAAGTAGCGCGCATTCTTGCCATCCGGCGTACTGCTGTACTGCGTCGCCACCTGCATAAACTGATCGCTCGACGCCTTCGCCCGCTCCGTCACCGACGCAAACGTCTTCACCCCCGGCGGCACCTGCTGCCCCGGAGCCGCCAGCGGCGTCTGGTAGGTCTGCATCGCCGCGCCAAACGCCTCCGACGCCTTCTCCGACCGGTTCTGATAAAGCACAATCGACAGCACCGCAACCACAATCACGGCCAGCAGAATCGCCGCCGACACAATCACCGACCGCCGGTTCTGCCCCGCCCACTCCAACCCATGGGTCCCCACCGTCACATACTCATCCTGCTTCAACATCGCCTTCGTCCGCTGATCCACACGCTCTCCAAATCTCTTCTGTGCCGACTGCAAAGTACGCCCGCCAACTCGAATCTTCAGTCTACCAGCCACCCAAACGCACAACCAGCCTCCGACTACCGGAGTTGATCAACCACATCCGCCGCAGCCAAGGAACTATCATCCTGAGACCCCAGGAGTCTGAGCCCCCGAAAGTCTGAGCCCCAAGAATTGTCATTCTGAGCCCCCAAGAATTGTCATTCTGAGCGCAGCGAAGAATCCCCGCACTGTGCTTCGGGTGCCGCATCCATAAGGCGCTCGCCCGAGAGCACCATTGCCTCTCAAGCATGCAAAGCCATTGCCTCTGGCAACCACTATCACTTGATATCCCGCCAGTTCTCCCCCACCCCCACATCCGCCACGATCGGCACCGAAAACTCCGCCACATGCTCCATCTCCTGCTTCACCAGCGCCTCCATCTCCTCGCGCTCGTCCGGCACCACATCGAAGAGCAGCTCGTCGTGCACCTGCAGCGTCATCACGCTCTTCAATCCGCGCACGCGAATCGCCTCATCGAGCTTGATCATGGCCAGCTTGATCAGGTCTGCCGCCGTCCCCTGCAGCGGCGTGTTCACCGCCGTCCGTTCGGCAAACCCCCGCATATTCGGGTTGCGCGAGTGAATATCCGGAATCGGCCTCACCCGCCCGAAGAACGTCCGAACCGCCCCTTCCCGTCGCACCGTATCGAGCGTCTCATCGATGAACCCGCGCACGCCTTTATACCGGTCGAAGTACCGCTCGATATACTCCCGCGCCACCTTCTGGTCGATTCCCAGCTGCACCGCCAGCCCAAACGGGCTGATCCCGTACACAATCCCAAAGTTCACCGCCTTCGCCCGCGCCCGCGTCTCCTTATCCATCGTCTCCGCATCCACCTGAAAGACCTCCGCCGCCGTCAGCGTATGAATATCCTTGCCCGTCCTGTACGCGTCCAGCAGCAGCGGATCCTGCGAGAAGTGCGCCATCAGCCGCAGTTCGATCTGCGAGTAGTCCGCGCTCATCAGCAGGTTCCCCGGCGCCGCAATAAACGCCTTGCGAATCTCCCGCCCCAGCGCCGTCCGCGTCGGAATATTCTGCAGATTTGGGTTCGTACTCGACAGCCGCCCCGTCGACGTCCCCACCTGGTTGAACGTCGTATGCACCCGCCCGTCCTTATCCGCCAACCCCGGCAACTGGTCCAGGTAGTTGCTCTTCAGCTTCGCCAGCTGCCGATACTCCAGCACCTGCATCGGCACCGGATGCTTCTCCGCCAGCTCCTCAAGCACATCCTGCGCCGTCGAGATCACCTTACCCTTGCCGTACTTGATCGGCTTCGCCAGGTTCATCTTGTTGAACAGCACATCGCCCAGCTGCTTCGGCGAATTGATATTGAACCGGTGCCCCGACCCCTCATAGATCCGCTCCGCCAGCGTGTCCATATCCACCGCCAGCCGCGAGCTCATCTCCCGCAGAAACTCCGGATTCACCCGAACCCCCACCTGCTCCATTCGCAGCAAGACTGGGACTAACGGGAGATCTATAGCCTTATACACATCCTCCAGCCGCGCCCGTTCCCCACCACCCTCGCCCGCCCGCCCGCTCGCCGACTCCGTCGCATCAACCATCTGCGCGCCCAGCGTCCCGATCAGCCGCTCCACCGCGCTCGCCGACTCCGCCAGCAGAGTCTCCGGCGCATGCGTCAACGCCCGATTCGAGCTCCGCGCCGCCACATCCGCCAGCGTATGCGAGCCATGCGTCGGATTCACCAGGTAACTCCACAGCATCACGTCCGAAACCTCACCGGCAAGCAACACGCCCTGCGCCGCCATCGCTCGCGTCACCGCCTTCAGGTCATGCACATGCTTCGGCAACGCCGCATCCGCCAGCGTCTCCCGTACCCCCGCCGCATCGATTGAAACCTCCATCGCCAGCTCTGCCCTCGCCGCCAGACCCACCCTGCATCCCCGATCCGCCGCCTTCACCTCCTTGACCGGCTCCACCGGCCCCATACCAAATAAACTCATCGTCTCCGGCTCGACAGGCTCCGGCTCTGCGTCTTCCTCACCCTCCGCGGCCTCCGCCCGCACCTCCTCCGCCAGCGACTGCGCATCCTCCATCACCGCGATCGCCAGCCCGCCGCGCTCGCGCGCCTCCGCCAGCATCGCCGCAACCTCCGCCTCCGTCGGCCGCGTGTTGAACATCACCGGCGTCGTGTCCACATCGGGCGCCAGCTCCTTCAGCAGTGTCGTAAACTCCAGCTCCGCAAACAACACCCGGCACGCCGCGGCATCAATCGGCTGCGTCCGCATCTCCTCGATCGAATACTCGATCGGCACGCCGGTATGGATCGTCACCAGCTCCTTCGACAGCAGAATATTCTCCCGATTATTTTGTAACGACTCACGATACGTTTTCTTCTTCACCTCCTCCGCCCCGTCAAGCGCCGCCTCAACCGACCCGAACTGCTGAATCAACTCCACCGACCCCTTATCCCCAATCCCCGGCGCGCCCGGAATGTTGTCGATCGCATCCCCACGCAGCGCCATCACGTCGATCACCCGCTCCGGCGGCACACCCAGCGCTGCCTCCACCCCCGCCGCATCAAGGACCAGGTTGTCCTTGGTCGGGTTCAGAATGCTCACGTCCGCGTTCACCAGCTGCATCATGTCCTTATCGGACGAAACCACAAAAACTTTATGACCCAGCGCCGATAACTTGCAGCTCAGCGTCCCGATCACATCATCCGCCTCAAACCCCTCGTAACTCAGAATCGGAATCCGAAACGCGTCCAGCGCCCGCCGGATATACGGCTGCTGCTGGATCAGGTCCGGCGGCGTCTCCGTCCGGTTCGCCTTGTACCCGCCATACTCCACCGTCTCAAACGCCTGCGTCTTGATGTTGAACTTCTTCACGTCCTTCATCTGCGCGGCCATCTCATTGCGGTGTACCGGCGCACCCACGTCATACACCGCCGCCATGTACTCCGGCGCAAAGTCCTTCCGCAGCTTGTTGATCATGTTCACGAACACATACGTCGCCGCCGTCGGTATCCCCGTCCGCGTCGACATCGGCCGCGATCGCTGCATCGCGTGATACGCCCGAAAGATAAACGCCATCGAGTCCAGCAGATAGATTGGAGGCTTATCGCCCACCGGCTCTCCACCCGCCAACTCCCCGCCCTTACCCGCCGCCGACGCCCGCGTCGCCGCAGCCCGCGCCTCCGCCGCCGCGCTCGCCGCCTCCGCCACCGAGGTCATCCCCGAGTCCACCCGCTCCCGCCGCACCGCTACCTTCTTCGTCGCCATAGTCGTTAAGATGACATCATCGGCCTGAATGAGGCGAATCCGTGCAGCAACTGTTTCTTACCCTCGCCGCAATACGCCTTGCATGCGATGCGACTTACTGCAGGGTCAGCATGAGCTTGTTGAAGACGTGATGGACCCGCTGATCGAATCCCGCCCTGTCAGGGTTGCTGTGTACGTCACTGCCGGGCTGACGGGCTGGGAGGCCCCAGCGCTGCTGCTGCTGCTGACTGCACTGGACGAGCCTCCGCCGCAGCCGGAGAACCCAAATACCGAGCTCATCAGAAGCAGGCACATCAAAGGAACAGGTCGCCGCCGCCGCATCCCCGGAAACAAGCAAAAGAGGAGCAGGCCTGCGGCAGCTGGCCACAGCCTCGCCCGCTCAGCCTTCGTCGCCGGTTGCATCGTGAGCGAGCGGTACGCGGAGCGCGCGGCTGGCGCTGCGGCGGAGCAGGCGGTGCCCGACCGCAAGGAGAGTGTCGTCAAAGTAACGCCCTGCACGGCCAGCGAAGGAATAAAGTAGCACCCGCTCGGACTGCCGCCATTCCCGCCCATAAGCGAGAATGACCAGAACAGCCGGCCGTCGTACCCGCCAGTCGGCGTCACAGTGACTGTCGTTGCAGCGGAGCCGTTGGCAGGAACGGTCACATTATCCGCAGTAAGCGCAAAGCCTCCCGATGCAAAGACTTGGCCTACGAGGATAGATATGGCCGCGCTGGAAGGGCCATGCGTAGCGTCCCCTGGATACGTAGCGACCACCACGTGGGATCCCGGGCTGCTTGGCACGGTGATGACAATACCAGCCGTTGAGTCGCCGACCTGCATCGATGAAAGAGCGAGAGCGGGTTCGATAACCGCGCCGTCCAGGGCGATCGATACACTTCCCGTCGGTGCGGTCCCATTCTCGAAAGGATAGGGGCTGACAATCATATTCAGGCCATCCGTCATGCCAGGCGGCGACGTTATGTTTTGCGGGAAGAGCTGGATGAGCGTGCCGGCGAGCGTCGTTCCACTACTCGCAGGCCACGCGCAATCAGGTGGCCAAAATCGATGCTGCCAAGCCCGGTAGCCTCATCAAATCCAGCCGTCGCAAAGAAGCCGGATTGACCGGCGGCAGAGCATCGCGGCGCACCGGGAACGCATGCAATCGAACCGGAGACGATATCGTGGAAGACGGAACTGTTGCTCGCGGAGTTTGCAGCCAAGCTATAGAGCGTTGGGTTGACGTTGCCCTGTCCGAGTGCATGCTGCTCCTGATTCAACAGGGCCGTCATCGCCGCGAACACCGGCGCCGCAAAACTGGTTCCTCCAGCCACCGTGAACTGGCCGTTATCGCCGCGAAGGTTGTAGTAGCAGCTGAACAGTTGGCCTTCGGAGGCGAGAAAGCTGGCATCATCCGTGCAAAGAAGAAAGCCGGGATTCTGGATCGAGGCTTGAAGAGCAATGTCCGGAACCAGGCGTGTGGCTCCGCCGGACATTCCTGAAAGCCCGCTCTGCCAGGACGGCCGGCCAAAGACCGCGCTCGATCCACCACCCCCTGCAAGGATCCTCGATGTCGATCCCTCGTTCCACACCACCTCCGGAACATACGAGAGCAGCGAACTCACCAGGTCAAATCCAAACGTGCTGCTTCCCCAGTATGTGGTATTGCCGGCATCAAACGTTCCCGGTGCCATCTGTGTTCCGCCAACGGCCGTGACATAGGGGCTCGATGCGGGATAGCTCACAGCAAGAGCTTGTTGTTCGATTGCTGAAAATGCACTCGATGTCGAAAAGCGAACGCATCCCGAAGAGCCGGAGTCGCCCGACGAGGCAATCAATGTCTGGCCTTGAGCGCCGGCCTGTTCAAAGAGCGCATTTCCTTGCTGAAGCTCGCCCGGGCTCAGAAGGCTTTCGCATTCGCCGTAGCTAATGCTGATCACAGGTGCAAGATTCTCATCGATTGCAAAGGCAAGGGCATCGAAAACGCTGTAGTTCTGATCGTTGCCGACATAGACGAGAAACAGGTTGGCCGAGGGCACGAGGCCGCCGGCATACTCCATGTCGATCTCACTTTCAGCGGCATCTCCCGGAGAGATGGCCTCCACCCCGGTGTTCGGAACAAGCACCGTGGAGATGGACTGCGGCTCCGTCGCAACGTTTTCGCCACGAAACCGGGAGGACCCGGATACATCGACGTAGGACTGGCCCACGATGGCGATCGTTTGTCCCGTTCCGGGCGCAAAGCTCGGGTCATATGCGTGGGGCAGGTTGTACATCACAGCGAGATCGCCGGGAGTGAGATAGTGCCCTTGGTCCGCGGAGGCCGTAAAGGCAGGCTTAACATTCGGCCGCGGCCGGAAGTCCGAAAGGTGCAGCAACGCCGTCGTCACCGCCGCCAGATCCGCTGGCAGCGTGAGATCAGCGCTCGGCGCGACATGCACCTCACCCTCTACCTGGAAGCGATGAAGCGGAGCGGAAAACGCCGTCCCTACCTGACCCGCCGTCCCGGAAAAAGTAATGCGGTCACGGGCGCGGGTCACACCTGTCACCGCAAAGCCCTGAGCGCTCAGCCACTGCTCGGCCGCCCGCAGGTCTTCCTCGGCCATGCCGAAACGCTGGCCAAAGCCCTCCGGCGTCAGCCATCGGTGAAAGCTGGATGACGCAGGATCCTGCTGCGCAGCCAGCAGCTGCTTCAGCTCGGCCTCCTGTGCGTCGGAGCGGCGGAAGACCAGCGTCATCCCATGAAGCGCCTGGTTCGCCCCAACGGGCCCAAGGTCCTGCCCTGCAGCACACGCGGCTGCCTCGATCCCGGCAGCACCGCGCGCGAGCCCTCGCGGATCCCGCCCCGAAGACGAGCTTCAGGCCCCTGTGCCCAACCGATTAGAGACGAGCTACTCAACAACGCAAAGACCAACGGCAGAAAAATACGGCAGAACTTCATGACAGGCGTGCATCCTTTTCCGAAGCAAGGCAGAGAACCCGGTAGCAAACCGTATCAGAGCTTTGCCGCGCTGAAAAGCAAAGAGTGCAGTAAAGCCGTTACCTGCGGAAGTCAGTTCGTCCATAGCCATTTTCGATCTAGGGTGGAGCGGAGAGATCCACTCTGAACTCTTTCAATAACTTTTTTGAAGATGCCGTCATCTCGACCGGAGCAAGACAGCACCATCGTCTCGCGCAGTGGAGAGATCCCCGTATTTCATCGCTCCGTAGCCGTTCCCGCCCCCAGACAAACTACGAACTAGACTTAGCTCCTGATAATGCACGCAAACCTGGCGCAACTGCCTGCGCTCCATCCGTACACTGAAAGAGTGAATCCGGCCTGCGATGCGGAGCCCGTCCTTTGCTTTTCTTTCTTCCATTCCGAGCAACGCGAGGAACCTGCTTTTTGTTCGGAACGGCTAAAACATTTTGATCCAACCTTGTTCTTAACCTGCCTGTCATGAATACTTTGCCCCTGGGGTACCCCGGGGGAGAGGGTACCCGCCACCCTGACATCCTCACAGCAGCAGCATGCAGTCCCCATAACTGAAGAAGCGATACCGCTCCTCGACCGCGTGCCGATACGCCGCAAGCACCGCCTCCTTGCCCGCGAACGCGCTCACCAGCATCAGCAGCGTCGACCCCGGCAGATGGAAGTTCGTCAGCAACCCGCTCACTACTCGGAACCGGTACCCCGGAGAGAGAAACACCGAGGTCTCGCCCGAGTGCCCGCGCAGCTCGCGCTCTCCGGCCGCCTCTGCCGCCAGAGCGCAGTGCTCGAGCGTCCGCGTCACCGTAGTTCCCGCAGCCACAATCCGACGCCCTTCCGCCAGAGCCCGGTTCACCGCCGCCGCCGTCGCCTCTGGCAGCGTATACCGCTCCGCGTGCAGCCGTATCTCCTCCAGCCGCTCCACCCGCACCGGCTGGAACGTCCCCAACCCGACATGCAGCGTGACCCGCGCAATCTCCACCCCGCGTGCCTCCAGCTCCCGCAGCACCTCCGGCGTAAAGTGCAGCCCCGCCGTCGGCGCCGCGGCGGATCCCGTAGCTCTCTGCCCATCACCGCCCGCTGCCTGCGCATACACCGTCTGGTAGCGCTCGCGATCCTCCGCCGTAGTCAGCGCTCCCCGCTCCCGGCGGATGTACGGCGGCAGCGGCAGCGACCCGATCCGCTCCAGCACTCCCAGAAACCCGCCGGCCTGCGCCGTCACCGGCCAAAACCGCAGCGTCCTCTCCCCAAACTCTCCGGCGGCAACTACCTCCGCCCGCAGAAGGATCTCCGCCTGCGCTCGCGGGTCGGCAAACAGAAGCGTCTCGCCAACCGCCACCTTCTTCGCCGGCCGCACCAGCGCCTGCCATACATTCTCTCCCGAGCCGTCCTCCGCTGCCGCAGCTGTCAGCAGCACCTCCACCAAGCCCGTCGGCTCCGGCGAGCCACCCTGCGTTCGCAATCCCGCCCGCCGCGCCATCAGCCGCCCCGGCAGCACCCGCGAGTCGTTCAGCACCAGCAGATCCCCCGCCCGCAGCCGGCCGGGAAGATGCAGGAACACATCATCGCTGAACGCGCCCGTAGCTCGATCCACCACCAGCATCCGGCTCGCCCCCCGCACCGCCGACGGCACCTGCGCAATCAACTCCTCCGGCAACTCAAATCCGAACTCAGAGACCAGCACCCTCTAAGTCTAAAGTCCCCCCAGAGAGTCGCCGGGCAGTACCCAGACAGCTCAGCCCCGCCCTTGCATTACCGCCGAACCGCCATCACCTGCAGATACTCGTTCCGGATCAGCGTATGCCGCTCAGGATCCTCGGCCACATTCGCACCGGCCCACAGCGCCTCCAGATCGGCCTGCAATCCAGCTTTGCCCGCCTCGTCCAGCCGCCTGAACGCCATCTGCATCGGCCCAAAGTACCTGCGGAAGAACGCAACAGCCCCCGCCGGGTTTACCGGTAGATCAAAGTCCATCGCAACGATCTCCGTCTGGATCTCTCCAAACTCCCCCGCAAGCCGCCCCCGCGCCACAGCCGCATCTCCCCAGAGCGCCGGCGGCACAATCCCCATAGGCGGCGGCACATGCTTCGCTCCTACCTGGAACATCTGCCCGGAAAACCCCGCCGGCGTCCAGTTCGCCATGGCCAGCAACCCGCCCGGCTTCAGCACCCGGCCGAACTCCGCGGCGACCCTCTCCGGCCGCGGCGCGAACATCGCTCCGAACATTGTCGCCACCACATCAAACGCTCCGTCGGCATACGGCATCTGCTCCGCATCGCCTTCATCAAACTGGATCGCGAGCCCCTCCGCGGCCGCCCGATCCCGTGCCTGTACCAGCAGGTTCGGCGCGATATCCACACCCGTCACCATCGCACCTCGCCGCGCCAGTGGGATCGCAACATTGCCCGTCCCGCACGCTACATCCAGCACCCGATCGCCCGGACGCAACTCGATCCGCGCGGAAAATGGCTCTCCCGCGCTCCCTCCGATCGTCTTCGCAACCACGCCGAAGTCGCCCGCCATCCACGTGGCGCGCATGCCTGCCTTGATCTCTTCCATCTCTGGCCCGGAGTGTGTCATCCTGCCCTCCGTTGACGTTCGTGATGAACGCAGCATCCTCTACCGCGCTCGCGTCGTCAAGCAAAACCATTCGTCAGTTTGGCCGTCCATCCCCCGAGACCATTCGTACCGCCTCATCTATCGCACGCTGCATCGCCCCTATCTCCACCAGCGCATGCGCCGGCCAGCCTACGCGCACCCGCGAGAACGGCTTCGGGATCACAAAACCATCCCAGCTTGCCAGCCGCCAGCACCGCTCGGCCATTAACTCAAACGCCCCAACCCAGTGCGCTCCAGCCAACTCCGCCAACTGCACCGCTCCCGGCTTCGCCACCATCGCCGGCCCCTTCGGCCCATCCGCCGTGAACGCGCAGATTCGCCCATGCGCGTAGGCCCGCTCCATGCCGCGCAGCCCAACGCTTCCACCCCGCGTGCTCGACCCCCGCACCCCCACAAACCCCAGATGCTCGACCGTCCGCGCGATCAGCTCGCCATCGAAGCTGCGGCTAATCAGAATCGCAATCCCCAACCCGCGAAAGCGATACGCCGCCAGCAGCAGCGATCGGTGCCAGAACGCAAAGATCGTCGGCCCTGGAATCGTGTCGCCCACCGCCACGCCTGGCGCGCATACAGTCTCATAACGCAGCGTAGCCCCCAGCAGCCGGATCAACCCGCTCGCCAAAGGCGGAACCACGGCCAGCACCACCCGCTGCTTCACCGTGAATGAAGTCGCCACCCGCATCAGCCCTAGCTGTACTTCAGCCAGCGCAGAACCTCCGCCACATTCGGCTTCTTGCCGTACATCAGAATACCAACGCGGTAGATACGGCTCGCCACCCACAGAATCGCCCAGATCATCGCCGCCGTCAGCATGATCGACACCGCAATCTCCCACGCCGGCGGCATCTTGATTGAGATCCGCATATACATGATCAGTGGCGCGAAGAACGGCGTCATCGACATCACCCGCGCCACCAAACCGTCCGGATTCGGAATCACAAATCCCAGGCCGAACATGCACAGCGCCAGCGGCAGCACCAGAAACATATTCAGCTGCTGCAGCTCCTGCTCGGAGTTCGTCATCGCGCCCAGCGCCGCCGCGATCGACGAGTACAGCAGATACCCGAGCAGAAAATAGACGACAAAGAACACGATCTGCGTCGCCGACAGGGACACATGCACATCGGAGCCGGTCAAACGCGCAACCAGCGGTGTCGCCGTCAGCACCACCGCCGTCACCAGCCACAGCCCCACCTGCGTCAGCCCCACCGATCCCACGCCGATCACCTTGCCGGCCATCATCTCCTCCGGCCGGATCGTCGCCAGCAGCACCTCAAACACCCGCGACGTCTTCTCCTCGATGATCGACCGCGCCACGTTCATCCCGTACAGCATGATCACGAAATACATCAGAAAGAAGAGCACATAAGCCGAGAAGAACGCACCCTCCGAGCTGTCGTTCTTGCCCGCCTGCGAGCTGTCCATCGCCACCGGGGCCATCAGCGCATCGACATCCGCCGCGCCCATGCCGCGGTGCGTCAGACTCTCGCGCGTCAGCACCGTCTCAAGCGCGCCCATGATCGTGCCGCGCGTCACAATATCCGCGCGCGATCGCGGCGTGTAGGTGAAAGTCGGCCTCGCTCCGTTCGCGGCCGGCGCCTTGACCCAGAGATAGCCGTCCAGCTGCCGGTTGCTGAGCTCGCTGTCGAGCACTCTCCGCGTATCCGCGCCCGCCGGCGAGATCACGTCGACCAGCATCTTGCTGTTCTTGCCGTGCTCGAGCTCCTTCTGCAGGTCCGTGGCCAGGTCCAGGTCCGGCGATACCACTGCGATATGCGAGTTCGACTGCTGCGACCGCCCGGCAATCGCCGTGCCCACAATCCCACCGACCATCAGCAGCGGAATCAGCACCGTCATCACCAGAAAGGCCTTCGTCCGGATCCGCTCCAGATACTCCCGCTTCGCAATCAACCAGACATTATGCATGGACCCTGCCTCCGTTCACGCCGGCAAGCCCAGCCGTCTCCACACGTTCAAGCCCGCTCGATCCGACCTTCTCGATGAAGATCTCTTCGAGCGTCGGCTCCTTTACCTCGAAGCGCAACACCCGCGTTCCGCGCGCGACTGCTTCGGCAAGCAGCGGCTGCGCATCCGGCTCCTGCCCATCGATTGTCTTCAAACGAATCTCCGCATGCCCCGAGTAGTTTTTCGCCTCCGCCACGGATGCATGCCGCAAGAAGCTGTCGTCGCCCTCAAACAGCATCTCCACGCGGTTTCGCGGATAGCGGCTCTTGATCTCCCGCATACCGCCCGCAAGCACCACCTCGCCGCGATGGATCAGCGCAATCGAGTCGCACAGCTTCTCCACCTGGTCCATCCGGTGCGTCGAAAACAGAATCGCCTTCCCGGCCCTTCGCAGATCGACCAGCGTGTCCTGCAGCAGCGTAGCATTGACCGGATCGAGGCCGCTGAATGGTTCATCCATGATGATCAGCTCCGGCTCGTGCAGCAGCGACGCAATGAACTGGATCTTCTGCTGCATCCCCTTTGAGAGCTCCTCGGTCTTCTTCGGCATTGCCTCGGCAATCTCCATCCGCTCGCACCAGCTGCGCGCTCGCGCCTCCGCCGTCTTCGCGTCCAGCCCGTGCAGCTGCCCCAGAAACACCAACTGATCCAGCACCTTCATCTTCTTGTAAAGCCCGCGCTCCTCCGGCAGGTACCCCACCCGCTTCAACGCCGCGCGCGTAAACGGCTGTCCGAAGAGCCGTACCGTGCCCTCATCCGGCACCGTAATGCCGATCATCATCCGTATCGAGCTCGTCTTTCCCGAGCCATTCGGCCCAAGCAGCCCAAACATCGTCCCAGGCTCAATGCGCAGACTCACACCACGCACCGCCACCTTCGTGTCATAGCTCTTCGACACATCCACCAGTTCAACAATCGGCGCAGATTGGGCAGCCATGGGCACGCGTCACTCCATACATCTCTCACTCCAAAGTCTAGCAGCGGCCTGCATGCCCCTTTGCTGCTTGCGGGATCCTCATTTCGTCGTGTCGCACATCTCCTGCCCGGAGCCGGCATCTCGCCGAGCCGTCTTTTCCCGGATCACATCGGTCTCTACCGCGTCCAAGATGAAAGCAAGGCCGTAGAACTACTCCCGGAGAAACGCCTGTGTCGCTTATCGAACAGCTCTTCGCTTTGCTCAAGTCTGGCAAGATTTCAGTCCCCATCAAAGCCACCTTCAAGCTCGATCAGATCCAACAAGCCCATCGCGAGTACGCCAGCAGCGCCGGCTCCGGCTCCATCATCCTTGAAATCGATCAGTAGCCGAAAGCCACACCCGCCCTCCTGCCAGGACAACTCGGCAACCACCCACCCGCGCTACCATCAAGCAAGTGCTTGAGCTCTCCACACCTCTCCGCTTCGTCAAGCGCATCGGCGAGCGCGTCGCCGCCGAACTCGCCCGCCGCGATCTCCATACCGTCGAAGACCTCCTCTATCATCTTCCCTTCCGCTACGAAGACCGCCTCCATCCCCAGCCGATCGCCGACCTCAAGCCCGGCACCATGGCCTCCGTCATCGGCGAGGTCCGCGGCGCCGCCCTCCTCCGCACCGCCCGCATGCCGCTCTTCGAGATGACGGTTGGCCAGGGCACCGCGTCGATCAAAGCCATGTGGTTCAACGGCGCCTACCTCAAGGACCGCTTCCCGCTCGGCTCCATGGTTGCGCTTTACGGCCAGCTCGAAGCCTCCCGCTCCACCGCCGGCAGGCTCAAGATGATCCAGCCGCAGTTCGAGCTCCTCCCAACGCCGGGAAGTTCCGACGCCAAGTACGCCATGCTCGAGGTCGACCGCATCGTCCCCGTCTACGAAACCCTCGGCGGCACCACCGCGTGGGGAGCCCGCCTCACCTCACGCTGGCTCCGTCGCGTGCTCTGGCAGATCTTCGAAGACCTCGCCGTCCCCACGCCCCTGTCATCCCGACCGGAGGCGAAGCAAAGCGAAGACAGAGTGGAGGGACCTGCTTCTCCGCTGCCGCAAGCTCCCAAAAGAGCCGTCATCTCGACCGAAGCGAAGCGCAGTGGAGAGACCCCCGTATTTCGCACTTCACCCACCCACGAAACCCTCCCCCAAGCTGTCCTCACCCCCCGCCACCAACCCCCCCGCCGGCCTGCCCACCCCAACCGGCCCATTACCCAGCCCC